>NZ_LQPE01000031.1 GCF_002101735.1 Mycobacterium kyorinense | reverse complement strand
TCGAGGACGGTTTGGGCGTGCACGTCGAAACGGCCCGCCATGTCGCGCATCGCGTGCGGGTCGGTCATAAACCGGGCAGTCATCGAAATCTCCTTTTAGTCGCGATCATTGGAACTTGGTCGTTGCGAGATGGCCTAAACTGCTGCCTCCTTCCTGTCATCCAGCCGCTGGCGAGCGTGGTACGACGCTGTTGGTGCGCAGCTTCGCGGCAACGTTGCTGACCGCGCGTCCGGCCAATGTGCCGAGCAGGGCTTCGCCGAACATGCCGGGTGACATCGTCGAAACCGCCGGAGCGGCTGCGGTACTGGCGACCGGCAATGCGGTCGCGGAACTGGTAGGCAGCGTGGCAGTCGCCGCCCATGTTTGCGGTACCGACATGGTGCCAACCAAACTGGCGCGACCCATGCCCGCCGACACCATCGAGCCTCCCACGTTGGCGGGGACGGCGGGCACCGATGGCCCCGTCGATCCCGCCAAGAACGGTCCGATTCCCTGAGCTTCGTCGCGCATCGCGTTGATCGCAATGGCGTGGTTCGTTGTTTGAATAGCAGCTCCCGAAAATGACGAGCTGGTAATCGATGCGGTGGCGCTCGTGATGGACGGGATCTGCAGCAGCAGGTCTGTCGGCGTCGGTGCGGCGGGTGGCGCGGGGGCCTGCGCAGGCGCGGCGAGTTGCTGCATTGCCATGGGTAGTTGAGTGAGCAACTGCGAGGAGGCGGTCTGCGTCGGGCTACTGGCGGCCCGCGCAGCCGCAGCCGTTTGTGCGGCCACCCCGGCCGGGTCGGTGGTGCGCGGCGGGTCGGCGAACGGAGTCAGCTTCGACGCGGTCGCCGACGAAGCGGCATACCCGTACATCGCGGCCGCATCCTGGGCCCACATCCGGTCGTATTCCGCTTCCGTGGCAGCGATCGCCGGGCTGTTCTGTCCGAAGAAATTACTGGAAATCAGCGACATCAGTTGGGTGCGGTTGGCGGCGATCAACGGCGGAGGCACCGTCATGGCGAACGCCGATTGGTAAGCGCCCGCGGCATTCTGCGCTTGGACGGAAGTCTGCTCAGCCTGAGCGGCGGTACTGTGCATCCATGCCAGGTAGGGCGCGATCGCATTGGCCATCATCAACGACGACGGGCCCTGCCATCCGGAGGTGGTCAGTCCGGCGATCACCGAGCGGTAGGCGGCGGCCGACGAGTTCAATTCGCGGGCGAGTTGGCCCCATGCCGCAGCGGCAGCCAGCATCGGGCCAGAGCCGGGACCGGAATATATTCTGGCTGAATTGATTTCCGGGGGAAGTGCTCCAAAATCCATGTCTGAAGACCTTTCTCAATCGGTGGTCATGAAGTTGGTTATCCGGCGGCCGGTGAGCGCACAATGACGGGCTTGCTCTTTTCGCGTGGACCGTCGAAGCCGTGCGGAGAAAGCATGCCCAAGACTGACTGGCTGAACGTACTTCCCGGAACGGGCGGCATACCGGTTGCCGCAGCCGGCGCAGCAGCGACGCCGGATTCCGGCAACGCCATTGCGACAGTTCGGATCTCCGGTGCTGCCGTAGCCCAGGAAGGTGGTGCTGACAGGGACCCGACCATGGTGGCTCGCCCCATTCCCGCCGAAACCGCTGACACGGTTGGCCCGCTCAGCCGGACAGGTGTGCTCGACACCAGGCGACCGCCGGCAGCCGCAGACTTTTCCGCGTCCTGCGCCTCTTGAAACGCCATCCGCGCGTTCTGGATGAGGATGTTGCGCCCCGATGTCGCCGCGCTGGTGAACGAGAGTGCTGTATTCAGCACGTTCGGGATGCGCTCTACCGGTCCCAGCAACACCAGGGGGGACGGGGCCGACGGCGGGGCGGGCGCTTGCGCCGGGACGGCCATCGTGGACAGCAGCTGTGACACGGTCGTCGAGTGGGCCGCGGCGCCATTGCTGACCGCATGAGCTACCGCGCCCGATTGGGCGGCCAGCCCGACCGGATCGGTGGTGGGCTGTGGCGGAGTGAATGGAGTCAATTGACTTGCAGCAGCTGATGATCCGGCATATCCGTACATGGCGGCCGCGTCTTGAAGCCACATCTCGGCGTAGTGCGCCTCGGTAGCCGCGATCGCCGGCGCATTCTGCCCGAAGAAGTTCGTCGCCACCAAAGTCATCAACAGACTACGGTTAGCGGCGATCACCGGCGGCGGAACTGTCATTGCGAACGCGAGCTCATAGGCCGCTGCTGCCGCCATAGCTTGGGCGCCGGTCTGTTCGGCCTGCGCAGCGGTGCTGTGCAACCATGCCACATATGGCGCGGCAGCTGTGGCCATCGACAATGACGCCGGTCCAGACCACCCCGCGGCGGTCAGCTCGGAGACAACCGATCCGTATGCCGCCGCGCTGGCCGATAGCTGGGCAGCGAGCGCGTTCCAGGCCGCCGCGGCAGCCATCATCGGACCAGATCCGGGACCGGAATACATTCGGGCCGAGTTGATCTCCGGCGGTAGGGCTCCGAAGTCCAGCACAGGCCCTCCGTCTCAGCCGGTCGCGATGGCGTTGGCGGCTTCGGTGGCGGCATACGAGCCGGCGCTTGTTCCGAGGGTGCTGACGAACATCTCATGGATGGCGGCAGCCTGGGCGCTGACCGCTTGATAGAGGTGTCCCTGGGCGGCGAACTGCGCCGCCGTCAGCGCGGACACCTCGTCGGCGGCCGCGGGTATCACTCCGGTTGTTGGAGCGGCCGCGGCCGCATTTTCGGCGCTCATTGCCGAGCCGATACCCGCCAAGCTGCCTGCCGCGGCCGCCAGTGCTTCAGGCTGTGTTGTTACGAACGACATGGAATTCCCCTTCTTTACGACATCTCTACGGCGTGCGATGAACGCTGGACAATGCTGAAGTTAGGCGACCTCCCCTTCGGTTGATGACTCCGATCGTCTTAGCTTCGTTGGTCAACGAGAATGCGGTTGCGGCAGCGCTTTCGGCGAGTTCGGCGCGCGTCGGTTAATCGACAGCCGGAATATGTTGCGCTCCTGGTGCGCACGCGAGTCGGCCCCGGAAATTGCACGGGGGAGCGAGAATACGACGCGATTTGGGTTCGCCACCATCGGCACCTGCCTTTACCCTGACTCAGTCACGGGTAGAAGCCATCAGCCGGTGCGGCGGTTAAGGCGAGCTTCATCGCCTGCACCCGAGGTTACACTTCGGCCGGCGAGGCTGGCAATCAGTTGTCGGGATCGATTTGTAGCGGATAATTGGGGACGGCGGTGGGGCTCGCCGCAACCGCGATATCGCCGACAGTCCCTAGAGGTCTACTGGGAATGAGGCGCATGTCTAATAGAGCACCGCAGGAACCATTGTGAGTTCGCCATTGCGACGGATGTCGGAGGCGGCGCAATTCGACGTCATGTTTTGGCTGCCACCCGGGGGCACTGACAACGGGGTATGGGCCAGCGCCTGGGCCGAGCTGGCGGATCTTGAGCGCGACGATGTCGACCGGGTGCTCGCGCTGCTCGCTGACGCGGATATCGGCGGATACGTGGCGACCCCCGGTGGCCGTGGGTCGCGCACGGCAGAGCGGATTGTCAACCGGCTCTGGGTTGACTCGCTCCAATACCACCACGCCGAAGACGTGCTCATGACTTACTTCCGGGCCCGCTAATCGGCTCTCCGATCGTAGGCGTCTACCCGCCACCGGCCATCGACGAGGCTGAGCTGATTCCAGCATGCGGTTCGTTGCGGGACCTCGTCCAGCGACGGGTCCAGCTGCGACAACAATGCCCGGTTGAACGCATCGTGGGACACCATCACAACAGGGCCGGGTCCGTGTTCAGCCACCAGCTCGAAAAACGCCCGTCGTGCGCGATCAGCCAACGCGGGGAGGGGCTCCACACCGGGCGCGGAATCGACGCTCCCGTATTGGCGTTCGACGTCATCGCGACGATGCCCTGTCATCGGCCCGTAGTCGCGATCGTTCAGCCGTACGTCGACGATGACCGGAGCGTCAGCCGCCAGGCCGATCGCCTCGGCTGTCGCCACCGCCCGCTGCAATGGACTGGAGAGCACAACGGTCGGATGTTTGCCGGCCAGAACGTCGGCGAGCCGCGCGACTTCGGCGATGCCCACGTCGTCCAATGGCGGGTCGCTCAATCCGCGCAGCCGACCTCGGCATTGAGTGCGGTACGCCCGTGTCGAGCGAGGTAGACCCGGCTCGCGCCAGTCGTCATGTCGGGCCACCGTACTCGGGAACCACCACCACAGGGCGGTGGCTGTGCCGCAAAACATTTCGCGCGACCGAGCCGGACACGATATGCCCCAAGGCAGCGACATCCAGCAGCGCTTCGGCCGGGTCGCCGCGAATCTGGTGAAAGGTCCACTGCAGGTCCGCCGCGCCGAGAGCACCTGCTAGTTCGCCTGCAAATAGCAAAGCAGCCCGTCCGGCCGGGTCACGGTCGTTTCCGACGACCAAAGCCACGGTGATCTCCTCACTGCACCCGTACAGGAACCATCAGCCTGTCGGGCGGTTCGGGTGCTCCCGCACCCCGGCGGAGATCCATCGCCGCCATCCACCCTATGCGATCGACCAACGCGCGTGTTCTGCTTGACCAAGCAGAATTTGCGTTGGTTAACTAGTGGCGGCGATGGTGCCCGCCGGGAAGTCTTCTTCCGAACCGTCAGCTGGCTGATGGCGCCTGCGAACGAATGGAGTCGCAGGTGATCTATGTACTTCCCTGTCCGGGCGCGGCGGCACTATGACGTCGGCCGAGGACTCCCTAGTCGAATTGCGTTGTGCCGTAGCCGTCGTCCGCGGCGACGCGGTGCTGTTGGTCGAGCGTCCCGACCGCGGCGACTGGGTGCTGCTCGGCGGCCGTCCGCACCCGCACGAAGGCATGGTGTCGTGCGCGCGGCGGGAAACGCGCGAAGAGACGGGACTTGACGTCTTTCCCAACAGATGCGGCCTTGTGCTGGAAGTCAACGACCGCCTCGCGGGTCGTCGCATTGTCGAGTTGGTGTTCGTCGCCGAGGAGTTCGACGCGGCCTCGCAGGTAGCCGGAGAGGCGGGCCGGCGGCCGGTGTGGGTGAGTTGGGACGAGTTGAAAACCATCACCCTGCACCCGCCCATCGCCGGGTTCCTGCCGGACCTGCGCCGTGGTGGCTATGCGCGCTACCTCGGCAACCTGTGGCGCCCGGAACCCGGTGATTCATGACAGCTCTGCCGCTGCCGTTGATCCAGGGGTTGCAGGTCGCCACTGTCGCTGGTGGCGCCCCGGGCGTCAGCGGGTTCATCGCGTGGCTCGAAGCGCGGCTGCAGGGTCGTCGGGGGCCACGGATTTTGCAGCCGTATTTCGATCTGGTCAAGCTCTTCGGCAAGGAATCACTGACACCAAACGGCGCCGGTCCGATTTTCCGCCTGGCGCCGGTGGCATCGTTCGCGTGCTACCTCACCGTTCCATTGCTGATCCCGGTGCTCACCACCTACGCCTTGCCGTTGGGGTACATGGGCGACGTTCTCGGTGGCGGACTGATCCTGGCCTTCGCCAGCTTCCTGGTTGCCGTAGGCGCAGCCGAAACAGGGGACTCGTACGCCCAATTGGCGTCCAGCCGGGCCAAGACATTCGCCGCGATCACCGAGCCGGTCATGCTGCTGGTCTTTTTCACCGTCGCTATGATCACGACCACCGATCTGCCGTACGTGTTAGGGGCCACCGTCCGCAGCGGTCCGGATCAAATCGTCCGCCCCGCGCACTTGTTGGCCTCCGCAGCCCTATTCATGGTGATCATCTACGAAACCGGGCGTATACCCATCGAAACCCATACCGGCACCATCGAATTCGGGATGATCGAAACTGGCCGCACCTTCGAATACTCAGGACCCGACCTGGCGCTGTTGCATTGGGGGTCGGCGGCCAAACAGATGGTGCTGTACGTCATCCTGCTCAACGTGTTCGTCGCGCCGTGGGGAATGGCGGGGGGTGCATCGCTGATCGAGGTTGGATTGGCCATCCCCGCGATCTTGGGGAAAGCCGCGCTGCTCGGTGCCGCAATTGCGGTGCTGAACAACAGCTATGCCAAGCTGCGGCTCTACAAGATCACCGAATTCGTCTCGGCTGCATTGCTGTTGGCGGTCTTGGCGGTGTTCACGCTCTACCTGGGAGGCGGCTGATGGCGTTGGCGGGCAATCAGTTTGTTCCCACGGTCTACGACGGAACCGCCAACACCGTGGCGCTGATCGTGCTGCTGCTGGAGTTCGGGATGCTGCGGCAAGCGATGCTGCGCGGCCAGGTCCGGCTGTACGCAGGACAGTCACTGGCGGTCAGCGTGCTGGCCGGCGTTGTCGCGTTTCATCATCATGTTCCCGAGTTGTACGCGCTTGCCGTGCTGTCGTTCTTGCTCAAAGTGATCGCCGTCCCGCTGCTGGTGTTCGGGCTGCTTCGGGAAGCCCCTGAAGAAATCGCCGGCAGCGGAGTGCTCGGCGTGGCAACCGAAGTGCTGATCTCAATCGGCATCGGCGCATTCGGGTTTTTCGCCGTCGGTGTTCTCGGTATCCATTCCGAAGTGCTGCCCACCACCGCGCTGAGCCTGTCGGTGGCGGTGGTGCTGGTGGCCTTCGTGTTGATGATCGTCCGGCGCGACGTTGTCAGCCAGGCCATCGGTTTCTTCTCGCTGGAAAATGGCGCGTCGCTGGCGAGTATGGTTGTCGCGGCGGGTATGCCGCTCATCCTCGAGGTGGCGTTCTTGTTCGACCTGTTGGTGGCGGTGGTGGTATTCGGGGTGCTGATGCGCACCCACCACCGGCGGACACGGTCGCTGTCCACCGCGTCGCTCGATCGGCTTCGGGGGTAGCCGATGTCCGTGGTGATGGTGCTGCTCATTGTCCTGCCGTTGCTGACCATCCTGGTGTGTGCCGTTGCGCCACACGGAGTTTGCGCGGCTGCCACCGCGGTTACGGGCATCATCGCCCTCGTGCTGGCAGCGATACTGGTGCCGGCCAGTCTCGACCACACCCTTACCGCGCTGCGATACCTGCGCGCCGACGCACTCTCCGTCGTCTTCCTGCTGGGCACCTGCTTCCTCTATGCCGTCGTCGGGGTGTATTCCATCGGCTACCTCGGTGACGAGGCGCGTGCTGTTCGATCCGACACCGCCGAAGAGCAGGCGCTGTTCGCCCGCTATAGCACCCAGTTCTACTTGGGGTTGAACGCCTTTGCCTGGTCGCTGATCTGCGCACCGCTGGTCAACGGTCTGGCCCTGCTGTGGATTGCCGTGGAAATCACCACCGTCGTCTCGGCGCTGCTGGTGGCGCTGGACAACACCGAAGGCGCAACCGAGGCCGCGTGGAAGTATGTGCTGATCGCGTCCTCCGGGCTGGGCATCGCACTGCTGGCCACCATCTTCATGTACTACTCGGGCGCGCAGGTTCTCGGCCAGTCCTATGATCTGGCCTTCGATCCATTGGTCGCCGCGGGCAACCAACTACCACACACCCCAGTACGTTTGGCATTTGCCTTGGCGGTGGTGGGGTTCGGCACCAAGGTGGGACTGTTCCCTGTGCATACCTGGCTGCCGGACGCCCACGCGGAGGCGCCGACACCGGTGTCGGCGCTGCTGTCGGGATCACTGCTGGCGGTAAGCTTCTACGCCATCTTGCGCTACTACCAGATCACCGTCGCGACCCTTGGGCCGCGGTTTCCTCAGATCGTGCTCTTGGTCTTCGGTGTGCTGTCGCTTCTGCTCGCGGCGCTGTACCTACTCGAGCAGCGTGATATCAAGCGGCTGCTTGCTTATTCGAGCGTCGAGCACATGGGCATCATCGCGATCGGCGTCAGCTTCGGCGCGTCGATCGCGTTTTCGGGGGTGCTCTTGCACGTTCTCGCACATGCCGCCGCGAAGGCCAACGCGTTCATGGGCGCCGGTGTGCTGGTGCGCAAGTTCGGTACCAAAGACCTCGCACGGATGGCGCAGGGCATCGGACTGCTTCCATGGTCGGGCCCGATGTTTTTTGTCACCGTTTTCGCTTTGTCGGCGATGCCGCCATTCGCCTTGTTCCGCAGCGAGTTCCAGATTGTCTCCGGCGGCTTCACGCATGGCCGCAACGTGGCCACCGCGGCGCTCGTCATTCTGGTCAACCTCGCATTCCTGGGACTGACGTGGGCGACGACGCGGATCTTGTTCCGATCAGAGCCGGAGGCGCCGAAAGCGGACGGGCCTGCGTTGAGTCCCGGCGAGCCGAGTCGTTGGATGGTGACTCCGGTCGCGGCGGGAGTACTCGTTCTCTTGGTGCTGGGGGTAGCGCCACCCTCGGACCTGGTCGATCTGTTTCACCGCGGTGCAACCGAACTAATGGTGGGTACGCGATGAACTCGGATACGACCACCGTCGCCGACCTCGAGCTGAACGAGTGGCGCGCGCAGATCATCGAGCGTGTCACGGCGGGTGTGCGATTCGCGGGGCTTTACGCTACCCATCGCGGCGATGCGGCGCAACTACACGCGCTGCTGGTCGGCGGCGACTCGGTCAGCTGTCTGCAGGCCGGCCTGTCTCCGGAAACCGACGGCTCGCTGTCGTACCCGTCGCTGACACCCGATGTGCCGGCGGCATTTTGGTACGAACGCGCATTGCACGATCTGTCCGGTGTAGTGGCCCTCGGCCATCCGCGGCTGGATCCACTGCTGCTGCCCCGCGGGCCCGGGCAGCCTTCGCCGCGGCCCGGAAACTCAGAGCAGGCCACACTGGAACGCCACATCCATTCCCGCGCCACCGAGCACCACGGGCCCGTCGACGTCAGAGGTGGCGGCGTCTTCACGTTGCCACTCGGACCGGTGCGCTCCGGCGTGTTCGAATCGATCGAATTCCTCATCGAAACACCGGGCGAGGACATTCCGCATCTGAACATCCGGCCGCACTACAAGCATCGCGGAATCGCCAAGCGGTTCGAGTCATTGCCGGTGGCCGACGGCATCCTGGTTGCCGAACGGGTGGAGGGCGTCGCCTCGATCGCGCACGCCCTCGCCTTCGCCCACGCTGTCGAAACGCTCGCGGACGTCAGCCCACCGCCGCGGGCGCGGATGGTGCGGGTGGTCCACGCCGAGCTGGAACGCATAGCGAACCACCTCGACGTCGTCATGCGGCTCTGCGACGCGGCCGGGTTGGCCGTTCCCCTCGCCCGATTCGGATGGCACAAAGAGTCGGTGCTGCGATTGGTGTCGGCGCTGTGCGGCAACAGATTCGGCCGCTCGGTCATCTGCCCCGGCGGCGTCAATGCCGAGCCGCGGCTGAAGCCCGCGGCCATTTCCGAACAAGCCGCGGCGATCCTGCGCCGCATCCGGCGCGACCGCGACGCGCTGATGGTCGACGCATCGTTCCTCGACCGGCTGCGAGGAACCGGACATCTCGACCTCGCACTGGCCACGTCGCATGGCGCACTCGGGCCAGTGGGCCGCGGCTCCGGCTGCGACGACGACGCCCGGTGCCGCGCATACGACGGCTACGCCGACCTTCCGCCCGTTGACGGCGCCGTAGTGCAGGACGGCGGCGACGCATTGGCGCGACTACGGGTGCGGTGGACCGAAATCGACATCTCCGCCGAGCTGATCGCCCGCGCCTGCGACTCACTTGCAACCATGTCCGACACCGAACTCGCAAGGCCGGCACCCGACGTCGACGGCTTTGCGGTGGGCTGGGCGGAGGCACCGCAGGGCGAGGTGCTCTACGGCCTAGAGGTCCGCGACCGGGCGATCGTGCGCTGCTTCGCGCGCTCCGCCTCGCTGCACAACATGTTGCTCTTTCACGACGTCTTCCAGGGCGACGTGTTCACCGACTTCCCGTTCATCGAGGCGAGTTTCGGCTTGTGCTACGCCGGGGTGGCGATGTAGATGGCGTGGGTTTTCAAAGGGCTGCGCAACGGGATCGTCACGACCCCGTGGCCGAAGGGCTCAGACCAATACTTCGATGAATTCGCCGCCGCGGTGCGGGTGCTCGACTCCGGTTCTGCGGTGCCGGACGCAGTCGCAGAAGCGGCCGCTGCCTGCCCCACCGACGCTATCGCAGCTGACCCGAGGCCGCGGCTGGATCGTGGACGCTGTATCTTGTGCGGTCGCTGCGTTCGGCTTGCTCCGGACTGGTTCGCATGGGAACCAGGTTGTGGCACAGCGGAACTGGCGCGGTCGGCGTTGGTGGTGGGTGACGTCGAAGAAACCGACGAGGCGCTGGCGCAGCTGCGGGACAAACTTGCGCGGCGGGTGCGGCGACTGCGCCGTTCGGTGCACATTCGCCATGTCGACGCCGGATCCAACGGTAGCGACGAGTGGGAGATCCAGGCACTCACCAATCCGGTCTACGGCGTGCACCGGCTGGGCATCTTTTTCACCGCCAGCCCCCGTCACGCCGACATTCTGTTGGCAACCGGTATCGGCGTCGCCGGCATGGTCGAGCCGCTGCGCCGCACACTCGAGGCGATGCCGGAGCCGACCGTCGTGATCGCCGTCGGCACCGACGCCATCAGCGGAGGCATCCTCGGCGGCGGGTATATCGGCGGTACCGGAATATCCGAGCATGTTCCGGTCGACGTGTGGGTGCCGGGCGCGCCGGCCTCTCCGTTCAGCGTGCTGCACGGCATTCTGCTGGCGCTGAATCGGGTTCCGGCACGCAGAGTAGGGAGCGCACGGTGATCGTTGACGGCCTGGCGCTGGCAGCATCGGCACTGCTGATCAGCTGGTGCGCCGGATTGCCCGCTCGCAGCATCACCCAGATGGCTCTGAGCACCGTCGCATGGATCGCCAACATCGCTGCCGCAAGCGCTTTCGTGATCGCCGGCGTGTTCGGGCTGGCTGGCTGCGAGGAACGGCTCAATCTCGGTGACCTGGCGGGGCTCGGCCCGGCCAGCTTGTCCGTCGATGCGTTGTCGGGGCTGTTCTTGATCATCTCCTTCGGTGTCGCGATTCCTGTCTTGGCCGCTGCCGCGGCACCCGCCAATCGTCGTCGTCCCCGCCTGCCCGCTGCGGTCGCCATCGCGCTGGCCGCTGTCGCGGTGGTCCTCACCACCGACAACCTGTTTGTACTGCTCTTCGGTTGGGAGACGCTGACCGTCGCGTTCTATCTGATGGCCGGCTACGATCGCGAACTGCCCGGGCGCACAGGCGGCTCGGTCGTCACGGTGGTGTTCGGAAAGGCCAGCGGCGCAGCGCTGTTGCTGGGAGCCCTGCTGCTGGTAGCGCGCAGCCATACCTTCATGTTCACCGCAAACGCGGTCGATCCGCGCAGCGCCGTCGGTCAGGCCGCTTACGCACTATTGCTGCTGGGCTTCGGCATCAAAGTCGGCATCGTGCCCGCGCATATCTGGATGCCACGCGGTTATGCCGCGGCGCCTGGGCCGGCACGCGCGGTGATGGCCGGTGTCGCGGTCAACGTCGGGTTCTACGGGATGTGGCGCACGGTAAACGTTCTCGGCCCGCCACCCGTCTGGCTTGCTTGTGTCGCGCTGATCGTCGGCGGAGTCACCGCCATCCTGGGCATCGCCCATGCCGCGGTCCATCCCGATCTGGCGGCGTTGATCTCTTGGTCGAGTGTGGAAAACGCGGGCCTCATCACCGCCGGGTTCGGTGTTGCGCTGGTCGGCGTCGCCGCGAAGGAGCCCAGGCTGGTTGCGGCGGGACTGGTGGCCGGCACCGCTCAAGTGATGACGCATGCGTTGGGGAAGTCGGCGCTGTTCGTCTCGGCGTCGGCCATCGAACAGGCTACTGGGACCACCGATCTCGATCGGCTCGGCGCTGTGGTGCGCCGCCTGCCTTGGGCCGGAACGGGTTTGGTGATCGGATCGCTGACCCTAGCCGGGTTGCCGTTGACCGCGGGTTTCGCATCGGAGTGGTTCATCTTGGAGTCACTGATGCAACAGTTCCGGGTATCGAGCCTTGCCATGCAGCTGTCTACCGCGGTAAGCGGTGCCCTGGTCGCTTTGACGATCGGTATCGCGGCCGTGACGTTCGTGCGGGTGGTTGCGCTTACGGCGTTCGGTCCCGCGAGGATGGGCGAGCCGCCGATGGATCCGGACGGGGCGCGGGTAGATCGTGAGTGGCCGTATCGTCTCGGCGTGGCCGCTCTGGTGGCCGGGTGTTTGGGGGCCGCCGCCTTCGCGCCGCTGCAGGTGCGGCTCATCGGGCGTGGGCTGGCACCCGTCGTGGGCGACCAAGCGGCCGGAGCCAACGCCAAACCGTGGGTCCTCCAGCCGGTGTACGCCGACTTCTCCGCGCTGTCGCCGACCTGGCTGTGGATCGTGCTGCCCGGGATGGCAGTGCTGATTGCCGGGTTTGCCGCGTTGTTCGCCGGCCGAAACCCGTTTCGGGCACGGCGGGTAGTGCCGTGGTCGTCGGCTTCGCCCGGCGTTGACCGCGGCGTCGGCTACACCTCGTTCGCCTACGCCAACCCGGTCCGCAACGTGCTGAGCACAGTGCTGTTGACCACTACGGAATTGGTCAAGCCATCCGATGGACCCGGCGCCCGCGCGGTGGCTCCGCTGGTTCTCACTTACCGAGTCGACGTCGTCGATCTCGTCGAACGATATTTCTATCGGCCGCTCACCGCTGCGGTGCTGTTCGTTTCGAGATCCGCGAGACGGCTGCAATCGGGTCGATTGGATGCATACATGGCCTACATGCTGATCGCGGTGCTGGCAGTACTCGCCGTCGTGATCGCCACCTCGTGATGTCCAGAAGCCCAGTGGATCAATGATCCGGCAATCCGAATGGCATCTCCGTTGCGGCCGCGGCGATTTCGAGAAGGCGGTTGTATTTGGCTACTCGTTCTCCCCGGGCAGGAGCACCCGATTTGATCTGGCCGCATCCCGAGCCGACGGCCAGGTCGGCGATGAACGAATCAGAGGTCTCACCGGAGCGGTGGGAAATCATTGCGCCGTAGCCCGCGTCGCGGCACACCTGCAAGGCGGCAAGCGTTTCCGAGACGGTCCCGATTTGATTCACTTTGATCAGGGCTGCGTTGGCGAGACCGGCACTCACCGCAGCCGTGATCAGCTCGGGGTTGGTGACGAAGTTGTCGTCGCCAACCAGCTGCACCCGATCACCGAGCGCGCCGGTAGGAGTCAACCACTGCCACAACGATTGTCCGGACTCTCGTGCGAAAGCCTGTGCTGCCGCCATCGACACGCCGACGATCGCATTAGCGCCCAATCGCGATTTATCGGCGGTGCCGTCCAGTTCCCGAAGCGTTTGATCGACTTCCTCAAGCGAAGCGAACAAGCGGCCGATCAGGGCGTCCGCGATGAGACCATTGACGTTTCCGACCGCGCGGCGCACACCCTGCCCGACGTAGCGCTCGTCGTCACCGTCGCGCAGCTCGATGGCCTCCCGGGTGCCGGTCGAGGCGCCGGCAGGTACTCCCGAGCGCACTCGGGTTCCATCGGGCAATGTGGCGGTTACCGACAGCGTGGGGCGGCCCCGGGAGTCGAGGATCTCTATCGCCGATATCGACGAAAATCGTACCGCCATCTGAGTTCCTTCCGTCGTGGCAAGCAGCCACGGACACCCTCGTCAGGGTACCGCACCGAGTCACCTTTTGGACACGGAATTTCAGCTGAAAGCCCTTGAATCGCAACGAAAAGGAGGCTCCGATGGACGAGGATTGTCTCGAGCTCACCGCGTACTTCGACGAGCGTCAGCGCAGTGGGCGCCGCTTTTTGGCCGACGCAATCCTCGACTTGTACGGCCAGCGCCAGATCGCGTCGAGCATCGTGCTGCGTGGCATCACCGGCTTCGGCACGGGACGTCACCTCCGGAGCGATCAGTCGCTAACCCTGTCCGAGAATCCACCCATCGCGGTGATCGCCGTGGACACCAAGGCTCGCGTCGAAGAAATGCTCGACTCCTTCCCGGCGATCGAGCGACGCGGTCTGTTGACCCTGGAGCGAGCCCGCCTGCTTTGCGACGACATCGGACCAATCGAATTGTCCGACGAACTGCATGAAGCGACGAAGCTGACGATCTATGTCGGCCACAAGGAGCGGGTCTACGGTGTCCCCGCATACATCGCGCTGTGTGACCTCATGTACCGGCGAAAGCTCGCTGGCGCCTCGGTATTTCTCGGCGTGGACGGCACGTCACATGGGAGCCGCCAACGTGCCCGCTTCTTCGGCGGCAACGCCGACGTGCCGGTCATGATCATCGCCGTCGGAAGCGGTGAGCACATCGGCCGGGTGCTTCCCGAGCTCGGCGGCCTGCTGCGGCACCCGTTGATCACCCTGGAACGCGTCCGCGTCTGCAAGCGTAACGGAGAACTGCTGGAACGTCCGCACGCGCTCCCGGGCACCGACGAACACGGGCTGCCGCTGTGGCAGAAGCTGATGGTCTACACATCGGAGTCGGCGCGCCATGACGGTATGCCGATACACCGTGCATTGGTCCAGCGGCTGCGGCAGCGCAAGTTGTCCAGTGGCGCAACGGTATTGCGCGGAATCTGGGGGTTTCACGGTGACCATGAGCCGCACGGTGACAAGCTGCTTTCGCTCAGCCGTCATGTCCCCGTCGTCACCATTGTCATCGACACGCCCGCCAACATCGGCGGATCATTCGATGTCGTGGACGAGCTCACGTCGGAGCAGGGCTTGGTGACCAGCGAAATGGTGCCCGCGCTGCTGACGGCCGCCGATGGGAACGGCAACGGCGGGCCGACGATCGCCCACCACAACTACTAGGGCGCCATGACTATTCGCCCAGATGACCGTCGGCGCGTTTCGCCTGCAATGAAATTCGTGTTGATGGTCGGCGTGATGAGTTTCTTCGCCGACTTCACCTACGAAGCATCCCGCAGCATTGTCGGCCAGTTCTTGGGGCTACTTGGGGCCGGCGCACTGGCGATCGCGGTGATCACTGGTTTCGGTGAGTTGCTCGGTTATGGATTGCGGCTGTTCTCGGGACGCGGTGCAGACCGGACTGGACTCTATTGGCCAATCACGATCGGCGGCTACATCCTTCAGATGTCGGTGGTGCCGCTGCTAGCCCTGGCTACCAGTTGGCAGATGGCCGCTGTGCTGGTGATCGCGGAACGCATCGGCAAGGCCATCCGCAACCCGCCCCGGGACGCGATGCTCTCTCATGCCGCCAAAGAGATGGGCTACGGCTGGGGCTTCGGAGTGCACGAGGCGCTCGACCAGTTCGGCGCCATGGTCGGGCCCTTGCTCGTCGCGTTCGTCGTGGCCAGCACCCATGACAATTACCGGATTGCCTTTGCCGCACTTGCCGTTCCAGCGGTGATCATGCTGTCTCTGCTGGTGGTGGCCCGGCTGCTTTATCCGCGCCCGCAGGACCTCGAACCGGTAACCGCGCCGATGCGTGCGCAGGGGCTGCCCCGGGTGTTTTGGATCTACCTCGTCGCTGCGGCATTGGTGGCCGCCGGCTTCGCCGACTTCCCGATCATGGCCTACCACTTTCAGAAAGCCGGGACCGTCTCGGCCACCTACACGCCGATCTTCTACGCGGCCGCAATGGCGGTGTCGGGCACCGGTTCTCTCGTGTTCGGGCGGCTGTTCGACCGATTCGGGACCGGACTGCTTGTACCGCTCACCGTCGTCGCGGCGGCGTATGCGCCGCTGGCCTTTCTCGGTGGGTTCTGGCCGGCCCTGGTCGGTAGCTGCCTGTGGGGGCTGGGCATGGGTGTGCATGAGTCGATCGTTCCGGCTGCGGTGGCCCCGATGGTGTCGCCGTCGCGGCGCGCCTCCGCCTATGGCCTCTTTACCGGGATCTACGGAATCGCCTGGTTCGCCGGCAGCACTGTTATCGGAGCATTATTTGGCGTGTCGCTCGGCATCGTTGTGGTGTTTGCCGTTGTCGCCCAACTAGCTGCGGTTCCGTTGATCCTGATCGTCCGCCGTCGCACCGTCACCGCTGTGGATTAACGCGCAACTGTGGATAACTGCCCGCTGTGGCGTGGCGGCCGGCGTGTCGTGTCGGGGGAATCGCGCAGGGTGTCGGCATGACGACGTTGACGCGGGCCCAACTCGGAGCGCTTGGCGAGCGGCTGGCCGTCGACCACCTGACGGGTCTGGGGTTGCAGGTCCTGGACTGCAACTGGCGTTGTCGCTACGGCGAGCTCGACGTCATCGCCGTCGAGCCGTCAACGCGCACTGTGGTTTTCGTCGAGGTCAAGACGCGCACCGGGGACGGCTTCGGCGGGCTGGCCTACGCGGTCACCGAGCAGAAGGTGCGTCGGCTGCGTCGGCTGGCCGGGCTGTGGCTGGCCGGCCAGGACCGACGCTGGGCGGCGGTCCGGATCGACGTGGTGGGCGTGCGGATCGGCCGGCGACGCACCCCGGAAATCGTTCATGTGCAGGGAGTCGGCTGATGGCGCTGGGACGCGCATTCTCGGTGGCGGTGCGTGGATTGGATGGGGAGATCGTGGAGATCGAAGCCCACATCACCTCCGGTCTGCCGGGCGTGCACCTGGTCGGGCTGCCCGACGCCGCGCTGCAGGAATCGCGCGACCGGGTACGGGCGGCGATCACCAACTGCGGCAACCAGTGGCCGCAGGCCCGGCTCACGCTGGCGCTCTCACCGGCCACGCTGCCGAAAATGGGCTCGGTTTACGACGTTGCCTTGGCCGCGGCGGTGCTCTCGGCGCAGCGAAAAAAACCGTGGCGGCGGCTGGAGTCGGTGGTGCTGCTGGGCGAATTGGCGTTGGATGGCCGGGTCCGGCCGGTGCGCGGCGTGCTGCCGGCGGTGCTGGCGGCCAAGAACGACGGCTGGCAGACCGTCGTGGTGCCGGTGGAGAACCTGGCCGAAGCCAGCCTGGTCGACGGCGTCGAGGTCTTGGGTTTGCAGACGCTGGGCCAACTGAAGGCCTGGCTCAGCGGCTCGGCACAACTGGCCCAGCGCATCGCCGGGGCAATCACCGCACCGGAGCCGACGGCGGATCTGGCTGACGTCGTCGGACAGGCCCAGGCGCGCTTCGCCGTCGAAGTCGCCGCGGCCGGCGCGCATCACCTCATGTTGACCGGCCCGCCGGGAGTCGGAAAAACGATGCTGGCCCAACGTCTTCCGGGTCTGCTGCCGCCGCTGTCGGAGAGCGAGTCGCTGGAGGTCACCGCCATCCACTCGGTCGCCGGCCTGCTGTCGGATACCACGCCGCTGATCACCAGGCCACCGTTTGTGGCGCCGCACCACAGCTCCAGTGTTGCCGCACTCGTCGGCGGCGGGAAGGGACTGGCCCGGCCCGGCGCGGTCAGCCGGGCGCATCGCGGTGTGTTGTTCCTCGACGAGTGCGCCGAGATCGGCGTCAGCGCACTGGAGGCGCTGCGAACACCGTTGGAGGACGGGCAGATTCGCCTCGCCCGTCGCGACGGCGTGGCGTGCTATCCGGCCCGGTTTCAGCTGGTGCTGGCCGCCAACCCGTGTCCGTGCGCGCCGACGGAACCGCGCGACTGCATCTGCGCGGCAGCGGTCAAACGCCGGTATCTGGGACGGCTGTCCGGTCCGCTGCTGGACCGCGTCGACCTGCGCGTCGAAATGCATTCAGTGCGTAAGGAAGCCTTCGCGACCACCGCGTCCGAGTCGTCGGCGCAGGTGCGCGCCAGGGTGGCGGCGGCCCGCGCGGCCGCCGCCGAACGCTGGCGCGCGCACGGCTTTGCCACCAATGCCGAAGTCAACGGGCCGCTGCTGCGGCGGAAGTTCCGGCTCAGCCACGCCGCCATGGAGCAGCTGCGCACCGCACTGGACCGCGGGCTGCTGTCCATCCGCGGCGTGGACCGAACTTTAAGAGTCGCCTGGACATTGGGGGATTTGGCCGGTCGTACCTCGCCGGGGCTCGACGAGGTCGCCGCCGCGTTGAGCTTCCGTCAAGCAGGAGCGTCGCGATGAGCGATCCGACGCTGCGGGCGTGGGCGTATTTGTCGCGGGTGGCCGAACCGCCGTGCCCGGAACTCGCCGCCTTGGTAAATCTCGTCGGGCCGGTGGACGCTGCCGAACGCATCCGGCGCGGCTACGTTGATGACGCCCTGGCCCAGCACACCGCGGCGAGACGTGACATCGACAGGGCTGCAGAGGATCTCGAGTTGCTCTTTCGCCGCGGCGGGCGACTGATCACGCCGGAGGACGACGAGTGGCCGACGCTGGCGTTCACCGCATTCGGCAGCCCGGCGATGGCGGGCAAACCGCGGGGCGGCCCGCCGATGGTGTTGTGGGTGCTGGGCGCGGAACGGCTCGACGAGATCACCCAACGGGCGGCCGCGCTCGTCGGAACCCGGGCGTCCACCACCTACGGCGAACTCGTCACGGCCGACCTGGCGACTGGGCTGGCCGAGCGCGACGTGACGGTGGTCTCCGGCGGGGCCTACGGAATCGACGGGGCGGCCCACCGGGCTGCGCTCGCCGCGGACGGCATCACCATCGCGGTCCTCGCCGGCGGCATCGATATCCTTTATCCCGCAGGGCATTCCGCGCTGCTGCACCGCATCGCCGGGAGCGGGCTGCTGGTCACCGAATACCCGCCGGGCGTGCGCCCGGCGCGCCACCGGTTCTTGACCCGCAATCGGCTGGTGGCCGCATTCGCCGGTGCGGCGGTGGTGGTGGAGGCCGGGCTGCGCAGCGGCGCGGCCAACACCGCCGCGTGGGCCCGCGCACTGGGCCGGATGGTGGGCGCGGTGCCCGGGCCGGTGACGTCGTCGGCGTCGGCGGGTTGCCATGTCCTGTTGCGAAACGGCGCCGAGGTCATCACCCGCGCCGCCGACGTCGTCGAACTCGTCGGCCGCATCGGCGAGCTGGCCACCGAACAGCCCCGGCCGGCGACAGCGCTCGACGGGCTCAGCGATGGCGAGCGGCAGGTTTACGAGGCGCTGCCCGGCCGCGGAATCGCGACCGTCGACCAGATCGCCGTCGCAGCCGGCCTGGCCCCGGAGCGGGTGCTGGGCCCGCTGGCGATGCTCGAGATGGCCGGCGTGGCCGAGCGGCACGACGGCGGCTGGCGCATCGTCCGACGGCGAAAGGAGGTCACCGTATAGTCGACGACGTGGCCGGTCGACCAGTACACACCTTCGAAGTAGTACGCACCGAAGAGCTCACGCCGCACATGGTCCGAGTGGTGCTCGGCGGCAGCGGCTTCGACACGTTCAGGCCCAGCGAGTTCACCGACTCCTACGTCAAGTTGGTGTTCGTCGCCGACGACGTCGACGTGGCTGGCCTGCCGCAGCCACTGACGCTGGACAGCTTTGCCGAGCTGCCCGACGAACGGCAGCCCGTCATCCGCACGATGACGGTGCGGCGCGTCGACCCGGCCAACCGGCAGATCGCGATCGACATCGTGGTGCACGGCGAGCACGGCGCGGCGGGGCTGTGGGCCGTGGCGGCCCAGCCCGGCCAGCCTGCCTACCTGATGGGGCCCGGCGGTGCCTACGCGCCCGACCCGGCGGCCGACTGGCATCTGTTCGCCGGCGACGAAACCGCGCTGCCGGCGATCAGCGTGGCTCTGGAAGCCTTGCCCGCCAACGCAATCGGCAAGGCATTCATCGAGGTCGCCGACCCCGAGGACGAGATCCCGCTGACCGCGCCAGAAGGTGTGCAGATCGAGTGGATCTACCGCGGCGGCCGCGCCGATCTGGTTCCGGAGGATCGGGCCGGCGACCATGCCCCGCTGATCGAGGCGGTCAAGACCACGCAGTGGCTGCCCGGTCAGGTGCATGCCTTCGTCCACGGCGAGGCCCAGACGGTGATGCACAACCTTCGGCCCTACATCCGAAAAGACCGCGAGGTCGACGCCAAGTGGGCCTCCATCTCCGGGTATTGGCGCCGCGGCCGCACCGAAGAGACGTTCCGGCAGTGGAAAAAGGAACTGGCCGAGGCTGAGGCCGGCGACTGACCGCGGCCTGGCATTCTCAGCGCATGGCATTCGGCGATTACCAGTTCGAGATCTACCTGCAGGGCCTGGCCGGCGTCGTGCCGTCGCTGCCGATCGCCTACGCCGAACTGGAGGCCAAGGCGCAGGCCGCGATGTCGCCGTCGGTGTGGTCGTACGTCGCCGGCGGGGCCGGTGACGAACGCACCCAGCGGGCTAACTGCGAGGCCTTCGAGCACTGGGGTCTGATCCCGCGGATGTTCGTCGGCGCCGACGAACGCGACCTGTCGGTCGAGCTGTTCGGGATGACGCTGCCCGCGCCGCTGTTCATGGCGCCCATCGGGGTCATCGGCATCTGCGCCCAGGACGGCCACGGCGACCTGGCCACCGCCCGCGCGGCGGCCCGCACCGGTGTGCCGATGATGGTGTCCACGTTGACCGCCGACCCGCTGGAAGACGTCGCCGCCGAATTCGGCGACACCCCAGGCTTTTTTCAGCTGTACACCCCGAAGGACCGCGACCTGGCGGCCAGCCTGGTGCACCGCGCGGAGGCCGCCGGCTACCAGGGCATCGTCGTGACGCTCGACACCTGGGTGCCCGGCTGGCGACCCCGCGACCTGACGACCGCCAACTTCCCGCAATTGCGTGGACATTGCCTGAGCAACTACACCAGTGACCCGGTGTTCCGGGCCGGCCTGCAACAGCCCCCGGAAGCTGACCCGCGGGCCGTCGTGCTGCGCTGGGCCCAGCTGTTCGGCAACCCGCTCACATGGGACGACCTGCCCTGGCTGCGATCCCTGACCAGCCTGCCGCTGATCGTCAAGGGCATCTGTCATCCCGAGGACGCCCGTCGCGCCAAGGACGGTGGGGTCGACGGCATCTACTGCTCCAACCACGGCGGGCGGCAGGCCAACGGCGGGCTGCCCGCCCTGGACTGCCTGCCGGCGATCGTCGACGCCGCCGACGGGCTGCCGGTGCTGTTCGACTCCGGGATCCGCACCGGCGCCGACGTGATCAAGGCCCTGGCGCTGGGCGCGACGGCGGTCGGCATCGGCCGCCCGTATGCCTACGGGCTGGCTCTTGGCGGGGTCGACGGCATCGTGCACGTGCTGCGCACGCTGCTGGCCGAGGCCGACCTGATCATGGCCGTGGACGGGTACGCGACCCGGGAAGGTCTCGATCGCGACGCGCTACGGCGCGTCACCTGAGCCGGCCGGCCGCGGTCTGTGACCGTAGGGGCGTGGAGGCGATCCTCGAGGAGTTCGACGACTACCTGGCGCTGCAGCGCGGGCGCTCGGCGCACACCCGGCGCGCCTATCTCGGTGACCTGCGGTCGCTGTTCGCCTTCATCGAAGAGCGTGCCCCGGGTTCGGGGCTGTCCGGGCTGACCCTGCCGACGCTGCGGTCCTGGCTCGCGGTGCAAGCGGGCTCGGGCGCGGCCCGCACGACCCTGGCCCGTCGCACCTCGGCGGTCAAGGCGTTCACCGCGTGGGCGACACGGCGCGGCCTGTTGCGCAGCGATCCGGCCGCCCGGCTGCAGATGCCCACGGCGCATCGCACCCTGCCGGCCGTGCTGCGCCAGGATCAGGCCCTGGCCGCCATGGCCGCAGCGAAATCCGGTGCACAGCAACGTGATCCGCTCGCGCTGCGCGACAGGCTGATCGTCGAGCTGCTCTACGCCACCGGCATCCGGGTCAGCGAACTGTGCGGGCTGGACATCGACGACGTCGACACCAGCCATCGGCTGGTGCGGGTACTCGGTAAGGGCGACAAGCAGCGCACCGCGCCGTTCGGCGAGCCGGCGGCCGAGGCGTTGGAGGCGTGGTTGTCCGAGGGACGTCCAAAGCTCGCCACCGCGCAGTCCGGGCCGGCGCTGTTGCTGGGCGCGCGCGGGCGGCGGCTCGACGTGCGGCAGGCGCGCACCGTCGTGCACCAGACCGTCGGTGCGGTCGACGGCGCACCCGACATGGGACCGCACGGGCTGCGGCACAGCGCGGCCACCCACCTTCTGGAAGGCGGGGCCGACCTGCGCGTCGTCCAGGAGCTGCTCGGCCACTCCAGCCTGGCCACCACCCAGCTCTACACCCACGTGACGGTGGCCCGGCTGCGCAGGGTGCACGACCAGGCGCACCCGCGGGCCTAACCCGGGCGAGCAGACGCAGAATCGCACGATTCGGTGCCCGAACGTGCGATTCTGCGTCTGCTCGCGCTAGCCGCCCAGCGGCTTGAGCCGGATCGGTGTCGACGCCAGCAATCCCAGCGGGTCGACGTAGTTGGCCCGCGACGCCGGACCCCACATCGCGCCCCAGTGCAGGCATGCGGCGGCCCCGCACCCGGGATGCCCGGCCACCAATTCACCGATCACTGAGCCGGCGTCCACCCGTTGACCCGCTCGCACGCTGGCCCGCACCGGCTCGTAGCTGGTGTGCAAACCGCCGGGATGGGCCAGCGACACCACCGGCCGACCGGCCAGCAGCCCGGCGAACACCACCGTTGCGGGCCCCGCCGCGTACACCGGCTGGCCCGCCGCGCCGGCCAGGTCCGCGCCGCGGTGGCCCCGGTTCCAATCCGGCGACGGCGCGTCGAACGTGCGCATCACCGCCGGGCGCGGCCGCAGCGGCCAGTCCAGCCGCACGTCGTCGGCGACGGCCGGAAACGCGCAAACGACCGCCACCAGCGGGATCGCCAAGAACCGCACCCCGGCAGTTCACCGCGCCGCCGACCGTCCCGCCAGCCGGGCTGTGGACAAAGCACCCTCTACCTGCGTGTAAACTCATCCACGCAGTTCGCGTCAAGCGGGCTGACTTCGCGTGTCTGCCGCCGACGGATGTCGCTCGGTCCCTCCCAAGGGTCTGGCATCCCGCAGACGCCAGGGCCCGGCTTCACCCGTCGCCGGGCGACAACCGACACATGAAAGCTAGGCACACCCATGGCCGTAGTGACCATGAAGCAGCTGCTTGACAGCGGCACCCACTTCGGGCACCGGACCCGTCGCTGGAATCCCAAGATGAAGCGGTTCATCTTCACCGACCGCAACGGCATCTACATCATCGACCTACAGCAGACGCTGACGTTCATCGACAAGGCGTACGAGTTCGTCAAGGAGACCGTCGCTCACGGCGGCACCATCCTGTTCGTCGGCACCAAGAAGCAGGCGCAGGAGTCGATCGCGGCCGAGGCCACCCGCGTCGGCATGCCGTACGTGAACCAGCGCTGGCTGGGCGGCATGCTCACCAACTTCTCCACCGTGCACAAGCGGCTGCAGCGCCTCAAGGAGCTCGAGGCCATGGAGCAGACCGGTGGCTTCGAGGGCCGCACCAAGAAGGAAATCCTGGGCCTGACGCGCGAGAAGAACAAACTGGAGCGCAGCCTCGGCGGTATCCGCGATATGAACAAGGTGCCGTCGGCGGTCTGGGTCGTCGACACCAACAAGGAGCACATCGCCGTCGGCGAGGCCCGCAAACTGGGCATCCCGGTGATCGCGATCCTCGACACCAACTGCGACCCTGACCTGGTCGACTACCCGATCCCGGGCAACGACGACGCCATCCGCTCGGCCGCGCTGCTGACCAAGGTGATCGCCTCGGCGGTCGCCGAGGGCCTGCAGGCCCGCGCCGGGCTGGGCCGCGGCGACGGCAAGCCCGAGGCGGAGGCCGCCGAGCCGCTGGCCGAGTGGGAGCAGGAGCTGCTGGCCTCGGCCACCCCGGCGGCCGGCACCGAGACCACCACTGACACGACGACGACCACGGAAGGCTGAGATGGCGAACTACACCGCTGCCGACGTCAAGCGGCTGCGTGAGCTCACCGGCGCCGGCATGCTCGACTGCAAGAACGCGCTGGCCGAAACCGACGGTGACTTCGACAAGGCCGTCGAGGCGTTGCGGATCAAGGGTGCCAAAGACGTCGGCAAGCGTGCCGAGCGTGCCACCGCCGAGGGCCTGGTCGCCGCCAAGGACGGCGCGCTGATCGAGCTGAACTCCGAGACCGACTTCGTCGCCAAGAACGCCGAGTTCCAGAAGCTGGCCGACGACATCGTGGGCGCCGCCGCGGCGGCGAAAGCCAGCGACGTCGACACGCTCAAATCGGCCAAGGTCGGCGACAAGACCGTCGAGCAGGCCATCGCCGAGTTGTCGGCCAAGATCGGCGAAAAGCTGGAGTTGCGCCGGGTGGCGTACTTCGACGGCACCGTCGAGACCTATCTGCACAAGCGGGCCGCCGACCTGCCGCCGGCCGTGGGTGTGTTGGTCGAGTACACCGGCTCGGACAAAGACGCCGCGCATGCTGCCGCGCTGCAGATCGCCGCGCTCAAGGCCCGGTACCTGAGCCGCGACGACGTGCCCGCGGACGTGGTGGCCAACGAGCGCCGCATTGCCGAGGAAACCGCCAAGAACGAGGGCAAGCCCGAGCAGGCGTTGCCCAAGATCGTCGAGGGACGGCTGAACGGGTTCTTCAAGGATGTCGTGCTGCTCGAGCAGCCGTCGGTCTCCGACAACAAGAAGACCGTCAAGGCGCTGCTCGACGAGGCCGGCGTGACCGTGACCCGCTTCGTCCGGTTCGAGGTGGGCCAGCAGTAGCATCAGCCGGATGCGGCATGTGCACGCGTTCGGCGACGACGCTCTCGGCGATTTCGACGCGGTCGGCCTGGCCGACGCCATCAAGTCCGGAAAGGTCTCGCGGGCCGACGTCGTCGAGGCGGCGATCGCCCGCAGCGAAGCCGTCAACCCGACGCTGAACGGCCTGGCCTATCGGGCGTTCGAGCGGGCGCGTGCCGAGGCAGCACACCCAGCCAAGCCCGGATTCTTTTCCGGCGTGCCGACATTCGTCAAAGACAACGTCGAGGTCGCCGGGATGCCGACGATGCACGGCACCGACGCGTGGCTGCCCAGCCCGGCGCGCGCCGACAGCGATTTCGCCCGGCTGTATCTGTCGACCGGCCTGGCACCGCTGGGTAAGACGCAGATGTCGGAATTCGGGTTCAGCGCGTCGGCCGAGCATCCCCGGTTGGGGCCGGTGCGCAACCCGTGGAACACCGACTACACCGCCGGGGCGTCGTCGTCGGGATCCGGGGCGTTCGTAGCCGCCGGGGTGGTGCCGATTGCTCATGCCAACGACGGCGGCGGCTCGATCCGCATCCCCGCCTCCTGCAACGGGCTGGTGGGGTTGAAGCCGTCCCGGGGCCGGCTGCCGGTGGATGGGGAGTTGCGCCGGCTGCCGGTGGGCATCGTCGCCAACGGTGTGCTCAGCCGCTCGGTGCGCGACACCGCGGCCTTCTACCGGGAGGCCGAGCGGGTCAGGCGGCATCGCAGGCTCCCGCCCGTCGGCGACATCCGCCATCCCGCAAAGCAGCGACTGAAGATCGCGGTCATCACCCGCTCGGTGCAACGTGAATGCGGCGCCGAAGTCCGCGACCTCACGCTGAAGTCCGCGGCCCTGCTCGACGAACTCGGCCACCGGGTCGAGCACGTCGAAAACCCGCCGGTGCCAACCAGTTTCCCTGCCGACTTCGTGCTGTACTGGTCGCTGCTGTCCCTGCTTCAGGTGCGCACCGGCCGGCACTTGTTCGGCGCGAGCTTTGACCGCAGCCGCCTGGACAACCTGACGTTGGGACTGGCCCGGCACGCCGGCCGCAACCTGCACCGGATGCCGCGGGTGATCTTGCGGCTGCGCGCGATGCGCCGGCGCACCGCGCAGTTTTTCCGGACCTACGACGCCGTGCTGACGCCGACCCTGGCCGACCCGCCGCCGCTGATCGGCCACCTCGACCCGACCGCCGACTATCAGCAGATCATCGACCGGTTGATCGACTGGGTCGCCTTCACGCCGCTGCACAACGTCACCGGAGAACCCGCGATATCGCTGCCGCTGGCCCAATCGGCCGACGGCCTGCCGGTGGGGATGATGCTCTCCGCCGACCTCGGGTGCGAGGCGCGGCTCTTGGAACTCGCGTACGAACTCGAAGTGGCGCGGCCCTGGGCGCGCATCCAGGCTTAGTCGGAGCCCAGCGCGTCCAGCATCCGCTTGAACTCACGCTGCTCGGCCGCGGACAGCTTGCTCAAGATGCGGGCATCGGCATCGCGCACCGCGGCCTCGGCGCGCTTCAGCAGCGTCCGGCCGGCGCTGGTCAGAGTGGCCGGTAGCGCCCGCCCGGACGGCACCGACGCCGGCCGGGACACCGCGCCGAGATCTTCGAGCCGCCGCAACACCGTGTTCATCGCCTGCGGCGTCACGTTGCCGTACCGCGACAACTCCGCGCTGGACATCCCCGGGTACAGCGAAAGTATTCGCATGCAAACGAATTCGGGAAGCGACAGGCCCAGCGGCCGCAGCGCGGCGGTCACCTCCGGGCGCAATGCGGCACCCACCCGGTGCAGCAAATAGCCGAGCGGCGCGTCGTTCGTCTGACCCACATCAACCATCTTGACATATATCAGGCAGGTTGATATACCGGACGGCATGACTGAAACGAGAGAATTCGATTTCGATTTCGACCCCGCCTACCGCGGCGAGGCCGCCCAGTTCGGGCTGGGCGCCCGCCCGCCGTGGAGCCTCGGTGAGCCGCAGCCGGAGATCGCGGCGCTGATCGACGCCGGCAAGATCCACGGCGACGTGCTCGACGCGGGCTGTGGCGAGGCCGCGGTGTCGCTGCACCTGGCGGCGTTGGGGCACAACACCGTCGGGCTGGACGCATCGCCCACCGCTATCGAGTTGGCCCGGGCCGAGGCCGCCCGGCGCGGGTTGACCAACGCCACGTTCGAGGTCGCCGACATCTCCTCTTTCACCGGCTACGACGGCCGGTTCGGCACGATCATCGACAGCACCCTGTTCCATTCGATGCCCGTCGAACTTCGCGAGGGATATCAGCAATCGATCGTCCGCGCCGCCGCTCCCGGTGCGTCGTACTTCGTGCTGGTCTTCGACCGCGCCGGCATGCCGGACAGCCCGGCCAACCCGGTCACCGAGGACGAGCTACGCGACGTGGTGTCCAAGTACTGGGTCATCGACGAAATCCGGCCCGCACGGATTCACGCCAACTTCCCGGACGGCCCGTCTCCGGAGTTCCCGGTGGTGGATTTGCGCGACGAGGGCAACGGACGCAAGTCGGTGCCCGCCTGGCTGCTGTCTGCGCACCTGGGCTGACAATCGTCAAAGCCGCAGGAGTTGGCCGAACTCCTCGAGGTGGGCCCGCACATCGAGCGGTCCGGCATAGATTGCCGCCGCGCCGGCATGTTCCAGCGCCTCCCGCGCAATTCCGCCGCTGAGCACCGCGGCGGTCGGAACGCCGGCGCGGCGGCCCGCCTGGACATCCCACACGGTGTCGCCCAGAAAAATGGCCTGGCCCGGCTGGGCGCCAATGCATTCCAGCGCGCTGGTGACGATGTCCGGGTGCGGCTTGCTCTTGTCGGCGTCGGCGGCCGACGTTACCGCGGCCACCAGGTCCTCGGCGTCCAGCACGTCGCGCAGTACGGCTAACTCCTCTTCTCCGGCCGACGTTGCCAACACCGCCCGCCAGCCCTGCTCGGCGATCGCGCCGAGCAGCTCACGCGCACCCGGAAGCGTGCGCAACGTGGATGCGCTCTCGACGAAGTAGCGGGTGTGGCGCTTTTCGACGTCGGACCCGTGGACCTCGGCGAACTCGTCGCCGAGCAGGATCCGGACCAGTTCCGAGCCCGACCGGCCGATCAGCCCGTGGATGCGCCAGCACGGCACCTCCTTGTCGACGTCGAGAAACGCGCGATGCCACGCCACGACGTGGTGAAAGTTGGAATCGACCAGCGTTCCGTCGACATCGAAGAGCACAGCCGGTTTCGGTTCGACCATGACCGCGCGATCCTTTCTTCTTGGTGGTTTGCCAGCCCTGTGGATACCCGCTCTGCAAGCGGACAACTCACGGTGATTGCCAGGCGTCGACATCGGGTAACCGGGTGCCGGAGCCGACCTCGAGGAGTGGTTGTGGGCGACGTAAGGGAAATCGGCAAACGGGCGCGTCAGGAGGCAGAAGCTTACCGGGGCGACAATCCGCGACCGTTGGGCGGATACCTGGTGGTGCTGTTCGTGTACGGCACGGTGGTCGCCGTGACGGCGCTCATCGCCTCGGTCACCGGCCGCAAGCTGCCCGAACGCTGGCGGACCCAAGACCTTCTCACGGTGACCTGCGGGACCCACAAGCTTTCGCGCTCGTTGACCAAGGACGCGGTGACCAGCCCGCTGCGGGCGCCGTTCGCCGAGTATGCCGGGACCGGCGGACCGGCCGAGGTGCAGGAGGAAACCCGGCAGGACAGCCAGCTGCGGCACAGCCTGGGCGAACTGCTGACCTGCCCGTTCTGCCTCGACATGTGGGTGGCCACCGCATTCGTCATCGGCCTGATCTTCGCGCCCCGGTTCACCCGTCTGGTGGCGGGCTGCTTCACCGCACTAGCCGGCGCCGACTTCTTACAGCTTGCCTACGCGATGGCTCAGCAGTCCGCGCAGGGTTGACAAACAAGGAGGATTCATGCCCAAGACCACGAAGGGCGGTAAAGCCAAGAAAAGCGAGCTGCCCAGCACGCTTCAGCGCTCCAGCGCCAAGGCCCAGCGCACGTTCGCCAAGGCTCACGATGCGGCTGCCGAAGAGTACGGCAGCGAGCAGCGAGCGCACCGGGTCGCCTATTCCGCGCTCAAGCACAGCTTCGAAAAGGTCGGCGACCACTGGGAACCCAAGAAGAAGAAGGGTCCGTCCGACAAGCGTGCCGAGCGCGGCGGCCTGCGCAACCCGATCCCGTCGGCGGAGGGCGTCGACACCAACGCCAGCAAGAAGCACTTGCTCGACGTCGCGCGCCGGCTCGACGTTCACGGACGCTCGACGATGAACAAGGCCGAATTGGTCGACGCGATCAAAAAGGCCAACCGTCGTGCCCGGGCCCGGTGACCGGTTCGCCGCGCTGAGCGAAATTCTGCTGTGGTGGGCAATCACCGCAGTGGTCTGGCTTGCGACGCTCACGTCGGTCACCGCCGCCGAACTCGCCCTGGCACTGGTTTGCACGCTGCCCTGCGCCGTGGCGGCACGGTCCGCCCGACGGGCCAACCGCGGTTACTGGCGGTTCCGCATCGGCTGGATTCGTTGGGCCGCAACCGTTTTGCGCGACGTGCCGGTCCAAGCGGTGCAGGTCTGGGCATACGTGCTGATGCGAGGCCGGCGCGGCGTGATCAGTACGGTGGCCTTGCCGGCCGAATCCGAACCGGTCGCGGACGCGCTCCGCGCGGCGGCCGTGCTGGCTTTTGCCACCACTCCGGGAACCGTTGTGCTGGATAGTGATTCAGAGATATTGCTGCATCGTGTCCGGCCGGGCACCGGTCGGTTGGCGACGGCGGTGCAGCGGTGAATCCGGGCGAGGTCGCGGCGCTGGCGTTGCTGTTCGGGGTGTTCCTGCCCGGCACCTGGATGGCGTCTCGCGGTGACCCCCGGAGCCGGCTGGTGGGTCTGGAGTTCGCAAGCGTCGCGGTCGTCATGACGGTGATGCTGGTTGCCGTTGCGTGGCAACGGAATCTGGACCTGATCGTCGCTTTGGTGCTGGCGTTGGTGACGTTGCCGGGAACCATGGTGTTCACCCGGCTGCTGGCGGGCAAGCCGTGATCGCGTGGTGTGTGGTTTTCGCCGGCGTTGCGGTCATGGTGTTGTCCGCGCTGGGGGCAGTAACGCTGCCGCGGGTATTTGACCGCCTGCACCTGCTGGCGGCCACGACGTCGCTGGGTGTGCCGTTGATCGGTGTGGGACTGATGATTTCGCAGGGGTGGACCGAATCGTCGGCGATGATCGCGGTGACAGTCGTGGTGGTCGCGGTGGGCGCCCCGGTGATGACGGCCGCGACGGGCCGGCTGGCGGCACAGCATGACGGCCTGGTCGACGAGGATTCGCCGTCGTGACCGCCCTGGTGCTGGTGGTGGTGACGCTGACCGGGGTGACCGGCACCGTGGTCGCGCTGACCGGTCGCCCCGAACAGCAGGCGATACCGCTGTCCGTGTTCGGTCTCGCGCTGACGATGCTGTTCGTGGTGCTGCAGGCCCCCGACGTCGCGCTGTCGCAGCTGGTGATCGGCGGAGTCGTGGTGCCGTTGATGGTCATGCTGACCTTCCGCGCCCTCCGCCGTCACAGGGCCGAAGCCGAAGAGGACGGCCGATGAATCGCGGGGTGCGAACGGCGCTTTTCCTCGCCGGGGCGGGCGGGCTGGCAGTGCTGCTGTGGCTGAGCTTCGGGCAGCTGCCGGCGTTCGGACAGGCCCGCCACCTGTACCGGGATCTGGCTGTGCCGGCGGCGTTTTCGCGAGCCACCGCCAATGTCGTCGCCTCGGTGAACTTCGATCAACGCGCGCTGGACACCATGGGGGAGGAGACGATTCTGCTCGGTTCGGTGACCGGGGTGATGGCGCTGCTGCGCCCCGCCGTCGAGGAGCGTGAATACAACGCGCCCGGCCGCGGCGCCGCGCTCGATGCGACCCGCCTGGTCGGTTATCTCATGTTGCCGGTGACCATTGCGCTGGGCATCGACATCGTCGTGCACGGACATCTCACGCCGGGCGGCGGATTTCAGGGCGGGGTGGTGCTGGCCGCCGGGTTGCACCTGCTGTACATCACCGGCAGCTTCCGGGCACTGGATCGGCTGCGGCCCCTCAACGTCTTCGACATCGGCGAGGCACTGGGGGCCGCGGCATTCGTGGCGATCGGGTTGGCCGGGATGCTCGTCGGCGGCGTGTTTTTCGTCAACCTGCTGCCCTCCGGGACCATGGGCAACCTGTTCTCGTCGGGCTCCGTGGTGCTGCTCAACGTCGCCGTCGGTGTGGAGGTCGCCTGCGGCATGACGGTGTTGCTGGGGCAATTCCTGGCCCAGGAGATCACCGTCGCCCGGCGAAGCGATAGCCGATGAGCGTTTACCCGTACTGCGTGGCCGGCTGGCTGGTGCTGATCGGCGCCTGGGGAATCATGCGCAGCCGCAACCTGATCCACGCGGTGGTATGTCTGTCGGTGGCCCAGTCCGGCACCTATCTTCTCCTGCTGGCGGTCGGATTTCAGCGCGGCGCTGCCCCACCGATTTTCGCCGGGCCCAATCCGCCGCCGCCGACCAACGTCGTCGATCCCGTCGTGCAGGCGATGACCCTGACCGACATCGTCATCCAGGCCACCGTCACCGCGCTGTTGCTGGCGCTGGTCATCCAGATCCACAAGCGCCACGGCACAGTGGATCCCGACGAGCTCTCGGCGCTGAAGGGCTGAGTCAGCCGTGCAGACAACCGCGGCACAGCTGCTGCCGCTGCTGGTCGCCGTGCCCATCGTGGCGGGCTGCCTGCTGCTCGCGCTCGGCGGGCGGATCTCGGGTGCGACGGCCACGTGGCTGACATTGGCGGTGTCGATCGCCTCGGCCGGCCTTGCCGGTTTCGCCGCAGTGGCCGCGGGCGAGCACATGCTCGTCACGTGGATTGGCGGCTGGTCCATGCTGGGGCGCGCAACGGTCGGGATCGCGCTGGCCGCGGACCCGCTGTCCGCCGGCCTGGCGACGTTGGTGAGCGTGCTGACGGCCTGCGCTGCGCTCTACAGCCGCCGCGGCCTCGACGAGGCCGGCCCCCGCTTCGATGCGCTGATGCTGCTGTTCCTGGCCGCAATGAACGGCTTTGTGCTGGCGAGTGATTTGTTCAACCTGTTCGTGTTCCTGGAACTGATGGGCGCCGTGGCATATGCCTTGACCGGCATCAAGATCGAAGACAAGTCGGCCGTCCAGGGAGCGCTGAATTTCGGTATCATCCAATCGCTTTCAGCCTGCCTGTCACTGGTCGGCATCGCGATGCTCTACGCGCAGGTGGGCCAGCTGGGCATGGCGCAGGCCGGGATGGCACTGACGCGCGGCGGGCCCAAGGCGGCCACCGTCGCCGCCTTCGTGCTGATCCTGGCCGGGCTGCTGGTGAAGGGCGCCATTGTGCCGCTGCACTTTTGGCTGGCCGACGCGCATGCCGTCGCGCCGGCCGGGGTGTGCGTGCTGTTCTCCGGTGTGATGGTGGAGCTCGGCCTGTACGGGATGTGGCGGGTCTACTGGGTGACGTTCGCCGGGGCGCTGCCGCGCACCGCTGTCGCGCACACCTTCGTCGTCGTGGGGGTGCTGACCGCGGCGGTCGGCGCGGTGATGTGCCTGCTGCAACGGCATCTCAAGCGGCTGCTGGCCTATTCCACGATCGGTCACATGGGGTTGTTTCTGGTGGCCGCCGCGTCCCTGCGGCCCGACGCGGTCGGTGGGACTGCCGTCTACGTGGTGGGTCATGCCGGGGCGAAGTCGGCACTGTTCTTGCTCGTGGGGCTGTTGCTCGACCGCCACCAAACGGTCGACGAGTTCGAGCTGTCTGGGCGCGGGCGAGGCCAGTGGTTTTTGGGCGGACTCTATCTGCTCGCAGCCGTAGCGCTGGCCGGGTTGCCGCCGTTCGGCACGGCGCTGGGAAAGTCGTTGTGCGAGGAGGCGATTGGATCGGCTTGGGGCGCTGCACTGTTCCTGGTGATCTCGGCGGTCACCGGTGGCGCGGTGTTGCGTGCCGGCGTGCGCTGCTTCACCCGATGGGGCAGTGGCGTGGAGCAGTCCACGAACGGCGCCACGAAGGGGGAGGAAGAGCCGGACACGGTATTGGGCCGCACGCCGCCGAGCATGTACACGGCGATCGCCGTGCTGTTGGTCGGCTGCCTCGCGGCCGGCGCGTTGCCCCGGGTGTCCGAGGCCGCGGACGCGGCCGGGCGGCAATTCGTCGACACAGCCGGCTACCTGGCCGCGATTCTCGGGCACAACGGCGCCGGTGCGTCGGCCGGTCCGGCGCCGGGCTGGTCTGCCTCGGGGATACTCCTGGCCTTGACAGGGGTGGCCGCTGCCGCCGGTGTGGCCGCTATTGGCTTGCGGGACAACGAGTCTGCGCTGCAACGCGTGTACCGCCCGGCTGTCGCGGTGCTACACAGGGTGCACTTCGGGCATGTCGGCGACTACGTCGCATGGATGTTCGCCGCGTTGTCCCTGCTGGCCGCGGTCTTGGGTCTGCAACTGCGCTAGCGGGCCAACGGCGTACCGACGAGCCGGAATTCCTCGCTCTTGTCGATCTGCGGGTTGACCCCCTGCTGGAAGAGGATGATGATGTCCGAGCCGCCGAACTGGAAGTAGCCGAACTCTTCGCCTTTGGCCATGTGCCGGCCGGCGGTCGAGGTCAGCACCACCGACGACACGTGCGCCATGCCCACCGGAATGACCGCGACGACGCCGATGTCGCCCGCGTCGGATTGTGCGGTGTCGATGGTCACCACGCCTCGCGTCTGCGAGAACTCGTATCCGCTGCTGGCGCTGTCACTGCCTTGCAGCTGCTGATCTTCGATACCCACCTCCATGAAGACCTTGCCGTTGATCCGGAACGACTCCTTGACCAGGCCTCCGACCGGCAGGTGGTAGCGGTGGTAGGCATGCACCGGCAGCATGTAGTGCACGAACGTGCCCCCGGCGAAGCTTTCGGCGTACTGGCTGCCTTCGATGAGTTGCTTGATATTGCCGAACTTTTCGTTCTTGACGGTGGTGGCGGGAATGTACGACTCGGCGTCGATGTCGTAGGTGTGCTGGTAGCTGCAGTCGGCCGGTCGGGTGATCACGCCGTTGCTGGCGGGCTCCGCGATCGGGCGCAGCCCGCCGTTGATTTCGCGGGCAATGAACTGGTTGGCGGTCAGCCAGCCGCTGGGTGCGTTCGGCGCGCCGTCGACCAGTGATTCGTGAAGGCGGTACTCCGGCGCGTTGTCGATAAACGACTGCAACGCCTGCGGGCTGAACGACTCCGGGGAGTCCAGGAACTCGCCCCACTCACGGGCAAACTGGGTCATCCACTCCCGGAACACGGCCGAGTCTTGCAGCGCCTTGTCGCCGACTTTCTGGCTCGCCAGAAAGTAGAAGTGGCTCATCCGGTCGCTGAGTTCTTGGGCGCTGCCCTCCTGCTTCCAGGCTGCCCCATCCGATTCGTGGGGCACCCACCGCACGAAGCGCTTGACGTACTCCTCGTACTGCCCGACGTCGGCGGGCCATTCCAGCGCCTCGAACAGTTGGGGGTCCAGGTCGGCCTCGGCCCACTGCCGGGCCTTGGCCAACGAGCCCTCCAGCAGATCGGCCAGGCTCGGGTCTTTGCCGAGCGTTTCTCGCAATTTCGTGACGATCGCTTCGGGCCGGCTCATGGCGACACTCCTCGAGGCTGCGCGGGTCTGTCCATCTCGGGCATACCCGCAGAAAAGGTGACTTACCCGGCTTCGTGGTGGCTGTGGGCGGGCACTCGGGTGAACTGGGGAGGATGGCGTATCGCGGGCCCGGATCCAACAGGCCAAGGACGTGCTGATGGCCGCATACGGCGTCTCCGCGGAGCGGGCCTTCGACATCCTGGTTTGGCGCTCGCAGGAGACCAACATCAAGGTTCGCGACCTGGCCGCGCCGCGGCCCCGCCAATTACCGAATCCGCTGCTCAATCTGTTGCTACCGTGGGCTATGGCCGAACACTTCGACGTCGTGATCGTGGGAGCCGGCATTTCGGGCATCAGTGCCGCGTGGCATCTGCAGGAGCGCTGTCCCACCAAGAGCTACGCCATCCTGGAAAAGCGGCCGGACATGGGCGGCACCTGGAACCTCTTCCGGTATCCGGGCATCCGCTCCGACTCCGACATGTACACGCTCGGCTTTCGCTTCCGCCCGTGGACGGGCAGCCAGGCCATCGCCGACGGCACCGCGATCCTGGAGTACATCAAGGACACCGCGGCCACCTATGGCATCGACAAGCACATCCGGTTCAACCACAAAGTCGTCCGCACGGACTGGTCGAGCGACGAGACCCGCTGGAGTGTGCGCGTCGAAACGGACGGCCAGGAAAGCACGATCAGCTGCTCGTTTCTGTTCTTGTGCAGCGGCTATTACAACTACGAGCAGGGTTACACGCCAACGTTTCCCGGCTACCAGGACTTCACCGGCCCGATCATCCATCCGCAGCACTGGCCCGAGGATCTCGACTACACCGGCAAGAACATCATCGTTATCGGTAGCGGTTCTACCTCTGTGACTTTGGTTCCCGCACTTGCCAATTCGGGCGCCAAGCACGTCACGATGCTGCAGCGCTCGCCGGGCTACATCATCTCGCAGCCCGAGCGCGATCCCGTCGCCGCCGGGCTCAACCGGGTGCTGCCCAACGGCAAGGCCTACGCCATCGTCCGGTGGAAGAACGTGGTCTTGCAGGTCGCGCTGTACCAGCTGTGCCGACGGTTCCCGCAGCGGATGCGCAAGATCCTGATGGGACTTGTCAAACGCCAGCTACCCCAAGGCTATGACATCGACAAGCACTTCAGCCCGCGCTACAACCCGTGGGACCAACGGCTGTGTGTCGTGCCCAACGGCGACCTGTTCCGTGCCATCCGGCACGGGACGGTCGAGGTGGTCACCGACACCATCGACCGGTTCACCCCCACCGGTATCAAACTCGGCTCGGGACGTGAACTGACCGCTGACATCATCGTCACCGCAACGGGTCTGGATCTGCAGCTCTTCGGGGGCGCTACCGGCACCGTCGACGGGCAGGAGGTGGACCTGACGCAGACGATGGCTTACAAGGGCATGATGCTCTCGGGCCTGCCCAACCTGGCCTACACGGTCGGCTACACCAACATAGGCTGGACGCTCAAAGCCGACCTGGTGTCGGAATTCGTCTGCCGCATCTTGAATTACATGGACGCCAACGGCTACGACGTCGTCGTGCCCGAGCGGCCGGCCCCGGACGTCGAGGAGCGGCCGTTCCTGGAATTCACACCGGGCTATGTGCTGCGTAAACTCGACGAGCTGCCCAAGCAGGGCTCACGCAAGCCGTGGCGGCTCAACCAGAACTATCTGCTCGACGTGCAGATGATCAGGCGCGGCAAGGTCGACGACGAGGGGCTGCGGTTCACCAAAAAGCCTGTCTCGCTGGCGGCGTAGCGGTGCGGACCGGGTCCGCAGGCGGCAATTTTCTGTTGCCGCCCTCTCGTGGTCGAGAAGCGGTAAGTTCAAGGCACCAGATGGAATGTGGAGGCCTACATATAGGACATTGACGACCGCACGGGCTGTGGCACAAGCGTGAACAAGCCTGGGTGTGCCCCGCGCGCCGGCGGAGCTAGGGGATCCTGTGGTGAACGTCCTCAAGCGGGCATGGATACCATTGGTCGTCGCCGTCGCGCTTGCCGTGGGCGGGTTCGCCGTCGAACGTCTGCACGGGATCTTTCCGATCACCACCTCGTCGAAACTCGATCCGCGCAGTCAGACCCCGCCGTACGCGTCGAAAAGCGCCACTTACGAGATCATCGGCCCGCCGGGGACGGCCGGCGTCGTCAATTGGATGGACGAAAACGCCCAGCCGCAGCGGGCGGATTTCACGACGCTGCCGTGGTCGCGCACCATCACAGCGCGGCTGCCGGGAATCTTCGCCTACGTGGTGGCGCAGGGAGATAGCGACTACATCGGTTGCCGCATAACCGTCGACGGCAAGCTTGTGGACGAGCAATCGGCGAACGGACGCAACGCCCAGATTTCCTGCCTGGACAAATCGGCATGAGTGACAACCAGGAAAAGCACCCGATCGCCCGCACGATCCGATTCCTCGCGGTTCCCATCATTCTGGTCTGGCTGGTGTTCGCGGTTGCTCTGAACGTGTTCATACCGCAATTGGAAAAGATCGCCGCAGAGACGTCAGTTCCGTTGTCGCCCACCGATGCGCCGTCGGTGAAGGGGATGAAGCGGATAGGCGAGAAGTTCAAGGAATACAACTCCGACAACCTCGTGCTGGTGACCCTCGTCGGTGACCACGAGTTGGGCGACGATGCCCATAAGTATTACGACGAGCTGGTACGTCGGCTAAGGCAAGACAGCGAAGACGTCCAGTACCTGCTGGACTTCTGGGGACACCGGTTCACGTCGTCGGGCGTGGAAAGCTATGACCACAAGGCCGCCTACGTTCAGGTCAACCTGGTGGGCAATCAAGGCGGGGCTCGCGGGAACAAATCTGTCGAGGCCGTCCGCAAGATCGTGGAGCATTCGACACCGCCGAAAGGCGTCAAGGCTTACGTGGCCGGTCAAGGAGCACTGACCGCGGACACGATCGAGGCCGGTGACAAAAGCATGCTGAAGATGACGATGATCACCGTCCTCGTCATCACGATGATGCTGCTTTTCGTTTTCCGCTCGGTTTCTACCGTGCTGCTCCTGTTGTTCGTCGTCTTCGTCGAATTGGCCGCGTCCCGGGGCGTCGTCGCGCTGCTCGCATATAGCGGCCTACTGGGCCTGTCAACGTTCGCCGTGAACCTACTCACCGCGTTGGCCATCGCGGCGGGAACGGACTATGCGATCTTCCGGCTCGGCCGCTACCAGGAGGGCCGTAGCGCCGGCATGGATCGGGAAGCCGCCTATCACGACACGTTCACGGGTGTCTCCAAAGTCATCGTGGGTTCGGGCCTGACCATCGTCGCGGCATTGTTCTGCCTGCGTTTTACCCGGCTGCCCTACTTCAATTCGCTGGGTATCCCATGCTCCGTCGGGCTGTTCGTAGTGGTCGCCGCCGGGCTCACCCTGGGCCCTGCGGTAATGACCGTGGCAAGCCATTTCGGTCTGCTCGACCCCAAGCGAGAGTTCAACTATCGGCGATGGCGCCGACTCGCAACCGCCATCGTTCGCTGGCCGGCGCCGATTCTCACCACCGCACTTGCCGCCGCCATCATCGGTGCACTGGGGCTGGCCGGCTTCAACCCGCTGTACAACGAGCGGTACTACCTGCCCGGTCGCGTCTCATCCAAAAAGGCCTACGATGCAGCGGGCCAACACTTTTCGGAGGCCCGCCTGAATCCCGATCTGCTGATGATCGAGACCGACCACGATTTACGTAATCCAACCGATCTGCTGGTCCTGGACAGGGTGGCCAAAAATATTTTCCGGCTGCCCGGTATCGAACGGGTGCAGAGCATCACCAGGCCGCTCGGTCCGCCCATCGAACACGGGTCGGTACCCTTTCAGCTCAGTGTGCAAAGCGCGCCGATCAGAGACAACCTGCAGTACCTGAAAGATCGGGTAGCCGACACGTTGAAGACTGTCGGCGACCTCGACACGATGATCGCCATTCTGGAGCGCACATACGACCTGACGCGCCAGCTAACGGAGGCCACCCACGACACGACCCGCGACCTGCAGAAACTGCAAGCCGTCACTGACAAGATCAGAGACAATGTCGCCGACTTCGACGATTTCTTCCGGCCGATCCGCAGCTACTTCTATTGGGAGAAGCACTGTTTCGACATCCCGATCTGTTGGGCGTTTCGATCCCTCTATGACGCCACCGACGGTGTCGACCAGCTCGCCGAGCAGACCGCGGCGCTCGTCGACGACGCGCAGCGGATCGACAGATTGCAGCCGCAATTGCTGGCGCAAATCCCGCCGATGATCGCGGTGTCGAAGTCGATCCGGGACATCACGTTGACCACGTACAGCACGTTCAACAGCCTGATCACACAGTTCGACCGCCTCACCGATACCAGCTCCGTGATGGGGCGGGCATTCGACGATTCAAAAGTGGACGATTCGTTCTACTTGCCTCCGGAGGTTTTCGACAACCCAGACTTCCAACTGGGTCTGAAACTGATGGTCTCCCCGGATGGCAAGGCCGCCCGTCTCATCATCACCCACGCTGTCGATCCCGCGACCACAGAAGGCATTTCGACCGTCGACGCCGAGCGCCAGGCGGCACGTGAGGCGTTGAAGTTGACCTCGCTGTCCAACGCCAACATCGAGCTCGGCGGCACCGCCGCGACCTACAAAGACATCCGCGACGGCGCAAAATTCGACCTCATGATCGCAGCAGTAGCCTCGATCATGTTGATATTCATCATCATGGTTCTCATTACGCGGGCCTTGGTAGCCGCGTTTGTGATCGTCGGCACCATCGTAGTGTCGCTGGGCGCCGCCTTCGGCTTCTCGAACCTCATCTGGCAGCACATCATTCATTTCCAAATGCACTGGGTGGCATTGGAGTTCGCTCTGATCGTGCTGTTGGCCGTGGGGTCCGACTACAACCTGATGCTCGTGTCGCGGTTCGAGGAAGAGATCGGCGCCGGCTTGAAGACCGGCATCATTCGTGGCATGGGCAGCACAGGCCCGGTGGTGACGGCCGCAGGCCTCGTATTCGCCTTCACGATGGGATCGATGATCACCAGCGACCTGCGCTCAATCGGTCAGTTCGGCACCACGATCGGCATCGGGTTGCTGTTCGACACGCTGGTCGTGCGCTCGCTCATCACACCGTCGATCGCCACCCTGCTGGGTCGCTGGTTCTGGTGGCCGAAAAAGGTGCGCACCCGGCCGGCCAGCCAGATGCTGCGGTCTGTCGGTCCCCGGCCATTGGTGCGTGCGCTGCTGGCAGAACCGTCCCGCGTGCCCAAGCGCCGGACGCCCTGACCAGTCACACGTCGATCGTCGCGCGGCAGCGCCACTGGTTGCCGGTGCGCCGAAATTCCAGCCCGGAAAGGGCAACTGCCTTCGGTGACGCGCCGATCGGCGTGACGTCGGCCAGCGACGCCACCGACATGGTCAACCGGAAGGTTTGCGCCCCGATGTCCACGTCGGCACTTGTCGGGATAACTCCTTGCGTGTCAAGCAGATAGATCAGCTGGTCGAGCGCCGCCACCAGACGATCCTCGTCGTCGGCGGCGGCCACATCCAGGCTTACGGTATCGACCGGCCGTGCATCGGAAAGGTCGACGAAGCTGGCCGCCAACCCCACTACCGCCTCGGCGAGGCACGCCTCGCGCGTGGGTCCCCACGCCTCGATCGTCACGTCGGCCGGATGCGGCACCGTTCGGTGCCCGCTGCCGGCCACGTCAGCCTTTCACCACGCCCAGCGGCACCAGCCGGGCGACCGTGCGACACAGACCGGCCTGTTCGGCGACGGCGACGACTTCCGACACGTCTTTGTAGGCCGACGGCGCCTCCTCGGCCAGCCCGCGCGCCGACGCCCCCCTGACTTGAATTCCCTGCTGCCGCTCGAGTTGGTCCCGCAGGGCCTTCGGCGACACTGAGCGGGCCGCCTGGTGCCGACTGAGCCGCCGGCCGGCGCCGTGACACGTCGAATGGAACGCGCCGCCGCCGCGCACTCCGGCCAGCACGTACGACGACGTCCCCATCGAGCCGGGGATCAGCACCGGCTGCCCCACGTCAGCCAAATCCGTTGGCAAATCAGGATGTCCGGGCGGCAATGCCCTGGTGGCGCCCTTGCGGTGGACGCAGAGCTCCAGTGTGTGCCCGTCGACCTCATGCCGCTCGATGCGGGCAAGGTTGTGCGAGATGTCGTAGACCAACTCCAGCCCCGTCCCGGTGACAGCCTCAAACACGTCGCTTGCTGACGATCCGAGGAGCTGCCGGTTGGCGCGAGCGTAATTGGCGGCAGCGGACATCGCTGCCAAGTAACGCCGACCTTCGGCGGAATCGACTGGCGCGCAGGCTAACTGCCGATCCGGGACCTGCACGCCGTGGCGGGCCATGCTCCGCTCGATCGCCCGTACCTCGTCGGTGCAGATCTGGTGTCCGAGGCCACGCGAGCCGCAGTGGATCATCACGCAGACCTGCCCGACGCGCAGCCCGAACGCCTTGGCGACCGGCTCGTCGAACACCTCCGACACCGCCTGAACTTCCAGGAAGTGGTTCCCCGACCCGAGGCTGCCGAGCTGGCGCATTCCGCGGGCGCGCGCCTGCTCACTGACCGCGCCGGTGTCGGCGTCGTCGAACGTCCCGGCATCTTCGCAGCGATCCAAGTCGAGCTCAGAGCCGCCACGACGCTCGACCACGTAGCGCGCACCTGCGCGCATGACCTTGTCCAGCTCGCCGCGGCTCACCTGCGACCACACGGCGCCCGGTCCCGCACCGCGCGGGATCCGTCTGCTCAATCCGTCCATCACCGTCGCGGCGACCGGGACGAAGTCCTCTCGGTCGAGGTCGGCGGCCAGCAGTCGCACACCGCACGAAATGTCGAATCCGACTCCGCCCGGCGAGATCACGCCGCCGTCACGCACATCGGTGGCCGCCACACCACCGATCGGAAACCCGTACCCCAGATGGATGTCCGGCATCGCATACGACGCCTCGACGATCCCGGGAAGCGTCGCGACGTTCGCCACTTGCTGCAGCAGCGGCTCCAGGTTGGTCTCGGGCAGCAGCGACTGCGAGGCGAAGATCACCCCGGGCACCAACATTTCGCCGGATCGGTCGATTCGGAAGCGAAACGGTGTTTCCGCTATCAGCGCCGACGATGAGATCCGCATACCACCATCGTGCGCTTGTCACGCGCCAGGTGGCTTTCGCGCCCGCGAAAAAGGGGTAACTAGCTCTCGCTGCACACCTGGGCCGCGGTGGTTGCGGTGTTGGGGCCGCTGCTGATCGGATGCGCCGTGGCAGGCCGCGTCAAAGGTGGCGCCGTGGCCGCGGTGCTGTTCGCCTTCGTATCCGCCTTCTGTACCGAACGTGCACCCTACTGCGGCACGCTTTTTTGACGGGTTAGCCGCTCAGCGCCGGTCGCTCGTGGTGCGCAGGGTGTCGGGAGACCACGTGCCGGGCGATGCGGACGGCGTGGTCGGAGAAGTGCTCGTATAAGCAGCCCAGTAAGGCCACGTCGGTGGCGTCTGTCCGGCCCATGTCGATCAGCCCCGCCAGTAGTCGACGATGCAACTCCTTGATGACGGCGTGGTCGTGAAGAGCGTGCCGGGGCGTTCGCGGCTCGCCGGAAAGCAACGCTTCCTGGGCGGTACGAGCCTGCGCCACCGCCAAGGCGCCCACGTCGGCTACCGGGCCGGGCAGCGAATGGCGCGGGTCCGGGCGACGCGCGACCTCGGCAACACGCATTGCCAGTTCGCACATGCGTTCCGCGTCGGCCGTGACGTGCAGTGCACTGACGACCGGGCGCAGGTCGGCAGCAATCCGCGCTTGCGACGTCAACAAGAGGAACGCCTTTTCGTCAGCGCTATAACCCATCGCCGAAATGTCGTCGTGCCTGCGGATGACACCCTCAGCCAACCCAATATCGCCCTTTAGCAAGGCATGTGCGGCGTCGTTCATCGCCTGCCCGGCCAACACACACATCTGAGCGAGCTGTGCGGTAAGCCCCGATAGCTCGTACTGAAATCGGCTGCGCATGCCTATGAATCAGCCAGGGGCACAAGGACTAAACTCGTCGCCGCGGTTTGTTACCGAACTGCGACAGAGGCTCGAAACAGCCTGCAGTTATTGGACTTTCGTGGTGGCGGCTTAAGCCGCACAGGTATGGCGCACCCTCGGAGCGAGGTGCGCCATACCGCCATGGTGAGTGAGTCGGCCGATACTGGCCGTCAACTCACTCGCCAAACCCACCTCCGGTCGAGGTGCCCGGCGCCAGCCCGATGGAATTCCCGCCAAGGCGACTGGCGGCAAATGCCGCCCCCTGGTCAATGATCGCCGCGTCGTCGGCGTAGGCGTCGTGCGCGGCGAAGTTCATCCCGTCAGAGCAGATCGGGTCCTCGGGTGCGCAAACCTTGATGGTTTTGTTCTGATAGGCCGGGCCGATGACGACCGGCGGCTCGCCGAGGAAGTTCATCGCCCGGACGTTCGGCATTCCGAACAGGACAACGGCCGCGACGTGGTCGGCGATGGCGGGGTCCAGGGGTTTCGGCACGGTCGCCGGGTCCACGCCGTCCGGCACTGCGGCCGAGGTGACGAAGCCCGTCACGGCAGCGCCCTGGGAGTAACCGCCGAGCACCATCTTGGTGTTAGGGCAGGTCTGCGCCGTGGAAACGACGTGAGCGCCTTCGTCGCGAATACCGTCGAGGCCGGTCTCCCATTGGTCACTGGCCGGGTAGTTGACCGGATAGACGTCGAATGACCTTGGACCGACACGGTTGTGCAGGTCGTCGACGAACGCCTGCCCGGTGGGACCCACGCCAGGATCTTCGCCCGTACCGCGGGCGAAGACCACCTGCACGTCGGGGCATGGCTGGGCGGAAGCGGACGGGGCGGCCGCAAGGCCGGCAAGGACGGAAGCGCCGAGGCCGCCGGCGGCGATTGCCGCGGGACCGAGGTAACGAATGAGGTTGTGATGTGCGATCATGCCGCATAGGTGCCCCTGCAAGCGCTCGCCCAAACTGGAAATTTTTGGCAATTTCTTGAGGGAATCCCGCTCGGGCTGGCCCCGTTTGACGCGCCACCGCGCGGGCTTCTCCGTCACATCCGTCTGCGACATGTCGCTGCGATTCATCCGCCGGTAGAAACGGCGCCGCCCTGGGTACTCCCAGAACCGCTGGGTCGCTGAATTCAGCGGCGGACAAAAGGGTGGCGGGATGTTGCGGCTGAGACCCCAATAGGGAATCCCCCTGAATGGAAGGAGCGGGGATGAACGGGAACATTGAGCGCTGGATGCGTCGACTGGTGGTTGCCGGCGTCGCGGTCGCTACGCTGCCGGGGCTCACCGGTGTCGGGAGCGCGCCGTCGGCGCGGGCGGCGGCGCCGGAATTTCTTCAGGTGCCCTCGGCGAGCATGGGTCACAACATCACCGTCGAATTCCAAAGCGGCGGAGCGCCGGCCGTCTACCTGCTCGACGGCTTACGGGCGCGGGACGACCGCAGCGGCTGGGACATCGAAACCAACGCATTCAACGACTACGCCGGTTCCGGGATATCGGTAGTCGCACCGGTGGGCGGGCGCTCGAGCTTCTATTCCGATTGGTACGGCTCGGCCAACGGCCAAACCTACAAATGGGAAACCTTTTTGACCAGTGAGCTGCCCGGCTACCTGTCCGGCAAAGGAGTCCGGTCGAACCGCAACGCGGTCGTCGGGGTGTCCATGTCCGGGTCGTCGGCGCTGATCCTGGCGGCGTACCACCCCGGGCAATTCGCCTACGCCGGCTCGCTGTCGGCGCTGTTGAACCCCTCCAGCGGCAACGGGCCCAGCCTGATCAAGCTCGCGATGAACGACGAGGGAGGCTTCAACCCCGAGGACATGTGGGGGCCGACGGGCGGCCCGGGCTGGCAGCGCAACGATCCCACGGTGCAGGCCGGACGACTGGCGGGCAACAACACCAGGCTGTGGATCTACAGCGGGAACGGCACACCGTCGGAAGCCATCGGTCAGGGTAGCTTGCCCGGCCAGGTGATCGAGCAGATCATTCTGCAAAGCAACGTAGCTTTCCAGGACGCCTACAACGCCGCCGGCGGCCACAACGCCACGTTCAACATCGACAGCAACGGCGTGCACAGTTGGGGCTATTGGGGTGCCCAGCTGGCGGCGATGAAGCCGGACATGCAGCGCACCCTGGGCGCTGGCGCCGGAGCGGCCTGACCCGCGGCGGTAGGCGCCGCCGGGCTGCTGCTCACTCCTCCTTGATGCCCAGCGCGGCCTCTGTCGTCGGATAAATCGGCAGCAGCCAGCGCAGTCCACACGCCGCCACAATCCGCGCGACGATCGGGTCCTGGCTGACCAAGCACAAGGTGACACCGCGGCGCCGGCACCGTTCGGCCTCGCGGGCCAGCGCCGCGTAGGCACAGCAGCCCATGAAGTCGAGGTCGCGGACGTCGACTACGACCCGACCGGGCACGGCGGCGATCGCGACCATCTCGGCCAGCAGGTATCTCCAGTCACGCTCGTTGCTCGCGTCTACTTCACCCGCGACGGAGATGATCACCGCGCGGCCGCGTTGCGAAGTGGTGGCGCTCAGCGCGCCGAGTTCGTTGGACCGCGGACTCGAATCAGCCCGCGAGCGAGAAACTTTGATTGTTGCAGAGCTCAAAACGCACTCCTATCGTGCGCGCCGTGGGCGCCGTCGAAGGATGCCGGCCCTACGTTTCTGAAGACAGCGGGATACTCATTAGTAACCCCGATGGGCCACTATGTCCAGCTTTGTGGAAATTGTCCGCAAAAAAGGCAGCGCTATGGATGGTGGGTGGGTGCCGTAATGCTGCCGATCGGGGGAGCGCCCTGGCGCGCCTTCCTCAGTAGATAGCCGTAACCGTTGGCGCGCAGACTGCACCTCAGCGAAATAGGCGCTTTGTGGTCCGACAACCACTCGGTGATTGCCGGCCACTGTTTGGCGACCGGCTCATGGTCGACATGGAGCAGCCGGAGTAATTCCGGCGCCGTCGCCGGCTCCTTTAGTCCAGTAGTGCCACCATGTGTCGCAGACGCCGTTCCCATCGCCGTGCCTCTCAGTCAGCCCGGGGCGTTACGCTCCGGGCCGGGCGTTAGCCAACTGCGCGCCACTCCACGACCGGGCGCAGTTACGTCCATGTTCGCCGTCTACCCTCAATTGAACAGCACCAAACGAACTTTCGCGGATTTTCTGCGAATTTCACCCGGCAGACCGGAGCACTGTCAGTTAGTGGCTTTGCTCCCGAGCGCCAGGCGGAATCTCCATCCGATCGACGGGCGAAATCGCGGTGATTTCCGAGTCGTGATACGGCCGCCCGTCCGGCTGGAGCAGGTCGTGAAACCACACGTCGGGCATCGCCGTGTAGGCGTGATCCCATGAGTCCCAAGGGAAGTAGGTTTGGGTCTTGCCGGCCACCAAGCCCCAGTTGATCGCGGCAACGTTGTACCGCTTGGCAATTGGCAGTATCGCCTCGATGCTGCTGCCCAGCGGCCGGGCCATGTACTCGGTACACAGGATCGGTCGCCCGAACGACAGCAGCTCAGTAATCCGCGCCTCGAACGCCGCGGGCTGGCCGTAGTTGTGGAACGTGATGATGTCCGAGTTGGCGAGTTGGGTGTCCACAATCACGCTGCGCCGCCCCGGATCTCCCCATACGCCGCGCCATACCCCACTGGTCAGCGGTTGGTCCGGATCGACTGAACGTGCCCACCGGAACACCTGGGGAAGCAGGTCTGCGACGAGTTCCTGCTTGTCTTTTCGCTCGACCTGGCCATACACCCGAGACGGGTTGTCGGGTTCGTTCCACAGGTCCCAGCCCAAAACGCGATCGTCGCTGCGGAATTGAGCCAACACCCCGGTGACATAGTCCTGCAGGACGCGACGGTATGCGCCGTCAGCGAGGTGCTCGGCTCCCGGGCTTTGAACCCAGCGGGAGTTGTGCACACCGGGCCGCGGTGCGGGCTGCTCGCCCGGTTTGGGGAAGGGATCCCAGCACGAGTCGAACAGCACGAACATCGGTTTGATGCCGTGGCGTGCTGCGATCCCCACGAACTGGGCGAGACGTCGTTGGAAGCCGCGCTGGTCCTGGGCCCACAACAGATCGTGCAGAAACACCCGCACACAGTTGAACCCGAGCAACCGGGCCCACCCCAACTCGGTGTCGATGCGGCTCGCGTCGTAGGTCTCGGCCTGGAACATTTCGAGTTGGTTGACCGCGTTGGAGGTGATGTAGTTCGCGCCGACGAGCCAGCCTTGCGCTTGGTACCACTGGTGTGCGCGCTCGGCGGGCCAGCGGCCCGGCTCCTCCGCGTAGGCGCGCGGCAGTTGGGCCAGTGCTGCGCCTGCGACAAGCACCACCGGCAGCTTCAGGACCGTCCGACGATGCACTAGCTGCCTAACCGCGGGCTGACGTTGTGTTCTTAAGGAGCGGCGGAGTCACTCCACCCGCGCACAGGCCCAGTCTACACCAATTGCACTGCACCCAAACGTGTTTGGGTGGTCGACGGCGGCTTACAAGGCTCCTATAGAATCGGCCACCCCGCCGGTGACCGCCACCCGCGCGCCGGAGATATAGCTGGCCTCGTCGGAGGCCAGCGGCACGTTCTCCCCGAACGACTTCACTTTCTCCGCGGGCATCGTCGACGGGATCAGCGGCGTCCAGATCGAGCCCGGTGCCACGCTGTTGACACGAATTCCCCTATCGCCCAGAAGTCCTTTGCCGGTGGCGTATTACGGCGGCGGCGGACCGGCGCTCGGGATATCCGGGTCCTCGTCGGCCGGCGGCTCAGCGGGTCTCCTTCAACGGGTCGTGGCCGATCGTCATCAGCCGGTGTCGCCAATTCTCTCGGCCCGCTTTGTTCACCCCCCCGGCGCTACCCGCCACCAGAAACGGCTAATCACGCGAGGCATGCGCTTACACCGCGGTAAAAGATGTGTTTGCCGTCGGGCGTCCGCATTGTGTTTGAGGTCGGTGCAGGTGGGTATGCGGCGATTGCGGGCGGCGACTGTAGTGAGCCTGGCCGCCGCCTCGAGAACGAATCCTCAAACGACGCGAACGAGAGGAGTTAGCGTGAAGTTCACCTCGACAACTGTGAAAACGGGGATTGGGGCTGCTGCACTCGCGGCTGCCGGTGTTTTCGGCGCAGGCATGGCGTCGGCCGCGCCGCCCACCATCCAATCTTTGGGAACCAGCGAATCGCTGTTCGACGGCCCGATGGTCACCAACTACACGGTGAACAACTTGCAGCCGAGCAACATGGTGATTCCCGGCTACACTCCGCAGGGCAAGCTCTACCAGGCCGACGTCACGGTGCGGTCGGACGGTGGGACCGTCACGCCGCTGATCTCGGACTTCAACGCCCGCGCGGCCGACGGGACCACCTACCGCGTGATCGACACGACGGCGGTTCCGAACGGCGTCCCGCCGGCACCGCTCAACCAGGGCCAGCAGGCCAACGGGAAGATCTACTTCGACGTGACCGGCCCGCCGCCGAACGGCGTGGTCTACAACGACGGGGTAGAGGACGTCCTGATCTGGACGACACCGTCCAACGCCACCCATCCCTGACGGTTATCGGCGGCCTCCCCGCGTCATTGACGCGGGGAGCTTGCATGCATAGGCCATTCGAAGGCGTTGCAGACAGCCGGATCGGGTATCCGAATCGCCATGAGTACCACCGACCACAGACCTGCCCGTGTGCGTCGGCAGGCGCAGCAACAGGCCGACCAAGCGCGTGCCGCGATGGAGGACCGGCGCAGCGGACAGCAGGGCGGCCTGAGCGGCTGGGTGGCCCGCCGGGCCGGCCGCTGGGACCTTTCCCGGCAGGACGAGGCCAGCTTGCACCGCCAAAAGTTCTTCTGGAATCTGTTGGTGGACTACTGGTTTCGGATGGAAATCGACGGCTGGGAGAACGTCGGCGAGCCGCCGGTACTGCTGGTGGGCATCCATTCCGGTGCGCCGTTCGTGTGGGACGCCTGGACCGTCGGGCTGCAATGGTGGCGGCGGTTCGGCTCGGAGCGCACGCTGCACGGCACCGCTCACGATGCGCTGATGGCCATCCCGGGCTTCGGCCGGTTCTTCCGGTCGATGGGGGTGCTGCCGGCAGCGCCGGACGCCATTGCCACCGCGCTGGCCGAAGGGCGTGACGTCGCGTTGTGGCCGGGCGGCGAGGTGGATTCGCTGCGCCCGTGGGCCGAGCGGGACCGCGCCAACCTCGCCGGCCGAAAAGGCTTTGTCAAGATGGCAATTCGCGCCGGCGTGCCGATCGTCCCGATCGCCACGGTAGGCGGCGCCGACGCCATGCCGGTGCTGATCCGCGGCGACAGGCTCTCCCATGCCCTGCGACTGGACAAGTTGTTGCGGCTCAAGGTGTTTCCGCTGGCGGTCTCGCTGCCGTGGGGCATCGCGCCCGCGGCGCTGCCGCAGTTTCCGCTGCCGGCCAAGATCCGCACCCGGTTCATGCCGCCCGTCGAGTTGGACCACGACCCCGCCCGCGCCGACGACGACGAGTACGTCGACGCCAAGTACCACGAGGTGCAGGACAGCATTCAGCGCGGAATGGACGCCTTGACCCGCAAGCGGGCGTTGCCGCTGTTCGGGTGACTGACTACGACGCCCGTACCGGGCTGACGGCTCGCTCGCTGACGATCCAGCGTGGTTGCGGCGGGGTCACGGCCATGTAGCCGACGCCGCGGACAGTGTCGATGATCGACTCGTGCTCGGGCCCGAGTTTGGCGCGCAGGCGTTGCACATGGACGTCGACCGTGCGGGCCCGGTGGTCGCAGTCGTAACCCCACACTTCGTGCATCAGCCGGGTGCGGGTGAACGCCTGACCGGCATGCTGCACAAGGTAATTGAGCAATTTGAACTCGGTGAGCGTCAGGTCGAGATGGCGGCCCGCCAACAATGTGGTGTAGCTGGCCGGGTGCAGCACCAGGTCGCCGAACTCCCAGATGCCTTCCAGCGAGCTGCGCCGCCGCGCGACCGCCAACCGCAACCGCGCATACAACTCCGCCGCGCTGGCGTTGGCCAACAGCACGTCGTCGAAATGCCAGTCGAGGTCGACCGCGACGAAGTCGGCGGCGTCCACAACGGCCACCACCGCGACGGCGGGCGCGGTGGCCGTCAGCCGCTGGCAGGCCTTGCGCGCCGCGGGCAGGTTGGCCCGCGCATCGATGATGGCGATGTCGGCGCGCTCGTGTTGGCCCGCGGTACTGTCGCTCAGCGGAGCCTGACGCAGCTTCTCCGCGAACAACTCCAGCGTCGGCAACACCGATGCGAAATCGGCCTGATCAGTAAGCAGCAGGACATCCACCCGTATCTCCCCTGTAGGGCAAACATCAGGTTACCCCGATCCACCCTGCATTATTCCGATACGCCGGAAATTTGATCCGGTTATCCAGACGTGCGACAGGCCCGGTCCGTCACTGCAGACCGGGCCCGTCCTTGTATCCAGCTACTGCTGGTGAGACTGCTCGCGCTTCTCCGAGGCGGCGGCGCTGCCGCGCGCGGCGTCGGCTTCGGCTTCCTTCTTGGCCGCGTCGCGTTGGGCTTCGGCCTTGTCCTGCTGGGCCTTACCCTCGCGGGCCATCTCGTCTTGGCCGAGCACGTTGCCTGCGGCTTCCTTGGCCTTGCCTTTGACGTCCTCGACGACGCCCTTCACGCCTTCCGCGGGTCCGCTCTTGTTGTCCTCCGCCATGGATTCCTCCTCATTGGCTGTCTTGCTCGTGGACCGGCCCAGGTCTCGACCGGTTATCGGCGCGGCGCAAAGACTTCGTCATCTTCGCGCTCTTCCCGCCGCGTTTCGGCGGATTCCCACCGCGCCGCGGGCTCAAACCTCCGGTTGTTTCGCCCACGCCGGGCCGGGTATGTGGAGGCGATGGAAATGTCGCTGTGGCTGGCCGGGCGTAGTCGGGACAACGCCGAAACCAATCTGGCACAACCGTCCGCCGACGTGGTGGTCGTGGGCGCCGGCATCACGGGGCTGACGACCGCTGTGCTGCTGGCCCGGGCCGGTAAGGACGTGCTGGTGTTAGAGGCGCGCAGCCCCGGCGCGGTGACCACCGGCAACACCACCGGCAAGATCAGCCTGCTGCAGGGCACCATGCTCTCGCAGATCGTGTCCCACCATGGCGCCGATATCGCGCGGGACTACGTGCGGGGCAATCGGGAGGGCCAGGATTGGCTCCTGCACTACTGCGAGGCGAACGGTGTTGCGGTTCAACGGGAGGACGCCTACACCTATGCGCAGTCGGCGGGCGAGGTGGAGACGGCGCGTGCGGAACTGGCTGCCTGCCGGTTGGCGGGACTCGACGCGGAATGGGACGACGACGCCGACGTGCCGTTCCCCTACCATGGCGGCGTGCGGCTGGCCGACCAGGCGCAGCTTGACCCAATGCCCTTGCTGGACAGCCTGATTGGTGAGCTCACTCAGCGCGGCGGTCGACTCGTCGAGGGTGTGCGGGTGCAGGGGCTCTCGCACCGCAACGGCCGCGTGCGACTGACCGCGCGGAGCGGGGACGCAGAGGTTGACGTCGACGCGGCGCAGTGCGTGCTCGCCACCGGCATGCCGATTTTGGACCGCGGTGGATACTTCGCGCGGCTGAAGCCCAACAGGTCCTACTGCATGGCGTTCGAGGTTCCCGGCGCCATCACCCGGCCGATGTTCATCTCGGCCGGTTCGCCGACCCGGTCGGTGCGATACGCGCCGGCCGGGGACGGCGAGCGGCTCGTCGTCGCCGGCGCCAGCCACGTGGTGGGCCGCAAGAGCCCCACCGCCGAGCTGGAGGAGTTGGCGTCGTGGGCGCGCGAGCACTATCCCGGCGCCACCCAGACCTACCAATGGTCTGCGCAGGACTACACGCCCGTCGACCATCTGCCCTACGTCGGGACGATCTTGCCCGGCGACGAAAAGGTGTTCATCGCAACGGGTTTCAACAAGTGGGGGCTGGCCGCCGGGGTTGCGGCGGCGCTTGTGCTCAGCGGCCGGATCCTGGGCGGGCGGATGGACTGGTCCAAGGCGTTCGCGGCGTGGAGCCCGCACGAAATCGCCGGCATCACCACGGCGGTGCGCGCGAATCTCGAGGTCGCAGTGCACATGGCCAAGGGATGGGTGGCGCCGGTGACGCGATTGGGCCGCGATTCCTCGACCGACGGCGGCGTGGTCAAGGGGCCGCCGTGGCATATGGAAGCGCAGTGCACGGTTGACGGTGTGGCGCACCGTGTTTCGCCGGTGTGCCCGCATTTGGGCGGCATCGTCAACTGGAACGACGCCGACAAGTCGTGGGAATGCCCGCTGCACGGTTCGCGGTTCGCGCCGGACGGCACGCTGCTGGAAGGACCGGCGACGCGGGGCCTGACCCGGTCGTCGTAAAGCGCTCTTCGCCGCCGAATCTGCTCCACCTCGAACGCCGCGACCAGCCATGAGGCAGGATAGGAGGTGCTGTCCTGGGGGTGGCCGCAAGGCGCTCTCGCATGCGAGGAGTCTGATGACGGAGCAGGAGCCGACGAGCACCAACGGCGTCGAGGCATTTCCACCGGACAACGGCTATCCCGGCGCAGAACCGCCACGCCGGCCCAAATACTCGCGAGTGCTGCTCAAGCTCGGCGGCGAAATGTTCGGCGGCGGGCAGGTCGGGCTGGACCCCGACGTGGTGGCCCAGGTGGCCCGCCAGATCGCCGAGGTGGTCCGCGACGGCGTTCAGGTTGCCGTCGTCATCGGCGGCGGCAACTTCTTCCGCGGTGCGCAGCTGCAGCAGCGCGGGATGGAGCGCACCCGTTCGGACTACATGGGCATGCTCGGCACCGTTATGAACAGCCTTGCGCTGCAAGACTTTCTGCAAAAAGAGGGCATCGACACGCGGGTCCAGACCGCGATCACGATGGGTCAGGTGGCCGAGCCCTACATTCCGTTGCGCGCCCGCCGGCATCTGGAGAAGGGCCGGGTGGTGATCTTCGGCGCCGGCATGGGACTGCCGTACTTCTCCACCGACACCACCGCCGCGCAGCGCGCCCTGGAGATCGGCGCCGAGGTGGTATTGATGGCCAAGGCGGTCGACGGGGTGTTCGCCGAGGACCCGCGGGCCAACCCCGAAGCAGAGCTGCTCACCGCGATCAGCCACCGCGAAGTGATCGACCGCGGCCTGCGGGTGGCCGACGCCACCGCGTTCAGCCTGTGTATGGACAATGGCATGCCGATCCTGGTGTTCAACTTGCTGACCGACGGCAATATCGCCCGCGCGGTGGCGGGTGAGAAAATCGGGACGCTGGTCACCACCTAGGAGGAGCGGCGCAAACATGATTGAGGAGACTCTCTTCGACGCCGAAGAGAAAATGGAAAAGGCCGTGTCGGTGGCCCGCGACGACCTGTCGACCATCCGGACCGGCCGGGCCAACCCCGGAATGTTCTCCCGGATCGTCATCGACTACTACGGCGCCGCCACCCCGATCACCCAGCTGGCCAGCATCAACGTCCCCGAAGCGCGGCTGGTCGTCATCAAGCCGTACGAGGCCAACCAGCTGCATGCGATCGAGACCGCGATCCGCAACTCCGACTTGGGCGTCAACCCCACCAACGACGGAACCCTGATCCGGGTGGCCGTGCCGCAGCTGACCGAGGAGCGTCGCCGCGAGCTGGTCAAGCAGGCCAAGCACAAGGGGGAGGAAGCCAGGGTTTCGGTGCGCAACATCCGCCGCAAGGCGATGGAGGAGCTGCACCGCATCCGCAAGGACGGTGAGGCCGGTGAGGACGAGGTCGGCCGGGCAGAGAAGGACCTGGACAAAACCACCCACCAGTACGTCGCCCAGATCGACGAGCTGGTCAAACACAAAGAAGGCGAGCTGCTGGAGGTCTAGCGGCCGCTCAGCAACGATGTCTGTGGCAGGCACTGATACCGGCGCAGGTACCCCGGCGAAGGGGTCGGCGCAGAAGACCTCACGGGCCGGTCGGAACCTGCCCGTCGCCATCATCGTCGGCGCGGTACTGGGCGGCGCCGTCATCGCCAGCTTGCTGTATGCGCGGTATGCGTTCGTCGGCATCGTGGCCGCCGGCGTCTTTTTGGGCACGCTCGAGGTGGTGCGGCGGCTGGGCGCCGCCGGGTACGTGATTCCGGTCATCCCGCTGGTGGTCGGCGGGCAGGCCACGCTGTGGCTCACCTGGCCGTTCGGGGCGCGCGGCGCGCTGGCCGGGTTCGGCGCCACCGTCGTGGTCTGCATGATCTGGCGGCTGCTGAGCCCCCACGGTCGTCGCGCGGCGCCGGTGCCCGACGCCTCTCCGGCCAACTACCTGCGTGACGTGTCGGCGACGGTTTTCCTGGCCGCCTGGGTCCCGTTGTTCGCGTCGTTCGCGGCGCTGCTGGTCTATCCGCAAGACGGCCCCGGCCGCGCGTTTGCGCTGGCGGTCGGCGTGGTGGCCTCCGACGTGGGCGGGTACGCGGCGGGCGTGTTGTTCGGCAAGCACCCGATGGTCCCGGCGATCAGCCCGAAGAAGTCGTGGGAAGGGCTGGTCGGGTCGCTGGTGTTCGGGGTGACTGCCACCGCCCTGACCGTGACGTATCTGGGCGGCAAGCCGTGGTGGATCGGCGTCCTGCTGGGTTTCATCCTGGTCGCCACCGCCACCCTTGGCGACCTGGTGGAATCGCAGGTCAAGCGTGACCTGGGCATCAAGGACATGGGCAGCCTGCTGCCCGGGCACGGCGGGGTGATGGACCGGTTCGACGGCTTTCTGCCGTCGGCGGTGGCCGCCTGGGTCGTGTTGACCCTGGTGCCATGAAGCTGGTGTTCGACGCGCCCCGGCGGGCCCTGCCGCCGCGGCATTTCGCCGACCTCGACGAGGCGGGCCGCGCCGCCGCCGTCGCCGAGCTGGGCCTGCCGGCGTATCGCGCCAAACAGCTCGCCCACCAGTACTACGGCCGGCTGATCGCCGACCCGCGGCAGATGACCGATCTGCCCGCCGCGGTGCGCGAGCGGGTCGCCGAGGCGTTGTTCCCGACGCTTCTTGCTCCGGCCAGCGAGATCACCTGCGATGCCGGCCAGACCCGCAAGATGTTGTGGCGGGCCGTCGACGACCCTGCCGGCACCACCTTCGAGTCGGTGCTGATGCGTTACCCGCAGCGCAATACGGTGTGCATCTCCTCGCAGGCCGGCTGCGGGATGGCGTGCCCGTTCTGCGCGACGGGACAGGGCGGGCTGACCCGCAACCTGTCCACCGCGGAGATCCTCGAGCAAGTGCGGGCCGCGGCCGTGGAGTTGCGCGACGAGTTCGGCGACCGGTTGTCGAACGTGGTGTTCATGGGCATGGGTGAGCCGCTGGCCAACTACACGCGGGTCGTCGCCGCGGTGCGGGGCATCACGTCCGGATTCGGCATCTCCGCGAGGGCGGTGACGGTGTCCACGGTCGGCCTGGCCCCGGCCATCCGCAAGCTCGCCGACGAGCGACTGGGGGTGACGCTTGCGCTGTCGCTGCACGCCCCCGACGACGAGCTGCGCGACACGCTGGTGCCGGTCAACAACCGGTGGAAGGTCGCCGAAGCGCTGGACGCCGCCCGCTACTACGCCGACGTCACCGGCCGGCGGGTGTCGATCGAATACGCGCTGATCCGCGACGTCAACGACCAGCCGTGGCGAGCCGAGCTGCTGGGCGCGCTCTTGCATCGCGCGCTGGGACCGCTGGCTCACGTGAACGTCATCCCGCTCAACCCCACACCGGGCAGCGACTGGGACGCCAGCCCGAAACCCGCGCAGCGCGAGTTCGTCCGGCGCGTGCGGGCCGAGGGCGTGTCCTGCACGGTTCGTGACACCCGTGGCCGGGAGATCGCCGCCGCGTGCGGCCAGCTGTCCGCTGAACACGTGACGTGATTCGGCGTATTTTGAACTAAACCCGGCCAGCTTTACGTGGTTAAGGCAAACATGAAAACGAAAGGCCTGCCATGAGGGTTCACTGTTCCATCCTGACGAAACTCGTTGCCCTGGTTGTCATCAGCGTCGCTCTTGCGGCAGCGCCAAGCCTGGCACCGCGTGCGCATGCAGCCGATGATCGGCTGAATTTCACCGCGACCACGCTGAGCGGAGCCCCGTTCAACGGCGCCAGCCTGCAGGGCAAGCCGGCAGTGCTGTGGTTCTGGACGCCGTGGTGCCCGTACTGCAACGCCGAAGCGCCCGGTGTCAGCCAGGTTGCGGCCGCGAATCCCGGGGTCACGTTCGTGGGCGTCGCGGCGCATTCGGATGTCGGCGCGATGCAGAACTTCGTCTCCAAGTACAACCTGAACTTCACCAACCTCAACGACGCCGACGGGTCGATCTGGGCGCGCTACAACGTGCCCTGGCAGCCTGCGTATGTGTTCTACCGCGCCGACGGCACGTCGACGTTCGTGAACAACCCGACCGCGGCCATGCCCCAGCAAGAGCTGTCCGACCGGGTGGCGGCACTCAAGTAATCGGTGGACCAAGGCCTGGTGGGTTTGGCGTTCGCCGCCGGATTGGTTGCGGCGCTGAACCCGTGCGGATTCGCCATGCTGCCCGGCTATCTCGTTCTGGTGGTACGCGGCAGCGGATCAGCGGGACTGACGTCGGTCGGCCGCGCATTGGTGGCCACCGTCGGGATGGCGCTGGGCTTTCTGACGGTGTTCGGCGTGTTCGGCGCGCTCACCGTGTCGGCGGCGGCGGCGGTGCAGCACTACCTGCCCTACGTGACGGTATTGATCGGCGTTGTGCTTGTCGCCCTTGGCATTTGGCTGCTATGCGGCCGGGAGCTGACCGTGCTGATACCCAAACAGCTTGGCGCGCAACGAGCCCCGACGGTCCGGCTGGGCTCGATGTACGGCTACGGCCTCAGCTACGCAATCGCCTCGCTGTCGTGCACCGTCGGTCCGTTTCTGGCGGTCACCGCGGCCGGTTTGCGTGGCGGATCGATCCTCGGCGGCGTGTCGATCTACCTGGCCTACGTCGCCGGGCTCACCTTGGTGGTGGGCGTACTGGCGGTCGCCGCCGCGTGCGCGAGCTCGGCGCTGGCCGATCGCCTGCGGCGAATCCTGCCGTTCGTGAACCGGGCCGGCGGCGCACTGCTGGTGGTCGTCGGGCTCTACGTCGGCTACTACGGCCTCTACGAGGTGCGGTTGTTCGCCCTACATGGGCACCCGCAGGACACCGTGATCGCGGCGGCCGGCCGCGTGCAGGGAGCGCTGGCCGGATGGGTCCACCAGCACGGCGCCTGGCCCTGGCTGCTGGCACTGCTTCTGCTGATCGCGGCCGCGCTCGCCACCGCTCGCTACCGGCGACGCCATCACGACACTTGAAATGACACCATGATGATGTCATAATGACATCATGGAGTTGCAGCCGTACATCGACGCGGTCCGCCACGAGCTCGGCGTCGCCGCCGCTGCAGGCGGGTCCGAGATCCAGGAGCTGGCCGATCGGCTGAGCGCGCCGCTGGAGTCGGCAATCCGGCTGGCGCTGCTGCAGGCTTTGGCGGCGGGTGCCGAAGAGATCACCCGCGAGCTCGCGCCGCGCTCGGTCGAGGTTCGGCTGCGCGGCCGCGACCCGGAGTTCGTCGTGAGCCCACCGCTCGACGAGCCGCCCGCCCAGGCCCCCGTGGTCGACGACGAGGGCGGTACCTGGCGGGTGACCCTGCGGTTACCGGAATCGCTGCGGACCGGGATCGAGGCCGCCGCCCGCCGCGACGGCATCTCCCTGAACGCCTGGTTGGTCCGCGCCGCCGCGGCGCGTGTCGAACCGCCGCCACGAACCGACACCCGCCATCACGTCACCGGCTGGGTGCGCTGAGAACCGACAAAGGAGGCCCGATGCCCACGTTTGCCACACCCGAGCCCATCTCCGCCCGCATCGACGCGGCCGCCGGCTCGATCCGGCTGATCGCCACCGACCGGACCGACACCGTCGTCGAGGTCAGCCCACGCGACCCGAACCGCCCCGCCGACGTCCGCGCCGCCGAACAGGCGCGGGTGTCCTACGCCAACGGTCAGCTGACCGTCGCGCCGGCGAAATTCGGCTTCCTCGGGTATCGGATGGGCGCGGTCGACATCGTCGTCGAACTGCCGTCGCACTCCCGGATCCGCGTCGCTGTGGCGTCCGCCGACGTACGCGCCGACGGCGAATTCGCGGATTTCGACTTTTCGTCAGCGAGCGGAAGCCTTGTCGCGCAATCGATTACCGGCCAGCTCAAGGCCTCCGCCTCCTCGGGCGGGGCCGACATCGCCGAGCTCGACGGTGACCTGAAGTTCCAGGCTGCCAGCGGCTCGCTGTCGCTGGATCGGTTGCGCGGCCGGGTGAAGTCGCAAACGGCATCCGGTTCGGTCCGCATCGCGGCGGCGGTCAGGGGCGCTGTTACCGCGTATACCAGCAGCGGCGCCGTCGAAATCGGTGTTCCGCAGGGCAGCGCCGCCCGCCTCGACATCATGACCGGCTCCGGTCTCGTCACCAACCGCTTGGAGCCTGCGGGTGGGCCCGAGGACGGCGACGAGACGCTGACGGTGAAGGTGCGAACCGGGTCCGGGGACGTCGATATCCACCGGGCCGTCGCGACCCTTACCTGATCCAGCCGCGGCGGCGGCCCCACCAGTCGCGCACCACGACGAACAGCGTCAGCGCGGCGAAGCTGATCAAAAACCAGTTCTCGATGTGGCCGACGTGGTTGCCGCGCAGCATCAGCAGCAGGAACCCGGCGATGCACAGCCCGAGGATGCGCCAGGTGCGGTGGTTGATCTTGCTCCAGCCCCAGTCGGCGGACGGCACGTCGGCAACATCGACCCCGGTGTGGCGTTCGACCTCGGTACCGACCACGGCGATTACCTCCAGATTGGGCTAGCTGATGCCCCGACATTCTGGCACACGCCGGGCAGAGGACCGGGCCTATGGGGCAGGCGGGGGCATCAGCACGGTGTCGAGCATGAAGAGCTGCGCGTTCGCGGTGCTGATGCCGCCGCAGGTGACGGCGGCGTCGTTGACCTTGAGGCTGTCGGCGGTGCCGGTCACGGTCAGCGTGGTGTTGGCGTCGAGCGTCTGGTGTACGCCGTCGACCTGGGCGGGGGTCAGCTGCCCGTTGACCAGGTGGTAGGTCAGCACGCTGTTGAGGAACGCCGCGTCGGTCTTGAACCGGTCCATCGTGGCGGGGTCGAGCTTGGCGAACGCCTGATCCGTCGGCGCGAACAGAGTGAACTGGGCCTTGTTCACCGTGTCGACGAGGTTCACGTCCGGGTTCATCCGGCCCGACAGGGCCTGGGTCAGCGTCGTCAGCCGAGGGTTGTTCGACGCGGCGACGGCGACCGGGTCTTTGGCCATGCCCGACACCGAACCGGGCCCGGTGGGCACCTGCTGCTCGTACTCCGCACAGCCGGGGCCGATGGGATTCCCTGCGGGAGCAGCGGTTCCGGTGGTGGTCGCGGCCGTGGGCGAGGTGATGACCACTGTGGTGGTCACGGTGGATGGCGCGGATTGGACCGGTTCGTGGACCTCGGTGGTACAGGCCGACGACACCGTCACTGCCAGCGCGACGACGCCGGCCGCGGCAAGCGGTCTGTTCATGCTGCCATCCTCTCGGTAGGTGTTCGTCCCCTTTCCCGCTTTGGTCTGGCGCTAAACGCGAGGGTTAGACAGGCGCGGCACAATGAATTGGTGACAAGCGACCGCCTGCGCGTCCTGGTGCTGGGCAGCACCGGCTCGATCGGGACCCAGGCGCTGGAGGTCATCGCCGCCAACCCCGATCGCTTCGAGCTGGTCGGGTTGGCCGCCGGCGGCGCGAACCCCGACCTGCTCGCCCGGCAGCGCGCCGAGACTCAGGTGACGAACATAGCCGTCGCCGACGAGGGCGCGGCGATCGGCGACGTCACCTACCGCGGCCCCGACGCCGTCACCCGGCTGGTCGAGAACACCGACGCCGACGTCGTGCTCAACGCCCTGGTCGGCGCGCTGGGCCTGCGGCCGACGCTTGCCGCGCTGGCAACCGGCGCCCGGCTGGCCCTGGCCAACAAGGAGTCGCTGGTCGCCGGCGGGCCGCTGGTGCTGCAGGCGGCCAAGCCCGGCCAGATCGTGCCCGTCGACTCCGAGCACTCCGCGATGGCGCAATGTCTGCGCAGCGGCGGCCCGCACGAGGTCGCCAAGATCGTGCTGACCGCCTCGGGCGGGCCGTTCCGCGGCTGGTCGGCCGCCGACCTCGAGCACGTCACTCCCGAGCAGGCCGGCGTGCATCCGACCTGGTCGATGGGCCCGATGAACACGCTGAACTCGGCGTCGCTGGTCAACAAGGGGCTCGAGCTCATCGAGACCCACCTGCTGTTCGGCATCCCGTACGAGCGCATCGATGTCGTCGTGCACCCGCAGTCGATCGTGCATTCGATGGTCACCTTCACCGACGGCTCGACGATCGCCCAGGCCAGCCCGCCGGACATGAAGCTGCCGATCGCGCTGGCCCTGGGCTGGCCGGACCGCGTGCCCGGCGCCGCGGCCGCCTGCGACTTTTCCACCGCGTCGAGCTGGGACTTCGAGCCGCTGGACACCGCGGTGTTTCCGGCTGTCGAGCTCGCCCGGCAGGCCGGCCGGGCCGGCGGCTGCCTGACCGCCGTCTACAACGCGGCCAACGAAGAAGCCGCGGCGGCGTTCCTGGCCGGGCGGATCCGTTTCCCCGCGATCGTTCGCACGATCGCCGAGGTGCTGAGCGCCGCCGACCAATGGTCGCAATTACCCGCTACCGTGGAAGACGTACTCGACGCGCAGCGCTGGGCCCGCGAACGGGCGCAGCGTGCCGTCACACAGGAGGTCATACCTACCCGATGATGTTCGTCGTCGGCATCGTGGCATTCGCGCTCGCCATCTTGATCTCGGTGGCGCTGCACGAGTGCGGTCACATGTGGGTCGCGCGCGCCACCGGGATGAAGGTGCGCCGCTACTTCGTCGGCTTCGGCCCGACGCTGTGGTCGACGCGGCGCGGCGAAACCGAATACGGCCTCAAGGCGATCCCGGCCGGCGGCTTCTGTGACATCGCCGGGATGACGGCGGTCGAAGAACTGCGGCCCGACGAACGCGACCGCGCCATGTACAAGCAGAAGACCTGGAAGCGCAGCGCGGTGTTGCTGGCCGGTCCGGGGATGAACTTCCTGATCGGCCTGGTGCTGATCTACGGCATCGCCGTCATCTGGGGGCTGCCGAACCTGCACCCCGACACCCGCGCTGTCGTCGGCGGAACCGCTTGTGTGGCACCGGAAGTCAGCAAGGGTGAGCTCGGCCAGTGCACCGGTCCGGGGCCGGCGGCCGTCGCCGGGATCAAGCCCGGCGACGTGATCGTCAAGGTCGCCGGCAAGGACGTGCGCAGCTTCGCGGACGTGCAGGCCGCCGTACAGCCGCGCAGCGGGCCCACACCGGTGGTGGTGGAGCGCGACGGCCGCCGGCTCGAGTTCACCGTGAACGTCGCGCAGACAAAGCGGTTCACGTCCCAGCACGCCGACTCCGCGTCGACCGTCGGCGCGATCGGGATCAGCAGCAGCGCGCTGTCCGGGCCGACGAAGTACAACGTGCTGACCGCGGTGCCCGCCACCTTCACGTTCACCGGCGACCTGTCCGTGGAGCTGGGGAAGTCGCTGGCCAAGATTCCCACCAAGGTCGGCGCGCTGGTGCACTCGATCGGCGGCGGAGAACGTGATCCCGAAACCCCGATCAGCGTCGTCGGCGCCAGCATCATCGGCGGCGACACCGTCGACCACGGGCTGTGGGTGGCGTTCTGGTTCTTTTTGGCCCAGTTGAACTTCGTGCTGGGCGCCATCAACCTGCTGCCGCTGCTGCCGTTCGACGGCGGGCACATCGCGATCGCGGTGTACGAGAAGATCCGCAACATGATCCGGTCGGCGCGCGGCATGGTCGCCGCGGCGCCCGTCAACTACCTCAAGCTGATGCCGGCCACCTACGTCATCCTGGTCGTGGTGGTCGGCTACATGCTGCTGACCGTTACCGCCGACCTGGTCAACCCGATCAGGTTGTTCCAGTAGGAGATTCACTCATGTCTGTCGGACTGGGCATGCCGGCACCGCCGGCGCCCACGTTGGCGCCGCGGCGCAAGACCCGCCAGCTGATGGTCGGCGACGTCGGCGTCGGCAGCGACTACCCGATCGCCGTGCAGTCGATGACCACCACCAAAACCCACGACGTCAACGCCACGCTGCAGCAGATCGCCGAGCTGACCGCCGCCGGCTGCGACATCGTCCGGGTGGCCTGCCCGCGCCAGGAGGACGCCGACGCGCTGGCCGAAATCGCGCGTCACAGCCAGATTCCGGTGATCGCCGACATCCACTTCCAGCCCAAGTACATCTTCGCCGCGATCGACGCGGGTTGTGCTGCCGTGCGGGTAAACCCCGGCAACATCAAGGAATTCGACGGCCGTGTCGCCGAGGTCGCCAAAGCCGCTGCGGCAGCAGGCATTCCGATCCGCATCGGCGTCAACGCCGGATCGCTGGACAAGCGGTTCATGGCCAAATACGGCAAGGCCACGCCGGAGGCGCTGGTGGAGTCCGCGCTGTGGGAGGCGTCGCTGTTCGAGGAACACGGCTTCGGCAATATCAAGATCAGCGTCAAGCACAGCGACCCGGTCGTCATGGTCGCGGCCTACGAGCAGCTGGCCGCACAGTGCGACTACCCGCTGCACCTCGGGGTCACCGAGGCCGGGCCGGCGTTCCAGGGCACCATCAAGTCGGCCGTGGCGTTCGGTGCGCTGCTGAGCAAAGGCATCGGCGACACCATCCGGGTGTCGCTGTCGGCGCCGCCGGTCGAAGAGGTCAAGGTCGGCAACCAGATCCTCGAGTCGCTGAACCTGCGGCCGCGCGGGCTGGAGATCGTGTCCTGCCCGTCCTGCGGGCGTGCCCAGGTCGACGTCTACACGCTGGCCAACCAGGTCAGCGCCGGTCTGGACGGCCTGGACGTGCCGCTGCGGGTGGCGGTGATGGGCTGCGTCGTCAACGGGCCGGGGGAGGCCCGCGAAGCCGACCTCGGGGTGGCGTCGGGCAACGGCAAAGGCCAGATCTTCGTGCGCGGCGAGGTCATCAAGACGGTGCCCGAGGCGCAGATCGTCGAGACGCTGATCGAAGAGGCCCTGCGGCTCGCCGGTGAGCAAGGTACTGCGAGCGGTTCGCCCGTCGTGACCGTAAGCTGAGAGAGCCCGCCTGCTCGCAGAAAGAGTCACGATGTCGGCTCCGCCCATCCACCGCTTGGTCGACCAGCGACGGGTGTCGGTGGTGCGGGATGTGGCGGCGGTGCGCCGCGTTCTCGACCACGACCCCGTCGGGTCGTGCATGGTCGCTGCGCGGGTCGCCGACCACGGCATCGAGCCGTCGGCGATCGGCGGCGAACTGTGGACCCGCCGCGGCGTCGATGAATCCCTTTGCTACGCAGGCCCAAACCTGATTCCGCTGCGCGGGCGGCCGGCCGACCTGAACGCCTTCGCGGACGAGGCGATGAGCGCCTCGCGGCGATGTTCGTCGCTGGTGGGCCGGGCCGAACTGGTGATGCCGATGTGGCGACGGCTCGAACCGGCCTGGGGTCCGGCCCGCGACGTGCGGGAGCATCAGCCGCTGATGGCGCTGGGCCGCATGCCTGACTGCGCGATCGACCCTGAGGTGCGCCAGGTCAAGCTCACCGAAATCGACGCCTACCTGGTGGCCGCCGTCGACATGTTCATCGGCGAGGTCGGGGTGGATCCGCGGCTCGGCGACGGCGGCCGCGGCTATCGCCGCCGGGTGGCCAACCTGATCACCCAGGGCCGGGCGTGGGCCCGCTTCGAGCACGGGCAGGTCGTCTTCAAGGCCGAGGTCGGGTCGCAGTCTCCGGCCGTCGGCCAGATCCAGGGCGTGTGGGTGCATCCGGATCGGCGTGGCCAGGGCCTGGGAACCGCGGGCACCGCGACGCTGGCGGCGGTGATCGTCGGCACCGGACGCATCGCCAGCCTGTACGTCAACAGCTTCAACACCGTGGCCCGCGCCGCGTACTCGCGCGTCGGCTTCACCGAAGTAGGCAGCTTCGCGACGGTGCTGCTCGACTGAGCTCGCTTGGCTGCGCGACATTTAACTGGTTGCGACGACACGCCGGGCAGGATCGCAGACGTTTAAGTTTCGCCGAAGTAGCGGCCAGAGCGACGACGCAACCCTGAGTCACGGTTGGGTCTCGGTGCGCCTCCGACCGTCGGGCGAGACCACTTCGTAACATCAGCCTCAATGGCAACTAAGACCACAATCGCATCAGCAGTCACTGTTCTGCTGGGCTTCGCGATCGCTGTGCCGGCCTGTACGCCGCGTCCGGACGGCCCGGCGCCGGCGGCCCAGCGGTTCTTCGCCGCGCTTTCCACCGGTGAGACCGCGGCGGCCGCCGACCTCAGCGACGACCCGAGCGATGCCCGCGAAGCGCTCAACGCGGCGTGGGCCGGCCTGCAGGCCACCCACCTGGACGCCGAAGTGCTCGGCTCGAAGTACACCGAGGACACCGGCACGGTGGCCTACCGCTACACCTGGCATCTGCCCAAGAACCGGACCTGGGCCTACGAGGGACAGCTGAAGATGGCCCGCGACGAGGGCCGCTGGCTGGTGCGGTGGAGCACCACCGACCTGCACCCGCGGCTGGGTGAGCATCAGACGTTCGCGCTGCGGGCAGACCCGCCACGGCGCGCCTCGGTCAACGAAGTCGGCGGCACCGACGTGCTGGCACCCGGCTACCTCTACCACTACACGCTCGACGCCACCCGGGCTGGGCCGAACCTGATCTCGACGGCCCGCGCCGTCGTCGATGTGCTGCACCCCTTCGACGACGCGCTGAACGACCCGCAGCAACTGGCCGAGCAGGCCAGCTCGTCGGCCAAACCGCTGGACCTGATCACGCTGCGGGTCGACGACAACAACAACGTCGCACCCGCGATCGGCCAGCTGCCCGGGGTAGTGATCACCCCGCAGGCCGAACTGCTGCCCACCGACGACCATTTCGCCCCGGCCCTGATCAACGAGGTGAAAAAAGCGGTGGTCGACCAGCTCGACGGCGAGGCCGGCTGGCGGGTGGTCAGCGTCAACCAGAACGGCGTCGACGTCGCAGTGTTGCACGAGGTCGAGCCGTCGCCGGCGCCGTCGATCTCGATCAGCCTGGATCGTTCCGTGCAGGACGCCGCCCAGCACGCCGTCGACACCCAGCCCGGCAAGGCGATGATCGTGGTGATCCGGCCGTCGACGGGGGAGCTGTTGGCCGTCGCGCAGAACGGCGCCGCCGACGCCGACGGGCCGGTCGCCACCACCGGCCTGTACCCGCCGGGGTCCACGTTCAAGATGGTCACCGCGGGCGCGGCCATCGAGCGCGACATGGCCACCCCCAACACGTTGCTGGGGTGTCCCGGCGAGATCGACATCGGGCACCGCACGGTGCCCAACTACGGCGGATTCGACCTCGGGGTGGTCCCGATGTCGCGGGCGTTCGCCAGCTCCTGCAACACGACGTTCGCCGAACTGGCCAGCCGGATGCCGCCGCGCGGTTTGAGTCAGGCGGCCGCGCGCTACGGCCTCGGGCTGGACTACCAGCTCGACGGCATCACGACGGTCACGGGTTCGGTGCCGCCGACGGTCGATTTGGCCGAGCGCACCGAAGACGGGTTCGGCCAGGGCAAGGTGCTGGCCAGCCCGTTCGGCATGGCGCTGGTGGCGGCGACGGTGGCCGCCGGCAAAACGCCGGTGCCGAGGCTGATCGAGGGCCGGCCGACGACGGTCAACGGCGACACGACGCCGATCACGCCGAAGATGCTCGACGGTCTGCGGCCGATGATGCGGTTGGTCGTCACCAACGGCACCGCCACCGACATCGCCGACTGCGGCGCGGTGTTCGGGAAGACCGGGGAAGCCGAGTTTCCCGGCGGATCGCACTCCTGGTTCGCCGGCTATCGCGGCGACATGGCGTTCGCGGCGCTGATCGTCGGGGGCGGCAGTTCGGAACACGCGGTGCGGATGACCAAGCGGATGTTCCAGACGCTGCCGGGCGACTACCTTGCGTGACGCTGGGCTTTCCCGCTGGTAACGGTAGATTGGTACCGCTATGACGCGCCCCGATGAACTGACCGAACTGCGGGTGTCCGACGCCGACCGCAACGGCACCCTGCGCCGCCTGCACAACGCCGTCGCGCTCGGTCTGATCGACATCGGCGAATTCGAGGAACGCTCGTCGCAGGTGTCCTACGCCCGGACCCGCAGCGACCTCGACAGCTTGGTCGGCGACTTGCCCGGGCCGGGTGCGATCGTCACCTCGGCGGCCGACCGGGTCGAGCTGCGCGGCTGGCTGGGTTCGCTCAAGCGGCACGGCGAATGGATGGTGCCGACAAGGCTGGCGCTGGTCCGCCGGGTGGGGTCGTGCGAACTGGATCTCGTGCACGCCCGTTTCGCCGGGCCGGTTGTCGTGATCGAGCTCGACATGAAGTTCGGCGGCGTCGATATTCGCCTGCCCGACGGCGCCAGCGCCTCGATCGACGACGTCGAGGTCTACGCGGGCAGCGCCAGCGACCGCCGCAAGAACGCGCCCGCCGAGGGAACGCCGCATGTGGTGTTGACCGGGCGGGTGGTCTGTGGGTCGGTGGTGATCCGCGGGCCGCGCCGGTCTTTACTTCGCCGGCGCTGATACCAGTACCCTTGCGACATGCCTGTTCGCACCGCGCTTTCCCCGGGCGTGCTGTCCCCGACGCGCCCGGTGCCCAAGTCGATCCCACGCCCGGAGTATGTCGGCAGATCCACTGCACGCGAGGGCAGCGAGCCGTGGGTGCAAACTCCCGAGGTGATCGAGAAGATGCGCGTCGCCGGGAAGATCGCCGCCGGCGCGCTGGCCGAGGCGGGTAAGGCCGTCGCGCCCGGCGTCACCACCGACGAGCTGGACCGCATCGCGCACGAGTACATGGTCGAGCACGGCGCCTATCCGTCGACGCTGGGTTACAAGGGCTATCCCAAGTCTTGCTGCACCTCGCTGAACGAGGTGATTTGCCATGGCATCCCCGATTCGACGGTGATCGAGGACGGCGACATCGTCAACATCGACGTCACCGCTTACATCGACGGCGTGCACGGCGACACCAACGCGACGTTTCTGGCCGGCAACATCTCCGAGGAGCACCGGCTGCTCGTCGAACGCACCCGCGAGGCGACGATGCGTGCGATCAAGGCCGTCAAGCCCGGCCGTTCCCTGTCGGTGGTGGGCCGAGTGATCGAGTCGTACGCAAACCGGTTCGGCTACAACGTGGTTCGCGATTTCACCGGCCACGGCATCGGCACCACCTTCCACAACGGCCTGGTGGTGTTGCACTACGACCAGCCCTCGGTCACCACGATCATCGAGCCGGGGATGACGTTCACCATCGAGCCGATGATCAACCTCGGCGCGCTGGACTACGAAATCTGGGACGACGGCTGGACGGTGGTCACCAAGGACCGCAAGTGGACCGCGCAGTTCGAGCACACACTGCTTGTCACCGATACCGGCGCCGAAATCCTCACGCTGCCGTGAGTGATCCGCCGCGACTGTGCGATTTGATACGCCCTTCGCGGCGTGTCGCGGATGAAACCGCACACTCGCCGGGTCTGCTCGCACAACAAAAGTGAGCGGTGCTCTGCTGGTCGCGGGCACCAGCTCCGACGCCGGCAAGTCCATGGTGGTCGCGGGGCTGTGCCGGCTGCTGGCCCGCAAGGACATCCGGGTGGCGCCGTTCAAGGCGCAGAACATGTCGAACAACTCGGCAGTCACCGTCGAAGGCGGCGAAATCGGCCGTGCGCAGGCCATGCAGGCCCGCGCGGCGGGCCTACAGCCCAGCGTCAGGTTCAACCCGATCCTGCTCAAACCCGGCAGCGAACGCACCTCGCAACTGGTGGTCCGCGGCGAGGTCGCCGATACCGTCACCGCGGCGGGCTACTGGGCACACCGAGAGCAGCTGGCCGATGTCGTGTTCGACGAATTGTCAAGCCTGCGAACAGAATTCGACGCAGTAATCTGCGAGGGCGCCGGCTCGCCGGCCGAGATCAACCTGCGGGCAACCGATGTGGCGAACATGGGACTGGCCAGTGCCGCGAACCTGCCGGTGATCCTGGTCGGCGACATCGACCGTGGCGGGTTGCTGGCCCACCTGTACGGCACCGTCGCGATACTCGACCCGCAAGACCAGGCGCTGATCGCCGGGTTCGTGGTCAACAAATTCCGCGGTGACCCCGCGCTGCTGGAGTCCGGGCTGCGCCAACTGGCCGAACTGACCGGCCGGCCCACCTACGGCGTGCTGCCGTACGTCGACGAGCTGTGGCTGGACGCCGAGGACTCCGTCTCGGTGCTGGCCCATCGGGTCCTGGGCGGCCCACAGCCGCCGCGCGGCCGGCAGTGGCTGCGGGTCGCCGCCGTGCGGCTGCCCCGGATCTCCAACTCCACCGACGTCGAGGCGCTGGCCTGCGAGCCCGGGGTGCTGGTGCGCTGGGTCACCGACCCCGCCGACCTGGCCGACGCCGACGTGATCGTGCTCCCGGGCAGCAAGGCCACCGTCGCTGACCTGCGCTGGCTGCACGAACAAGGGCTGGCCGACGGTGTGGCGGCGCACGCGGCGTCGGGCAGGCCGGTGCTGGGCATCTGCGGCGGCTTCCAGATGCTGTGCCACTCGATCGATGACCCGGTCGAATCCGGATCGGGCCGCGTCGAAGGCTTGGGGCTGCTCGACGTCGACGTCGTGTTCGGCGCCGAGAAGGTGCTGCGGCGGTGGCAGAACCCGTTGACCGGCTACGAGATCCACCACGGGCGGGTGGCCCGCTGTGCCGAGGCCGCCTGGTTCGGCACCGACGAATCACCGCAGGGGTATCGCCGGGATCACGTGTTCGGCACCCATTGGCACGGGCTGTTCGACAACGACGACTTTCGTCGGCAGTGGCTGACCGTCGCGGCCGCCGCGGCCAACCGCGAAGGTTTCGTCGTGGCCGACGACGTCGACGTGACCGCACGCCGCGATACCCAATTGGATTTGATGGCCGATTTATTGGACGCCCATGCCGACATCGATGCCATTATCGGACTGCTCGAGGACGGACCGCCGCTGCGGCCGACCCTCGTCGCCGGCCTGGCACAGTCGCCGTCAAACCCTCACTGCGCCAGCGGTTTACAGCCGCATCAGCAGCCACACCCGTCGCTCGGCACGCGGCGCCCGAGAATTTAGGCCTGGTAGTGCTCTGAGAGACAATGCAGAAACGGCCCGCGCACCGGCCGATTGGCGCTACCTTGCACAAGTGCCTCCGACGATGATGACCACCGTCGACGGATTCCCCATCGAGGTCAATCTGGCAGGTCCGGAAAAGGGTTCCGTCGTGGTGGTGTTGGGTGCGGCGCAGCGGGCGCTCACCGCCTATGACCCGGTGTGCGAACGCCTGCACACCGCATCGCTACGGACGATTGTCATCGGACCGGACCAACGGCTGACCCCCAAATCGGTGGTCGGGATCATGGACGTCCTCGACATCAACTGGGGCGTGCTCGTCGGCGATCGCATCGGCGGCGAGTTGGCTTGGGAGTTGGCGGCAACCAGGCTCGACCGATTCACCAGCCTGATCGTCATCGACCGCGGGCACCCCCGGGTGGCCGATCTGACCGGGGTGATCCGCGACGCTCATTGCCCACCGGTGGAGATCAACACCACCGCGCTGGTCAGCACCCCGGCCTCCCAGGCGGTGGCGCGCGCCAGCCAACGCTGGGTCTACGCCGATTACCGCATCGTGGAGCTGCTCGGCCGGCGCAACGCGCGAGAGTCCACCGCACAGCTTGCCGCTGAGATCGTCCTGCGCACCAGCACCTGGTAATCAACCGGGCGCCTCTCCCAAACACGGAAGTGACTGCTGCGGCGCCTGTTTCGCATGGGTCTTAGTTTCGACTGCATCTGTCCAACGCGCCGCGCTGCCTCAACGAATCTGTCGGTGCTCGTCTCTATCCTTCGCGCATGTCGTCATCACCACGTCTCGTCATGGGCCCCGATGATCTCCGTGCCGACTTCGACGCCGCGACGATCGCCCGCGGCGCGCGATATGCCGCCGAGGGCCGGGTCTGGGACGTCGATTGGGACGAGACAGTGCATGCCCTGTTTGGGCGCTGTGCCGGATCACGGGGTCTCGTGTACGACGTTGACGTCACCTTCCAGGACGACGACGGTGTGCTCTTGCTGGAATGGGCCGAGTGCGAGTGCCCGGTCGGTAACTTCTGCAAACATGCCGTCGCGCTGCTGCTGACCGTCGCCGTTGACGAACACGCGCACCCCGCCGACCCGGACCCCTGGCGCACCGTCCTCACCAGGGTGCTCGACGAGATGGCACCCCCCGCCGTGTCCGCCGGCTCTCCGGTCGGGTTGGAGTTCTCGGTGACCACGCCCACGCACTACCGGCCCGGCGGCGCGGTCGCGCTACGCCCGGTGACCATTGGCAAACGTGGAACGTGGATCAAACGCCGGCTCAGCTGGCGGCAACTTCTCTACGGTTCGGCGGCCGGCGAGTTCGACAGCCGCCAGTACGGCGCGCTTCGGACGCTGGTCACCGACCTGCAGCGGTTCTCCCCGGTGGTCGACGGTGAGCTGCTGATGATCAGCGGAGCGTCGCGGGCGTTGTGGCCGGGGCTGATCGCCGCGCAGGATGCCGGGGTGACGCTGGTCGCCGACAAATCCAGTGGTCTGCGCGCGGTCGAGTTGGTCAAGAACGCTTCACTGCGCCTCGATTTCGCCGCCGACGGCGCTGGCGGGGCGACCATGTCGGTGAAGTTGACCGTCGACGGCGAGGAGTGCGACGCCGGCGGTGTCGGGCTAATCGGGCGGCCCACGCCGCACGGCATCAGTCAGATCGTCGACGGCGTATTACGGCTGGGCGCGTTCAACCCGGCTCCGGGACCCACCGTGCTGGACCTCATCGCCCACGACCGCCGGGTGCACATTCCCGCCGAGAGCGCCGAGGAGTTCTCGCTGAGCGTGTTGCCGCGGCTGGCCAACACCATGCCGGTAGAGATCGAGGACGGACTATTCACCCCGCCCACCGTGATGGGGCCGATCGCCGTGCTGACCGTCACGATGACTAGCACTGGGGCCCGGGCGTACTGGAGCACCCGCTACGAGGTCAACGACAAACATCACGACTTCGACCCCGACTCGTCGGCGCCGCTGACCGGCTACCGCGACGCGACCGCCGAAGAGGCCGCCTGGTCGCGGCTCGCCCCCGCGCTGCGCATGGTTGCCGCGACTTCACGTACCTGGAAACACCAGGCCGCCTTTCATGTCAAGCAGCGAATGACCCGTGTCCTCGACGGCGCGCTCGTCCGTGAGCTGTGTGCGATCGAGGATGCCCGCGATGCTGCGGCCGCCGTGGCAGCGGCGTCAATCGCGACGTTGCGTTCGCCGATCGATCTGGCCGCCGTCGAGACGGCGGTGTTGTGCGGCGAGGTCTTGCCGAGGCTGGGTTGCGTCGATGGCCTGACCGTCGAGATCAACGGTACCGCACCGGATTTCCGGCTAGCGGAGACCGGCCCGCAGCTGCAGTTCGCCAGCGGGGAGGAGCCGGCGCAAACCGACTGGTTCGACCTGAGTATCGCCGTGACAGTCGACGGGCACAGTGTGCCAATGTCCGACGTGATCACCGAATTAGCCTCGGGTGCAACACATATGCTGCTGCCCACCGGCGTCTACTTCCGTCTGGACACGCCGGAGCTCGTTCGCTTGCGGGAGTTGATCGACGAAGCCCGCGCGCTCGGTGAGATCGACGGCGACAAGGTGAACGCCAGGTCGCTGAACGTCACGCTGTGGGAGGAGTTGCTCGCGCTGGGCGTTGTCGACAAGCAGGTGGCGCATTGGCGGCAAAACCTGGCCCGATTGAGTGCCGCGCGACCCCCGGTTCCCGTCGAGGTGCCGAGCGGCCTGGACGCGACGCTGCGCGACTACCAGCGTGACGGCCTGGACTGGCTATCGTTTCTGTGGGACAACGGACTTGGCGGCGTGCTCGCCGACGACATGGGTCTGGGTAAGACGGTGCAGACGCTGGCGTTGATCGCGCGTGCCGCCGCCGCGGGCGCCGGTAAGTTCCTGGTCATCGCGCCGACCAGCGTGGTCAGCAACTGGGTCGCCGAGTGCGCCAAGTTCACACCCAGCCTGAACGCCGTGGCCGTCACCGCGACCGATGCCCGATCCGGCTGCCCGCTCGCGGAACTGGTCGCCGATGCCGATATCGTGGTGACCTCCTACACGCTCTCGCGCATCGACTTCCAGGTGTACGCTCAAATCGATTGGGCTGGAATCGTTCTCGACGAGGCTCAGTTCGTGAAGAACCACAACAGCAAGACGCATCATTGCGTTCGGCGGCTCGACGCCGAATTCAAACTGGCCATCACCGGTACTCCGATGGAAAACAATCTGATGGAACTGTGGTCGCTGCTGTCGATCACGGTGCCGGGACTGTTCCCGTCACCCAAGGCATTCGGCGACTATTTCCGCAAACCGATCGAGTCGGGTGCAAACCGGGAGCGGTTGCCGGTATTGCGCCGCCGGATCAAACCGGTGCTGTTGCGCCGGACGAAGTCCCAGGTGGCCACGGAACTACCGTCGAAGCAGGAACAAGTACTCACCGTCGACCTGAGTGCCAAACACCGCAAGATTTACGACACCCGGTTGGCCCGCGAGCGCCAGAAGGTGCTGGGTCTACTGGGGGACTGGGAGAAGAATCGGTTCCAGATCTTTCGGTCGCTGACTTTGCTGCGTCAACTGAGCCTGCATCCCGGCCTGGTGGACCGCACCGATATCAATGCTGGGTCGGTCAAGATCGACTTTCTGGTCGAGCAGCTTCCGCAGTTGATGGCCGAAGGCCACAGTGCACTGGTGTTCAGCCAGTTCACCGGATTCCTCGGCATCCTGCGGTCACACCTGGATGCGGCGGGCCTGAGCTACAGCTATCTGGACGGGAAGGTGAGCGCCCGCGGCCGCGCGGCGGAGCTGGCGAAATTCCGCGAGGGCGTCAACCAGGTGTTCCTCATCAGCCTCAAGGCCGGGGGCTTCGGGCTGAACCTGACCGAGGCCGACTACTGCTTCCTGTGCGATCCGTGGTGGAGCCCGGCAGCCGAAGCCCAGGCCGTCGACCGCACCCACCGCATTGGGCAGACCCGCCCGGTCACCGTCTACCGGCTGGTGTCCTCGGGCACCATCGAGGAGAAAGTGGTGTCGCTGCAGGAGCGCAAGCGCGAACTGTTCACCGCCGTGGTCGACGACGGCGAGCTGTTCAGCTCGGCGATCACCGCGTCGGACGTGCGGGAACTGCTCGGCTAGCGGTGTCGGCTGATAACTGCCCAGCGTAACTGTGGCGGTAGGACAATCTGTCGTATGAGCACGCTGACGATTCGCACGGACCCGGAGGTGGAACGAGCGATGGCGGCGCTAACGGGTGAGGGCAGGTCCCGGTCCGAGGCGGCACGGGCGGCGATTCTGGAGGCTGAGCGCACACATCGGCGAGCCCGTTTGCGGGCCGAGGCTGAAGCGCTGCGCAACGACCCCGACGACGTGGCAGCCTCTCGGGCGTTGGCCGCCGAGATGGACGCGATCCGTGCGTGGTGACTTATACCGGCTGAAAGCCCCGAAGGACGCGCGTGGGCACGAACAGGGCGGTGCGCGCTACGCCGTGGTGGTGCAGTCCGACGACCTGCCGCTCTCGACGTGGATCATCGCGCCCACCTGCACCGGACGGCGTGCTGCCTCGTTTCGCCCCGAGATCGAAATCGACGGCACCAAGACCCGCGTGATGGTCGAACAGCTCACAGTGATCGATCCGCAACACCGCCTCGGCGAATTCGCCGGCCGACTTGGGGCCGCCGAGATGCAGGTTGTCGATACCGCCTTGCGGGTGGCACTCGGCCTGGACTGAGCGAGCCGTGGCATTCTTCGAGTACGCGCACATCGATATCGCGGCGGTCACCGAACAGGGAAGGGGGCGTGGGTTTGAGCGCCTCTAGACCGCCGGTGATCGGCATGACCACCTATCTCGATCAGGCCCAGACGGGCATTTGGGACGTCCGTGCCAGCTTTTTGCCGGCCGCCTACTTCCAGGGCGTCACGCTGGCCGGCGGTGTGGCGGTGCTGCTGCCGCCGCAGCCGGTCGACGCCGGCATCGCCGGGCGAGTGCTCGACGGTCTGGACGGACTGGTGATCACCGGCGGCAAGGACGTCGACCCGGCCACCTACGGCCGGCCGCCGCACCCGGCCAGCGACGAACCCGGTCCGGAGCGTGACGCGTGGGAGTTCGCGCTGCTGCGCGGGGCGCTCGACCGGAAGCTACCGGTGCTGGGCATCTGCCGCGGCGCCCAGGTGCTCAACGTCGCACTCGGCGGAACACTGCACCAGCACCTGCCCGACGTCATCGGGCACAGCGGCCATCGGGCCGGCAACGCCGTGTTCAACACCTTGAGCGTGCGGACAGTGCCCGGCACCCGGCTGGCGAAGCTGCTGGGGGAGTCGGCCGATGTGCGCTGCTATCACCACCAGGCCATCGCCGAGGTCGGAGCGGGCCTGGTCGTCAGCGCGTGGGACGTCGACGGCGTGATCGAGGCCCTCGAATTGCCCGGCGACGACTTTGTGCTCGCCGTGCAGTGGCATCCCGAGGAAAGCCTCGACGATCTGCGGCTGTTCGACGCGATCGTGGATGCGGCGCGCACGTATGCGAGCGTGAACTGATGAACCTGACGCAGCGGCTGGCAGGCAGGGTCGCCGTCGTCACCGGTGCCGGCAGCGGCATCGGCCTGGCCGCGGCGCGGCGGCTGCACGCCGAGGGAGCCACGATTGTCGTCGGCGACATCGACGAACGGGCCGGCGCCGCGGCTGCCGACGAACTAGCCGGTTCCTTTGTGCCCGTGGACGTTTCGGACGAAGCGGCGGTCAACGCGCTGTTCGACACCGCGGTGGCCACCCACGGCACCGTCGACATCGCGGTCAACAATGCCGGCATTTCGCCGCCGGAGGACGGGCTGATCGAGAACACCGAGCCCGCGGTGTGGCAGCGGGTGCAAGACGTCAACCTGAAATCTGTGTACCTGTGCAGCCGGGCGGCGTTGCGGCACATGGTGCCCGCGGGCAGGGGCGCCATTGTCAACGTCGCTTCGTTTGTCGCGGTGATGGGTTCGGCCACCTCGCAGATCTCCTACACCGCGTCCAAAGGGGGAGTGCTGGCGATGTCCCGCGAGCTGGGTGTCCAGTTCGCCCGCCAGGGCATCCGGGTCAACGCGCTGTGTCCCGGGCCGGTGAATACCCCGCTGTTGATCGAGCTTTTCGCCAAGGATCCCGAGCGTGCCGCGCGCCGGTTGGTGCACGTGCCGATGGGCCGCTTCGCCGAGGCGCACGAAATCGCCGCGGCCATCGCGTTTCTCGCTAGCGACGACGCATCATTCATCACCGCGTCGACGTTCCTGGTCGACGGCGGCATCAGCGCCGCCTACGTCACCCCGCTCTAGCGGGGCATTTCGTTTCGGGCTCTCGACATGTCCGCCCACTCGATTGCAAGCTGCGGGTAGGTATGTTTACGCAGGGGTACAGATACTGATCGCTCGGGTGATGCAAAAGATGAGTGAACTTTGCTGTCCACGCTGCGCTGACCACACCGCGCTGTTCGGGATCGGATCTGCGAAAGTTTCCGACTCGTGAGCATGAGGCGCGAACGAATCCCGGTACCGCTGATCAAGCGTCGATTGCCGTCCGGTCGCGGCGCGATGCTGCAGCCCAATGTGACCGGAGATGATGATGCCCGACTTAGCGGCCGCTTCTGGGGAGTTGTGTTGGCTACCGGTGTCGCGGCGGGACTGCTCGGCGATCTGATGATGCTGATCTTGTTCTTGGTTGAACATGCGGCCTTCGGTGTCAACGAAAGAGGAGAGACTTTTCAGCAGGCGGTCACGCACGCCAGCGGTTGGCACCGGGTGACACCACTGCTGATCGGCGGCGTGTTCGGCGGGGTTGCTTGGTATCTGCTGCGCCGCTACACCCGCGGAAGAACGTCCGAGGTCGACGAGGTTTTGTGGACAGGCGAAGGTCGACTCTCGGTGCGCCGCAGTTTCGGCTCAGCGGTGATCTCTGAAATTGTGATCGGTCTGGGTGCTTCGCTTGGGCGTGAATCCGCACCGAAACTACTCGGCGCCGTGTCGGGCAATGTGCTGTCCGGTTGGACACGGCTGACACCGGCGCAGTGCCGGCTGCTGGTGGCGTGCGGAGCAGGTGCCGGCCTGGCTGCGGTCTACAACGTCCCGCTGGGAGGCGCGCTGTTCGCCGCCGAAGTGTTGATCGGGTCGGTGAACCTGCCGGTGGTTTTGCCCGCGCTGGCCTGCGCCGCGACAGCGACTCTCACCTCCTGGCTATATTTGCCGAGCCACGCGGTCTATCTCAATGTTCCCCACTACCCTTATGAGACAAGGCTTCTCGTGTGGGCAGCGGTTGTCGGCCCGATAGTGGGTTTGCTTGCGGCCGGATACATCAGGGTTATCGGCTGGATTTCGCATCATCGGATCAACGGTTGGCCTGCGATCTTCACACCGCTGGCCGCTTTCTCGGTGCTCGCCCTGATCGCGCTGGCGTATCCTCAACTTTACGGGAACGGCAAAGGCATGGCCCACCATGCGTTTCTCGGGCTGGGCAGCCTCGCGCTACTGGCCGCGCTAAGTGTGCTCAAGCCCTTCGTCACAGCGCTGTGCCTGGGTAGTGGAGCCTCAGGTGGACTCTTCACGCCGGTGCTGAGTACCGGCGCAGTGCTGGGCGGAAGCCTGGGACTTTTGTGGGGATTGGTCTGGCCCGGCAGTCCCGTCGGCGCATACGCGTTGATTGGTGCGGCGGCGACGATGGGCGCTGCCATGCAGGCACCATTGGCCGCGCTGGTCTTGGTACTCGACCTCACACACAGCGGTCTAGCCCTGGTGGTTCCCATGATCGTGGCAACCGTCTTCGCGACGACCACCACCCGCTGGGTCGATGGATACTCCATTTACTCCGCGCGGCTAAGTGGCGCGGTGAATGCCGTAGATTAGCGCCGCTCCGTCAATGCAGGGCAAGCGTCCGACCACCCATGCGAGTTAGCTGCCAACCACTTTGCCCGCTACACCGGCAACGATAATGAGGAAGAGGATTGGATGGACGCCGGGTTCTAAGCGGCCGGTGGCCAAACCGAAAAGCATGATGATCAGCTCCGATGGTATTGGTATGCAAGCAGATTCTGCTGCCATGAGAACAAAGATGGCAACAAGGCGGTAGCTGGCGGTGAATTGCTGCACGAAGATCGACTCCCAACTGTGGTCGACTTCGATGCGCTGACCGCTTGCCCAGCGCGTCTGAAGTCAATCCAGCGGGGCGTGGACACCGTGCGGCACCGATGTTAATTGCGGCTTTCATCAGCCGGCGGACGGCGAGCGCGGAATCACTGTGGGACGCATGTCGTAGTGCGGGGTACCGCCGGCTGGGACGCGGCCGGCCATGTTCGCTACCGGCATCAGCGGCATCCCTGCGGGCCCGCTTACCGGCGGGGCGCTGGGGCTGTTGGCCGGTAACCCCGCAGCGACGGGGCTTACCGCGGGCGCTGTCGCGGCGGACCAGCTCTGCGGCACCGACAACGGCCCCATCGAGACAGCGCTGCCCATACCGGCCGACACCGCAGGCACGGCCGACCCTAGGTTCGCTGCTGGTCCTGCCGCCCCCGTCGACGCAACCAGAGCGCCCGCCAGCGCCGGTCTCGCTGCCGTAACCGCCTTGCTCGCGGCGCCAGTCGTCGAGCTCAGAGACTTCAGCATGTTCACCATCGACAAGCCCCTCATCGGCATCATCGACATCATCGATACCGGGTACATATATGACTTCAGGGAGTCCAGAGCCGACGATGCCGATGTGGACGATGTGGGCGACGCCAGGCCCTGCAATGCCTGAGGTGCCGCAGTGGTAAGATGTGACAGCATTGCCTGCGCATCTGTCCCGGCGGAGGTGCCGGTGGTTTGGGCGACCGTGACGGCTTGACTGGCCGGTCCGGCCGGATTGGTCGTCGTCGGTGCTGGGCTGAACGGCGCCACTTGCGAGGTGACCGCCGCCGAGGCCCCGGCGTAGCCGTACATGGCAGCCGCGTCCTGGGCCCACATTTCGCCGTACTGCGCCTCGGTCGCTGCGATCGCGGGCGCGTTCTGCCCCAGCACATTGGTCGCGATCAGCGCCATCAGCTGGGCGCGGTTGGCGGCGATCACTGGCGGGGGAACCGTCATCGCGAACGCGGTTTCGTAGGCGCCGACGGCCGCTTTGACCTGGTTGGCCGTCTGCTCGGCTTGTGCGGCGGTGGCGTGCAGCCAGGCCACGTAGGGCGCGGCTGACGCAGCCATCGCCGTCGACGACGGGCCCAACCACGACCCGCCGGTCAGACTGGCGATCACCGACGAGTAGGAGACCGCCGCCGAACCGAGTTCGGCGGCCAATTCGTCCCACGCCGCCGCGGCGGCCAGCATCGAGCCGGGGCCGGGCCCGGAATACATTCGCGCAGAGTTGATTTCTGGCGGCAACATCCCGTAGTCCATCGCTACACACCTCCTTCAGGCGATCGTGTTGACGCGGCTGGTTTTCTCGGTTTGCTGGTGACAAAAGACATGGACTTCTCCTCAAGACAAGGACTTTCGTTACGGAGACAGACCGACCGGCCATTGCGGCGCCGCTAACATTCGCCGCGTTCGCGGACGCGGGTGGAATCAAATGTGATCCGCGTGATCGCTCGAGTCGAAGCGTCGCGAGCGAGTGCGTCGGAGCTGGCGTCGGTCAGTGCTCACCGGCCGTGGTGACATGACACGACGACCGGTGCTGACCGATCAGCGACGGGCGACGCAGAACTGGGTCAAGAGATCTTGCCCGGAATGATCCGGTGTCGGCGTGCGGGCTTGAGTGCCGCCCGGCCAGCACCACACCGGTGGCAATGAAATCGGCGATGGTGAGGCCTGCGATACCGGCGTCATCCGCAACTGAGTCGGCGGCCGATCGCGATGTAGCCCCGCGGACTTGAACGGCGCATGACTTGCGGGTGACGAGGCGTGGTTGAGATGCGCTTGGTCGATGTGGACAGCGGCGAGCGACTTCACCGCGGACGGCGGTGTGTCGGGGGTGCCCCGTTCGAACCGCAGCAACCAACAGCCGACGACGGCGGCCAGCACGCACACAACCGCGGCAATGGCGATGCTCGATCGCGGCCGCGACGGTCGGTGCGCCTCGCTGAATTTCACAGTGCCTCAACTGTAGCAGCGCGCACGGGGTACAGCAGGGCTGTTAGCAGCACCTGTTGGCGCCCAGCGATTTCACCGCTATCCGGCGGCGGGCGGGTGTGCCACCACGGTGGGCCGGAATCCGTATCGCGGGGCGGTGCCGTTGATGCCGTGTCCGGCGGCACCGCCCAACGGAACCGGGGGCATACCTGCCGCGACTGCCGGAGGGGCGGTGAGGGGGGTACCCCCCAACAGCGGGGCCGGGGGGCTTATCGCCGGAACCGCCGGTGCCCAACTGGGTGGTACCGAGAGCGGACCTATAGTCGCCGCGCGTCCCACGCCCGCGGCGACCTCGCCGAGGCCTCCCAGCCCGCCAAGACTTCCCAGCGCGCCCGAACCAAGCGCGCTTTCGGCAGCCGCGACTCCCGGAGCACCCTCAACCGCGCTTGCAGCATCACTCGTCGCGGCACCGATCCCCGCAAGGGCGAGGAAATCGCACAGGGCAAGGTTGCCGGGGGAGTAGAACCCGGACGAGAAGATGGTGTTCCAGAGGTTGTTGTTCAATCCCAGACCGCCCGAACCTAACAGCCCATCCGGAAACAACTCACCCAGCAATCCCGACGATCCAGACGTCGACGTCGCGGACGACATAGGCGAGGAGAGTCCCTGCAGCGCCTGGGGAATCGTGGACATCAACTGCGACAGTGTCGTTGGCGTGCTTGTGCCGACGGCATGGGTGACAGCGGCGGCCTGGACGGCCGGCGCGACCGCATTGGTGGCTGGCGGGGGCTCGGTGAACGGCGTCAACGTCGAGGCCGCTGCCGACGCGCCGGCGTAACCGTACATTGCCGCGGCGTCCTGGGCCCACATTTCGGTGTAGTGGGCCTCGGTCGCCGCAATCGCCGGGGTGTTCTGCCCGAGGAAGTTCGTCGCGATCAGCGACATCAACAGGCTGCGGTTAGCGGCGATCACCGGCGGGGGTACCGTCATCGCGAATGCGGCGTCATAGGCGACCGCCGCCGCTTTGGCTTGGGTACCGGCCTGCTCAGCTTGGGCGGCAGTGCTGGTCATCCATCCCAGATAGGATGCGGTCGCAGACGTCATCGACGCGGACGCTGGGCCGCGCCATCCGGTGGTCAGGCTCGAGATCTCCGCACCGTAGGAGATCGCCGTGGAGTGCAGGTCGGCGGCCAGTGCGTCCCAGGCCGCTGCAGCGGCCAGCATCGGACCCGATCCTGGTCCCGAATACATTCTGGCGGAATTGATTTCCGGAGGTATTACTGCGAAATCCATTGCCACGCACCTTCTTCAGCTCGCTGCGATCACGTTAGCTGCCTCGGTGGCCGCATACGAATTAGCGCTGAGGACAAGGACATTCACCAGTGACTCGTGAACTGCCGCAGCCTGTGCACTCACAGCTTGATACATCTGTGCATACGCGGCGAATTGCGCTGCGGTCAGGGCCGAGACCTCGTCGGCAGCGGCGGGAATCACCCCGGTTGTCGGGCCCGCGGCGGCAATGTTCTGAGCGTTCATGGCCGATCCAATGACCTGCAAGTTTGCCGCCGTCGTCGACAAAGTGTCCGGTACGATCATGACAAATGACATGGTGTTCTCCTTGTGGAATTGGGCTCGGAAACGATGCCCGGTGCCTACCGTTGCGTCATGGGTCACGCCAGCCGCCCACGTCCTCACACTGCGATGGCGTGCGTATGCTGATGCGGCGCAGGCTAATTTAAACGGCGCAAACTACACCGGGACCGGGTCGGAACGAAGCGGTCATCAATTACGGTTTGTGGTTACCGGTTGGTTAGTTCTGGCTCCCACCTCCTCACGGCCAGGGTCAAACCGCGGTTTCAGTGCGGGTGAGCTCATACCGGGATGGCGAAGTCTGGCGAGCTAGGACGGATATGCGCGACATCTGGCGTCAGTGTCCTAGCACCGCAGGTTATTTGGCAAACATATCATCCGAGGATGTTCACCCGCCGTACTGGAACTTCAAGCCCGTCAACCCGAATCAAACACGGTGGTGATCGCGGCTTGAAAAGGATCCAAGCCGGGTGTTGGCCACGCTTTAGGCGACGCGCTGCGCCGACACGCTCCACTTCTCCTCGATGCGTCCGTAATGCCAAATCAACAGGGCAACAGCCCATGTCAGCACGAACAGTCCGACGATGATGAAGCCGATAGCGTTGAGGTCTATCCCCCCAATCCAATCCCAAACTGGGCCGTTCCAACCGAGTTGATCGGCGAGCAGGCCAAGCAGTTCGATGCTGCCAATCAGTAGAGCGACCGCAACCGATAGCCCGGTGATAGTGATGTTGTAGTAGACCTTGCGCACCGAATCGGAAAACGCCCAGCCGTAGGCGAAGTTCATAAATGAGCCGTCGATGGTATCCAACAAGCACATCCCGGCGGTGAACAGCACCGGCAGACACAGGATGGCATACCAGGGCAGGCCGGCTGCAGCGCTGGTGCCCGCCAGCACCAGCAGCGCGACCTCGGTGGCCGTGTCGAAACCTAGCCCGAACAGCACACCGACCGGATACATATGCCACGACGCGCCGATCGATTTGGTGAAGCGGCCCAGGAACCGGTTCAGCAATCCGCGTTTGTTTAGCTGTTCTTCCAGCTCTGCCTTGTCGTAGATGCCGCGGCGCATTCGCGCGAACACTCGCAGGATGCCGACCAGGATCACGACATTGACGACGGCGATCAAATACAGGAACACGCCCGAGACACTCGTGCCGATCAAACCGGTGTAGTGGTGCAGCGCCGAGGAATCGTCCTTGAGCGGTCCGACGATCGCCTTGATGCCGACCGACAGCAGCAATGCCAGCCCGAAGACCACCGACGAGTGGCCCAGCGAGAAGAAGAACCCCACGGCGAGCGGCCGCTGGCCGTCATTCATCAGCTTTCGCGTGGTGTTGTCGATGGCGGCGATGTGGTCAGCGTCGAACGCATGCCGCAGCCCCAGGCTGTAGGCGGTCAGACCGATGCCGACACCGAATGCCTTGTCGCCGACGGAAAGGTGCGTCGGCTCGACGATCAGGACCAGGGTGCACCAGCCAACGACGTGCAGCCCGACGATCGCCGCGGACATGGCGCCCAGGAGCAACCATTCGTCCGGCGTCAAAGCCTCGCGCACCCTTGCCCACGGCGTTTGCCGGGGTCCGAGCGCATCACCGGCCATATCGCTTCTCCTCGTCCGAGAAGAAATCCCAACCCGCGACGACCTTAGCTCGCGGCCTGGCTCTATGCCGGCGATTCGCAAGAATTCTGCAAGTACTTCGCAAGTAATCTCGTTGCGGCGCGAATTGCTACCCTTGCGGGCGGCGAATTCGATATCGGCCGGGGTGAGCATCTGGCTGGCTGCGGCCCGACGCGCCGAAGTCAACAGATTCGGGGGCGGGCCAAAGGTAGTGCTGCCAGATTGCCGTCCGCGCCTTCGCATCCGGGGGTCGGACCCGGATGATGTAGTCGAATCGCCCGGGCCGCAGAAACGCCGAATCCAGTTACAGCACCGAGTTTGCCGCGCAGACGAGCAGCCGCTCGTCGCGCTATCGGAACACCGCGATCAACTTGAGCAGCTCGTTGGTACCCTTCCGCTCGCGGCGGGTAAGGCCGGTTAAAAGACGTGTGCCAGGCGCTTGTTGGTCACTTCCAGCTGGCGGGCAGTGGTGTCGGACAATGCCTGGACCTGCTCAGGGCGCAGCCGCCCGCACAGCCGGCCCCAGTGGATAGCGACGTCGTCACCGACGGCCACGTCGGGCACCGCGCTGTACCCATCGGCCCACACATCGAGCGGACGCGGTGACGGTTCGGAAAGCGCCAGTGCGTGACCGTCCCAGACCAACCGACGGCACGACACCTCGACAGTGTAGCTGTCGCGGGAAAGTACTGTGCCCCAAGTGATTCGGCAATTGTCCAGGACGCCCAACGGGTGCTCGTCGAGGCCGTGTCCCAGCAACCGTGACCACGGGTACACCCCGAACACGTGGAAGCTGTGATTGGCGGCGGCCTCGTTTGCCATATCCGGGCCGAGATGCGACCAGTACCGGCCCGCCTGCGGACCGATGATGGCGAGAAGCTCGTCGAGAAACGCCGCTGGTTCCAGGTCGGCGCCCACACCGCCACCGTGCCAATACGACTCGACGAGCCGATAATCGAGCGGATTGGTGATGCCGGTCATCTTCGACAGCACCAGCAGGTAGGGCCAGGCGCCAGAGAACTTCGCCGCCGCGGCCCGCACCTCGTCCACCGAACCGTCACGCAAGGTCGCGCCCAGCGGCGGGCCGCAATACCCGAGTGCATTGGGCGCGTAGGCATACCGGGCGAACATCTCAACCCCGCGGGTATCCACCGACACGGTCAAGTCCGCGAACCCACCAGCTTGACCGCGTCCCGGTGCATGCGGCCGAAGTTGTAGTAGGCAGCGCACGCGCCCTCGGGGGACACCATGCAGGTCCCGATCGGGGTCTCCGGAGTGCACGCAGTGCCGAAAACCTTGCATTCCCAAGGCTTGAGCACACCCTTGAGCACCTCACCGCATTGGCAGGCCTTGGGGTCGGCAACCCGCACGCCGGGCATGTCGTAGCGCAGCTCGGCGTCAAATTCGGCGAAGTCGTCGTGCAACCGCAGCGCGCTCTGCGAGATGAAGCCCAGCCCGCGCCATTCGAAGTGCGGGCGCAGCGCGAACACCTTGCCCATCAGTGCCAGCGCCGCCGGGTTGCCGTTTTCGGGCACCACCCGCTTGTACTGGTTTTCCACCTCGCAGCGGCCCTCGCGGATCTGGGTCAGCAGCATCGCGACCGACGCCAGGATGTCCAGCGGCTCGAATCCCGAGACCACCAACGGCTTTCCGTAGACGTCGGGCACGAATCGGTACGGCCGGTTCCCGACGACGGTTGACACATGCCCGGGCCCGATGAACCCGGAGAGCCGCAAGTCTGGTGATTCCAGGATGGCCTTGATCGGCGGAATGATCGTGACGTGATTGCAGAACACGGAAAAATTGCTCAGGCCCAGATCGCGCGCCCGCACCAGTGTCACCGCGGTCGACGGTGCGGTGGTCTCGAAACCGATCGCGAAGAACACCACTTGCCTGTCCGGGTTGTCGACGGCGATCTTGAGCGCATCCAGCGGTGAGTACACGAACCGCACGTCGGCGCCGCGCGCCTTGGCATCCAGCAGACTGCCGTTGGAGCCGGGGACCCGCATCATGTCGCCGAAGCAGGTGAAGATGACGTCGGGCTGTTCGGCCAGCCACATTGCGTCGTCGATGCGGCCCATCGGGATCACGCAGACGGGGCAGCCCGGGCCGTGGACCAGCTCCACGTTCTGCGGCAGCATGTGTTCTATGCCGTGCCGATAGATGGTGTGGGTGTGTCCGCCGCAAACTTCCATGAACTTGAAGTGCTCACCGCCAGCGCCGGCCAGGTGCTCGATTGCCACCAGCAGTTTGCGGGCCGCCGCCGGATCGCGGAACTCGTCGACGAATTTCATGGTCACTCCTAGACGATCGCGGACTTGTCGAAGGCTTCCATTTCGGTGGCGTAGGCGTCACCCATCTTTTGGACCGCGACCAGCGTGAGCAAGGCTTCGGTCTCGTCGATCTTGGCCATCGCGAAGCCGACGTGGATCAGCACCCAGTCGTCCGGTTCGGGCATGTCCTTTTCCAGCAGCCGCACGCTGATCGTGCGCTGCACCCCACTGACGTCGACTTTCGCCAAATAGTTGGCAGGATCGGTGATTTCGACGACCCTCCCGGGAATCCCAAGACACATCTGAGTTACTTCCTTACTGTCAACAGATCCGCGGCAACGGGTCACCTACAAGCATGTCCACGATCCGGGTACCCCCGAATCCGGTGCGTACCACGACGGTCTCCTCTGGTTCGGCGATGATCTCCCCGACCTCGGCCGCTTCGGCGCCCAACGGATGGGACCGCAACGCAGCCAGTCCGGCTTCGGCTTCCTCCGGCGCGACGACGGCGACGAACTTGCCCTCGTTGGCGACGTAGAGCGGGTCGATGCCCAGCAATTCGCATGCGCCACTGACCATCGGGTGCACCGGCAGCTTCTCCTCCTCGAGCAGTACCCCGAGACCGCAGGCCTGGGCCAGTTCGTTGCAGACGGTGCCCACGCCGCCGCGGGTGGCGTCGCGCAGCCAGCGGGTAGACGGCGCCGCCGCCAACAGCAACTCCACCAATGGGCTCACCGAGGCGGTGTCCGAGCGGATGTCGGCCTCGATCGCCAAATCGCCGCGGGCCAGCATCACTGCCATTCCGTGGTCGCCCATGGACCCGGATAGCAGCACCTTGTCGCCGGCGCGGACCGACTGTGCCGAGAGCTGCCGTCCCTCGGGAATGACGCCGGCGCCGGTGGTGGTGATGAACAGGCCGTCTGCGGCACCGTTGGGCACCACTTTGGTGTCACCGGTGACGATCTGCACGCCGCACGCCGCCGCCGCTGATGCCATGTCGGCGACGATCTCCTTCAGCTCGGCGATCGGCAAGCCTTCCTCGAGCACGAATGCTGCCGAGATCCATTGTGGCACTGCACCGGTCACGGCGAGATCGTTGGCGGTGCCGTGCACTGCGAGTTCACCGATCGAGCCTCCGGGAAAACGCCTGGGCTGCACCACAAACGAGTCGGTGGACAACACGATCCGCTCGCCGCCGGGCAAGTCGATGACCGCGCCGTCGCCTAGTGACGCCAGCAGCGGGTTGGCGAACGCCTCCATGAACACCGCGTCCACCAGGGCCGCCGAGGCTTTGCCGCCGGCTCCATGCGCCAGGGTCACATGGTCGTCGAGCAAGCGGGGGCGGCGTCTGCGGAACGACTCGATCCGCTCGATGACGTCGCTCTCGGCGAATTTCGGCCCCGATGCCAGGTATTCGCTTGCTGATTTAGGCATTAGGCAACCGCTTCCATCTGTTGGTGCACCGCCAGCCACAACTCGTAGCCGAGCAGCGCCTGGGCTTCCTGGATGCGGTGCACGCTTTGTGAACGAACGACGAAACAGGCGTCGACATCCGGGCTTTTGGCGAACGCGCCACCGTCGTATCCGGCGAAACCGACGGTGTACAGGCCGCGATGACGCGCTTCGGCAAGGCCCGCCATCAGATTCGGTGAGCTGCCGCTGGTCGACATCGCGATCGCGATGTCGCCCGGCTTCGCTCGTGCGATCAACTGCCGGGCGAACACCAGCTCGAATCCGACGTCGTTGCCGAGCGCAGTCAAGATCGCCTGATCGGCGGTCAAAGCCCATGCGGGGAGCGGCTTTCCGATTGGCGGCCGGGCAAACATTTTCGCGAGCGTCGTGGAATCGGTGCAGCTGCCGCCGTTGCCGAAGGTGAACAACCGCCCCCCGGCCGCGAAACGGCGTGCCATCTCGCCGGCGGCGGTGGCCAACAATTCCGCGTTGGATTCCACCGTGGACCGCCGCAGTGCCAGGCTTTCGGCGGCCTTCGCCTGCGCCGAGGCGGTGAGATCGGCCAGCAGCGACGTGGCGTCGTCTTCCTGCGCGTCGATGAACGGGTACAGAAAGTTGGTCGGTTCGTCGGTCATGTCCGCGGCTCCTCCTCGAGGCGGTGGATCGCCGTCCCCGCGTGTAAGAGCACGAGATCGCCCGGCTCGATCGGCTCGACCAGCGTGGTCGCGACAGTTTCGACCCCTCGGGCGGTACGTACCTCGGCGGTGCCGTCCGCCGACGTCGCTGCCACCTCACCGAGGCGGCCCTCGTCGCTGCAGATTGTGCAGACCTCTTCTGCAGCAGCCGGTTTCAGCAGCCCCGGGTGCTCGAAACAGACGTGGGTCAGTTCCCACAACAGGTGGTAGAACAACACAAAACCGCCGGTCGCGGGCACCCTGGGATCGGGATCGTCGAGCCACAGCACGTGATCTGCCATTCCGGCCGGCGGCCGTTCACCGCTGCCGATCCAGACGCTGGTGGCGCCCCAGGCGGGGCATCGGCGCATCACCGATCGCACCTCGGCATTGTCGGCGCCGCCGACGCCGACCACGATGTCGCCGGGACGGACCGACACCCTCACCAGGTCCACCACGTCGGGCCCGGTCAACGCGACCGCCGGCAGCGCCCGCTTGCCCACGATCACCGGGTGGATGAACTCGACCGCGATGTGCAGGGCGTGCGGCTCCCACCCCGGTGCAATGGACCACATCGTGGCACCGGCCGCGAATCGTTTGGCAAGAGTGAGCGCGGTGGCGGCGAGGTCGGCGGTCAGGTCGGCGCCGAGTCCGCGGTCAATCGCGGTGGTAGTCATAACAATTGGTCCTCCAATGCAGTCAGCACCGACACCGCTGCTTGGCCGAGCGCCAGCCCACCGTCGTTAGGCGGCACGATGTGATGAGTCAGGACCTCGAAGCCCGCCTGCTGCAGCCGTTCTCGGCAGGCGCGCAGCAGCAGCACGTTCTGGAACACCCCACCAGTGAGGCCCACCAATTTCACCGGGCCGGCCACCAGAGCGACCGCCTCGGCGACGGCGGTCGCGACCGCCTGGTGGAAGCCGGCCGCCAGCACAGCCGGTTCGGTTCCCGCGCGCAGCTCCGTCACCATTGCCCGCACCAAGCCACGCGGGTCGATCACGCCATCGGCGCCCACATCCAGCCGCAACTGCGCAGTGCTGCCTGCGGTTTCGGCCAGCACCTCGAGTTCGATAGCGGCCTGGGCCTCGTAGTCGATGCGGTGACGGATTCCGAGCAGGGAGGCGATCGCGTCAAACAGCCGGCCCATGCTCGAACACGGCACACAGCCGACACCGCTGTCCAACTGCGAGCGCACAGCGGACAGCTCGGCGGGCGTCGCGGCCGTCACCGGGGCCAAATTCGGGCTCCAGTCGATGCTGGCGATCCGCAACTGCGACAACGCCATCCGCCACGGATTGCGCACCGCGGCATCCCCGCCCGGCAGCGGCACCGGCATCAGATAACCGACCCGGGTGAACCGGTGGCTGTCGCGGCCCAGCGCCAGGATCTCGCCGCCCCAGATGGTGCCGTCGCAGCCATATCCGGTGCCGTCGAAGGAGACCCCGATGATGGGTTCGCCGATTCGGCCGTGCTCGGCCAGCAGCGAGACGACGTGCGCATGGTGGTGCTGGACGAGATCCAACCGGCGATCACCGGCGTGGCGCTCGGCCCAACTGCGGGTCTGATACCCCGGATGCAGATCGGCGGCCAACCGCACCGGCTGGTGCCGGATTTCGCCGAGCTGGTCCACTGCGCGCTCGAATGCCCGGAGCGTCTCCAGCGTGCCCATGTCACCGATGTGCCCGGACATGAACGCGCGCGGGCCGTCTGTGAGGCAGAACGTGTTCTTCAGTTCGCCGCCGACAGCCAGCACGGCAGGGCCCTCGCGGCCGAGGTCGACGGGCAGCGGCGCGTAACCCCGGGAGCGGCGGATCGGCAGTTCCCGGCCGTCGAGGACGCGCACCACCGAGTCGTCGCAGGGCACCTGGATCGGCCGGTTGTGGTCGAGCACCGCATCGCAGAGCTGTGGAAGCCGTTGGGCGGCATCGTCTTCGGTGAAGCAGATCGGATCGGCGGACCGGTTGGCGCTCGTCAGCACCAAGGCATCGGGCACCGCCGCCAGCAGGAGGTGATGGATGGGCGAGTACGGCAACATCAGCCCGAGCAGCGGGCTGCCGGGCGCAACGGCCTGCGCTACTGGCGCGTCCGGGCGCCGCGGCAGCAACACGATCGGCCGTGCCGGACTCGATAGCACCGCCGCTTCGGTGTCGTCGATCCACGCGTATCGGCGGGCGACTTCCAGATCGCGCACCAGCATGGCAAACGGCTTCGCGCCCCGCGCCTTTCGGACCCGTAACGCGCCGACGACCGCGTCGTCGTCGACGACACAGGCCAGGTGGTAGCCGCCGATTCCCTTGATCGCAACCACCGCGCCGGCGGCCAGCGCCTGTTGCGTTGCCGCCAGCGCGGCATCCGATCCGTCGACTCGCCCGGAGCCGGAGCGGAACCACAGCGACGGCCCGCAGTCCGGACAGGCGATCGGCTGGGCATGGAACCGCCGGTTGCTCGGATCGTGGTATTCGGCCGCGCACAGCTCACACATGGTGAACCCCGCCATGGTGGTGGCCGGACGGTCGTACGGCAGCGCGCGGATGATCGTGAACCGCGGCCCGCAGTTGGTGCATGTCACGAACGGGTGCCGGTAACGGCGGTCGTGGGGATCGAAAAGCTCGCGCACACAGTCGTCGCAGACCGCGATGTCGGGCGGAATCGGCGTGATGGCCCCGGCGACCGTTTGGCTCTCGACGATCCGGAAACCGGTGTCGCAAGTGGGCTCGACGTTGACGACGGAGACCGCGGTGATCATGGCCAGCGGTGGAGCCTCCGCCCGCAGCCGGCGGCCGAACTCGTCAATGCGCGCAGCCGGCCCTTGCACCTCGAGAAACACCGCGCCGGAATCGTTTCCGACAAGTCCGGCCAGACCCAGATCACTGGCAATCCGGTGCACAAACGGACGAAAGCCCACCCCCTGAACGACACCGGTCACGGTGAACCGCTGCCGAACATCTCCGGATCGGAGCAACACGTCAGTCATGTCAACCCATCACCGCCGCGGCCCATCAACTCGAGACCGGCCATCGCCTGCTCGGCGCCGGCCCGGTCGGTCTTCTCGACCACGAAACCCATGTGGATGATGACCCAGTCGCCGGGTGCGAACGTCTCCTCCGGCAGCATCCCCACGTTGACCTTGCGCTGCTCGCCGGCGACGTCGACCAGCGCGAGTTGCCCCCCGTAGCCGTCCAGCATCCGGACGACTTGACCCGGAATTCCCAGACACATCTGTCAAACCTCCCGCCCGTCGTCCTCGGTGCGCAGCATCGCCACCGCCGACTCGACCGCCTGCACCGCGCCCGGAACGGCGGCTTGGACGATCTCGCTCAAGCCCAAGCCGTCGGTGACGTCGGCGACCTCACACCCCACGACGACGGTCCGGGGTACGACGCCGCCGAGAGCCCGAAGGCTGGCGAACACCGCCGCCGGATCCATACTGTGACCGTCTAGACCCGCTGTGCTCGAAAGGGTTTCATGGTCGGCTTCGAAGACATGGACTGTGCCAGGTGAGCCCTGGTTGGGCACGGCGTCGACAAGCACCAGGGCGTCCCAACCGTCAAGGAGGTCGTAGGCCAAGTGCATGCCCCCGATTCCGTAGTCGGTCGCGCGCACTCCATCGGATCCGGCAACCCGATCACACACATAGCGCATCACCTCGGGTCCGAAGCCGTCGTCACCGAGGAAGATGTTACCGATACCGGCTACCAAGATGCGCGCGGTCATGAACCGCCTACATGTGGCGGATCTTCAGGTAGCGCCGGGCATCCGGGAGCGACATGACTCCCATCGTCACCGCTACCAAGGCGATCACTGCCAGGATGCCGATAAACACCCAACCAAGGATCTCCATGTCGATTTCCTTTCTTCACCTGTGTTGCGGTTCCAGCGGTTCGACTTCGTCGGGCGAGAAGTACAGGTAGCGGCCATACCAGTCGTGCAGGTCCGCCGCCGGGTCGTCCTCGACGACGACGCCGACGTGCTGGTTGCCGTCGACGTCCTCGTGCACGGACGTGACGCGAGCGGTTTTGCCCGCGAAGAAGACGTCTTGCGCGTCGGCGCGGCGGCCCGGATGCAACCGGACGCGGCTGCCGCGAGCCACGCGGACGCCGTTCACCAACACCGCATCGGTATCCGGGCGAACTGCGCTGTCGGCCAGCGGATCCCACCACTCGACACCTTCGGGTATCTCCGGAATCAGGCCGGCAACCTGGTGCGGATCGCGCAGTACGCCGTGCAGGCGTTGCAACGCCTCCGTCGACATCGCGTCGCAGCGGTCGATGATCTGCGCGGCCAGCGGATCGGTGGCGCGCGCCGCAGCCTTCTCTTCCTCGGTCATGGTCATCACCCGCAGCGTGAGGATCTCGTCGATCTCCGTGGCGTCGTAGAGCGCCATGTCGCTCTGCTCGGCGATCTCGGGATGGTCGTAGAGAATGATCGGCGAAATCAGCAGCAGATCGTGCTCGCCGGGAGGGCCGGCGAGCACCGGAAAGCATCGGTGCTGCCGGCAGCGCTCAGCGGCCGCCGAAGCGTGTTCCGGCGGATCGAGCAATGAAATGAACTGGCCGTCAACCGTTTCCGCGATGACATGGGTCCCGATCAGGGACCTGGAAATCGCGTCGGCCTTGTCAGCCGCCGCCGCGCCGGTGTTGCACACCGTGAGCGTGACACGGTCCAGGTTGCCGTCGCGCTCCACCGCGACGGTCAACGACGCGCGGATCTCCTGCCTGGTGCGCACCAGCCGACCACCGTCGACCGGTTCGATCTCCGTTCCCGGTGGCACCGTCACCGGCAGCGTCCATTGCCGCGGAATGTCAGCCAGCTCCAGAGGGCCGAACGACAATTCACGTTCGACAGCCTCATCCCAGGAGAGCCACGATCCTGACGGCGTAATCAGCTCGTCGACCGGGTGGTAGTGCCCACCCCCGCCGTCGCGCTCGGCGCCGCGGTGCTGCAGTTGCAGGAACCGCACCACCAGCGTGATGGCGCGGGCGTTCTCGACAAGAAATTGTGCGGACAGATTGTCTTGCTCACCGAGTCCGGCGTCGGCCGCACCGGGTGGGCCCAGAACCCCGAATTGCCAACGGGACTGGTTCTTGGTCGACGTCGCGCGGTACGGGTAGAGCAAGTAGCCCTCATAGAGCACGGCGTCGGCGACGGCGCGGGCCCGGTCCCAATTGACGCTCATCGGACCTCCTCGCGCGCCGCGGCCAGTAGCGCGTTGACCGCATCGTCGATATTCAAAAGGCCGCGCGCCGACTTGTAAGCGACCAGCGCCGCCGCGGTGTCGTGCGAAAGGCGGACCCATCCGCTGTTCGGGTAGTGCTGGGCGATCAGCTCCCGCCACACCGAGACCGGCATGTGGTAGCGGTCTTCGCAGTCCCACGGCACCTGCCGCACCGAAAATCCCCGCTCTCCGGCGCTGAATACCGTTCCGCTGAACAGGAATTGCAACGGCACGGCTCCGTCACGTAACGCATGCAAGTACTTGGCGGCGGCGACCTCGAAGTCGTAGGTGCACTCCAGGGCGAGCGCTACCTCGGTGACGCCGGTGAACCCCGGCACCATCGCCGCGCAGTGCTGCCACAGGAATGTGTGTTGCGTGGTGGCCCAGCGTTCGCGCGGCCCGAACAGGTCGGCCAGTCCCACGGCCTCGTCTTCGGAATACCCGCGCCGCAGCGGGTCGATGCGGACCTGGCAGCGCAGCGCGATCGCATGCACCGGCTCGTCGCCGGCCGCCGAGATAGCCACCCGCGCGGCCAGGATCGGAGTGGCCGCGTACGGTTCCGGGGCGACGTCGACGACGGTGAACGTCAGACCGGTCACCGTCCTTGCTCCTTACTGCGGGCGGCGAGCCTGGCGAAGAACTCGTCGATGAAATCGCGGGCCTGCTGCCCGCCGTCGAAGCCGCGCCACAACTTTCGCAACCCGCCGACGAACTCGTAGCAGGTGTCGATCGGCACCAGATAGCAGATCGGTTGCCCATCGTCAGGAACCCGCACCAGCAGCGCTTCGACGTCGTCGGCTAGCAGATCCACCCGCGGTTCGGCGGCGGCGATCGCACTCCACGCGTCGAGGTCGAGTTCGGACTCGGTGGCGCCGGCCGGCCCCGGATAGAACGCGACGGTGCGCCCCAGGGTTGAGTTGCGGAAAAAGAACGCCAGCCCGACCGGGATCTGCAGCGCGTCCCAGGCGCGGCGGTCCAGCGCGAAGTCGGGCAAGGCGAGATAACGGTCCGGGACCGCACGGTAGCGCAGCTGCGCTTGCGAGTCGGTGAACAACAGGTAGCAGGCCCGGCAGACGCACATCAGTTGCCGCCCGGCCACATTCACCACATGTTGGTGCTCGTCGGCGATTGGGTCGGCGCACATCTCACACCGTGGGCCCGCGGGCTCAGGCGCCCGCCGGTTGCTGGTGATGCGCGACAGGATGTCGAACGGACTGGTCATGCCGGAGCCCCCATCGGCTCGGCGGGGACGGCGAGGGACAACACGCCGTCGCGGGCCAGCAGCGGGATGGGATCCAGGTGCGCGCCGTGGTCGTCCAGGCCGGCGCCGGCGTGCACGACGTCGAAATGCGCGTGACAACCCGGACAGCTCAGCCGCTCCTCGTGCAGTTCCGCGCCGGCCAACGATTCGTCGCATGCGGGGCAGTGGTCGTGGTAGGCGTACAGCTGGTCCCCGACCCGGCAGGCCAGCACCGAGACGCCGTCGACGGTGAAGCCGCCGATTTCGCCGGGAGCCAGCTCGGCCAACTCGGGTACCTGATGCCACGCGGTGCCGGTGGAATGGACTTTGGCCAAAAGGGTTTCGGCGGGGATCAGCGCCGCCTCGGCTTCGGAGCTCACCACTTCGATCGACGAAATCTCCGGCGCGGCAGCACGGATCGCGTCTTCGACGGTCAGCTCCAGCGTCACCGCCGACGACGGGCAGCTCGTGCAGCTGCCCGTGAACCGCAGTCGTACCGTGTCTTCGACGATGTCGAGCAACCCGACATCGCCGCCGTGGGAACCCAGATACGGCCGGACCCGCTCGAGCGCGTCGGAGACCCGCCGGTATACGTCATGCGGGTGGAGGCCGTGCACCAGCAGCAGGCTGGCCACCAGGTCGTCGGTGGCGAGACGCTCGACGATCGCCGGATCGTCAACCAACTCCACGATCCGCGACAGGCTTGCGCCGTAGAGTTCGACTACCTCGCGAACCAATTGCTCGGCGCGTTCGCGTACGGCAGCCCCGCCGGTTGCGGTCGCGTCCAGCAGTGTCTGGATCCGATCGCCCGCCGTGCGCCATCGCGCGTCCCCCTGTATCTCCTCGGGGCGATCTGCCATGCATCACTCCATCGTTTGCGTCGGCGAGTGCAGTCGTTCCAGGGTCTTGCCCTTGCCCAGGTACATGTGCACACCGCACGGCAGGCACGGATCGAAGCTGCGCACCGTGCGCATGATGTCAATCCCCTTGAAGTGCTCCCGGTCGTTCTCCTCGAAGATCGGCTGGCCCTGCACCGCGTCCTCGTACGGTCCCGGGGTGCCGTAGACGTCGCGCGGGTTGGCGTTCCACGGGGTTGGCGGATACGGGTGGTAGTTGGCGATCTTGCCGTCCCGGATCACCATGTGGTGGCTCAGCACTCCGCGGACCGCCTCGGTGAAACCACAGCCAATGGCTTCGTCGGGCACCTCGAACTTCTCCCAGGTCTTGGTGCGGCCGGCCCGGATCTCCGCGAGCGCCTTCTCGCAGAAGTACAGCGCGCACCCCGCCGCGTAGGCCTGGAAATACGTTCGCGCGCGGTCGCGTTCGATCGTGTTAGACCCGTGCTCGGGGATCTTCCACTCCAATTCGACCGGGCCCCGTAGCGCGGTCTTGGGGAAGTTGATCTTCACACTGCGGCCGGTGGACTTGACGTAGCCGATGTCGACCAGCCCGGCCAGCGCCGTTGCCCAGAGCCGGGCCAGCGGGCCGCCGCCGGTGTCCAGCGCGAGGTGATCTCCGTTGTGCAGCCAACGCGGCGACATCACCCAGCTGTAGGGCCCGCCGTCCATGTCCCGCTTGGCCGGATGTGGGTTGGTGTGCTGGTTCCACGGGTGCCGCCGGTCGACCGGATTACCCAGCGGATCGTTCCTGACGAACATCTCCTGATCGGTCCAGTCGTCGTAATACGAACTGCCCAAAAGGATCCGGATACCCAGATTGATGTCGACCAGCGAGTGGGTCACCAGCTTGCCGTCGACCACCACACCGGGTGTGACGTACATGGCGTTGCCCCACCGCTCCATGTCCTTGTAAGCGAAGTTGCAGACCTCGGGATCCTGGAACGAGCCCCAGCAGCCCAGCAGGGTGCGCCGCAGGCCGACCTTCTCATACCCCGGCATCGCCTCGTAGAAGAAGTCGAACAGGTCGTCGTGCATGGGCACGACCTTCTTCATGAACTCGACGTAGCGCATCAGCCGGGCCATGTAGTCGGTCATCAACTGCACGGTCGCGGTGGTGCCGATACCGCCGGGGTACAGCGTCGACGGGTGCACGTGTCTGCCTTCCATCAGGCAGAACATTTCCCGGGTGTACCGGCTGACTTGCAACGCTTCGCGGTAGAACTCGCCGGAAAACGGGTTGAGTGACCGCATGATGTCCGCGACGGTCTTGTACCCGTGCATGTCCGCGTGCGGCGCGGCGGTGTTCTCGGCTTTCGACAGCACACCGGGATTGGTCTCGGAGACCATCTTCTCGCAGAAGTCCACCCCGACCAGATTCTCCTGGAAGATGTTGTGGTCGAACATGTATTCCGCGGCCTCGCCGAGGTTGATCAGCCATTCGCCCAAGTGCGGCGGCTTGACCCCGTAGGCCATGTTCTGCGTGTAGACCGAACAGGTGCAGTGGTTGTCACCGCAGATACCACAGATACGGCTGGTGATGAAGTGCGCGTCGCGAGGATCCTTGCCCTTCATGAAGATCGAGTAGCCGCGGAAGATCGACGACGTGCTGTGGCATTCCACCACTTCTTTGTTGTCGAAGTCGATCTTGGTGTAGATCCCAAGACTGCCTACGATCCGGGTGATCGGATCCCACGCCATCTCAACAAGTTGGCCGGGCTCCCGCTTGGCCTGGGTCGGCTCGGGAATGATTCTTGTCATCGAAGTTCACTCTTTTCTTCGTCTGAACGGTGTTCGCGCCCTACCAGGTGCGGCGCGCACCCGTCGTGAGTTCCTTGCCCTTGTGCCGCCAGCGCGGTTCCTTGTCGAGAGTGCGGTTGGTGACCCCGCGCAGGTTGCGGATCAGCGAGCCGTACAGCCCCGACGCAGTGGACGAAATCTTGCCGCCCGGCGGCTCGTCCATGAACGGCATGAACTTGTCCGGGAAGCCGGGCATGGTGCAGCCGATGCAGATGCCACCGACATTCGGGCAGCCGCCAATGCCGTTGATCCAGCCACGCTTGGGCACATTGCACTTGACGACGGGACCCCAGCAGCCAAGCTTGACAATGCATTTCGGAGATCCGTACTCAGTGGCGAAATCGCCCTGCTCGTAGTAGCCGGCTCGGTCGCACCCCTCGTGGACGGTCGCGCCGAACAGCCACTGTGGCCGCAACGCGTCATCGAGCGGGATCATCGGGGCCTGCCCGGTCGCCATGTAGAGCAGGTAGGTGAGGGTTTCGGCGAGATTGTCCGGGTGGATCGGGCAGCCGGGCACGCAGACGATCGGGATTCCGGCCTTGCTCTTCCAGTCCCAGCCCAAATAGTCGGGGACGCCCATCGCCCCGGTCGGGTTGCCGGCCATCGCGTGGATGCCGCCGTAGCAGGAGCAGGTACCAGCGCAAACGATTGCGGTCGCCTTCGGGGCGAGCCGGTCCAGCCACTCGCTGGTGGTCATCGGCTGGTCTGTCGCCGGGTTGTTGCCGAACCCGCACCAATACCCTTCGTCCTTGATCGCCTCGTTGGGAATCGAGCCCTCGACGACGAGCACGAACGGCTCCAGTTCACCGCGGTCGGCTTTGAAGAACCACTCGAGGAAGTCGTCGGCTCCTCCGGTCGGACCACATTCGAAATCGATCAACGGCCAGTGCACGGCGATTTTGGGCAGCCCGGGGAGCGCGCCAAGCGCAATTTCCTCGACACTGGGTTGGGTGGCGGCAGTCAACGCCACCGAATCACCGTCACAACTGAGGCCCGCGTTGATCCACAGCACATGGATCAATGTTTCTTCCGCTTTGACTGCTGCTTCCGTTGGCATTACGCAGCTTTCCGGGGCCAGGGGTTGGGCTGTGGCCCCTGACGCCGCCGGAGTCGGCCGTCGGCCCGCTTACGCGGCGCTATTACCTGGGTCTACTCCGGCTTACTTGCGTTGTCAACGGTTGGCTGGCGTAATCCAAAAGCTTTCTGCGGGCTTCTCGGATTCGCCCTATTGCGGTGCGCGACAGCGTATTCTGGGGGCACTCAAATACCAGCGACGGGGCGCTAATTTCCGCATGTCGAATTAACGGTATGTGGACCGTCATGCAAATTGATTGCATCTGAATGCCAATTCGGCTTTCAACAATGCCGTCTTTTCACCCGACGGGGGCCGCCACGAACCGTCGCAGCCAGCCGAACCAGGCCGGCATACCGTCGCCGGTGCGGGCGCTGACCGGCAGGATCGTCGCCGTCGGATTGACCTCGTGGACGTGGGCGATGTAATTGTCGACGTCGACGTCCAGGTGTGGCACCAGGTCGATCTTGTTGAGCAGCACCACGTCCACGGCACGGAACATCACCGGGTACTTCAACGGCTTGTCGTCACCTTCGGTGACCGAGTAGACCATGGCCTTGGCGTGCTCGCCGACATCGAATTCGGCTGGGCAGACCAGGTTTCCGACGTTTTCGATGATGACGAGGTCCAGGCCGGCCAGATCGAGTCCCTGCAGTGCGCGGTTGACCATCGGCGCATCGAGGTGGCATTCGCCGCCGAACCCGTTGCCGGTATTGAGCAGCGATATCTGCGCGCCCCGGCCGCCGAGCTTGGCGGCATCCAGGTCGGTGGCGATGTCGCCCTCGATCACCCCGACGGCGAACTCGCCGGCGAGCTCGTCGAGCGTGGCCGCCAACACAGTCGTCTTGCCCGAGCCGGGTGAGCTCATCAGGTTGAGAGCGCGAATTCCGTTGCTCTCGAACGCTTTCCGGTTGTAGTCGGCCCGGACGTCGTTTTCGGCGAAGATCGATTCCAGCACGTCGATGCGTTGGGAGCCGGTGTCGTAGCCGCTGTGGTCGCCGTGGTCGTGGCTGTGTGGGTGATCGCCGTGCTCATGGATGTGCACGGTGCCGTCGTCGTGTCGATGAAACCTACCCATCGTGAGCACCTTTCATGAAACGTCCAGTGATGTCACCAGGAATTCGTCACCATGCAGCACCTCGACGTCTGCGCTGCCGCAGTGCGGGCACAACAGTGACCAGTGCGAGGTGATGGTCGAGTCACGGCTGCACGACCGACACTTGACCTCGGCGGCGACGAACTCGAGTTCAAGCTCGGTGTCGGGCATGTCCTCGTAATCCCGGACCAGCGTCCAGCAGAACGACAGCGAATCGGGAACCACCTGGCGCAGCGCGCCGATCTTGACGCGGACAACGTCGACGTGACGGCCGTCGGCGTACGGTTTGACCACCCCGGCGATCGCCTGGCACAGCGACAGCTCATGCACGGTGGCTCACCACCGTCCCCACAGTGCCCTGGTCGCCGGGCGGGCCCATGATCACCGTTCTACACCGCTGAGGCCGTCACAACAGAGTTATCCTGAACCGGCGGGGCGCAATCATGAAGCGGGATGAGCTGTTCGCCTCGATCGAGGCGACGCGCCCCGGTCGCGATGACATCGTGTATCTCGAGCGGTGCGGCGATGAGTACGAGTGGCGGATCCTGCCCGCCGGCGCCGAGGTCACCTCGCCCACCGATGAACCCGATGTGTGGATGTCGTTCTCCGCGCTATGGCCGTTGGACGACCCGGAGCAGTTGCGGGCGTTCTTCGACGATCTACTCGCCGAACTGGAGTCGATGGCCGCCCATACCGATCGATGTCGCTGGCCGATTGACGAGCCGTGGCCACACACGCACTGATCGACGAACCGAAATGATCTACCGGATCACTCAAGACGACCGCGCCCGGTTCAAACGCTGTCGGCGGCAGTGGGATTTCGCGTCGCCGCACCGACGCGGCCTTGAGCCGGCCGCGGTTGTCGATGGCGCCTTGCCGGCCGCGCTCGCCGATGCGCTCGCCGTCTACTACTACCCGGGCACCTGGGACTGGCCACCTGAATTGAAGCAGTCGCTGGTACACAAGGCCGCCGCACGCGCGCTCGACGACGCCTGCGCGACGGACCGGCTACCGACTGCGACGGCGTTACTCGACACCTACGACGCCTGGGCGCGCACAGTCGACGACTTCGCGCCCGTGAAAATCGACCACGACGTTGCGGGGCTGGTGCCTGATCCCCGTGATCCCGATCGCGGTTTGACGACGCCGGACGGATCTGCGGTGATGTACACCTGCCGGATCGACCTAGTGGCAGTCGACGCGGCAGACGAGTACTGGGTGACCCGTCACCAGGTCGTCGACGAATGGCAGGAGCTGGACGCGTTGATGCGAGACGAGGCAGCGATCGCAGGGTGCTGGGCGTGGGAGCGGGAATACCTGGGCATGGAGATCGCGGGCACGATCCACAACGAGGTGCGCATCACCGGTTCGCTCGATCTACCGTCTGCCGATCGCACAGCGAACGGTTGGTCGACTCGGGTCCGTCAAAGCGAGCCCAGCGGCGGCGGCCGGGCGATCCCACAGCACAGACGGATGCTGGCGCGCACCGCACGCACCGGCGTCAACCGGGTCGAGCAATGCACGGCGGGCCTGCTGCGACGGACCCACATCCGTCGCCGTCGCGCCGAGATCGACCAGGTTGGCGTATTGATCGGTGCCGAGGCGATCGACATGACCAGCGATCCGGCGATCTACCCGACATTCGCCCCCCACTGCCAGACGTGTGAATTCAGCGGCCCGTGCCTGGCCCAAACAGAGGGAACCGACCCCGAACCCCTGCTGGCGCAACGTTTTCGCCGTCACACGGCCGACGATCGACGCAAGCCGAGGCTGGGCCAGTCGACGTGGGGATTCGGCAGGGGAGCGGCACCACCCACGTGGTGAATTCGCACCGGATTGTGACGAATGTCAAGGGCCGAATGTGACCGACGCCATTGCCGGCCCCAGCACTGACGACCGACCCTGACTCGATCGACATTGTTTGCTCAGGGAGAACCGGTGGCTATGGAGCCAAGTCATGTGGCGTTTGCCTACGACCTGACCCTCGATGAGGCACGCCGTCGCGCCGCCGTCCTCGAGGCGATCGGAGACGACTGGGACCCGCTCGAGGTGCTGGCCGAAGAGGAACGCGCTTACGCGATGCTGTACTCCGGCCTGGACGACGAACAACAGCGCCTCTACGAAGAGCTGGTGAGCGCTGGAGTGCTTCCCGATCGGATGGCTGGCCATGTTCCCGATTGATCCGACTGCCGATCGGGGTCGCCGCGCCTGGTTCGGCTGCCCACAGTGCAACCACGGTGTCAGTTGCACCGACTGCCAGAGCAGCCGGAATTGCGATGACCACTGGCAATACCTGCTGAGCAACCAGGCCTGGCTGCTGCATTTGCAATGCCCCGACTGTGGCCATCTGTGGTCGATTGACAGTCGGTCGTCGGCCAGCGCCGCCTAACCACCCGTCAACCGCGGAAGGTGATCAGCGGGATCGCCATCTCGGCGGCCGTGGCGGCGCCGTGGAAGCCCACCAGCCTCGCCACTTCCGGCGGCTCGTGATCCGTCGCCAGCACCGCGGTGTCGCCGGTGCAGGTGACGACGACGTCGCCGATTCGCCGCAGGTGCTCGGGGCGCACCGGTCCGAACAACCCGGCCGCCACCGCGTCGTCGCGGCTGTACACCTCGGCGCGGCCTGCCAGTACCTCGCTCCACGCGGCAACCACGTCGGGCGTCGCGCCGTCGACGGTATGTAGGTAGCGCACCCGCGGGTCCCCGGCCACCGCATGCACACCTGCGGCCAGCCGCGGGTCGGCATCGAGGTCGACGCGGGCGGCCGGCGGCACGTTCAGCCCGCCGTGGTCGGCGGTGACCAGCAGCGCCGCGTCGGGCGGCAGCGCCTCGACCAGCCGGGTCAGCAGCGCGTCGACATCGGCCGCCGCAGCGTGCCACTCGGGCGATCCGATACCGCACAGATGCGCGGCGGTGTCGAGTTGGGCGGTGTAGCCGTACACCAGGCCCGGTCCGGCGGCCAGGACGTCAACCAGGCGCCCGGCGTAATCGTCGTCGGGGTTGGTCGCGTGAAACTTCGCGCCCCGGTAGGCCGCCTCGGTGAGCCCGCTGCCGATGAAGTGCGCCGGAAGCACGGCCCCCGCGCTCAGTCCGGCCCGACGCAGCCGCTCGAACCAAGTCGCGACCGGCTGCCACTGCGTGGGCGGCGGATCGTCGCGCCAGAAGATGTGGTTCAGCACCCGGTCGGAGTCGGGCAGCTTGACCGTGAAGCCCAGGACGCCGTGTTCACCGGGCGGCACCCCGGTCCCCAGCGACACCAGGCTGGTCGGCGTCGTCGACGGGAACGTGCAGGCCAGTTCGTCGAGCCGGCCGGTCTGCCTGGCCAGCACCGACGCGAGCAGCGGCGCATCGGCGGCCAACTCCGGCAACAGGTGCCAGCCCATCCCGTCGACCAGCACCACCGCGACGCGGCGCACGTCGCCGACCCGCTCAGCCAGGCCCAGCGCGTCGAACGCATCCGGTGCTCCGAGCAGCGCAGCCGCGGCGGGCAGCACGTCGCAGATCGAACCGACCACGACGGCCAGTCTGGCAGCCGCGCCGCGCATCCTGCGCGATACTGGATGGGTGACCAGGCCATCGGCGCTGGATCCGGCCGTCACCGAGCGGATCGGCGAGCTGCTGCGCGCGCACGGGCTGCGGCGAATGGCCTCACGGATCGCCGTGCTGGCGGTGCTCGAGCCGGTCCACGGCCATCTCTCGGTGGCCGAGATCGACCAGCGACTGCGTGACTGCCTGCCCGCCGGCGAACCGCCGCCGGACCTGGCGACGATCTATCGCACCGTGACCACCCTGGTCGAGCAGGGTGTGCTGCATGCGCTGACCCTCGAAAGTGGCGTTACCACTTACGGTTTGGCCACCGACCCGCACCATCACGCGGTGTGCACGCGCTGCGGCGCGATCATCGAAGTGCCGGCGCAGCAACTGACCTCCGCGCTGGAGCATGCGATGGCGGGCAGTTCGTTCACGCTGTCGGAGCGGGCCGGCCTGACCCTGCACGGCCTGTGCCCGCAATGCCAGGCCGACTCAGCGCAACCCGAGTAACGCGTTCTCGACGACTTCCGGCAGCGCCGGGTGAATCCAGTACTGACCGCGGGCCATCTGCTGTGCGGTGAGCCCGAAGCTCATCGCGCCGATCAGTGGCTGGATGATCGACGACGCCTGGTGGCCCATGATGTGCGCGCCCAGCAGCCGGCCGGTGCCGCATTCGGCGACGAGCTTGACAATGCCGGTGGTGTCCTCCATCGCCCAGCCGTACGCCACGTCACCGTAGTGCTGGATCTTCACCGAGACATCGAAACCCTTTGCCACCGACTGGTTTTCGGTCAACCCGACGCTGGCGATCTGCGGATCGGTGAACACCGCCGACGGAACGTAGCGGTGGTCGGTGGCCACCATCGCCTCGGTGTCGTCCCAGTCGCAGAGCAGATTGTGCTGCACCACGCGGGCCTCGTGGTTGGCGACGTGTTTGAGCTCGTACGGCGACGACACGTCGCCCAGCGCGAAAACGTCACGCGCGGTGGTCCGTTGGTATTCGTCGACCACGACGCGGCTGCCGGCGATCTCGATTCCGGCCTGCTCGGCCTCCAGCAGATCGCCGTTGGGTTTGCGGCCGGTGGCCACCAGCACCGCGTCGGCGGTCAGGGACGACCCGTCGTCGAGTTCCAGCACGATCCGCGAACCGCGGTGGTGCGCGCCGACGACGTTGTGGTGGGTGCGCAACTCCCATTTGGTCGACGCGATGCGGGTAAACCGTTGGGACAGCGTGTCGTCCAGGTGCCGCAGCAGCGTGCCGCCGCGGATCACCAGCGTAATCCGCACACCCAGCGCGGAGAAGATGTGCGCGAATTCGGCCGCCACGAATCCGCCGCCGATGATCACCAGGTGTTCGGGCAGCTCGGCGATGCGCATGATCGTGTCGCTGGTGTGGTATTCGACGCCGCACTCCAGGACGGCCGGTGGTGCGACGGGCCGCGATCCGGCCGCGATCACCACCTGGTCGGCGGTGAACTCGTCGCCGCCGTCGGTGCGCAGCAGGTAGCGCCCGTCCGGCTGCACCGGCCCGAATCGGGTGTGTTGGCTGTAGACGTCGACGTTGGGGGAGGACCGCCGGTAGTCTTCGCCGCCGATCGCGATCGGGTCGATGCGCCCGAAGATGCGTGAGACGATGTCGTCCCAGCGCACCCGGTCGATGTGCGCGTCGACGCCGTAACGGGCGGCGCCACGGATGGTTTGGGCGACCTCGGCGGCGTAGACGAACATCTTGGTGGGGATGCAACCCACGTTGAGGCAGGTGCCGCCGAAGGTGCCCTGCTCGCAGATCGCCACGCGCTTACCGGCGTAGCGTTCGTCGAGAATGCTGTTGCCCGAACCGGTTCCGATGATCGCGAGGTTGTAGGTTTCCATCTTCATCCATTCGGCGACGGTACGGGTTGGGTGGCGCCGAGGTAGTCGTCCAGCCAGACGTCCAGCTGGTGGTAGGCGGCTTTCCTGGGCTCTGGCATTGACAGGAACACGTCGTGCTTGGCGTCTTCGATGGGGACGACGGTGGAGCGGTTGCCGATGCAGCCGGCCCACCGGGCGATCTGGGTGACGTCGAGAACCGCGTCGCCGCATTGCAGTTCGACCGAATCGGCGTCCTCGGCCACGCTGTGATCCGACCGCAGAATCAGGTTGGGCACACCCACGTCGAGCCCGCGGTGCAGCCGGGCCTGGCCCCGCCGAACGGCGTGCAGCCAGCCGAAGGTGATCGGGAAGCCGCCCAGCGGCTTCCATGCCAGGTCGTACTCGAACTCCCCGTGGTAGTCGCGGTGCAGGCTCGCCCCGTAGCCGCCGGGGCCGGGTGCCCGGGCCACCCGCCACTTGGCGACCCGCGCAGTGGCGGCGATCAGTGCGGAGGTCAGTGACCAGCGCAGCACCGCCGGCCCGGGCAGGTCCAGCAGCGGACTGTTGAGTACCAGGCCGCCGACACCTGCCTGCCCGATGACGCCGCGGCGTCGCAGCCGGTCCAGCCACAGCGGCACGATCAACCCGCCGGTCGAATGGCCGTAGGCCAGCACCCGGGCCGATTCGGTCTGCTCGCCGATGACGCGCAGCGCGTAGTCGAGTTCGGCGTCGTAGCGGGCCAGGTCGGTGGTGAAGTGCGGGGTTTGGCCGGCCCGTCGCGAGCGGCCGCATTTCTGCAGGTCCAGCGCGTAGAAGGCGAATCCGCGGTCCGCAAAATGGTCGGCCAGCGCGGTGTGGAAGAAGTAGTCGGTGTAGCCGTGCACGGCCAGTACGGCGTGCGGCGCGGGCGCGGCGTCGCCGCGGCGCACCAGGGTCGCAACGAGCTCACCCTCGCCGTCGGGATCCGGACCAAGGTCGATGGCGTGCTGCCAGTAACCGGGCAGGACATCGCGCTGCCAGCTACTCACGTTCGCCAGCTTAAAACGTGCTCGATCGCGCCCGACCCCGCCGGGATAACCTGAGGACCAATGACCACGACCGCCAAGACCGATGTCGTGCTCGTGGGTGCGGGCATCATGAGCGCCACGCTGGGTGCGCTGCTGCGGCGGCTGGAACCGGACTGGTCCATCACGCTCGTCGAGCGACTTGACGGCGCCGCCGCCGAAAGCAGCGCCGCATGGAACAACGCCAGCACCGGGCACGCCGGACTGTGCGAGTTGTTCTACACACCGGAACGGCCGGACGGCTCGATCGACGTCGGCAAAGCGGTGCGGGTCAACGAGCAGTTCCAGGTCACCCGCCAGTTCTGGGCGTACGCGGTGGAAAACGGGATGCTGTCCGAGCCGCGGAGCTTCCTCAACCCGATCCCGCATGTCAGCTTCGTGCAGGGCGCGCACCGGGTCGACTACCTACGGCGGCGCCGCGAGGCTCTGGCCGACAACCCGTTGTTCGCTCACACCGAATTCGTCACCGGCGCCGACGAGTTCGCGCGCCGGCTGCCGTTCATGGCGGCCGGGCGCGACTTCGCCGAGCCGGTGGCGCTGAACTGGGCCGCCGACGGCACCGATGTCGACTTCGGTGTGCTGGCCCGCCAGCTCATCGCCTACGGCGTGCAGCGCGGCACCACCGCGCTGTTCGGCCACGAGGTGCGCAACCTTCACCGTCAGCGCGACGGCGGCTGGACGCTGACGGTCCGCAACCGCCGCACCGGCGAAAGCCGCACGCTGAATGCGAAATTCGTGTTCGTCGGCGCTGGCGGCGACGCACTGCGGCTGTTGCAGCGCGCTGGCATCAAGGAAGTCAGGGGATTCGGCGGTTTCCCGATCGGCGGCCAATTCTTGCGGAGCCGGCATCCCGCCGTCGTCGGTGCGCACCGGGCCAAGGTGTACGGCCTTCCCGCGCCCGGCGCGCCCGGAATCACCGCGCCGCATCTGGATGCGCGGGTCGTCAACGGCAAGTCCTGGCTGCTGTTCGGGCCGTTCGCCAGCTGGTCCCCGCGGTTTCTCAAGCAGGGCCGGGTCACCGATCTCCCGCGCTCGGTGCGCCCGGACAACCTTGTGTCGCTGCTGAGCGTCGGCGTGCGCCAGCGCAGATTGCTGAACTATCTGCTCGGCCAGCTGCGCCTGCCGAACCCCGCCCGCATGGAGGTGTTGCGCGAATTCGCCCCCAGCGCAATGGATTCCGATTGGGAGTTGGTGCTGGCCGGCCAACGGGTGCAGGTGATCCGGCGCGGAGGACTCGAATTCGACACCACGGTCCTGACTTCCGCCGACGGCAGCATCGCGGGACTGCTCGGGGCGTCGCCGGGCGCGTCGACGGCCGTGTCGGCCATGCTGGAGGTGTTGGAGCGCTGCTTGGCCGAGCGCTACCAGTCCTGGCTGCCGACTTTGAAAGAGATGGTGCCGTCGCTGGGTGCGAGTTTGTCGCGCGAGCCGGCGCTGTTCGAGGAGGTGTGGTCGTGGGGCAGCAAGGTGTTGGGCTTATGACGGTGTCGCTGCGCCGCGCGTGGGCCAAAGACCTTGATGCGCCGACCCTTTACGAGCTGCTCAAGCTGCGGGTGGAGGTGTTCGTCGTGGAGCAGGCCTGCCCGTACCCGGAGCTGGACGGCCGCGATCTGCTCGCCGAAACGCGGCATTTCTGGCTGGAAGCCCCCGACGGAGAGGTGATTTGCACGTTGCGGCTGATGGAAGAACACGCCGGCGGCGAGAAGGCGTTTCGCCTCGGACGGCTGTGCACCAAGCGCCGCGCCCGCGGCCAGGGCCACACCACCCGGCTGCTGCGCGCCGCGCTGGCGGAGGTCGGCGACTATCCGTGTCGCATCGACGCGCAGGCCTACCTGGCGGACATGTACGCCCAGCACGGCTTCGTTCGCGACGGTGACGATTTCGTCGAGGACGGCATCCCGCACGTGCCGATGCTTCGGCCGGGCACGGGAGCCGAGGCCCACCCGTGAAGCCGTACCCGTTCAGCGCGATCGTCGGCCACGAGCAGCTTCGGCTGGCGCTGATCCTGTGTGCGGTGCGCCCGGAGATCGGCGGGGTGTTGATCCGCGGCGAGAAGGGGACGGCCAAGTCGACGGCGGTGCGCGGCCTGGCCGCGCTGCTGTCGGCCGCCTCCGAAGACGCCCGGCTGGTCGAGTTGCCGATCGGCGCCACCGAAGACCGGGTGATCGGCTCACTGGACTTGCAGCGCGTGTTGCGCGACGGCGAGCACGCGTTTTCCCCGGGGCTGCTGGCGCGTGCACACGGCGGCGTGCTCTACGTCGACGAGGTCAACCTGCTGCACGACCATCTGGTCGATCTGCTGCTCGACGCGGCCGCGATGGGCCGGGTGCACATCGAACGCGACGGCATCTCGCATTCCCACGAGGCCCGCTTCGTGCTGATCGGCACGATGAACCCGGAGGAGGGCGAGCTGCGTCCCCAGCTGCTGGACCGCTTCGGCCTCACCGTCGACGTGCACGCCTCGCGCGACGTCGACGTGCGGGTCCAGGTGATCCGGCAGCGGATGGCCTACGAGGCCGACCCGGAGGGATTCGCCGCCGGGTATGCCGACGCGGACGCGGAGCTGGCGCGCCGCATCGCGTCGGCGCGTGCCCTCGTCGACGATATCGCGTTGCCGGACAACGAGTTACGCCGCATTGCGGCGTTGTGTGCGGCGTTCGACGTCGATGGGATGCGCGCCGATTTGGTGGTGGCGCGCACCGCGGTCGCACACGCCGCCTGGCGCGGCAACGACACCGTCGACGAGCAAGACATCCGGGTGGCCGCCGAGCTGGCGTTGCCGCACCGGCGCCGCCGCGACCCGTTCGACGAGCCGGGCATCGACCGCAACCAGCTCGACGAGGCACTGGAACAAGCCCGACAAGCCGACCCCGAGCCAGAGCCGGATCCGGACCCGCCCGGCGGTGGCCAGAGTGCCAATGACTCATCGCCACAACCGAATTCGTCACCAAGCCGGCCGACCACCAAACCTAGTGCGCCGCCGTCGGCAACGTTCCGCACCCGGGCGCTGACCGTCCCCGGCGTCGGCGAAGGCGCACCGGGCCGCCGATCGCGGGCCCGCAACGCCACCGGCGCCGTGGTGGCGTCCAGCGACACGGACGGTCACGGGCTGCACCTGTTCGCCAGCGTGCTGGCCGCCGCCGAGCACACCGACGTGGCAGGCCGAATTCGCCTGCAGCCCAGCGATGTTCGCCGTGCAGTGCGCGAGGGCCGGGAAAGCAACCTGGTGATCTTCGTCGTCGACGCCTCCGGCTCGATGGCGGCGCGAGACCGGATGGCCGCGGTCAGCGGCGCGACGCTCTCGCTGCTGCGCGACGCGTATCAGCGCCGCGACAAGGTCGCGGTCATCACCTTCCGCCACGACGGGGCACGACTGTTGCTGCCGCCGACGTCGTCGGCGCACATCGCGGGACGGCGACTGTCCCGGTTCGACACCGGCGGCAAAACGCCTCTCGCGGAAGGACTGCTGGCCGCCCGCGAACTGGTGCTGCGGGAGAAGGTGCGGGACCGGTCGCGTCGTCCGCTGGTGGTGGTGCTCACCGACGGCCGGGCCACCGCGGGGCCGGATCCGTTGGGGCGCAGCCGGACCGCGGCGGCTCTGCTCGTCGCCGAGGGCGCGGCCTCGGTGGTGGTGGACTGCGAGACCTCGTTTGTCCGGCTGGGGTTGGCCGAGCAGCTGGCCCGTCAGCTCGGATCCACGGCGGTGCGGCTCGAGCAGCTGCGGGCCGACTATCTGACCCGGGCCGTGCGCGGCGCAGCCTGAGCACCGGAAGGTAACCGCTTATGCCCCAAGGCCGTCCATTGCAGGTTCCCGACGACGGGCTGACCACCAAGGCCCGGCGCAACACACCGGTGCTGGCGGTCCACACCGGACCGGGCAAGGGGAAGTCGACGGCCGCCTTCGGCATGGCGTTGCGGGCGTGGAATTCCGGCATGAACGTCGCGGTGTTCCAATTCGTCAAGAGCGCCAAATGGAAGGTCGGCGAAGAGGCGGCATTTCGGCAGCTCGGCCGCCTGCACGACGAGCACGGCGTCGGCGGAGCGGTCGAATGGCACAAGATGGGCGCCGGCTGGTCGTGGTCGCGCAAGGCCGGCAGCGACGACGATCACGCGGCGGCAGCCGCCGACGGGTGGGCCGAGATCGCGCGGCGGCTGGCCGACCAGCGTCACGACTTCTACGTGCTCGACGAGTTCACCTATCCACTCAAGTGGGGCTGGGTCGACGTCGACGAGGTGGTGGACACCCTGCTGGCCCGCCCCGGCAGCCAGCATGTGGTGATCACCGGACGCGATGCCCCGCCGCGGCTGGTCGACGCCGCCGACCTGGTCACCGAGATGACCAAGGTCAAGCACCCGATGGATGTCGGGCGCAAGGGCCAAAAGGGCATCGAGTGGTGATGCCACCCTTTCCCCGCGAGCGTGCGTGTCCCCGGCCGACACGCCGTGTCGAGAGCCGGGGACACGCACGCTCGCGGCAAAAGGGGACACCATGAGCACGCCCGCGGTCGTCATCGCCGCGCCTGCCTCGGGCAGCGGAAAGACCACGGTCGCAACGGGTTTGATCGGTGCACTGCGGCAAGCCGGCCACGCCGTCGCGTCGTTCAAGGTCGGCCCGGACTTCATCGACCCCGGCTATCACACGTTGGCCGCCGGCCGCACCGGCCGCAACCTCGACCCGGTCCTGGTGGGCGAACACCTCGTCGGCCCGTTGTACGCACACGGCGCCGCCGGTGCCGACGTCGCCGTGATCGAAGGTGTGATGGGGCTTTTCGACGGCCGCATCGACCCCGCTGCAGCCATCCCGGCATCGGGATCCACCGCACACGTCGCCGCCCTGCTGGGCGTCCCGGTCGTCCTGGTCGTCGATGCCCGCGGGCAGAGCCAAAGCATTGCCGCACTACTGCACGGCTTTTCGACGTTCGACCACCAGACCCGTATCGCCGGTGTCATTCTCAACCGGGTCGGTTCGCCCAGACACGAACAGGTGCTGCGCCAGGCCTGCGAGCACGCGGGCATCCCGGTCCTGGGCGCCATTCCACGCAGCGACGAAATCGAAGTGCCCACAAGGTATCTGGGCTTGGTGACAGCGGTCGAGTACGGCCGCCGGGCCCGACACGCGGTCGATGCGATGACGGAGCTGGTCGCTCGCCACGTCGACGTCGGCGCCGTATTCGCCGCAGCCGGAAGCCGGGTCAGCGACGCGCCATGGGATCCCGCGGCCGAAATCGGCGCGGCCCCCGGCGTCACGGTGGCCCTGGCCGGTGGACGGGCGTTCACTTTCGGCTACGCCGAACACGCGGAGTTGCTGCGAGCGGCCGGGGCGGAGGTGGCCGAATTCGACCCGCTCGTCGACCCGCTGCCCGACAAAGCCGACGCCGTGCTGGTGCCCGGCGGTTTCCCCGAGCAGTTCACCGCGGAACTGTCCGGCAACGAGATTGCCCGTCGGCAGATCAAGGCACTTGTCGCGGCCGGCGCACCGGTGCACGCCGAATGCGCCGGGCTGGTGTACTTGGTGTCCGAACTCGACGGATACCCGATGTGCGACGTGCTGGCCGGGTCGGCGCGGTTCACCGAGCACCTGACATTGGGCTATCGCGATGCGGTCGCAGGTGCCGACTCGCCCCTGTACAGGGCAGGCGAACGAATCGTGGGACACGAATTCCACCGCACCACAGTCACTTTCAGCACACACTACGACCCGGCGTGGATTTACCGCGGACACGGCACACCCGCCCGCGACGGGGCGGTGCACGACGGCGTGCACGCGGCATACCTGCATACCCATCCCGCGGCCGCGCCGGATGCGGTGGCACGCTTCGTCTCGCATGCCGCGGCCTCTAGAGTAAGCCGGTGACCGAGAACGCCTACCTGGCCGGGCTGCGGCTGACCGGCAAGAAGGTCGTCGTGGTGGGCGGCGGCACCGTCGCGCAACGCCGGCTGCCGCTGCTGGTCGCCAGCGGCGCCGACGTGCACGTCATCACCCGCTCGGCCACCCGCGCCGTCGAGGCGATGAGCCGAATCCGGTTGTCGCTGCGCGAGTATCGCGACGGCGACCTCGACGGCGCCTGGTATGCGATCGCAGCCACCGACGACCCGCAGGTGAACGCCGCGGTGGTCGCCGAAGCCGACCGTCGGCGAATCTTCTGCGTACGCGCCGACATCGCCGTCGAGGGCAGCGCCGTCACCCCGGCGACGTTCGACTACGCCGGATTGTCGGTGGGCGTGCTGGCCGGCGGCGAGCACCGCCGCTCGGCGGCAATTCGCTCGGCCATCCGCGAGGCATTGCAGCAAGGACTGATCACCCCGGAAAGCTTTGCGAGCGACGACGTCGTGCGCGGTGGGGTGGCGCTGGTCGGCGGCGGCCCGGGCGACCCGGAACTGATCACCGTGCGCGGCCGCCGATTGCTCACCCAGGCCGACGTCGTTGTCGCCGACCGACTGGCGCCACCCGAACTGCTCGCCGAGTTGCCCCCGCACGTCGAGGTGATCGACGCCGCCAAGATCCCGTACGGGCGCGCGATGGCCCAGGACGCCATCAACGCGGTGATGATCGAGCGGGCGAAGGCCGGGCAATTCGTGGTGCGCCTCAAAGGAGGCGATCCGTTCGTCTTCGCCCGCGGCTACGAGGAAGTACTGGCCTGTGCCGATGCCGGCATTCCGGTGACCGTCGTGCCCGGTGTGACGAGTGCCATAGCGGTGCCCGCATCGGTGGGCGTGCCGGTCACTCATCGCGCCGTCAACCACGAATTCGTGGTGGTCAGCGGGCATATTGCGCCCGGGGAGCCCGAATCGTTAGTGAATTGGGACGCATTGGCGGCGTTATCCGGCACGATCGTTTTGCTGATGGCCGTCGAGCGCATCGAACTTTTCACCGAAGCCCTGCGCAAAGGCGGCCGACCTGCGGAAACGCCGGTGTTGGTGGTGGAGCACGGCACGACGGCCGCCGAACGCACGTTGCGGGCGACGCTCGGCGACGCGCCGCAAAAGATTCGGGCGGAAGGTATCCGACCTCCGGCGATCATCGTTATCGGCGCCGTCGCCGCGTTCGGCACTTAAGCGAATATTAAGATTACTGTAGGGTAGCCCCTTATGACGGCTCTTAATGACGCAGAGCAGGCTGTCCACACCTGGACGGTCGAACGCCCCGAACGAGCGGTCCCGATGCCTTCCATACCTACTCCCACACCGCCGCAAACGGTGTTAGGCCGTTTCAGCAAGTATTTGCCGGAATGGCGCCCGTCGCGCCGGTTCTTCGCCGCGGTGATCGCCATCGCCGGCATGCAGCTGATGGCGACGATGGACGGCACCATCGCCATCGTCGCGCTGCCGAAGATCCAAAACGAGCTCAGCCTGTCCGACGCCGGGCGCAGCTGGGTGATCACCGCCTACGTGCTGACCTTCGGCGGGTTGATGCTGCTCGGCGGCCGGCTCGGCGACACCATCGGCCGTAAGCGCACGTTCATCGTCGGCGTCGCGCTGTTCACGATCGCCTCCGCACTGTGCGGGATCGCCTGGGACGAGGCCACCCTGGTGATCGCGCGGCTGGCGCAAGGTATCGGCGCGGCGATCGCCTCGCCGACCGCTCTTGCGCTGGTGGCGACCACCTTCCCGAAGGGCCCGGCCCGCAACGCCGCGACCGCGGTGTTCGGCGCGATGACGGGCGTCGGCTCGGTGATGGGCCTGGTGGTCGGCGGCGCGCTGACCGAGGTGTCCTGGCGGCTGGCGTTCCTGGTGAACGTGCCGATCGGGCTGGTGATGATCTACCTGGCGCGCACCACGCTGCGGGAAACCGTCAAGGAGCGGATGAAGCTGGACGCCACCGGCGCCGTGCTGGCCACGTTGGCGTGCACGGCTGCGGTGTTCGCCTTCTCGATGGGGCCGGAGAAGGGCTGGATCTCGGTCACCACGATCGGTTCGGGCCTGGTGGCACTGGCCGCGTTTGTGGCGTTCGCCGTCGTGGAGCGCTCCGCCGAGAACCCCGTCGTGCCGTTCGACCTGTTCTTCGACCGCAACCGGCTGGCCACGTTCGCGGCCATGTTCCTGGGCGGCGGCGTGCTGTTCACCCTGACGGTGCTGATCGGGCTGTACGTGCAGGACATCATGGGCTACAGCGCGCTGCGCGCCGGCGTCGGCTTCATCCCGTTCGCCATCGCGATGGGCATCGGCCTGGGCGCGGCCTCGCAGCTGGTGTCGTGGTTCCCACCGCGGGTCGTCGTGATCACCGGCGGCATCCTGGTGCTGGGCGCCATGCTGTACGGCTCGACGCTCAACGCCAGCATCCCGTACTTCCCGAACCTGGTGATGCCGGTCGTGGTCGGCGGCATCGGCATCGGCATGATCATCGTCCCGCTGGCGCTGTCGGCCATCGCGGGCGTCGGGTTCGACCGGATCGGCCCGACCTCGGCGATCGCGCTGATGCTGCAGAACCTGGGCGGGCCGGTGGTGCTGGCCATCATCCAGGCCGTGATCACGTCGCGCACGCTGTACCTGGGCGGCATCAACGGCCCGGTGAAGGACATGAACGCCGCCCAGCTGCACGCGCTGGACCACGGCTACACCTACGGGCTGCTGTGGGTGGCCGGCGTGGCCATCCTCGTCGGCGGGGTGTCGCTGCTGATCGGTTACAGCGCCAAGCAGGTGGCGCACGCCCAGGAAGTCCAGCAGGCCCTCGACGCCGGCGAACTGTAACCGTCTTCTGCCGAACAGACACAGAATCGCATTTTGTTGGGCGGACCTGTGCGATTCTGCGTCTGCTGATGGTCGCCGACGCCTGTTGGCGGCGACCTGCCGCGCCCGGCTTCGCCGCGCCTGCGATCGCCGTCTAGCCCGGATTTTTCGCGGAATGTCGCTTGTTGCGGTGTGTAGATAAGCGAAAGTGCCTGTCCTGCAAGGGATAATTGGA
>NZ_LQPE01000030.1 GCF_002101735.1 Mycobacterium kyorinense | reverse complement strand
CCCGGATTTTTCGCGGAATGTCGCTTGTTGCGGTGTGTAGATAAGCGAAAGTGCCTGTCCTGCAAGGGATAATTGGACTTGTCTGAGGTTCAAGAATCCTGACGGGAAGGCACTTCGCAGGTGAAGGATATCGCGGTGGCATCGCGGGTGAAAGTGTCCGCCGACGGCCATGGTGTCGTGTCGCATGCCGGGATGGCCATGGTGCGTGAGCTCGCCGACCGCAGTGGGTTATCAGGGCAGGTCACCGCCGCGTTGGCCGATACCTACCGCGGGCCGTGGGTGTATGCGCCCGGCGAAGTGTTCGCTGATCTGGCTGCCGCGGTCGCCGACGGGGCGGACTGCATCGACGCCGTCGGCCAGTTGTGCGGTGACCGTGAGCACGTGTTCGGGGCGAAGGCCTCGACGACCACGATGTGGCGGCTGGTCGACGAACGGATCGACGCCGCGCACTTGCCGCGGGTGCGGGCCGCGCGGGCCGCGGCCCGCGCGGCGGCCTGGGCCGCCGGAGCTGCTCCCGCACCGGGTGGCTGGTTGCACATCGACATCGACGCCACGCTGGTGATCGACCACTCCGACAACAAGGAGAAAGCGACCCCGACCTGGAAGAAGTCCTTCGGGCACCATCCGCTGCTGGCGTTTCTGGACCGCCCGGAAGTCGCCGGTGGGGAAGCCCTGGCCGGGCTGCTGCGCACCGGCCGCGCCGGCTCCAACACCTCCAGTGACCACGTCATCGTCCTGGACCAGGCGTTGGCGTCGCTGCCCGCACCATGGCGACCCGACCCGAGCAGCGACAACGATCCCGACCGACCGAAGGTGCTGGTGCGCTGCGATACCGCCGGGGCCACCCACGACTTCGCCGACGCCTGCCGCACAGCGGGGGTGGGGTTTTCCTTCGGCTACCCCGTCGATTCGCGCGTCCAGGACGCGGTGGACACCCTCAACATCGCCGATAGCTGGTATCCGGCGATCGACACCGACGCCCGGCATCCGCGACGGGGCGTGGGTCGCCGAGGCCACCGGGCTGGTCAACCTGAGCAGCTGGCCGCCAGGCACGCGGCTGATCCTGCGCAAGGAACGCCCCCATCCCGGCGCACAATTGCGGTTCACCGACGCCGACGGGATGCGGGTCACCGCGTTTATCACCGACACCGCGCCCGGTGTCGTGCCCGGCCAGATCGCCGGCCTGGAACTGCGGCACCGCCAGCACGCCCGCGTCGAGGACCGCATCCGCGAACTCAAAGCCAGCGGCCTGGGCAACCTGCCCTGTCACGCGTTCGACGCCAACGCCGCCTGGCCGGAAATCGTCCTGGCCGCAGCCGACCTGGTCACCTGGGCACGACTCATCGGATTCAGCAGCCATCCCGGCCTGGCCCGCGCCGAGATCACCACCTTCCGACACCGGGTCCTGCACGTGGCCGCCCGCATCACCCGAGGCGCCCGTCGAACCCGGCTACGCATCGACGCCACCTGGCGGTGGGCCGCCCTGATCGCGACCGCCTGGCAGGCCATCCGCACCGCCTTCGGATAACCAACAACCCAATCTGACCGCCGATCACGAAAGACCCACTGGCCCTGG
>NZ_LQPE01000029.1 GCF_002101735.1 Mycobacterium kyorinense | reverse complement strand
GACCTCAACATTGCCTGGACCCAGCAGCGCAGCGGGCAGCCGGTGGTGTTGCCTGAGACCGGAACGTCGTTCGCGCGGTGGGCGTCGCTGCTCACCGAGTACGCCCGCCGCCCCGAGATCGTGGAGGAGGCCGATGCGTGGCGCCAGGTGGCGGCGGCGCCGACTGGACTGCCGGCGGTGCAGCCAGCGGTGGATACGTTCGCCACGGCGGGTCACGCGTCGATGTCGCTGGACGCCGAGGCCACCCGGATACTGCTCGATGAGGTACCCGCGGCCTTCCACGCCGGAATACACGAAATCTTGTTGATCGCTTTCGGTTTGGCGATTGCGCGGTTTGTGGGCAACGGCACGGCGCCGATCGCCATCGACGTCGAGGGCCACGGCCGCCACGAGGAACTCGGCCCGGAGGTCGACCTGTCCCGCACGGTGGGCTGGTTCACCACCAAATACCCCGTGGCGCTGAGGGTCCCCGGGCTGGACTGGGCTCAAGTGACGGCCGGCGAGGCCGCACTGGGCGCGGTGATCAAGGACGCCAAGGAACAGCTGCGGGGCCTGCCCGACGATCTGACGTATGGACTGCTGCGGTACTTGAACTCCGGTGTTGAGCTCCCCGAGTCGGATCCGGTCATCGGGTTCAACTACCTGGGGCGGCTGGGCAGCCTCTCGGCCGGCGCCGAAGGTGACGGTTGGCGGATCAGCGGCGAAGGCGCAGCGGTTATCGGCGCGGCCACAGCGATTCCCATGGCGTTGCCGCATACCTTGGAGCTCAGCGCCGGTACCGTCGACACCGACACGGGCCCGCGGCTGCATGCCGACTGGACTTGGGCGCCGTCGGCTCTCGATGAGGCGCAGGTAAACCGATTGAGCCGGCTGTGGTTTGAGGCCTTGGCCGGCATCTGCGCGCATGTGCGGGCCGGTGGCGGCGGGCTGACGCCGTCGGATATCGCGCCGGCGCGGCTAACCCAGCAGCAGATTGACGAGTTGCAGCGGCACTATCAGATCGCCGACATCTTGCCGCTGACCCCGCTGCAACGAGGGCTGCTGTTTCATGCCAGCACAGCGCGGGGCAGCGACGACGACGTGTATGCGGTGCAGCTTGATATCGCGTTAAGCGGTCGGCTTGACCAACATCGCCTCCATGATGCCCTCGATACGGTGGTTGCTCGCCATCCGAATCTGGTGGCCCGCTTTTGCGATCAGTTCGACGAGCCCGTGCAGATCATCCCCGCCGATCCGCAAGTGCCTTGGCGCTACCTCGAACTCGACGGCGGCGACGTCGAAGAGCAGATCCAGCAGGTGTGCGCCGCCGAACGCGCCGCGGTCTGCGAGCTCACCGGCGAGCCGGCGTTTCGAGCGGCGTTGATTCGCGTCGCACCAGATCGGCACCGGCTCGTGCTCACCAATCACCACATCGTGCTCGACGGCTGGTCACTACCAATCCTGATGCGGGACATCTTCGCCCGCTTCAGCGGACATCGACTGGCCGCGGCCGCCTCGTATCGCAGGTTTGTTGCCTGGCTGGCCGATCGTGACCTCGACGCCGCCCGCGCCGCCTGGCGCGAAGTACTGGCCGGCTTCGATGCGCCGACACTGGTGGCCCCCCCGCAAACGTTGGGGCAAGCCAGCCGAGACGTCATGTCCATTCAGCTGCCCGAGCAGACCACCCGCGCTGTTGGTGAGCTGGCGCGCTCGTGTCACACCACCGTCAACACCGTGCTGCAGGGCGCCTGGGCGCAGCTGCTGTGCTGGCTGACCGGACAGCATGATGTCGCTTTCGGTGCGGCCGTCTCGGGCCGGCCAGCCGAGGTAACCGGCGCCGACTCGATGGTGGGCCTGCTGATCAACACGGTGCCGGTGCGGGCCAACATCACCGCGACAACCACCACCACAGATCTGCTCGACCAGCTGCAAACCGAGCACAACAACACATTGGAGCACCAGCACTTGGCGCTCAACGAGATTCACCGTATCAGTGGACATGACCAACTGTTCGACACGCTGTACGCCTACGAAAACTACCCGGTGGACGGTGCCGCCCTGACGGGCGACCACCAGGTTGCCGTCACCGAGATCACCGTGCGCGAATCCACCCACTACCCGCTGACCTTAGTCGCCATGCCTGGCCACCAACTGGGCCTTCGCATCGAATACGACACCGACCTGTTCGACGCGGCCAGCATCAAGGCACTCAGCCGGCGATTGGAGACGGTGTTGGTGACGATGACCACCAACCCCACCCGACAGCTGTCGTCGATTGATCTGCTCGACGAGCCCGAGCACGCCCGGCTTGATGCGATCGGTCACCGGGCCGTGTTGACCCAGCCGCCGACAACTGCGCCGGTGTCGGTTCCGGCGTTGTTCGCCGCGCAGGCGGCGCAGACACCGGACGCCGCGGCGATCAGCTGCCAAGGCCGCTCGCTGTCCTACCGCGAACTGGACGAGGCCGCGAACCGGTTGGCGCACCTGCTGGCCGGTCATGGTGCGGGTCCGGGACAGTGTGTGGCGCTACTGTTTTCGCGGTCCGCCGACGCGATCGTCGCGATGCTGGCGGTGCTGAAAACCGGGGCGGCCTATCTGCCGATCGACCCGGCACTACCAGCGAACCGAATCGGATTCATGCTTGCCGACGCGGCGCCGACCGCCGCCGTCAGCACGGCGGACCTACGATCGCGGGTCGACGAGTTTGACGTGCCGGCTATCGATGTCGATGACCCCCGCATCCAGGCCCAGCCCGGCACAGCATTGCCGCCGCCGGCCCCTGATGACATCGCCTACCTGATCTACACCTCGGGCACCACCGGTGTCCCCAAAGGCGTGGCGGTGACTCACCGCAACGTCACCGGGCTGTTGGACTCACTAGATGCCGGCCTGCAGGTGGGCCCGGGGCAGGTATGGACGCAGTGGCACTCCTATGCCTTCGACGTGTCGGTGTGGGAGATCTGGGGCACCTTGCTGCACGGCGGGCGACTGGTGGTGGTGCCGGATTCGGTGGCGGGCTCCCCGCAACACTTCCGCGACCTGCTGGCCGCTGAACACGTCAACGTGTTGACCCAAACCCCCTCGGCAGTAAGTGTTTTGACACCTGAGGGGTTGGATTCGACGGCGTTGGTAGTGGCCGGGGAGGCGTGCCCGGCCGAGCTGGTGGATCGGTGGGCGCCGGGGCGGGTGATGGTCAACGCTTACGGGCCGACCGAGACCACGGTGTACGCGGCGATGAGTGCGCCGCTGAAGCCGGGGTCGGGGACGGTGCCGATCGGGTCGCCGGTGCCCGGAGCGGCGTTGTTCGTGCTCGACGGCTGGTTGCGCCCGGTGGCTGTGGGTGTGGTCGGCGAGTTGTATGTGGCCGGCACCGGGGTGGGGGTCGGGTATGTGCGCCGGGCGTCGCTGACCGCATCGCGGTTTGTGGCCTGCCCGTTCGACGGCGCGGGGATGCGCATGTATCGCACCGGGGATTTGGTCCGCTGGCGCGCCGACGGGCAGCTGGATTATCTGGGCCGCGCCGACGAGCAGGTCAAGATCCGCGGGTATCGCATCGAACTGGGTGAAATCCAGTCGGCGCTAAGCGGTTTGGACGGGGTCGAGCAGGCGGCGGTGATCGCCCGCGAGGACCGCCCGGGCGACAAGCGTCTGGTGGGTTATGTCACCGGGACCGTCGACCCGGCGCGGATCCGCGAGAAGCTGGCCGAGCGGCTGCCCGCCTACATGGTGCCCGCGTCGGTGGTCGCACTGGACACGATGCCCTTGACGCCCAACGGGAAGCTCGACAAGCGGTGCTTGCCGGCACCGGAATTCGCCGTTGCCGGATATCGGGCACCGGCCACCGCCGTCGAGGAGATCCTGGCCGGCATCTACGCCCAGGTCCTCGGTGTCGATCGCGTCGGGGTCGACGACTCGTTCTTCGATCTGGGTGGCGATTCGCTGTCGGCGATGCGCCTGGTGGTGGCGATCAACCGCGGTATGGATGCTGGTGTTGGGGTGCGCACAGTGTTCGAGGCGCCGACGGTGGCCCAGTTGGCGTCCCGTATCGGTGTGGGTGCGGATCGCCTTGAGCCGTTGAGGCCAGTGGAGCGACCGCCGGTAGTTCCGTTGTCGTTTGCGCAGCAGCGGTTATGGGTGCTGGACCAATTGCAGGGCCCCTCACCGGTTTACAACATGGCGGCGGCGTTGCGGCTGCGCGGACGACTTGATGCTGACGCGTTAGGGCAAGCGCTGGCCGATGTGGTGGGCCGCCACGAGAGCCTGCGCACACTGTTTGCCGCGCCCGAGGGGATCCCCCGGCAGGTGGTCCTCTCTATGGAGCGGGCCGATTTCGGGTGGGACGTCGTCGATGCAACCGGCTGGCCGGAAGACCGGTTGGGCGCGGCGATCGGCGCGACGGTGCACTACACGTTTGACCTAGCAGCCGAGATCCCCTTGCAGGCAAGGCTTTTCCAGATCGGCGACGACCAGCACGTGCTGGTGGCGGTGGTGCACCATATCGCTGCGGACGGCTGGTCGATCACCCCGCTGATCCGTGATTTAGGGCTGGCCTATACGAGCCGGTGCGCCGGGCAGGTCCCGGAGTGGACGCCGTTGGCGGTGCAGTACGTCGATTACACGCTGTGGCAGCGCGCCCAGTTCGGTTCACTTGACGATCCCGACAGCCCGATCGCCGCTCAGCTGGCCTACTGGGAGCAGTCCCTGGCGGGGATGCCCGAGCGGCTGCAGTTGCCCACCGATCGGCCCTACCCGGAGGTCGCCGATCAGCGTGGGGCCAGTGTGGCGGTGGATTGGCCGGCCTCGCTGCAGCAGCAGGTGGCTCAAGTGGCCCGCGAGCACAACGCGACCAGTTTCATGGTGATCCAGGCGGCGTTGGCGGTGCTGTTGTCCAAGCTGAGTGCGAGTTCCGATGTGGCGGTGGGGTTTCCGATCGCGGGGCGGCGCGATCCGGCGCTCGAAGATCTGGTCGGGTTTTTCGTCAACACGTTGGTGCTCCGGGTCGATGTGGCGGGGGATCTCGGCTTTGCCGAGTTGCTGGCGCAGGTGCGGGCGCGCAGCCTGGAGGCTTTCGAGCACCAGGACGTGCCGTTTGAGGTGTTGGTGGAGCGGCTCAACCCGGTCCGCAGCATGGCTCATCATCCGCTGGTGCAAGTGGTGTTGGCCTGGCAGAACATTCAGCCCGCGATGCCGGGGTTGGGTGATCTGCAGGTAGCACCGATGCCGGTGCAGACCCAGTCGGCGCGGACCGACCTGACGTTCTCGCTGGCCGAACGCTGGACCGAGGCGGGTGAGCCCGCCGGGATCGGCGGGGCCGTGGAGTTTCGCACCGACGTGTTCGACGCCCCAACGATCGAGGCGTTGATCGAACGACTGCGGCGGGTGCTGGCAGCGATGACTGTCGAGCCCACCCGGCGGTTGTCGTCGATTGATCTGCTCGACGAGGGTGAGTATGCCCGGTTGGATGAGTGGAGTCACCGAGCGGTGTTGTGCCGCACGGTCCCTGCGGTGTCGGTTCCGGCGTTGTTCGCCGCGCAGGCGGCGCAGACACCGGATGCGGTGGCGGTCAGCTGCCAAGGCCGGTCGTTGACGTACCGCGAGCTCGACGAGGCCGCCAACCGGTTGGCGCACCTGCTGGCCGGCCATGGGGTAGCGCCGGGACAGTATGTCGCGCTGCTGTTTTCGCGATCCGCTGAGGCGGTCGTGGCGATGCTCGCGGTGCTCAAGACCGGGGCCGCGTACCTGCCGATCGACCCTGCGCTACCGGCGGCGCGGATGCAGTTTCTGCTCGACGATGCCGCGCCCGTCGCTGCGATTACCACCGCCGAGCTGGCCGGTCGGCTAGAGCGCCACGACATTCCGGTCATCGACGTCAACGATCCCGCCGTTGACACCCAACCCAGCACCCCGCTGCCGACGCCGGCCCCGGATGACGTTGCCTACCTGATTTACACCTCGGGCACCACCGGCACTCCCAAGGGGGTGGCGGTCACCCACCACAACATCACCCAATTGATGGGCTCGCTGGATACCCACCTGCCCGTAAAGGCATGGGCGCACTGTCATTCGTATGCCTTCGACGCCTCAGTCGAAGAGATCTGGGGTGCGCTGTTGCACGGCGGGCGGCTGGTGGTGGTGCCGGAGTCGGTGACGTGCTCCCCGCAAGACTTCCACGATGTGTTGGTGGCCGAACAAGTCGATGTGTTGACCCAGACCCCGTCGGCGGTCAGTGTTTTGGAGCCTGA
>NZ_LQPE01000028.1 GCF_002101735.1 Mycobacterium kyorinense | reverse complement strand
TTCTCGCACAAGGGCTTGAGGCCATCTTCCCTGTTCAGCACCCTCACATCGCAGATCAACGCGCCGACTTTTTCAGGCCGAAGTAGCTAAGGCCGCCGCGCGCGGCCCAGCGCAAACTCCGCCACGGGCAGCGGCACCCACGCCGGAAAGGTGGCCTCGCGGCGGCTGTCGTCCACGTCGAACCCGGCGCCGACGATCGCCCGCTCGGTGTCGCGGTGGGTGTGACAGTTACCGAGCAACCGGGGCCACAACGTCGCGTCGGCCAGCCGCTGCAGGCCGCCGCGCCACCCGTCGCTGGCCACATGCTCGAGATACCGCAGCTGCCCACCGGGACGAAGCCGCGAATGTAGTTGCCGCAGAACCGAATCGGGGTCGCCTACTGAGCACAGCACCAGTGAGCACACCACGGCGTCAAACGGTTCGTCGGCGGGGAAGTCCTCCACCGTCGCGTCGGTGACCTGCACCGGAACCGGCGCGTCGGCCGCGGCGAGGCGGGCTCGCTCGGCCAGCCGCGGCTCGGGTTCGACGGCCACCACCTGCTCGACGGTCTCGGGGTAGAACGCGAAGTTGGTCCCCACGCCAGCGCCCACTTCCAGGACCCGGCCCGACAATCCGGCCAGGTTCTCCCGGCGCAACGCGCGGATCTGCTCGGTTTCGTGCGCGGCGATGGTGGGCCAGATCCGGGCGAAAAACGGGTTGTCGACCGTCGTCGCAGATGTCATAAACCTGAACCCTCCGAACGTCTCTCCGGCATCAGCCACTCCAACGTCTGCTGCGGGGTGGCGTCTGCGCCGACCAACCCCGCCACGATATGTCCGCACGACACCGCGCGCATCACCCGGTCGGCGAACGCTTCCACATCCCCGAACGGCAGATGCGGCTTGGCGATCAGCAACGCCGCCACCCCATGCGCGGCGCTCCAGAGTTGGAGGGCAACCGCGGTCGGATCGCCTGGCGGGTAGATGCCCTCGTCCATCAGTGTCTGCACCGTGCCGCAGATGTGTTCGAACGCTGAGCTACTCAGCGCGACGTCGACGTCGCTGCCGGACCGCCACTCGCCCATCGTGGCGATCCGGTACAACCCCGGGGTCTGCAAGGCGAATCGGACATAGGCCAGCCCCTGCGCCCGCAGCACATCGGCGGTGGACGGCTGCCCCACCGCCACCCGCTGCATCTCCAGATCCAGTTTGGCGAAGTAGCGTGCGCACACCGCATCCAGCAGCGCGGCCTTGTCCTCGAAGTGCAAATAGATCGACGGCGACGTCACGCCGACGCGTTGAGCCACCGCCCGGATCGAGACAGCCTTGGCTTGCCCGGTTTCCAGCAGGAGCTCAGTCGTCGCGTCCAGGATTTCCTCGCGGAGCTGATCGCCCGAACCACGGGGCGCCCGGCGGCGTCGAACATCGGCCACGCTAGCCATTTTCGGTCACCGACGCGTGATCGGTGTGACGCACGGCCGGCCCGGCCAGCGGCAGAGCGCTTCGGCGGTGCCGCCCTGAGCCGGATCGCGGTGTCGCGATTGCGGCTTCGCTGATCCCGAACCGCTCGTGCAGCCACCCCAACGGTTTGGGCGCCCACCAGCTCATGCGTCCCAGCACATGCATGAACGCCGGCACCAGCACCATGCGCACGAGGGTGGCATCCACCAACACGGCGAGCGTGAGCCCGATACCGAACATCCGCATGAACGACACCTGCGCGGCGATCAGCGCGGCGAACGATATCGACATGACCAGTGCGGCGGCGGTGATCACCCGGCCGGTGCGGGCCAGGCCCAGCGCGACGCTGTTGTCGTTGGCGGCCCGGGTGCGCGGCGAAGCCAGCCAGTATTCGCGGATGCGGGAGACCAGGAACACCTCGTAGTCCATCGACAGGCCGAACGCGATGCAGAACAGCAGCACTGGCATGTTGGCCTCCAACGTGCCGCTCGACGTGGTGCCCAGCGCGCCGAGGTGGCCGTCCTGGAAGATCCAGACCAGTGCGCCGAACGCCGCCGTCAGCGACAACACGTTGAGCACCAACGCTTTCAGCGGCAACACCACGCTGCCGGTCAACAGGAACAGCAGCACGAAGGTGATCGCCGCGATCAGCCCGAGCACCAGCGGAAGCATGGTCATGATCGCGGCCACGCTGTCGCGGTTGATCTGCGCAAGCCCGGCCATTTCGACGGAACGCCCGGCCGGGCCGGGCACCTGGTGTAGCCGGTCGAGCTGGGTGGCGGAGGCCTGTGAGAACAACGGCGCGGTGCTGGCGACGGTCAAAAACGCGCTGCCGTCGGCCACCCCGGCGGGCGCCGCGGGTGGACCGGCTGGCTTCCCGGCCACGAAAGTCCCCGTCGGCGCCGTCACCGCCGAGACGTCGGGCACCCGCGACAGGTCGGCGGCGTAGCGGTCCAGTTCGGCGGGAGACAAGCCACGCGCGTCGGGAACGACGACGGGCACCGCGGTGGCCGAGTTGTCGGCGAAGTCGGTGCGTAGCTGGTCGCCGACCTGATGCGCCGACGCTGTGCGCGGCAGCACCCGGTCGTCGGGCGAGCCGAATTTCACCCCGAGGAATGGCAGGCCGAGCAGGAGCAGCAGCGCGACGACGGCCAGACCGATCGGCACGGCCCGGCGCATCACGAACTTGGTGGAGCGGTACCAGAAGACCTGATCCAACGGCTTGCGGGCAGGGGCCGGGCGGCGCAGCACGCGGCGCGCCAGCCGGCGTACGTCGAGTGAATCGAGTCGCGGCCCCAGCAGCACGATGGCCGCCGGGGTCACGATGATCGCCGCGGCCGCCACCAGCGCGACGGTGGCCACGCCGGCGTAGGCGAACGACTTCAGAAAGTAGCCGGGGAACAACACCATGACGGCCATCGACAACGCGACCGTGGTCGCGGAGAACAACACCGTGCGTCCCGCGGTCGCCATCGTGCGGATCAGCGCCTCGTCGCGCGGGGTCCCGTCGGCCAGCTCGTCGCGGTAGCGGCTGATGATCAGCAACGTGTAGTCGATGGCCAGCGCCAGACCCATCGCGGTGCTCAGGTTGAGCGCGAAGATCGACACGTCGGTGCTGAATGTGATCAGGCGCAACACCGACATGGAGCCGACGATGGCGAGCGCGCCCAGCGCCATCGGCAGCGCAGCGGCGAGCAGCCCGCCGAATACCCAGACGAGCACCAGGAAACTCAGCGGGATGGCGATCGACTCCATCAGCAGCAGGTCGCGCTCGTTTTGCTCGTTGATCTGGGCGTACACCATCGCCACGCCGCCGGCGCGCACGCTGACGCCGTCGCGGTCGTGGACGACTAGCTCCGACAGCTTCTTGGCGTACTTCTGGGCGTTGTTTTCGCCGCCCTTGAGATTGGCGACGATCAGGCCGGACTTGCGGTCGGTGCTGACCAGCCCTGCGGCGGCCGCCGGCGGCGACGTCCACGGCGAGGTCACGTTGAACACCAATGACGACTGCTTGAGCTGCTCGACGATGTCGGTGCCGACTTGGCGGGCCTGCTCGCTGGCGGCACCGGCCGGCGCAGTCACTACGACCAGCATCTTCTGGTCGCTCTGACCGAACTTGTCGGTCAGCAGCCGAATTGCCCGCGACGACTCGGAAGCCGGATCCTGAAAGCCGCCCGCCGCAAGGCTTTTGGCGACGGGGATGCCGAAGATCCCGGCCGCCAAAAGAAGGAGGACGGCCACCGCGAGGATCTTTGCCGGCGCGGCGAGGGCCAGTCGCGCAGTTCGCTGCAGCATGCTCGTCCCCTCACCGGAAAATATCTGCGATAACTTATCGGCGATAAGTTATGGGTACGGCCTGGTCGCCCGGTGGTTTACACGATGTGGCGCCCGGGATGGTTCACCGCAGCACCGACACGATCAGGACGTTGCGCCGAGCTTAGAGCTTATACACCTGACAAATAACCATCATTCCGGATTTCCGGACAGAATATCTATTCAGCCGGACCAGCGGAGCGACCCTACCCGGCGGTAAGAATTGCCACGATTTTCCGAATCGTGACTCAACGATTCCTTAATGGTGACCCATACGCTCATGAACATGTGGATCGACGACTCAAGTGCCGACGTCATCAAGGTTGATTTCGAGGCTCTCTACCACGGCGACGTGTTGGTGGAAGGCGAGACCTCCGAGCAGCTCGACGAATGGCATCCGCTGCCCACCGCGAGCTGACGGCGGCGGGCGCAGCTGTCACGGCGCCCGCAATGAGATGAGGTTTTCCTCGATCGCGTTGCTTGTCGATATTTCTATTGCTTGGATCCCCGCTTAGCTCAGGCGGGGATCTTTTCTTCTTCGTCGTCGGCGACCATGTCAGCCAGCCGGCCGGTGATCAGGTCTTCGGCCTCGGCGACGATCCGCGCCACCAACTCTCCGACCGTCGGAATGTCGTTGATGAGCCCCATCGCCGTGCCCACGGACCAGATCCCGGCGTCGAGGTCGCCGTCGTCGAACACCTTGCGGCCCCGCACGCCGGCCACCAGCTCCTGCACGTCGGCGAATTGGCCGCCGCGGTTCAGGATTTCGACGACCTCGCGCGACACCGCGTTGCTGGCCACCCGCGCGGTGTTGCGCAGCGGACGGAAGATCAGCTCGGTGTCGCGTTCGTCGCCGGCCACGATCGCTTCCTTGACGTTCTGGTGGATGCACGACTCGACCGTGCACATGAACCGCGAGCCCATGTTGATGCCGTCCGCGCCCAACGCCAGCGCGGCGACCAGCCCCCGGGCGTCGGCGAAGCCGCCGGAGGCGATCATCGGGATGTCGATCTTGGCGGCAGCCGCAGGGATCAGCACCAGACCGGGGATGTCGTCCTCGCCGGGGTGCCCGGCGCACTCGAAGCCGTCGATGCTGATGCCGTCGACGCCGAGGCTTTGCGCCTTGACCGCGTGCCGCACCGAGGTGCACTTGTGCAGCACCTTGATGCCGTTGTCGTGGAACATCGGCAGGTGCGGCGCCGGGTTGGAGCCGGCGGTTTCGACGATCTTGATGCCGGCGTCGACGATCACCTGCCGGTATTCGTCGTAGGGCGGCGGGTTGATCGTCGGCAGGATCGTCAGGTTGACGCCGAACGGCTTGTCGGTCAGCTCGCGGGTCTTGGCGATCTCGGCGGCCAAGTCTTGCGGCGTGGGCTGGGTCAACGCGGTCAGAAATCCCAGCGCGCCCGAGTTCGCCACGGCCGCAACAAGTTCGGCGCGGCCGACCCATTGCATGCCGCCCTGCACAATCGGGTGCTCGACGCCGAACGCCTCGGTGAACTTCGTCGTCAGCATCAGCGCGGCGCCATCCGGATTGCGCCGTCCAGCCGGATCACCTCGCCGTTGAGCATCGGGTTCTCGATGATGTGCACGGCCAGCGCGCCGTACTCCTCGGGCTTGCCCAGCCGGCTCGGGTGCGGCACCTGCTTGCCCAGCGACTCCTTGGCGGGCTCGGGCAACCCGGCCAGCAGCGGGGTGTCGAACAGGCCGGGCGCGATCGTGACCACCCGGATGAGCTTGCTGGCCAAGTCGCGGGCGATCGGCAGGGTCATGCCGACCACGCCGCCCTTGGACGCCGAGTAAGCCGCCTGACCGATCTGGCCGTCGAACGCTGCCACCGAGGCGGTGTTGATAATGACGCCGCGCTCCTCACCGATCGGCTCGGTCTTGGCGATCCGCTCGGCACCCAGCCGCAGCACGTTGAACGTCCCGATCAGGTTGATGTCGACGACTTTGCGGAACGCGTCCAGCGGGAAGACGCCGTCCTTGCTCAGCACCCTGATCGCGTTGCCGGTGCCAGCGCAGTTGACCACGATGCGCAGCGGACCCTGCGACTCGGCGATGTCGAGCGCGGTCGTGACGGCGGTTTCGTCGGTGACGTCCGCGGGCGCGAAACGCGCGCGGTCGCCAAGCTCGCGGACCACCTCCTCACCCTTGAGGTCGAGAACGACCACCTGGACGCCGGCGTCGAGCAGCCGCTTGGTGGTGGCCAGGCCCAGGCCCGACGCGCCGCCGGTGACGAGTGCTACGGCGTCTTTGATCTCCACTCGAGCATTCCTTTCCTCCAGCCGACGCATCGGCCGACCTACTGGTTGGTTGGGGACTATACCCAGTCGCTCAGGACGGCTTCGGTGTCGGCTCCCGGCTGCCGCGGCGGCCGCGGCTGGTCGGGCACAGAGCGGGAAAAACGCGGAGCCGGCCGCGGCTGCAGCCCGCCGTCGGACTGGTAGAAGGTGTTGCGCTCGGTGACATGCGGCTCGGTTTCCACCTCGCCGAACGCCAGCACCGGCGTCACGCAGGCATCGGAATCGGCGAACACCTTGGCCCAATGGTCGCGGTCTTTCGAGGCGAACACCTCGGTCAGCCGGGCACGCAGCTCAGGCCAGCGGGCCCGATCGTTCTGGCCGGGCAGCTCGGCGGCGTCCAGGCCGAGGCCCTTGAGCAACTCGGCGTAGAACTGCGGCTCGATGGCGCCGACGGCGACGTAGCGGCCGTCGGCGCATTCGTAGGTGTCGTAGTACGGGGCCCCGGTGTCGAGCATGTTGGTGCCGCGCTCGTCGGACCACATGCCCAGCGCGCGCATCCCCCACATCATCTGGATCAGCACCGACGAGCCGTCGATCATCGCCGCGTCGACGACCTGGCCCTTGCCGGAGCTCTGCCGCTCCCACAGCGCGGACAGGATGCCGACCAGCAGGAACATCGACCCGCCGCCGAAGTCGCCGACCAGGTTCAGCGGCGGGACCGGCCGCTCGCCTTTGCGTCCAATCGCATGCAGCACGCCGTTGAGCGAGATGTAGTTGATGTCGTGACCGGCCTGCTTGGCGCGCGGCCCGGTTTGGCCCCAGCCGGTCATCCGCGCGTAGATCAGCCGGTCATTGACCCGCGCGCAGTCGTCGGGGCCCAGGCCCAACCGCTCGGTGACGCCCGGCCGGAACCCCTCGATCAGCACGTCGGCCTTGGCGACGAGCTTGAGCACCAGATCGCGCCCCTCGTCGGACTTCAGATCGGCGGTGACGAAGCGGCGGTTGCGCAGCATCGGGTCGCTGCCGCCGGCGCCGGGCCGGTCGACGCGAACGACGTCGGCACCGAGATCGCCGAGGATCATCGCCGCGTGCGGGCCCGGCCCGATACCGGCCAACTCGATTACCCGTAGCCCTTTGAGCGGACCCGCCATCTCCCGACCTCCTTGTCGACTGTCCGTTGGCATCTTCGCAGCCGCGCCCGAAGCGCCCGCATCCCGGTCACTTATGGTGATGCGCATGTTGGATTCAGTCGCCCTGACGCCCGTCGCGGGCCTGTCCGTCACGCTCGCCGACGAAGTGTTGTCGGTGACCATTGACCGCCCCGACAGCCTCAACTCGCTGACGACGCCGGTGTTGGCCGGCATCGCCGAGGCGATGGAATACGCGCGGACCGATCCGCGGGTCAAGGTGGTGCGCCTCGGCGGAGCCGGGCGCGGCTTTTCCTCCGGCGCCGGGATGAGCGCCGACGACGTCTCCGGCAGCGGCGGCCCCGGAACCGAGATCATCGTGCAGGCCAATCGTGCGGTACAGGCGATCACGGCACTCCCCCACCCGGTCGTCGCCGTCGTACAAGGGCCGGCCGCCGGTGTCGGGGTTTCGCTGGCGCTGGCCTGCGACCTCGTATTGGCTTCGGACGCAGCGTTTTTCATGCTCGCCTTCACCAAGATCGGGCTGATGCCCGACGGCGGCGCGTCGGCGTTGGTCGCGGCCGCGGTCGGGCGCACCCGTGCGTTGCGGATGGCGCTGCTGGCCGAACGACTGCCCGCCGCCGACGCGCTGGCCGCGGGACTGATCAGCGCGGTCTACCCCGCCGACACCTTCGAAGCGGACGTGGAGAAGGTGATCTCGGGACTGCTGGCCGGGCCCGCGGTGGCGTTCGCCAAAACCAAGGAAGCCATCAACGCCGCCACCCTCACCGAGTTGGAGCCCACGCTGCACCGCGAGTTGCAGGGTCAGGCGAAGCTGTTGACCTCACACGACTTCCTCGAGGGCGCAACGGCTTTCCAGCAGCGGCGCACGCCGAACTTCACCGACCGCTAGAACCCGGCCTACGGCGCGAGCGTGCATGTTTGTACGCCGACACGCCGTAAAGCCCGTACAACTGTGCACGCTCGCGGCGAAGGACCGCTAGAACCCGAACATCGGCGGCAGCGCCAACAACACGACCAGACTCCACACGAAGTGGGTCAGTATCGGCGCCAGGACTCCACCTGTCGCGCGACGCTCCAACGCACACACCGTCCCGAGGATGATCGCGGCGAATCCCAGCATCAGGTTCTGGCTGGCCAACGTGGCGACCACGTAGATCGTCGTCGAGATGAGCGCCGGATGGTGGCGGCCCAGCGCGGTGTAGATCGCGCCGCGGTAGAACAGCTCCTCGGCGATCGCACCGAGCAGCGCGATGGCCAGTATCAGCCGCCACGAGCCCTGGTCGGCGAATTGCATTACGCGCGTGATCAATTCGGCGACCGGGGGGATCTGCTTGGCGATCAACCCGCCGAGCACGAACACTCCGCCCAGCACCAGACCGGTGGTGCTGCCGGTGATGACCGGGCGTTGATTGCGGCCGCGCCAGCAGACGCCGCCCAGATGCAGCGGCCCGGACGCCAGCGCCCCGATCAGCCACACCGCACTGAGCGCCAGCGTGAGCCAGTAGAAGCTCGCCTCGCCGGGGTGCCGCCGCATCGACAGGCCCAACAGCACGGCGCCGAGCACCAGCACGATGGCGACGACGACGCGCCGCCGTCGCACCATCGACGGTGGTTCATGGTGTGGCACAGCGACATTCGTGATCGCGCGGCGGATCTCCTCCAGCGCGCTGGTCCGGGGACGGGTACTCAGGTCGGTCATGCAGAACGCACCTTCGGGGTCAGAGTGATCAGCATGTCGAGGCCGGTGCGCAGTGCACCGGCGATGGGGCCTGGGACGCTGTCGACCAGCCCGAGACCGGGCCGCGCTATCGACGGCGTGACGGCTTGGGCGAGCCGCCGGATCCGCAGCGTGTCGCCGCCGGCCCAGACCGGGTCGCTGTCGGCGAGGTGATGCGGGTCGGCCAACTCGTTGACCGGTTTGGGCCGGCGGCTCGACAACGACCGCCTGATCGCTTCCTCGACGCCGATCAGGCCGCCGGGCGGCTCGGGCACCAGATCACGAAGGCCGTTGCCGGAGGCACACATCGGATGATCCAGCGACTCGACCAGATCGGCAGCCAGCCCGTCGGGCACCGGCAAAGCGAGCGCGGTCACGCGGGAGGCCACCGACGTGTCCACCCCGCGCACCGGCAGGCCGGTATGCCACTGACCACTGATCCGCGCATAGGTTTTCAGCAGCGCGCTATAGGAAGTGGTGTCGGGACCGGCGATGTCGTACGCGCCCGGCGGTACCAGCCCGGAATCGGCGGCAGCCAGCAGATAGTGCAGCACGTCGCGAATGGATATCGGGTCCACCGGGTTGTCCATCCACGGCGGTATCGGCATCAACGGGAACCGGTCGCCGACATAGCGCAGCATCTCGAATGACGTCGAGCCGGCGCCCAGGATCATCGCCGCGCCCAGCCACACCACCTCGGGGCCGTTCTCGACGGACAGCGCGGCGGCCACTTCGGCCCGGCTGGTCAGGTGTTCGGAGAGCGCGTCGCCGTCCGGCACGAAGCCGCCGAGGTAGACGATCCGCCGTACCCCGGCATTTTTGGCGGCCACCGCGACGTTGGCCGCCGCGGCCTCGTCGACGCCTCGGAAGCCGGGCTGGCCGATGGTGTGCACCAGGTAGTAGACGACGTCGAGGGGCGCGGCGACGGTGAGCGCTGCGCGCGCAGACGCCGGGTCGGAGGCGTCGAGCACGACGGCCGAGACCTCGTCGCACCAGCCCAATCCCCCCAGCCGCTCGGGGTTGCGGGTGGCGGCCACCACCTCGTGGCCCTCGGCGAGTAACGCTGTGACCAGGCGGGATCCGACGTAGCCTGTTGCGCCGGTCACAAGAATCCGCACAACCCCAACCTATCGATCGCGACGGGCGTGCGGGGGCGAATCTGTCAGCCAGCATTCCACTCTGCGGGATTTGAACTAACGAAGGTCCAATAGCGTGCTTTCCTACATGGATACGATGTCAGGATGCGCCCGGTGACCCCCCCTGGTGTGCGGACATTGGCGGCCCGCACGGCAACCAGCCCATCTCTCGCAGCGGCGACCATCGAATTCCCGCCGCATTACAACACCCAAGAGGACATCTCCTCGGCGGTGACCGGCTTCGCCGGCGAAGAATTCCAGCGATTCACCGCCAGCAGCGGGGTCAAGCACCGCCACCACGCGCTGCCGCTGCACCGCTACGGCGAGCTGAGCGGGTTCACCGAGGCCAACGACGCCTTCGTCGACGTCGCCCTGGACCTCGGCGAGCGAGCGCTGCTGTCGGCTTTCGACGCCGCCAAGATCAAACCGTCCGAGGTCGACATCATCTTCTCCACGACCGTGACCGGGCTCGCGGTGCCGACACTCGAAGCCCGGCTGGCCACCCGGATCGGCCTGCGGCCCGACGTCAAACGTCTCCCTTTGTTCGGGCTGGGCTGTGTGGCCGGCGCGGCCGGCGTCGCGCGCATGTACGACTACCTGCGTGCCTATCCCGACCAGGTGGCGGCGCTGCTGGCGGTCGAACTGTGCTCGCTGACTATTCAGCGCGACGACCATTCGGTGGCCAATCTTGTTGCCTCCAGCCTCTTCGGCGACGCCGCGGGCGCCGTCATCGCCAAAGGCGCCAACCGGACAGCCACTGGGCCAAGGGTGCTGGCCACCCGGAGCCGGATCTACCCGGACACCGAAGACGTGATGGGCTGGCGGATCGGCACCGAGGGTTTCAAGATCGTCTTGTCCGTCGAAGTCACCACCGTGGCCGAGAAATTCCTGGGCGACGACGTCCGCAACTTCCTCGCCGACCACGGGCTGACCACCGAGGACATCTCGACGTGGGTCTGTCACCCGGGCGGGCCGAAGGTGATCGACTCGATCGAGAACGTCTTGGACTTGCCTGTCGACGCTCTGGATCACACCCGAAACTCGTTGCGCATCAACGGCAATCTGTCGTCCGTGTCGGTTCTGGACGTGCTGCGGGCCAACATGGCCGATCCGCCGCCGCCGGGCTCGTTCGGGTTGATGATCGCGATGGGTCCGGCGTTCTGCTCGGAACTCGTGCTGCTCGGCTGGTAGGCGTGTACTACCTGCTGATCGCGGCGATCGGCATCGAACGGCTGGTTGAGCTGATCGTCTCCAAGCGCAACGCGCAATGGGCTTTCGCCCACGGCGGCAAGGAGTTTGGCCGTAGCCACTATCCGGTGATGGTTGCCGTGCACGCCGCATTGCTGATCGGCTGCGTGGTCGAGGTATGGACATTGCACCGGCCGTTCTTCGGCTGGCTCGGCTGGCCGATGCTGGTGGTGGTGGCACTGAGCCAAACACTGCGCTGGTGGTGTGTGACCACGTTGGGCCGTCGGTGGAACACCCTGGTGATCGTGCTACCGCGGGAGCCCTTGGTGCGGCGTGGTCCGTACCGGTGGCTGCATCACCCGAACTACGTGGCGGTAGTAAGCGAAGGTGTGGCCCTGCCGTTGGTGCACACGGCATGGCTGACCGCGCTCGGATTCACCGTGGCCAACGCGCTGCTGCTGAGGGTGCGGATCCGGGTCGAAAACGAAGCGCTGGGTTATGTTTGACGCCGACGTGCTGATCGCCGGTGGCGGCCCCGGCGGGCTGGCCACTGCGTTACATGCTCGCCGGCAAGGGCTTTCGGTGATCGTCGCCGAGCCGCGCGAGCAGCCGATCGACAAGGCCTGCGGCGAGGGACTGATGCCCGGCGGTCTTGCCGAACTCACCTCGCTGGATGTGGACCCGGCGGGCCTGCCGTTCCGCGGCATCGCCTACATCAGCGAGCACCGCCGCGTGCAGGCACGCTTTCGTCACGGCCCCGGCCGCGGCGTGCGGCGCACGACACTGCATGCCGCCATGGCGGCGCGCGCCAAAGAACAAGACACCGAATGGATCTCGACGCGCATCACTCGTGTTGAGCAAGATGCCGCCGGTGTGACCGCGGCCGGTGTGCGGGCGAAGTGGTTGGTGGCCGCCGACGGACTGCACTCGTCGGTGCGCCGCGCGGTCGGGATCACGGCGGTGGCCGGGCGACCGCGACGCTACGGCGTGCGCTGGCACTTTTCCGTGCCGGCCTGGTCGGACTTCGTCGAGGTGCACTGGTCACGATGGGGCGAGGCGTATGTCACGCCGGTCGAGCCCGATCTGGTTGGCGTGGCCATCCTGTCCACCCGCCCACCCGAACTCGCCTGGTTCCCGCGGTTGGCGCACTGCTTGCAGGGCGCCAACCGCGGACGGGCCCGCGGCTGCGGCCCGCTGCGCCAGGTGGTTTCGCGCCGTGTTGCCGGGCGGGTGCTGTTGGTCGGCGACGCCGCCGGATACGAGGACGCGCTGACCGGCGAGGGCATCAGCCTGGCGGTCAAGCAAGCCGCCGCAGCGGTGAACGCGATAGCCGACGAGGCCCCATGGTCCTACGATGCGCAGTGGCGACGCATCACGCGCGACTACCGGCTGCTGACCCGAGCGCTGGTTTTGGGCACGACGCCACCCATCGCTCGGCGCGCGATAGTGCCGGCAGCCCGGGCGATTCCGAGCCTGTTCAGCCGAGCCGTGAACACGCTGGCGGGCTAACGCGCCTTCCACACCGGCTGACGCTTCTCCGCGAACGCCAACGGGCCCTCTTTGGCGTCCTCGGATTTCAGCAGCGTCGCGAATTCCCGTGTGGTACGCGCCCAGCCGGGTTCTTCGTCGGGTATGACGCCGTCGTCGGCGCCGTAGGCGATCCGCTTGCTGGCCTGAATCGACAGCGGCGCGTTCACCGTGACCCGCGCGGCCAGCGCCAGCGCGGCGTCCAGCACGGTGCCGTTCGGGACCACCTGGTTGATCAGCCCCCACTTCAGGGCATCGGCGGCGCTGATCGGCTCACCGGTGAACAGCATTTCGAGTCCCACCTTGCGCGGCAGCTGCTGCACGATCCGGAACACCCCGCCGGCGCCCGCGATCAAGCCGACCTTCACCTCGGGCAGCCCGAACATCGCCCGCTCCTCGGCCACCACCAGGTCGCTGGCCAGCGCCAGCTCGGTTCCACCGCCCAGCGCGGTGCCGTTGACCGCCGCGATCGTGGGCTTGTCGATGAAGTGGTGCACGTAGCCGGCGAAGCCCCACTCGCCGTGGTCGGGGTGGTACAGGTTCTCGCGACGTGCGATGGCCTTGAGATCGGCTCCGGCGCAAAAGGATTTGTCACCGGCGCCGGTGATCACCACCGCGCGCACCTCGGCGTCGTGCTGCGCCTGCTCGAGCGCGTCACCGACGCCGGTACTGACGGCGCCGTTGACGCAATTGCGGGCCTCCGGGCGGTTGATCGTGATGACCAAGACGTTGCCGCGGCGCTCGGTGAGCACCGCGGGTTGGCTCACAGCAGCTCCACGATGGTGGCGTTAGCCTGACCGCCGCCCTCGCACATGGTCTGCAAACCGTAGCGAATTCCCTTGTCCCGCATGTGATAGAGCATCGTGGTCATGATGCGTGCGCCCGATCCGCCGAGCGGGTGACCCAGCGCGATCGCGCCGCCGTTGGGGTTGAGCTTCTTCTCGTCGGCCCCGATATCCTTCAACCACGCCAACGGCACCGGCGCGAACGCCTCGTTGACCTCGAACACCCCGATGTCCTCCAGCTTGAGGCCGGAGCGCTTCAGCGCCTTCTGCGTCGCGGGGATCGGCGCGGTCAGCATGATGACCGGGTTGGCGCCGGCCAGCGTCGCGGTGTGCACCTTGGCAATCGGCTTGAGGCCCAACGACTTCGCCTTCTCCGCGGACATGAACAGCAACGCCGCCGAGCCGTCGGAGATCTGGCTGGAGTTGCCGGCGTGAATCACACCGTCCTCTTTGAATGCGGGCTTGAGCTGGGCCATCTTCTCCATCGGCGTCCCACGGCGGATGCCCTCGTCCTTGAGCACCGGGTTGCCGTCCTGGTCTTTGATCGGCACGATCTGGTCGTCGAACGCGCCGGAATCCTGTGCGGCCGCGGCTTTTTCGTGGGAGCCCAGCGAGAACTCGTCGAGCGTCGTGCGGTCGAATCCCCACTGCTCGGCGATCATCTCGGCGCCGATGCCCTGGTTGGGGATCGCGCCGTCGTAGCGGTCGAGGAAGGCCTGCGAGAATGGCCGCCCGCCGTTGGCCAGCGATGAGCCCATCGGCGTGCGCGACATCGACTCCACACCGCCGGCGACGACCACGTCGTAGTGCCCGGCAATCACGCCGGCGGCAGCGAAGTGGATCGACTGCTGGCTGGACCCGCACTGACGGTCGACGGTCACGCCGGGCACGGTCTCCGGCCAGCCGGCCGTCAGCAGCGCGGTCCGGGCGATGTCGAGGGCCTGCTCGCCGGCCTGCATAACGCAGCCCCAGATCACGTCGTCGACGATCTCCGGGTCGATCCCGGCCTTCTGCACGAGCCCGTTGAGCACCTGCGCGGACAGGTCGGCGGGGTGTACGCCGGACAGGCCGCCGTTGCGCTTCCCGATCGGTGAACGAACTGCCTCGACGATGACGGCTTCAGCCATGACGCTCTCCTTTGAACATGAGTTGTGCCTCGATTGTTGACCAACCCGTTGGACGGCTCGCGGCGGGGGTGCTCAGCCGGCGGGTAGCGTCGCCGACATGGCACGGATCGTGATCATCGGCGGCCACGGCAAGGTCGCCCTGCATCTGGCCCGCATCCTGACCGAGCGCGGCGACGAGGTGGCGTCGGTTTTCCGCAATCCCGACCACGCCGACGACGTGGCAGCGACGGGCGCAAAGCCCGTCGTCGCCGATATCGAGCAGCTCGACACCGCGGCGCTGGCCGACCTGCTCGCCGGGCAGGACGCCGTCGTGTTCTCCGCCGGCGCGGGCGGCGGCAACCCGGCCCGCACGTATGCCGTCGACCGCGACGCCGCGATCCGCGTCGTCGACGCGGCCGGGCAGGCCGGGGTGCGGCGGTTCGTGATGGTGTCCTACTTCGGCGCCGGGCCGGATCACGGTGTCCCCCAAGACGACCCGTTCTTCCCGTATGCCGAGGCCAAAGCCGCAGCGGATGCCCACCTGCGCGAGAGCGATCTGGACTGGACGATTCTCGGACCGGGCCGGCTCACCCTCGAACCGGCGACAGGGCGGATCGCGGTCGGTGGCGCGCCGCGCGGCCGCGAAGTCCCGCGAGAGGACGTCGCGCTTGTGGCGGCCGCCGCGCTGCACGACGACTCGACAATCCGCCGGACCATCGAGTTCAACACCGGAGACGTGCAGATCGCCGAGGCGCTCCGGGCCGGGTAATCTGCATCTTGCAGCTGGTCTGCCGGCACAAGTGTCGGCACCAAGCGAGGCATGTTGAGAATGCGTCGCGAGAGGGAACCCGGTGAGAGTCCGGGACTGTCCCGCAGCGGTATGCAGGAACGACCGCCGTCATCAGCACTGGTCGAAAGACCGGGAAGCGACGGCCAGTAGGAGCACCTCCGGTGCGTGCCTGCGAGTCCGAAGACCTGCCGGCTGTGCCGGGCGCGCCGCGTCCGGCGGCTCATCGCCTCGCGGAATGGGCGTTCGGCCGCAACGGTTGTAGTGCCGTGCGTCCGTCTGGCGATGACCACCCTGTCGAGTGAAGGACGAACACGTGACTGCTCAACCGTTTACCGCCACCGTCACCGGCTCCCCGCGCATCGGCCCGCGCCGCGAACTCAAACGCGCCACCGAAGGCTACTGGGCCGGCCGGACCAGCCGATCCGAGTTGGAATCCGTCGCCGCCACCCTGCGCCGCGACACCTGGTCGGAGCTGGCGGCCGCGGGCCTGGACTCGGTCCCTGTCAACACGTTCTCCTACTACGACCAGATGCTCGACACCGCGGTGCTCCTCGGCGCGCTTCCGGAGCGCGTAGACGGCATCGCCGACGAGCTGGACCGCTACTTTGCGGCAGCTCGTGGCACCGACGACATCTCTCCGTTGGAGATGACCAAGTGGTTCGACACCAACTACCACTACCTGGTTCCCGAGATCGCGCCCGGGACCCGGTTCACACTGAACCCGGACAAGGTGCTCTCTGAGCTGAAAGAGGCTCGTGACCAAGGCATTCCGGCGCGCCCGGTGGTCATCGGTCCGATGACGTTCCTGCTGCTGAGCAAGGCGGTGGACGGCGCCGGCGCGCCGATCGAGCGGCTCGACGAGCTGATCCCGGTGTACACCGAGTTGCTGTCGCTGCTGGCCGACAACGGCGCCGAATGGGTGCAACTCGACGAGCCCGTGCTGGTCACCGACATCACCGCCGACGCGCCGCACTTGGCCGAAAAGGTCTACTCCGCGCTGGGCTCGGTGAGCAGGCGGCCGGCGATCCATGTCGCCACCTACTTCGGCGACCCCGGTGCTGCCCTGCCGGCGCTGGCCCGCACGCCCGTCGAAGCGATCGGCGTGGACCTGGTGCGCGGCTCGGACGCAGCGGTAGCCGCCGTGCCAGAGCTCGCCGGTAAGACATTGGTGGCCGGAATCGTCAACGGCCGCAACGTCTGGCGCACCGACCTCGAAGCAGCGCTGGGCAAACTGGCGACGCTCCTGGGTTCGGCCGCCCACGTGGCGGTGTCCACGTCGTGCTCGACGCTGCACGTGCCGTATTCGCTTGCCGCCGAAACGGATCTGGACGACAACCTGCGCAGCTGGCTGGCTTTCGGCGCCGAGAAGGTGCACGAGGTGGTCACGTTGGCGCGCGCACTGCGCGACGGCCGCGAGGCGGTTGCCGACGAGATCGCCGCCTCCAATGCCGCCGTGGCGTCGCGGCGCTCGGACCCGAGGCTGCACAACGGGCAGATTCGCGACCGCATCGACTCGATCGTCGCCTCCGGCACCCAGCGCGGCCCGTCGGCCGAACGCCGGGCCAGCCAGCAGGAGCGGCTGCAGCTGCCGGTGCTGCCCACCACCACGATTGGCTCCTACCCGCAGACCCCCGCGATCCGCAAGGCCCGCGCGGCGCTGCGGTCCGGCGAGATCGACCAGGACGAGTACGTGCGGCGGATGAAGGCCGAGATCGCCGACGTCATCGCGCTGCAGGAGCGGCTGGGCCTGGACGTGCTGGTGCACGGCGAGCCGGAACGCAACGACATGGTGCAGTATTTCGCCGAACAGCTCGACGGGTTCTTCGCCACCCAGAACGGATGGGTGCAGTCCTACGGCAGCCGCTGCGTGCGCCCGCCGATCCTCTACGGCGACGTGTCGCGGCCGCAGCCGATGACCGTCGACTGGATCACCTACGCGCAGTCGCTGACCGACAAGCCGGTCAAGGGCATGCTCACCGGTCCGGTGACGATCCTGGCGTGGTCGTTCGTGCGCGACGACCAGCCGTTGGCCGACACCGCTCGGCAGGTCGCGCTGGCGATTCGCGACGAGACGGTGGATCTGCAGTCGGCGGGTATCGGGGTCATCCAGGTCGACGAGCCGGCGCTGCGTGAGTTGCTGCCGCTGCGGCGCGCCGACCAGGACGAGTACCTGAGCTGGGCGGTCGGGGCGTTCCGGTTGGCGACGTCGGGCGTCGCCGATTCGACGCAGATCCACACGCATTTGTGCTATTCGGAGTTCGGCGAGGTGATCGGCGCGATCGCCGACCTGGACGCGGACGTCACCTCGATCGAGGCGGCCCGCTCGCACATGGAGGTGCTCGACGACCTCAACGCCGTCGGGTTCGCCAACAGCGTGGGGCCGGGGGTCTACGACATCCACTCACCGCGGGTGCCGAGCACCGACGAGATTGCAAAGTCGCTGCAGGCCGCGCTGAATGCGGTTCCGGCCGAACGGCTTTGGGTCAACCCGGACTGCGGGCTGAAGACTCGCACGGTCGACGAGGTGACGGCGTCGCTGACCAACATGGTCGCAGCGGCCGCGCAAGTGCGGGCGGGGGTCTAGCTTCGCGAGCGTAACGCCACGGCGAAAATCGGACCCGAATGTCGCCGTGGCGTTACGCTCGGTCAAACTCGCCGGTGAGGACGTGCACCGGCACGTCGTCATCCCAGGGCTGGCGGACCACCATGTCGGCCACCCGGACATAGCCGCGCTCGAATTCGCCTGTGGCCGCGTCGACCAACCGGTACTGCTGGGTTTGGCGGTGGATGGGCTGTGCGTCGAGCAGCACGACGCGCACCTCCCCCGGCTCGAATCCGCAGCGCTCCTGCATCGCGGCGATCAGTTGCTCGTTGTGCATGTGGCCGTCGCCGAAATTCCAGCCGATCGCGGTGGAGCAGATCCGTTCGCCGTCGGTGATGACGTAGTCGTCCTCGTTGTGGCCGGCCATCGCCCGGTGCGCCAGCGTGAACAGGGCGCGGCCGTGAGTGTTGAAGCCGCGGAAGGCATATCCCATATACATCAGGATCGGCGCCTTGTCCTGGCCGTAATACCGCTCCATCTGCGCCTTCGGCATGCTGGCGATCGCGACGATCCCGCGCGCGATCTTCTCGTCGGCCGACGGCTTGACGCACCACAGCGTGGTGTCCCAGTTGCCGGCGTAGTAGCGCATCCCCGGCAGAAATGAGATCTTGCGCGGGAACAGGTTGCCGAGGGCGACGACGCCGGCGATCACCACGAACAGAATCGCCACCGGCACAGGGTGTTTCAGGTCGGAGAGCCCGAGATCGGCGTAGGCGACGAACAGCGAAAGCACGCCGAAGATCATGAAGACGTTCCACTCCAGGGGCACGCCCATCGGGATCGCCACCAGGATGCCGAGGTGGAAGCACACCATCACCGCTGCGGCGATCGCGGTGGGCCAGCCGCCGTGGCACAAGAACAGCACGAGCGGCACCAGCATCTCGATCGCGGTGCTGAAGTGAGCCAGCATCCGGGAGGGCCGGCCCGGCCGCAGGTCGTCGGGAAAGTGTTCGAAGAAGTGGCGTTTGAGCGCCCGGGGCCGGACGAGCGGGTTGTTGGACATCATCGTCGAGATGACGAACGGGAAGTGCTTGTTGAGTTTCGACGTGGCCGCGCCCATCCAGATGACCAGGAACACGACTTTGGACGCGACGATCATGTCGGCGCCGCCGAACAGGAACGTTACGGTCATCGACGCGTACACCTCGCCGCGGGCGGCCAGGAAGATCACCTTGTCACGCAGGCCGAGAACCGCCAGCAGGCCGAGGATCGCCCAGATCTGCCACATCGGCAGCAGGCCGACGGTGGTGCCCAGCGCCGGGACCGGACCGGTGCCGTCGGAGAACAACGCCCAGAGCGTCATCACCAGCAGCGCCGCATACAGTGCGACGTCCACCGGTGTGCGTGCGGTGCCCGCGGTGAGCGGGATGCGAGTGGGCCATGGCGGCAGCCGGATGGTGCCGGGCCGCAGCCAGTACAGGATCGATCCGAGCGGCGGGAAGAAGCGGTTGTTCAGCGGTCCGAACCCGCAGCCGAGCCCGACGACCTCGAACAGCATCGTGTAGAGCACGACCTTTTCGAACACGATCGGCTCCGACCACCAGGAGCCGACGGCCGTGAAACCGTCGATGCCCTTGGTCGCCAGCGCGAAAAGCCAGCCGCCCAGGATGTACAGCAGGATTTTGACCACGTAGAACAGGTGCAGCGCGACCGGCGTTCCGAACCCGACCTCGGCCCAGTGTTTGGCCATCGGGCGGATCTTCTCGGAGCGGGTGCCCTTGCTCCATTCGGCCATGTCGATCTGCGGCAGTTCGGGCTTGAGGAATCCCATGGCCGACAGATTAGAACGTGTTCTAGAACTGCGGGAGGGGTTCCCGGCTAATGGGTGCTCGACCTTCGCATGCTCTCGCAGCACGGTCCAATGCGGTCACGATCTGAGCGCAGGTGGGCAGGTCGAATCGGCAGCAGACCTCGCGCGACGGCAGAGCACCGGTGGCCACGTCGATACCGTCGATCACCAGCGTGGGCGACGGATAGGAACCTTCGAGCTCGTCGACCCGCACGGCAACACCTACGTGTCGTAGGCAGTCTTCGAGGGTGTCGCGCACTCGTCCGATCAGCGGGCAATCGGGCACATGCAGCAACTGGACTCGCACCGGGCTCATGGTGGGCCGATGTGGCCGGGCTCCATGCTGTCCAGTAACGGGCAGACCCGCTCGGCTGGTGGCCCGGCGCAGGTGGCGATCAGCCGCCGAAGCGATCTCTGCATCGCCTGCAGCGAAACGATTTTGGCATCCAGTTCGGCGACCTTCTGCTCGGCCAGTTGCCGGGCCGCATCGCAGGACTCCGGCCCGCCGTCGGCCAACTGAAGCAGCACGTCGACCTCGGCCAGGCTGAACCCCAGTTCCTGCGCGCGTTTGACGAACCGCACACGGCGCACTGCCTCGGGCCCGTAGCGGCGATACCCGCTGACCGTGCGCGGCGGATCGGGCAACAAACCGCGTCGCTCGTAATAACGCAACGTCTGGGCGTTCACCCCGGCCTGTTGGGCAACCTGCATCGTTCGCATAACCGACGGTAAACCCGGTACCTCGGTACATGGTCAAGCATGCGTCCAACCCAACTCGCGGCAGACGTCGACGGCGATGTCGAAGAGCTCGCGGACCGGGCGAACATCCCCGTCGGGGTGCGCACGGCGCCACTCTCGAGCGGCATTCTCGGAGGCGAAGAAATGTCCGTGATCGCAGCACGAGCCGCGAATATCACTGGCGTCGCATGCAAGCTCGACCACTGAAACGACGGTCGTCGGCGGATCGACCGACGTCACCGCCTCGGGGGTGAGCTCAACTCGGATCGGTTGACCTGTTGTGAGACAGCTCGATTCGACGGTAGCTGGTCGACCCAGTATCGGGGTGAAGATCAACGCGTCGGCGGCGCAGAACGTGAACAGCCCTCGGCCGTCGACGATGTAGCGGTGCCGGGTCGGCCGCTGCGTCAGCCCGAAGCCGAGCAAGCGTCCATCGTCGTCCCAATCCGTTCCCGGCTGCGCGCGCAGCCACGAGTCGATCTCCGCAACCGGAACGCCGGATACGGTCGCCAGTCGTTCCAGCGCAACCGGTCTGCCCTCGGCCACCAGCCGAATCATCGGCGTCGTGAACCGTGCGACGTCCCGCCGGATAAATTCGGCCATGCTCTTGCGCAAACCATTCATTACCCCAGCGTCCACCCGATACCGCAGCACGGGGTCAAGTCCCGTCCTTGACTACTACTAGTTGTAGTAGTAGTAGAACGGATTATGCACGCCGGCTTCGGTACTCCCTCAACGGACGGTGGTCCTCATGACCGACCAGATCGAGCAACCACGCGACAACCTGCGTTGGGCGGCAGTCGCATTCGCGATCGGGCTGACGGTGCACGGCCTGGATCATCTGCGCCGCGGGATGTCGGTATCGCCACCATCGATCATGGTCGCGGGCATGGTGCAGACGCTGTTCGTGGTGCTGGCGGTCGTGATGGTGTTCCGAAATCACGGCCGTGCGCCGCTGGTGGCGATCATGGTGGGCTTCGGCAGCGCGGTGGGGTTCACCTACGCACACTTACTGCCGACAATCTTTCCGGGCTACCAGGACAGCTTCGTCTCGGCGCCGCACATCAACGTAACCTGGTTTTCGTGGTTCAGCGCGCTCGCCGAGATCGGCACTGCCGTCGTTTTCGCGCTGGCCGGCCTTAGAGAGGTGAACCGTGTCAGGAATCCTGTTCTTTGACGGCGCGTGCGGAATGTGCACGCGGGCAGTCGAATTCATCCTGAGGCACAACCGGACGGGCCTACTGCGGATTGAACCTCTGCAGAGCCCGGGAACCGCTGAGCGACTGGGTGTTTCGCCGTCGCACCTACTCGACTGCAACCGGTGGCTGGATCCCTCGGGCGCCGTCTACTCCGGCGCAGAGGCGATGAACGCCGCGGTGTCGACCGCGATCGGTAGCAAGCTGCCGTTGATGCTCTATCACATCCCAGGTATTGGGTTCATCGAGGAAGCGATCTACCGCTGGGTCGCCACGCATCGCTACCGGTTCCGCGGGACGACGCCCTACTGCGAGTCACACCCCGCTGCGTGCTGACGCTCGTCGCTCACAGCGAGCGGCTGATGATTTCCTTCATGATTTCGCTTGTGCCGCCGTAGATTCGGTTCACCCGCGACCCGGTGTACATGTTCGCGATCGGGTATTCGGCCATGTAGCCGTAACCGCCGAAGACCTGCAGGCACTTGTCGACAACCTGATCGCACTTCTCGGCCGCAAACAGCTTGGCCATCGACGCTGTCATGGGATCGTTGTTGCCGTCGACGTACTGCCGGATCGCGTAGTCGACCAGGGTCTTGATTGCCAGTGCCTCAGTTTTACATTCGGCCAGCACGAATTTGGTGTTCTGGAAGTTGCCGATCGGCCGGCCGAACGCCTCTCGTTCTTTCGAGTACTTGATCGCCTCAAGCACCGCCGCTTCTGCCAGCGCCGCGCACAGGGTGGCGATGATCAGCCGTTCGCGGGCAAGTTGTTCCATCAGCTGGTAAAAGCCCAACCCCTCCTGCTCCCCCAACAGGTTGGCCACGGGCACCCGCATGTCGGAGAAGAACAGTTCACGGGTGTCTTGCCCGTGCTGACCGATTTTCTGTAGGACCCGTCCGCGCTCGAACCCGGCGAGGTCATTGGTCTCCGCGACGATCAGCGACACCCCGGCTGCCCCTTTGGACGGATCGGTCTTGGCCACGATCACCAGCAGGTCGCAGTGAGTTCCGTTGGAAATAAACGTCTTCGATCCGTTGATGACGTAGGTGTCGCCCTCGCGGATGGCGGTGGTGCGCACCGATTGCAGATCCGATCCTGTGCCTGGCTCGGTCATCGCGATCGCCAACACCGCCTCGCCGCTGATGACCTTGGGCAGCCAGCGTTTTCGTTGCTCATCGTTGCCGTAGACGTAGAGGTAGTGCGCGACGATCGGCGAGTGGACGGAGAACCCGAAGCACTGGTCGTGGGCGTACACGAGTTCTTCCTGCACCACCGCCTGCATGGCAAAGTCGCCGCCCGTCCCGCCGAATTCCTCGGGCAGGTCCAGGCCTAACAGTCCAGCGGCGCCGGCCTTGTTCCAGAACTCGCGGTCCACCGCGTGCTGGGCGACCCAGCGTTCCTGGTTGGGGGTGGCCTCCTTGCGGAAGAACTCCGCGGCGTGCTTGCGCAGCTCGCGGTGCTGGTCGGTCTCCCAGCTCGGTCGGTAATCGGGGAACAACTGCGACACGCGGGCCACGATACACTTGTATCGTAAAAACATCACCTGTACAGGCGAGGACAGATGTTGAACCCGCGGGCGACCGACGAGGACTTGACCGCCAAGGCACGGATTCGAAACGCTGCGCTGGACCTCTACGCGCTATATGGCGAGGACCGAGTGTCGCTGCGCGACATCGCTTCTGCGGCCGGGGTCACCCTCGGCCTGGTGCAGCACCACTTCAAGACCAAGGCCGGGCTGAGGGACGCGGTGGACCAGTTGGTGGTGGATTATTTCGCGCATGCGCTGGCCGACGTTCCCGCCAAGGGCAGCGCGCGGCAGGTCGCTGCGGCACGCGACGAGGCCGTGGCCCGGATGCTGCGCGCCAACCCTCCGGTGGTGAATTACGCGCGCCGGGCGATCCTCGAGGCCGCCGACGACCGGATGCACCTGCTCGACGTCGTCGTCGACCTGACCCGCCGCGAAGTCGGGGCGCTTCGAGGTTCCGGTCTGGCCTCCACGAAACGCCCCGAGTCCAGTCAGATCCTCGGCGTGCTGGTCCGGCAGATGGGCGAGTTGTTGTTGCAGCCGCTGGTCGACGCCGTGTGGGACCGGGTCGCCAGTCCAGGCGACGACCGCAAGCCCCGGCTGCGCATCACTGTCGAAAGCTGATCGCCCGCTGCGGCCGGCCCGAGTACTCGGACAGCGGGCGGATCAGCGCATTGGACCCGGCCTGCTCGATGATGTGGGCCGTCCACCCGGTGATCCGGCTCATCACGAACAGTGGTGTGAACATCGGGATGTCGAAGCCCATCAGGTAATACGCCGGACCGGTCGGGAAGTCCAGGTTGGGCTTGATCGCGGTGGCGGCGAACATCTCGGTCTCCAGCACGTCGTAGATGTCAAGCCAGCGCTGCCCGTCGCGGACGTCCGCCACCCGCGTCAGTGCCTGCTTCATCGTCGGCACCCGCGAATCGCCGTTCTTGTAGACCCGGTGACCGAATCCCATGACCTTCTCTTTGCGGGAAAGCTTGCCGTGCAACCACGTCGCTGCATTGTCGGCGCTGCCGATCTCGATCATGTCATGCATGACAGCCTCGTTGGCGCCACCGTGCAGCCGGCCCTTGAGTGCGCCGATCGCCGCGGTGACCGCGCTGTAGATGTCGGACTGCGTCGAGGTGACCACTCGTGCCGCAAAGGTGGAGGCGTTGAAGCCGTGCTCGGCGTAGAGGATCATCGACTGCTCGAATGCGGAGACGACGACCGGCTCCGGCACTTCGCCGAAGCACATCTGCAGAAAGTTCTCCGCATACCCGAGATGGCTGTGCGGGGCGATCGGCGCCAGGCCGCGACGGCGGCGCATGTCGGCGGCCACGATCGTCGGCAGCACCGCGAACATCCGTAACGCCTTGGCATAGTTGGCCGCTTCGGCGCTGTCGTCCTCGTCGGGATCTTCGGCGCCCAGGTAGCTGATCGTGGTGCGCACGACGTCCATCGGGTGGCAGTTGTCGGGCAGCTTGGTCAGCAGCGACAGCATCGAGCGGTCCAGCCGGCGGCTGGCGCGTTCCCGTTGGCAGAACAGCGCCAGCTCGGCGTCGGTCGGCAATTCGCCGTGCCACAGCAGATAGGCAACCTGCTCGAAACAGCAGTGCGCGGCCAAGTCCTGCACCGGGTAGCCGCGGTAAGTCAGCGAGTTGGTCTCCGGCACCACCTTGGAGATGGCCGTGGTGTCGACGACGACACCGGCCAGACCCTTGTGAATCATCGCTTGCCTCCCGCGATGTCGTTGTCGAACTGGGTGTAGTCGGCGTAGCGCAGCAACTCGTAGAGCCGGCTGCGGTGCTGCATCTTCTCGAGCAGTCCTGATTGCGTTCCGGCGGTATCGATTTCGCGCAGTCCCGCCTCGATGGCGAACATCGCCAGCCGCAGCGTGGTGACCGGGTAGATGACGACGTTGTAGCCGATGTCGGCCAATTCCTGCGCACTCAGCAGCGGCGACTTGCCGAACTCGGTCATGTTGGCCAGCAGCGGTACGTCCACTGCGGCGCGGAACCGCTCGAATTCGGCTGCGTCCGTGAGCGCCTCGGTGAAGATCAGGTCGGCGCCGGCGTCGGCGTAGGCGCGGGCCCGGTCGATCGCGGCTGAGACTCCCTCGACGGCGGCGGCGTCGGTGCGGGCGCAGACGACGAAGTTGTGATCGCGCCGCGCCGCAACGGCTGCGCGGATCCGCCTGACCATCTCGGCCGTCGGGACGACGGCCTTGCCGTCCAAGTGGCCGCAGCGCTTGGGGTTGACCTGGTCCTCGAGGTGACAGCCGGCCAGACCGGCGTCTTCGAGCGTCGTGACGGTCCGCGCGGCGTTGAGCGGTTCGCCGAATCCAGTGTCGGCGTCGATCAGCGTGGGCAGGTCGGTGGCCGCGGCGATCTGTGCGCCGCGTGCAGCGACCTCGGAGAGCGTCGTCAACCCGATGTCGGGCAGACCCAGGTCGGCCGACAGCGCCGCGCCGGACACGTACACGCCCTCAAAACCGATATCCGCGACCAGTTTGGCCACCAGCGGCGAGAACGCCCCCGGAAAGCGTTGCAGCCGACCTGAATTCAGCGCGGCCCGGAAAGCCGCCCGCTTATCGGCGGCACTGGACGCCGCCGCCAGCAGCCCGCTCATTGGAAGATGCCCGACGAGATGGTCGGCGCCTTCTCAAGCACCTGCGGGTCGACCAGCACGTTCAGCGCGGCCAGCGTGCCGGGCTTCATGTCGGCGAGACCGTCGACCGTGGTCAAGAACCGTTGCTGTTCAGCGGGTTTGACCACGCCGTGGGCGAGTTCGGTGAATTTGGCGATGTACTGCTCACGGCCGAACGGCCGCGCACCCAGCGGATGGGCGTCGGCGACGGCGAGTTCGTCGCTGATCACCTCGCCGCTCTTCAGGGTCACCTCCGCGCGGGCGCCGAACGCCTTCTCGGCCGGGTCGGTCGAGTGGTAGCGGCGCGTCCACTCCGGATCCTCGACCGTGGAGATCTTGTGCCACAACGCAATCGTGTCGGGCCGGTGCGCCCGCTCCGGCGCGTAGGAGTGTTCGTGGTGCCAGCTGCCGTCCTGCAGCGCGACCGCGAAGATGTACGGCAGCGAGTGGTCCAAAGTTTCCCGCGACGCATCGGGGTCGAATTTCTGCGGATCGCCGGAGCCGGTGCCGATCACCACATGGGTGTGGTGGCTGGTGTGCAGCACGATCGACGCCACCTGGTCGAGGTCGCCGATGCGTTGGCGCAACCGGCGGGCCAGGTCGATCGGTGCCTGGCTTTGGTATTCGGCCGAATGCTCCTTGGTGAAGCTGTCGAGGATCGCGCGCTTGGGCTCTCCGGGCGCGGGCAGCGGCACCCGGTAGGTGTGCTCGGGGCCCGACAGCAGCCAGGCGATGACACCGTCCTCGCCCTCGTAGATCGGCGCCGGTGATCGCTCGCCGCGCATCGCCCGGTCGACGGCCTCAATGGCCACCTTGCCGGCGTGTGCGGGCGCAAACGCCTTCCAGCTCGAGATCGAGCCCTTGCGGGACTGGCGGGTGGCGGTGGTCAGGTGCAGCGCCTGCCCGATCGCCTGATAGATGGTCTCGGTGTCCAGCCGCAGCATGGTGCCCAGCCCGGCGGCTACCGACGGGCCGAGATGAGCGACGTGATCGATCTTGTGCTCGTGCAGGCAGATTCCGCGGGCCAAGTCGATCTGGATCTCGTAGGCGGTCGCGATGCCGCGGATCAGGTCGGCGCCGCGGATCCCGAGCTGCTGGGCGACGGCCACCAACGGCGGGATGTTGTCACCAGGATGGGAGTACTCGGCGGCCAGAAACGTGTCGTGGAAATCGAGTTCGCGCACCGCGACGCCGTTGGCCCACGCCGCCCACTCCGCCGAGTAGCTGCCGTCGACGCCGAACACCGTCGCGCCGGGACGGGACCGGTGCGCCAGCGCTTGGTGGCGGGCCACGGTGACTGGTTGTCGCAGCACCGCCGCGGCGCTGACCGCGGCGTCGTCGATGATCCGGTTCAGCACCATCGCCTCGGTCTGGGGCTCGACGGCGACCGGGTCCGCGGCCACCTCGGCGATCTTGTAGGCGAGGTGCTCGGTGAACGGAAAGTCGTCGGCGCTGCGCCGGGTCCGGACCGGGTGCATGATCATATTTGCACACTATGCAAAGCCGACGACGATAGAAACCCACTGGATATGTGTAATTTTGCGTCCTCTGCCCGCGATGATTGCGAATGTTGTGAACACGCGCGGGAGTAGGGTGTGCATGTGGCGAAGATGTTCTCCGGCGCCCGGTTGCGGCGGTTGCGGGAGGAACGCGGCCTGACGCAGGCCGCGCTGGCCCGCACCCTGGATCTGTCCACCAGCTACGTCAACCAGCTGGAGAACGACCAGCGGCCGATCACGGTGCCGGTGCTGCTCGCGCTCACCGAGCGCTTCGATCTGCCCGCCCACTACTTCTCGTCCGACGTGGACGCCCGGCTGGTCGCGGACTTGTCCGAGGTCTTCACCGCTACCGCCGCCGAAAGCGTGAGCCGCGCACAGGTGGAGGAATTGGTCGCCCGGATGCCCGAGGTCGGCCGCAGCCTGGTGGCCGTGCACCGCCGGCTGCGGGACGCCACCGAGGAACTGGAGGCGTACCGCTCGCGCGCGATCACCGAGACGTCGCTGCCGCCAGAAGGCCCGATGCCCTTCGAAGAAGTCCGCGATTTCTTTTACGACCGCAACAACTACATCGGCGACCTCGATCTGGCGGCCGAGCAGATGTTCGCCGAGAGCGGGATGCGGGTCGGCAGGCTCGACATCCAACTCGCCGAGTTGATGGCCGACCGGTTCGACATCACCGTGGCCGTCGACGACCGTCTGCCCGAGACCACCAAGCGTTCATTCGATCCGGCTACTCGGGTGCTTCGGATTGCGCACTGGTTGCGGCCGGGCCAGCGCGCCTTCCAGATAGCCACCCAGCTGGCGCTGGTCAGCCAATCCGAGTTGATCTCGGCGATTCTGGCCGCCGACGACCAGCTCAGCCCCGAAGTCCGCGGCGTCGCCCGCATCGGGCTGGCCAACTACTTCGCCGGCGCATTTCTGCTGCCGTATAACCAATTCCACCGCGCCGCCGAGGAATTGCGCTACGACATCGACCTGTTGGGCCGCCGCTTCGAGGTGGGCTTCGAAACCGTCTGTCATCGGCTGTCCACGCTGCAGCGCCCGCAGTGTCGCGGCGCCCCGTTCATTTTCGTCCGAACTGACAAGGCGGGCAATATCTCAAAGCGCCAGTCGGCCACCGCCTTTCACTTCAGCCGGGTCGGCGGTAGCTGCCCCCTGTGGGTGGTGCACGACGCGTTCGCGCAGCCGGGCCGGATCGTCACCCAGGTGGCGCAGATGCCCGACGGCCGCTCGTACTTCTGGGTCGCCAAGGCCACCGCTCCGGAAGGCCGCGGATACCTGGGTCAGCACACCAGCTTCGCGATTGGCTTGGGCTGCGATTTGGCTTACGCGCACAAGCTCATCTATTCCACCGGCGTCGCCGTCGACGACCCGGGCACCGCAGTGCCGATCGGCGCCGGCTGCAAGATCTGCAACCGCCCGGACTGCGCGCAGCGCGCATTCCCCTACCTTGGCGGGCACGTCGCCATCGACGAGAACACCGGCAGCAGCCTGCCCTACTCGCCGACTGTGTGACGCGACGGGCTGTGGATACTGGCCGGTGCGCGTGGCGCGGCTCAACCGACGGATCGGAATACGTGTGTCGCTGCGGTAATGAGCTTGCCGTCGGCTCCGTCGTCGTAACCGAGCGTGCGAACCGCGACGATGCCATCAACGCCTTCGATTGCTTCGCTTTCGAACCGGAAGGGGCCATGCTTGCCGCGCGCGAGGAACATCACGTGCGAGGAGATCCCCTGCAATCGTTCGGTTCCGGCGCGACGCGCTGCCCGGTCGATGGCGGCCGCCTCCAGGATGACGAATTGCGGTCCCACATGCAGCGCGGCGTCAGGTGAGGCCACCTCGACGGACAGCTCGGGCAATGTCCACGCGCCGTCGGCACGTCGAGTGCCGCCGAACACCTGCCAGAGTGGTGGTAAGTCGGGCGAATCACTGACTTCGATCGGATCCACGAGCATCCGCTGAAGTCCCGGCGGGGGGACGCCGATGCTGACCCCCTGGCCCTCAGTGATCGCGAGCACGCGATCACGTCGATCGGCGTCGATGATTCGCGACCGGCTGTAGGCCATCTGGCGACCCCGCTTCAAGTCCTCGGTCACCACTTCGAAACGGGTCACATCGAAACCGGGGTCGAGCACCTGACAGGAATGGATCACCGGGTTGGGTACCGCTTCCAAATCAGTGACTAAACCGCCTTCCGGTGCCGCGATCCCCAGCACTGCCATGAGCAGCCCGCCGGCGCCGTTGCGCATATCGCGACGCACGGTAACGGTGTCGTCGGCCGGCCCGACATTCATCGAAGCATGACGCCTACCGATGTAGCGGTAGCTCAGTAGTCCACCCCACCGTCGCTGCAACTCGGCTGCATAGGCTTCGGGGTCCGAGGCTAGGTCGCGGATGTCGCGCAGCATGTCGTCTCCACTCCTCGTGCATCGAGCACACAGTCACACGGAGAATAGCAATTCTCCGGAGCTTCGCCATGGCGCCGTTACGGCCCGGCGGGAGGGTTCATGGTCCGACTGACCACGGCTGGTCCCAGTGGTCGATGACCGCCGCCTCCGCAAGCGGCTTGCGGCGCACCGGCTTGTGCCTGCCCCTGGGCCAACCCACCGTCAGCAGCGCGGCGAGCTGCCAATCGTCGGGGATGCCAACCAAGTCACGCAGTCGATCCTCACAAAGACTGTGCCACAGCGTGATCGCCGCACCAAGACCTTGGCCGCGCGCTGCCAACAGGAAGTTTTGCACTGCGGGAAACACCGATGCGCCCTGTTGCAGGTCCGATGCTCCCGGCTGCGGTTGAACGCAGAACAGCACGAGGACGGGCGCCCCGCCGCCGACGTGCATATGTTCGGCCATCGCCCGAAGCACACGGGATTTCGGATCGTCGGCGCGATGGTCGGGCACGGTCAGCCTGTAGAAGCCCTGCATCTCGGCCCACGCTCGCTTGGCGGCGGCCGTAACGACCGCACGGACTTCGTCGGAACGCAGCACGACAAATCGCCACGGCTGCTGATTAGCACCCGAAGGCGCCCAACTCGCGGCGCGCAGACAACGTTCGAGCGTTTGGTCGTCGACGGGTTCGTCGCGATACCGCCGTATCGCGGACGCGGTGCGCATGACGGTCCACAGGTCGTACGTGGTGGCGGGCACCGCCGTGTCCGTCATGCCGGAACCGTTTGCGGCAGCACACCTCGCCACGTTCCACCGCGCACCGGCCCGGTGACCAACGGCAGGTCGAGCGTCGACAACACACCGGGCGGTGCTGCGATCACCGCAGGGATGGCGTTGAGTTCACGCATCACCGTCGCATAAGTGAGACCACGCATGTTGTTCCCGCGGCCGTGCATCTCGATGTCGACCGTGTACGTCGGCAGCCCGTCGACGACGACGCGGTAGCCGCCGTGCGGCGAAGGATGCCGCGGCCAATCCGGTGCCGACCCCTCCCCCATTCGGGTGATGTGCTCGAGCACCACACGCTCCTCGCCGCACACCATGCCGGCGAGCTTGAAACGCATGCCACCGACGGTCCCCGGTTCGACCCATCCGGATGCAACTTCATAACGCTCTGTGGCCAACCACTTCTCGATCGTCGTGTCGACGCAATCCAGCGGCAGACCGACGCCGTCGGCGACCAGGTGCACAATTGGTGCCCACAGCGAAGCGAGGCGCTCGGTGTCGAACAGCGGTGCCGGATGTTCCGGTGGGTGCGCGAATCCCATGAAGTCGAACATGATCTCTGGCTGATTGATCGGCCCGTAGTCGAGTATCTCGAGCATCCTGATGGTATCGACACGACTACTGAAGCCCGTCATCGTCAGAGCGATCACGTCATTCGCCCATCCGGGATCGACTCCGCTGTTGAAGAAGCTGGTGCCGCCCGCTTCACAGGCGGCCGCGATCAGCTCGACGGTCTCGGAATCGGCGGCCGGCGGATAGCACATCGGGACCAATGAGGTACACACGACGTTCTTGCCTGCGCGCAGACACCTCGCAATGTCATCCGCTGCTTCGCGGTACCGGTAGTCACCTGAGGCGAAGTAGGCCACCACGTCGGCGTCTAAGGACAGCGCCGCGTCGATGTCACGGCTGGCGATGACACCGGTCGCCGGCATGCCGCACAGGTCACCCGCGTCCTTCCCGTCCTTGGCTTCGGCGTGTACGACGACACCGACCAAGTCGAGCCCGGGATGTGCGATGAGGGCACGTAAGGCGCCGACGCCCACTTGCCCGGGACCCCAAAGAATCACTCGCGGGTTGCCACGGTTCTCCGTCATGCGCGCCCCTTCCCGGTGACCCCGCGTCAATGCTGTGAGAACATACCTTCTCAGTAATTGATATCACCATTGCCAATGCGAATGAACCGTGGAGGAGATAATGACCGATTACCAGTTCTTGAAGTGGGAGTCATTCGACGACGGGCAGATCGTACGGATCTCGTTGAACCGTCCCGAGCAGCGCAACGCGCAGAATCGCGGAATGCTGGTCGAACTCGATCACGCATTCGCGCGGGCCGAGGCCGACGACGCCGTTCGCGTCGTCATTCTCGCCGGTGAAGGCCCGATGTTCTCCTCGGGCCATGACATCGGCTCCAAGCAGGCCAGAGCCGAGTTCGCTCCTGGGCCAGGTCAGCACCCAACTGCAGCAATCAACGGCGGCACGAGGGACGGTGCGGAGAAAATCATGCTGCAGGAATGGCACTACTTCTTCCAGAACAACCTGCGCTGGCGCAACTTACGCAAGATCACGATCGCGCAGGTCCACGGCGACGTGTTCTCGGCGGGGCTGATGCTGATCTGGGCATGCGACCTGATCGTAGGCAGTGAGGAGGTGCGCTTCGCCGATGTCGTCGGCACCCGGCTGGGCATGTGCGGCATGGAGTACTTCGGCCATCCCTGGGAGTTCGGGCCCCGACGTGCGAAGGAGTTGATGCTCACCGGTGACGCCATCGACATCGAGGAGGCCTACCGGCTCGGCATGGTGAGCAAAATCTTCAAGCGCGACGAATTGGCCGACCGCACACTGGAGATGGCCCGGCGCATCGCCACGGTGCCCACCATGGCCGCGCTGCTCATCAAGGAATCGGTCAATCAGTCCGTCGACAATATGGGGTTTTACAACGCGCTGCAGTCCTGCTTCACCTTGCACCAGTTGAACCACGCGCATTGGGTCGGGGTGCGCGACGACAAACGCGCGACCGCCGGTGAGGAACAAGGCGTGCCCGATTGGCGGAGCGCGCCGCCGATCGTGCTCTCCGTCAAGGATCAGGTGCGAGCACAAGCGTGACCGTCACCCCTCAACCGATGCAGGTGACGATCCCCGGCCATCTGTTCGGCCGGTTGCCGTTCTACGACGTCGTCGACTCCGATGAGGCCGTGGTCATGGACCTGCACAACAGAGAAGACCTGGTGAACATTCGGGGCGCTATGCAGGGTGGTCTGGTCGCAACACTCATCGACGTGGCGGCCGGACGGTTGGCGATCAAGCATACGAATGCGGAAGCGGGCGCAGGTACCGCGGACATGTCGATTCACTACCTGGCGCCGATAGTCGAAGGCCCGGCCCGTGCGACCGCCAGCCTGGTGCGCGCGGGCAAGCGGTTGATCGTCGTCGCCGTCGATGTGGTCGATGTGGCACGCGATCGGCTGGCAGCCCGGGCGACGCTGAGCTTTGCGGTCATGGAGTCGCGGAGGCCAGTTCAGCCCGCCACTGGACCGTAGCGGGCATCGGCGACGCGGTCGAGTGCGAGTGCCGGCTCGCCATACACCAACGCCCATCCCCGGACCCGCCGGTAGTACAGCTGGATATCACACTCCATGCCGAACCCGTAACCGCCGTGGATGTGAAGGCTACGCAGTGTTGCGTCGCGCGCGGTTTCGTAGGCGAATGCGAACGCCATGGCCGCGAGTTCGCTCACGCGAGCGGGTTCGTCGTTAAATGCACATGCGGCCTTCAAACTCAGCAGCCGCGCTCCGTCGGCCGCAGTCGCGCTGTCTGCCAATGGATGCGACACCGCCTGGAAAGTCCCGATCGGCTTGCCGAACGCGTAACGCTGCTTGGCGTATTCGACACCGATCTCGATCGCCTTCTTCGCTGCGCCCGCGAGTGCGGTGGCAGTGAGCGCAAGCCACAGATCCAGCGCTTCGGTGAACAAGCGGTGCGCGTCCTCGCCCTCGGCAAGAGTTACGCAATCATCACCGACGGTGACGTCCGCCAGCGGCAGTGAGCCCAGGTTCTGCACCGGCTGCCGGTCGCCTTCGGTCAGCGGCACAACAACGAGGCGCGATCCGACAAACGCCACTACCGCATCGGCGACGGCGCCGGCGGGCACCAGCGTCAGCGTGTTGCCGCGCGCGCCGCGCGGTGAAAAACTGACCAGCAGGCCGCCGGCCAACGCCTGACCGAGCAAGTCGGCACCGGCACCACCACTGCGAGCGAGCAGCCGTGCGGCGACCTGAGATTCGATGACAGGAGCGGAACCAAGTGCGCGACCGAACTGCTCGGCCGTCAGCGCCAAGTCCAACTCGGAGGCACCCCAACCGCCCGCAGTGTCGTCGACAGCCATGTCGACGGCACCTAAATCCAGCAGCGCCTTCCACAACTTCGGGTCAAAGCCCAGCGGTTCAGCGGCCCGAATCCGCTCAGACGTCGACTCCCGGCTGTACATCGCCTCGAACGAATCGACAAGTTGCCGCTGTTCCACGGTAAGACTCAGGTCCACGTCGCCGTCCCGTCATGCGCGGATATGGTCACTCTCGAATACGAGAGTACCCATATCGCCTGAGCGGCTTGCACGTTGCGCTCGATCGTCGACATCGTGGTCTACGCAGTCGTTTTTCTGGGCCTGCGGGTGCTGGCCCGTTTGGTGACGGCCTTCGCGCCTGTCGGCGGAGCGAGGGCCCCCAAGCACCACGCCCACAACTGGTCCTCGGTAAGTTCGGCGCCCTGGACACCCAGATGGAAGACGCCGATCTGAGCAAGTGCGATCAGTGTTGAATTCAGCAGGGTTGTCAACTGCGCAGGGGTCAAGTCTTTTCGCACCAACCCGGCGCGCGCACACGATGTCAGGATCTTGGTGAGCAGCTTCTGATGTGGCTCCCAGATCTTGGCGAAGTCAGCGGGACGCTCGATCTCCAGGCTCAGGTTGTAGATCGTCATCACGCGACCGCCGATCGTCTGGGACGACTCTGCACGGGAGAGAAATCCACGACAGAAGGCCTCGAGCTTTTCCAGCGGGCCGTCCGCGGCAGCGACCTCATGGCGGATGGCCTCGATGAATTGACTCGTCGCATTCTCATAGAGCGCCAGCAGCAGCTCTTCTTTACCCGCAAAGTGTTGGTAAAAGGCACGCAGGCTCAGGTTCGACCGATCAATCAGGTCCTGAATGGTGAAGTCGGCTCGCCCGGACTCCTCCACCAACTCCAGTGCGGTGGCAAGGAATCTCGAGCTACGCGCCAGCGCACGGGCGCGGGCCTGGCTGAGCCGTCGCTCTATCGTTCTCTCCTGCCAACTTGTGGGCAGTTCGACGTCGGTATCGACGAGTTCGAGGCCGGCTTCTTGTTCCTCTCCGGCGCGTTTTCTGGCAGTCATGATGCTTGAGAATACGCGTTCTTCGCGGTGATGACGCAGCCTACCTGCACGAGTCTGTCTCTGGGTATGCCCCGGACAAGGGTCTGCGGTAGTCTGTAAACCGTTATTCTCGATTACGGGAATTTAAGTTTCACAACGAAGGCGCCAGCCTTCCCTCGAAGGAGTGCAGCGTTGAGTGCAGACATCCTGATCGTTTCTCCGGACGACCACTTGGTTGAGCCAGCGGATCTGTGGACCAGCCGACTGCCCGAGCGCTACCGGGATGTCGGGCCGCACATTGTCAGGCACCGTGGGCGTCTGGATCCCTCCGTCACGACCGACGTCGTATTCATCGAAGACGAGGAGGGCCGCGACGCCGACATCTGGCACTACGAGGACGCCGTCATCCCGATCCCGCTGATCAGCGCGGCCGCCGGTTATGACCTCGACGAGCTCACCACCGACCCGATCACCTACGACGAGATGCGTCCCGGCTGCTTCCGTCCAGCGGACCGGCTCGCCGACATGGACATCGCCGGCATCGAGGCTTCAGCCTGCTTTCCCAATACACTCGTACGCTTCTGCGGCCAGCGCTTCCTGTACGGCAAGGACAAGGACCTCGCCAGGCTCTGCGTCGAGGCCTACAACGACTTTCAGACCGACGAGTGGGGCGGCAGCTCGAACGGCCGGCTGATCCCGCTGGGCATCATCCCGCTCTGGGACGTCGAACTCGCCGCAAAGGAGGTCGAAAGGGTCGCGGCCAAGGGAATGCACGCAGTGTGCTTCTCCGAGTTACCTTCTCGTCTGGACCTGCCGTCGATCCATAGCGGTTACTGGGACCCGTTCTTTGCCGCTTGCGAGCGAAACCAGGTCGGCATCATGCTGCACATCGGCTCGAGCTCGTCGCTCACGAAATCCTCCCCCGACTCCCCGCATGTCGTCACCAGTGCGCTGATGGCGGTCAACTGCACCATCGCTTTGGTCGACTGGCTGTTCTCCGGCAAGCTCATCCAGTTCCCTGACCTCAAGCTCGCGTTCGCCGAGGCGCAAGCGGGCTGGATCCCCTACTACCTGCAACGTGTCGACGAGGTCTGGGAGGACCGTCGGGCCTGGGGCGGCATCCATCCTCTGCTGACCGACCCACCGAGCAGCCAGGTGCCCGGCCGTGTCTACTTCTCGACATTCGGCGATCCGGTCGCGTTCCGCATTCTCGATCTGGTTGGGCCAGATCAGCTGATGTTCGAGACCGACTATCCCCATAACGACACGAACTGGCCGCGAAGCCTGGAGGTCGCCAACAAGGCGACGCAGGGCCTGGACGAGGAAACCAAGCGTAAAGTGCTGTCCACCAACGCAAAGCGGTTCTTCGGTCTGGTCTAGCCACACCACCCGTGGTGCGCTACAAGGCCTTCCAGTCCGGTTTGCGCTTCTCGAGGAAGGCGCGGGGACCCTCGATAGCGTCCTTTGTCAGCGCCACCTTCATGCGGTAGTTCTCGGCGAGCAGTTCGGCCTCGTAGATGGGCAGGGCTAGCCCCTTGCGCACAGCCATTCGCGAACCGCGGACTGCCAGCGGTGCATTCGAGTTCACCACGTCGGCGATTTCCCACGCCCGGTCCATCAGCGCATCGTGCGCGACCACCTCCGTGAAGACGCCCAAGTCGTAGGCACGGCGCGCGTCAAGCTGTTCGTGTTTACCCATCAAGATCAGCCGCATTGCCACGGGCAGCGGCAGGATCCGGGCAAGCCTGACGCCTTCGCGCCCGGACGCCACGCCGATGCTGACATGCGGATCCATCAACGTGGCCCGCTCAGACGCGACGGTGATATCTGCGGTGGTGACGAGGTCCATTCCCGCACCGCAGGTGATACCGTTGACCGCGCAGATGATTGGCTTGGTCATCTGAAGCCACGGCGGCGTGGCCTCCTGCGGAGCGTCCCACTGCCGCATCGAACTGAGGACCGGCTCGCCCTGGTTGTCGATTCCTGGCGCATTCTCCATGTCATGGTCTGCGGCCTTGTTGACGTCCGCGCCGACGCACAGGGCGCGGCCCGCTCCGGTGATGATCACCGTCCAAATGTCTTGAGAGCGCTCGATTTCGGCGTACACTTCGGCGAGCTCTGCGATCATCTGGTCGTTGATCGCGTTGAGGACTTCGGGTCGATTCAGGGTCACACAGGCAGTGTGTCCCCGCACCTCGAACTCGATGGTGCCGTAGTCCGGCGTTTGGGTCACGGTGCCCCTTTTCTCTTAAACCCTTTGTTGTCACCCGGCAGCAGCATTGGCGCGGGCGGTCGGGTGAACGCCCAGGATCTCGTGGAATCGATCGCAGTAACGAGGCCACACCTCCGGATTCAAAAGCCGAGGTGGCATGCGCCCATCGAAGATGTCCTGCCATTGGGTCGCGGTGGCAACCGCAATGTCGCGGGCCGCCTCGACGGTGATGCCGGCCGTGTGCGGCGTTGCAACCACGTTGTCTAGGTGCAGCAGCGGGTTATCGGGCTGTGGCGGTTCCTCGTGGAACACATCGAGAGCCGCGCCGGCAATGCCCCCGCTTACCAACGCCTCGTACAGCGCTGCCTCGTCGTGCACCGGCCCCCGCGCCGTCGTGATGAAGAAGGCGCTCGGCTTCATCGCCGAGAACTGTTCCGCCCCAATGAGGCCCCGTGTCTCACTGGTCAGCGGACAGGTCACCTGAACGAAATCGGCCTGGGCGAGCAACTCCGGCAGCGGGACCAGCCGCGCCCCGCGGAGTCGCGCGGTGGCCTCGTCCACGTACGGGTCGAACGCGATGACTTCCATGCCAAATGGCGTGCACAACTCCACCAGGCGGCTTCCGATAGCTCCGAGCCCCACGACACCGAGCGTCTTGCCGAGCAGCTGACTGCCACGCAGCGCCAGCCGGTCGCCAAGCGGTCCCGCACGCAACGCCCGGTCAGAGACGGTGATTTTCTTGGCGAGATCCAGCATGAACCCGAGTGCGTGTTCGGCAACGGCCTCGGCCCCGGGACCGGAGTTGTTGCACACCGCGATGCCCGCGCGGGTACACGCGTCGACGTCGATGACGTCATACCCGGCGCCGGCGGAGCACACCGCCAGCAATTGCGGGCAACGGTCCACCAGGCCCTGCCCGACCAGCCACTGTGTTCCGTCGGCGACGGACGCGACGTCCGTCCGGGTGGCGACTTGGTACCCGTGAGCGGTTTCCAGTGCTGCCCAACCTTTTTCGGCCGACGCGCTGAGGTCTAGTCTGACTAGTTCGAGATCGCCTGCCTCGAGGATGTCCCCGGCAACCGGGTCAGTCCACCTTTCGTAGACCAGCCGCGGACGGGTGTTCACGCCTGCTTCGCTTTGGGTTTCGCCTGCGCTGCCTTGAACATGTCCGCCAGTTCGGGATTCACGTTCTTGTAGTCGTTGCGTGCGATGGCACCCTCCCGGCCCGGGACCGGGTCGTAGCCGAGGCGCAGATCCTTGTTCTCCATGTGGAAGTACTCCCGCCCGATGGGCAGGCGACGGTCTTCACGCGGCACCTCCATCCAGGCTCGAAGGAAGCACCGAGCCCTCTTCGGGTCGGTGCTGCTGACGAAGTCGGACCGCGAGTGGCACATGGCGAAGTTGTTGGCGACGGCGGCCTCGCCTGATTCGAGCCGGAACTCAACTTGTTGGTCGACGAGGACGTTGCGCAGCAGCTCGATCGCTTCCTCCTGCTGCGGCGTGAACTCCCTGCCCAGGGCATGCATGGCAGGCAGGATGCTGCTGTAGGTGAAGTTGATGCAGATCCGGCCGTCGATCTGCGAGAACACCGGCACGTCGTAAGGCGTCACGTCGGGCTGGTCGTCCGGTTGCTCGCTGCGCCGGTGATGTGGGAAGCCTTGGTACAGCACACTGAGCAGGTCTGGGCGTTCCCTGACGAACCAATTGTGGGCGGCGGGTCCGCTCGCGAACTGGCTTTCGCCGCCCTCGGCGGCCGGGTAGACGCACAACAGCGACAGGATGTCTGCGGCGTCATTGTGCATGGCCAACTCCGCGCGCGATTTGGTGCCGCGAGCGGGCTGCACGCCGTTCGGCAGCACCTCTTCCTGGACACGCACCATGCGGTGGCCGAACGAGTTGTTGGAGACGAGATACCCCAAATGGGTGCAGAAAGCCCAATAGATCCGTTCCAGTTCCTCGATCGAGTGCTGCTCGACCGGAAAGCCACGCACGCACGCCAAGCCCCTTCCGAACATCAGCTCCCGGTACAGCCGCGCCAAGTCTTCGTCCAGGTCGGGATGACGCGCATCCTCGGGTGTGATGTCGTCTCGATCCTTCTTGGCGGTCTTGGCCAGAATCGATTCCAGGGCAGCCACGTTGCGTGGCGACAGGTCGAAGGCGAAGTCTTCTTTACTCGCGAAGTCCGCACCGGTCCACGCCATCGGTTCGGTGACTACTTCGGTATAGATTTCGGTGGGCATCCGTCCTCCTGTTGTCGTGGCGGCGCTTTCGGCTATCGATGTCGTTTCTCGAGCTCTCGCAGCGCACACGCGCGGGTGGTGGCCGCCTCCGTCATCATCCCGACATCCGTGCCCGCTGAGATGAATCGCAGACCCTGATCCACGAAGCGTTCCAGCAGGTCAAGGGACTTGATCCCGGCTATTCCCAGCGCCACGCCGTGTTTGCGACAAGCCGCTGCGACAGAGTCTACTGCATGGTGGAAATGACCATTCTCATACTGCTCATGGATGCCCATTTCGGCGGTCAGATCACTCGGGCCGATGAGCAGCATGTCAACGCCTTCTACGGCCGCGATAGCACCGCTGGCCTCCACCGCCTCGGGAGTTTCGATCATCACCGCGACGACGGTGCTGCCCTCGAGAACGGCCGTCAGTTCAGTAGCCGAGCGCTGGCCGTATCCACTTACCCTGTTCGGCCCCGATATCGATCGGTGTCCAATGGGCGGGAACCGCGCCGCATCCACCACAGCTTCAGCTTCTCGCCGCGAATTAACGTGGGGCACAATCACTCCGACTGCTCCGTTGTCCAGGACCCTGGCGATGACGCTGGGGGCGTGCGAAGGCACCCGCACCAGGCCCGCAATGCCTGCCCCCAACGCACTCGCACACAACATGGCGGCCGTCTCCAGAGACGTCGAGGTGTGTTCCAGGTCGACGTAGACGGCGTCGTAGCCGCAGGCTGCGGCGATGGCCGGGACGTCGGGTGTGCGCGCATTCATCAGCGCCAGGCACAGCACCAGGCCTTCGTTGCGCAATGCCTCCCGTAGCGATCGCTGCACATCCTCACGCTAACGGACTGAGAACGTTCATTCCACTATCTCGTTAACGCCATTATCGATGTGGTAACCATTACGTATGGGAGCGAGCCGAGTCGCTATCGTCGGCGCGGGGTTGTCCGAGTGCGGGCGGGTGCCCGACAAGACCGCCATGGCGTTGATGGCCCAAGCATCACGTCGTGCCATTGCCGACGCCGGGCTGACCAAAGAAGACATCGACGGCTTCGGCGGACACGGGACGTTGCTGCCGCCTGTCGAGGTGAGCGAGTATCTCGGGCTGCGTCCGACGTGGGTGGATGCCACCAACGTCGGCGGATCGTCTTGGGAGGTCATGGCGCGCCATGCCGCCGCAGCCATTACCGCCGGCGAGATCGAGGTTGCGCTGCTGACGTACGGTTCGACGGCGCGTTCGGATGTCAAGCGCCGGTTCCGGGGCTCAACAGCGGCCATGAGTACCGGCGGCGCCATGCAATACGAGACTCCGTACGGAGCGACGCTCATCGCCAAATACGCCATGGCGGCGCGGCGCCATATGATCGAGTTCGGCACCACTGTCGAGCAGCTCGCCGAAGTGGCCGTCGCTGCCCATGAGTGGGCGGCCCTGAACGACAATGCTTTTGAACGTGACCGCATCACGGCGGCGGAGGTGGCCGCCGCGCCGATGCTGGCCGAGCCATTCACGTCCAAGCACGTGTGTCTGCGCACCGACGGGGGCGGAGCCGTGGTGCTGGCCAGCGAGCAAGTAGCCAAACACTGCGCCAAGGAGCCGGTGTGGATCCTCGGAGCTGCCGACGCGACATCTCACGTCAGCATGAGCGAATGGGGTGACTTCACCACGTCGGCAGCCGCGCAGTCCGGGCCGCGGGCATTTGCTCAGGCGGGGGTGGCTCCAGAGGACATCGACGTAGCCCAGCTCTACGACTCGTTCACCTCGACGGTTCTGCTGACGGTGGAGGACCTGGGTTTCTGCGCCAAAGGCGAAGGTGGGTCGTTCGTCGGTTCCGGGGCGTTGCGCCCGGGCGGGGTATTGCCCACCAATACCGACGGTGGCGGGTTGGCCGCATGCCACCCGGGCATGCGGGGGATGTTTCTCATGGTCGAAGCGGTCAGGCAACTTCGTGGCGAGTGCGGGCCCCGGCAAGTCGAAGACGCGCGCCTGGCTTGTGTACACGCAATGGGCGGGTTTTTCACTCACAGCGCCACAATGATTCTCGGGAGGCAGTGATGGAAGTGCCCGCCGGGCCGGATCGGCCCACCGTGGACGCCGACAGCGAGTCCTGGTGGTCTGCTGTACAGGACCGCGCCCTGCTGATCAATGCGTGTGGTTCGTGTGGACGAAATTCGTTGTATGCGCGGCCGTTCTGTCCGTTTTGCTGGAGCGAGGACGTCACTTTGGTATCGGCCTCCGGCCGGGGCCGGCTCTACACGTGGAGTGTGATTCACCAGAACGCAGCGCCCTTCGACGGTCGCACCCCATATGTCGTGGCCATGGTTGATCTCGAGGAAGGACCACGGCTGATGACCGTCCTGGAGCACTGCTCACCCGACGACGTTCATGCGGATATGGAACTGATGGTGGACTTTCGCGAGGATCACGACGGCTTCGTCGTCCCCGTCTTTCGCCCGATTACCGGAACAGTTGGAAAGGACTCTCAATGAAGATGTCAAGCCGCCGACTTGGTGATCGGGGGTGATTCGGGTTGCCAGGTGCGGTTGTCA
>NZ_LQPE01000027.1 GCF_002101735.1 Mycobacterium kyorinense | reverse complement strand
CCCGGCGCACCGTCTCCCGGGAGGCCCCGCACGGGATCGGCGTGCCGTCGACCAGTCGCAGGTCGTCGGCCCACGAGGGGCACTGGGCGGCCAGATACAGCATGGCTTTGCAGATCAACGGAGCGGCGGCCTTGATCCGTTTGTGGTAGCCCGGCTGCTTGGGCAAATACGGAAACAGATGGCGCAGCCGGCCCAAACACATACGCAGCCAATGGTGTTCGCTGCGAGCACCGAGCAGTACCTGCGCCACGGCCAGGCACACCAGCTCGGCATCGGTGAGTCTCTTCGGTCGACCGACTCGCCGTCGGTCCGGTCCGATGACATGATCATCGATCGTCACATACAGTTCGGTCAGGAGGGCATCGAGGTTCGTCGTCACAAACGTCCATCGATGCCCTCCAACCACATCAGTCACAAGCCGCCACGCCGCACAGACAACCAACAGCGGTACGCATCAACAGCCCGCCGCAACTCACCCGCCGCCGCGGTTAGGAATTACTCATCTAGGCCTCGATCTGCCCGGCGATGCGCCGTTCCAGGCTGGCCCGGCCCGGCGCCGGCAGCACGATCAGCCCGTCGAGCTCCTTGCTTGCCCGGGCGTAGGCGCTCTGCCGTTCCTGCGGGCTCGCGGCGTCGTCCTGCGCCAGCCGCAGGAGGTTGTGTGCTCGCGCCAGCCGCTCCTGGTCGTCGGCGGAGAAGTCGCTGCGGCGCCGGCGAATCGCCTCGGCCTCGGCGATCTCGAACGCGGTGACGTACTCGTGCACGGCGTCGCGGTAGTCCAGTTGCGCGTCGCGGTCGGCGACCATGTCCTCGGGCCGCTCTGGACGCAAAAGGTCAGCGCGCCGCTTGGCCTTGTGGAACGCGATCGTCAGGGGATTGCGCATATCGGTCATCATCGGAAAGTCGAGCAGTTTGGCGAGGTCGATTTCGTAGTCGAACCACCGCGCGTCGGTGCGGTCGTGTTCGGCGAGCAGCTTGGCGAGTTCCCGCCGGTAGCTTTCCTGGTTGTTCCGATTCCGGCCGGCCGCTTGGGCCTTGGCGATCTTCGCCTGCTGTTTCAACCGGTAGCGCTCGAGGCGTCGTTCGGCCCGCCGCTCGTTGGCCGCCGCGATCGCCCGCAGCCCGCCGCCGATCGCGCCGCCCAGCGGGAACACCAGCCACCAGAAGTTCGCGGCGAAATGCAGCACCGGGCTCACAGTGCCAGCATGCCACCGCCGCTCGTCAGTGCCCGGACGCTTTGAAGCGCTCGATTGAGCGCTGCACCTCGGCCTCGGCCTCGGCACGGCCGACCCAGTTGGCCGTCTTCACGAACTTGCCCGGCTCCAGGGCCTTGTACTGCGAGAAGAAGTGCTTGATGACGTCCAGCTCGAAGGCCGGAACGTCCTCGATGTCCTTGATGTGATCCCACCTGTGGTCGCCGGCCGGGACGCACAGCACCTTGTCGTCGCCGCCGGCCTCGTCGGTCATCTGGAACATGCCGACCGGTCGCGCCTCGACCTGCACACCGGGGAACAACGGCTCGGGCAGCAGCACCATGGCGTCGAGTGGGTCGCCGTCCTCGCCCAGGGTGTCGTCGATGAAGCCGTAGTCGGTGGGGTACGCCATCGACGTGTACAGGTAGCGGTCCAGACGAACCCGACCCGTTTCGTGGTCGACCTCGTATTTGTTGCGCTGGCCCTTCGGAATTTCGATGGTCACGTCGAACTGCACCGTCTCGGCTCCTTTGCAGGGTCACTGCTCGTCGGCTGGCGTAGGAGGTCAACCCTAGTAGAGCGACGTGGTTCGGCAGAATGGGACCAGACAGTCAGGAGTGTCATGCGTCCCTCTCAGTGGCGGCGGTCAACCCACCTGCTCGTGGGGGCGGCCGTGCTGGCGGTGGTTGCCATTCTGGTGGCGGCGGCCGCGTTTTTCACCGCGAACGGTCGCGGCGCCGGCAATGCCCGCATCATGCCGCCGCCGGCCGCGGTGACTCCGAAGCCCGGCGTCGTGCCGGTGGCCGACACCGCGCCGATGCCGACGCCGCAGGGGCTCGCGGCAGCGCTGGCGGCTGTCGTCGCGGACCCGAACCTGGGTCAGCTGGGCGGCCGGGTCACCGACGCGATGACCGCCAAAGAGCTGTGGCAGCAGCAGGAAAACGTGCCGCTGCAGCCGGCCTCGACCAACAAGACCCTCACCGCCGCCGCAGCCCTGCTGGCGCTGGACCGCGAGGCCCGGGTGACCACCAAGGTCGTCGCGGCCGACCAGCCCGGCGTGGTGATCCTGGTGGGCGGCGGCGATCCCACACTGTCGGCGGTCCCGTCCGGCGGGCAGACCTGGTATCACAATGCGGCGCGCATCAGCGATCTGGCCGACCAGGTTCGCCGCAGCGACGTGACACCGACTGCCGTGCAGGTCGACGTCTCGGCATTCACCGGACCCGAAGTGGCACCGGGCTGGGATCCGGGCGACATCGAGGGCGGTGACGTGGCCCCGATCGAGGCGGTGATGCTGGACGCCGGGCGCGTCCAGCCGGCCACGGTCGACTCCACCCGCTCGCACACCCCGGCGCTGGACGCGGGCCGGGCGCTGGCCAGCGCGCTCGGCATCGATCCGGCGAAGGTGTCGATGGCCGCCCGTCCCGCGCCGTCGGCTGCGCGACAGCTGGCCGCGGTGCAGTCGGCGCCGCTGATCCAGCGGCTGCACGAGATGATGAACGCCTCCGACAACGTGATGGCCGAGTGCATCGGCCGCGAGGTCGCCGCCGCCATGCAGCGGCCGCTGAGCTTCGCCGGCGCCGTCGACGCGGTGACCAGCCGGCTGCGCACCGCGCATATCGACATCAGCGGTGCGGCACTTCAGGATTCGAGCGGGTTGTCGGTCGACGACCGGTTGACCGCCAAGGCGCTGGACGAGGTCGTGCAGGCCGCGGCCGGGCCGGACCAGCCGGCGCTGCGGCCGCTACTGGACCTGCTGCCGATCGCCGGTGGCAGCGGGACGCTGGGCGACCGGTTCCTGAACCCTGCCACCAACAACGGGCCGATCGGCTGGTTGCGGGCCAAAACCGGGTCGCTGACGGCTACCAACTCGCTGGCCGGTGTGGTCACCGACGTCGACGGGCGGGTGCTGACTTTCGCGCTGATCTCCAACGATGCGGGCCCAACCGGCCGTATCGCGATCGACAACGTCGCCGCCGCCCTATGGTCGTGTGGATGCCTGAAGTAACCGCACCACCCGAGCTGACCGTTGGCCGCGCCGTCGACTGGCAATTCGCGGCCACGGTCGGCGAGTGGCTGGCGCGCCCCGGCCCGCCGTCGACGGACTACACCCGCCGCAAGGTGATCGACGACTTGGCCGGCGCCGCCAAGGCCGCCGAGCCGCCGGTGCGCGACGTGACCGGTCTGGACACCAGCGACGTGGTGCCCGACGCGCGCATCGTCGACCGGCCCGCGTGGATCCGGGCGGCCGCCGAGTCGATGCGGGTGATGACCGGCGGCACCGACAAGCCGCGCGGCTTCATCACCGGCCGGGTCACCGGCGCGCAGACCGGCGCGGTGCTGGCGTTCGTCGCGTCGGGCATCCTCGGCCAGTACGACCCGTTCGCCGCCGGCGACGGGGGCTGCCTGCTGCTGGTGTATCCCAACGTGCTCGCGGTCGAGCGCCAATTACGGGTGGAGCCTTCGGATTTCAGGTTGTGGGTATGCCTGCACGAGGTCACCCACCGGGTGCAGTTCACCGCCAACCCGTGGCTGTCCGGCTATATGTCGGAGGCGCTTGGTGTGCTGACGCAGGAAAGCGGCGACGACATCGCCCAGGTGATCAGCCGGCTGGCGGACTTCGTCCGCGGCCGCGGCGCGCCGTCCGACGGCCACTCGACGGGCGTGCTGGGCCTGGTGCGGGCGGTGCAGTCGGAGCCGCAGCGCCAGGCGCTGGATCGACTGCTGGTGCTCGGCACCTTGCTGGAGGGCCACGCCGACCACGTGATGGACGCCGTCGGGCCGGTCGTGGTGCCCACGGTGGCCACCATCCGTCGCCGGTTCGACGACCGCCGTCAGCGCAAACAGCCTCCGCTGCAACGACTAGTGCGCGCGTTACTGGGCATCGACGCCAAGCTCAGCCAGTACACCCGCGGCAAGGCGTTCGTCGACCACGTGGTGCAGCGGGTCGGGATGGAGCGGTTCAACGCCGTCTGGTCGTCTCCCGAGACGCTGCCGCTGCCGGCAGAGATCGAAGACCCGCAACGATGGATCGACAGGGTTCTGTAGGACAGCTCTACGCGGCTGTCGCAGCGTTCGCCAAGGAGTACCTCCCGACCGCCGAGCAGTGGTGCGTCGCGCTGTCCGGCGGCGCAGATTCGTTGGCGCTCACCGCTGTTGCCGCGGCCATGCTGCCGACCACCGCGCTGATCGTCGACCACGGTTTGCAAAGCGGCTCCGCCGAAGTCGCCGTGACTGCCCGCACCCAAGCTCTGGGCTTGGGATGCGTTGCCGCCCAAGTACTTTCGGTGGAGGTGAGCGGCGACGGCGGTCCGGAGGCGGCGGCGCGAACGGCGCGCTACGTTGCGTTGCAGGCGGCCCGTGCGGATCGTCCGGTGCTGCTGGGCCACACGCTCGACGACCAGGCCGAGACGGTGCTGCTCGGGCTGGGCCGCGGTTCGGGCGCACGTTCGATCGCCGGGATGCGCCCGTACGACCCGCCGTGGTGCCGGCCGTTGCTGGGCGTGCGACGTGCCGTGACGCACGCCGCGTGCGACGAGCTGGGGCTGGTCGCCTGGCAGGACCCGCACAACGCCGACCGCCGGTTCACCCGCAACCGGCTGCGCCACGAGGTGCTGCCGCTGCTGGAGGACGTGCTCGGCGGCGGCGTCGCCGAGGCGCTGGCCCGCACCGCGACGGCGCTACGCGAGGACACCGGGCTGATCGATACGTTGATCGCGCAGGCGCTGACCACGTCGGCCACCGACGACGGGCTCGACGCCCGCGCATTACGGGCGCTGCCGGACCCGGTGCGCCGCGGCGTCATCCGCAGTTGGCTGCTGGCCGGCGGGGCGACCGGGCTGACCGACAAGCAGATCCGCGGGGTCAACACGCTGATCACCGGCTGGCGCGGGCAGGGCGGGGTGGCGGTGGGGTCGAAGCTGCGCGGGCAACGGTTGGTGGCCGGTCGGCAGGGCGGTGTTTTGACGCTGCAAGCCGAGCCGATCTAGAGCTCTCCCCCTCGGCATGGCACGCTGTGGTCGTGACAGCTGATTCGGGCGAGCTGTACCCGGGGGACATCAAATCGGTGCTGCTCACCCAAGAGCAGATCCAGACCCGCACCGCGGAACTCGGTGCGCAGATCGGTGAGGACTATCGCGACCTGGCCACCAGTGAGGCGCAGGATCTGCTGCTGATCACCGTGCTCAAGGGCGCGGTGCTCTTCTGCACCGACCTGGCCCGCGCGATTCCGCTGCCCACCCAGTTCGAGTTCATGGCCGTCGCGTCCTACGGGTCGTCGACGTCGTCGTCGGGGGTGGTGCGCATCCTCAAAGACCTGGACCGCGACATCAACGACCGCGACGTGCTGATCGTCGAGGACGTCGTCGACTCCGGGCTGACGTTGTCGTGGCTGCTGCGCAACCTGGCCACGCGCCGCCCGCGGTCGCTGCGGGTGTGCACGCTGCTGCGCAAGCCGGATGCGGTGCGCGCCAACGTCGACATCGCCTACGTGGGTTTCGACATCCCCAACGAATTCGTGGTCGGTTACGGCCTCGACTACGACGAGCGCTACCGCGACCTGCCCTATATCGGCACCCTGGACCCGCGGGTCTACCAGGACTAGAAGCACCATTGCGTACATGGAACCATGCATGTATACATGCACTGTGCCCACCAAAACGATATCCATCGATCTCGAGGCATATGAGCGCTTGCGGGCTGCGCGGCGTTCGCCCGACGAATCGTTTTCGCGTGTCATCAAACGCGCACAGTGGCGAAATGAAGCTCCCACCGCGTCGGCGCTGCTCGATGCACTCGCCGAGTTACCGACGGTCGACGACCATGTTCTTGAACGCCTGGACGAAGCGCAGATCGCGGACGTACCGCCGGCGGACCGATGGCGCCACGGCTGAGCGTCGACACCACTTTTCTCATTGACCTCCATCGGGAACGCTCTGCGGGTAACGGTGACGGTGCCGCGCACCGATTGTTGAAGCGGTCGCCGGACGCCGAACTCTTTCTGTCCGCGATCGCGCTCGGTGAATTCGCCGAAGGCTTCGATCAGCCGGAGAATCCGATCGTCGCCGCCATGCGCGAGGGACACACCCTCGTTCCAGTGGATGATCGAATTGCGCTGGTTTACGCGAGAGTGGCAAAGGAGCTGCTCCGGCGAGGCGAACTAATCGGCACCAATGACCTCTGGATCGGTTGCACGAGTCTGCGGTTGGGCATGCCGCTCGTCACCGCGAATGTGGCGCACTTTCGGCGCATCGCCGGGCTCGGGATCGTGGAGTACCGGTGAACTCGGTCCGGTCGACGGCTACCGCAACTCCCAGGCGACGGTCACCGAGAAGTTGACCGTCTGCTGCCCGGGCTGCAGCGGAACCTCGGTGGTCATCGGCGCCCCGCGCAACGGCGTCGGCGTGGGCGGTGTGGTGCCGGAGGCCTCGGAAATCGAGATCACCCTGCCCAGGCTGAGCCCGGATAGCTGCGCATACTGCATGGCACGGTCCTTGGCATCGTTGAAGGCTCGGGCGCGCGCGTCCTTCACCAGCTTCGAGTCGTCCTCGATGGAGTAGCTGACCGAGTTGATCCGGGTGGCATCATTGCCGGTGTCGACGATGACGGCCAGCACGTGGGACGCCGCATCCGTCTTGCGGATCTTGACCCGGATCGAATTGGCGGCGCGGTAGCCGGTGATCGTGTTGTTGCCGCCGGTGGTGTACTGCGGCTGCAGGGTGACGTCAGTAGTGCTGATGTCCTTGCTGTCCACACCGGCGTCGGTGAGCGCGTTGACGACGGCCTGCTGGCGTTGGTTGGTCTGGTCCATCGCCGACGTGACGTCGGGCGCGACGAATTCGATGGCGACGTCGGCGGAAAGCGTGTCCGGGACGCCTTGGACCTGCCCGGCGCCGACGACGGTCACCTGCCGCGCATTGTCTTTGACCGGCCCGGGGTTGCCGTCGCAGGCGGACAGCGCGGCGACGACGACACCCAGCAGGAGTACGAGACGGAACGGCATGAGTGGCACCCTATGCGACGATTGCCGGTCATGACGGTCTCGCCGGCGAGAGCCCTCGCCATCGCGATCGAGCCTTTCGCGGGACAGGTGTACTTCGCGCCGGAATGCCACAGCCGATATGAGGCACTCGGGTTCGGGCCCAGCCCCGGACAGATACGAGACGTCGCGATGCCCGACGGACCGGCCTACTTCTGCAGCCGCGGCTCGGTGATGGGACAGGTGTCGGGGGAGGTGATCGCGGCGGCCTTCGCGGTGTTCAACCCGGCGGTCGTGGTGCCGGCGGTTGCCAAGGGCTGGAGGCTGACCGACGCGGCGACAATCTGGGCGGCACGAACCGACGGCGCGGTGCGGCAGCTGCACCGCATTCTCGGCGCCGCACCAGACGGCCTCGACCGCGCGCTCGAGCTGCTCGGGCGCGTCGCCGAGTCGCTGCCGGTTGCGGGGAAGCCGCTCTTTGCAGGTCTCGTCGCCCAGGGCCTGCCGGGCGAACCGCTGGCCGACGCCTGGCGTCTGGCCGACGAGTTGCGCGAATACCGCGGCGATGTGCACGTGAATGTCTGGACCACTGCCGATTTCGACGCCGTGGAGATCGGCTTGCTCACCGAGCTCTACTGGGGTTTGCCGCTGCGCACCTACATACGGACGAGAGCCTGGACCGACGACGAGCTTGCGGCGGGCGAGGAGCGCTTGCAATCACGCGGATTGGTCCGCGACGGCGCGTTCACCGACACCGGCCGGGCCGCCCGCGAGGGAATCGAAGTGGCCACCGACGCCGGGTGCGCGGCGATCACCGCGGCGCTGGGTGATGACCTCGACGAGCTGGTCGGCATCATCGGCGGGTGGTCGCGCCAGATTCAGTCGGCGGGTGGCTACCCGGCGGCAGGGCCGCAGGACCTCGCTGCGTTGGCCAATCGCTAGAACGGCGGATCGTCGGGCAGCGGTTGCATCTCGGGTTCTTTGGGCTGCCAGTCCGGTGACAGTTCTTCGGGTTCGCGCGGGTCATTCACCCAGGTGCAGAACGGGCTGGTGCTGGGTGTGCCTTTGAAAGCGAACAGCATGTCGCGCATGTGATTGCGGAATTTCCGGCGACCGATTTCGTCCTTGCGCGCTTCCTGCAGCCGTTGGCGAGCCTCGTTGAGCGGGCGCTGCTCGCGGTTGTGCTTGCGCGCCTGTGCAATTCGTGCGCTTCGTTGTTTGGCCCGGCTGCGTCTGCTCGGCGTCGGCGCCGCACACGCCGGGGCGCGCGCCGACGGGAACAGATCCGCCCCGGCCGGGCTCGTGCGGTAAACCCGCCCGGTGGGCGATGTCCAGATGACGGTGCCGTCCGCGAGTTGGCGATCATGCCAGCCGCCAAAGGTTTTCAGCCGATGATGTTGGCGGCAAAGGCATTTGAGATTACTCGCAATCGTCAGACCGCCGGCGGCCGGATTGGCGTGATTGAACGCAATGGTGTGGTCGATGTCGCAATGTGTCGCCCGGCGATGACAGCCCGGGAAGCGACACGTCAAATCCCGGCAGCGGATAGCACGCTCGAGCGCCGCCGAGGGCTGATAGCGCAACGCCGCGGCCGCACTGGTCGCAGGATCGGCCTGGCGCAGCCACGCCGCCTCGGCGAGCTCGCGCACCTGCTCGGCGTCGATGACCCCGTAGCCATCCAGATAACCGGGCTGATCGCTGTGACCGTTAACAGTCTGCTCGCTGGCCACCACGTTGATGACGACCTGTGCTCCGCCCTGGACGGGATCAGTCTCAATTCGGTTGGGGCACTCCGGCTGCCCACAGGAGCAGCCCAATTCGCGGCCCTCGGTGAGCGCCGCCAACGCATCGGCGCGACGCTGCTCCAACGTGCGCGGATCGGCCGGACACACCCGCGTAGCCAGCTGCGACAGCCGCCGGTCGAACGCCGTCGCTGCCGTCGCGGCAACATTCCCGTACACCTCGGCCATCCCGTCGTCCTTGGCGGTTATCCCGATGTAGCGGTCGTCATGGGCCTTGGTTCGGCGCTCACGTGCGGCGTCGGGATCGGCGATGCGCACCGCGGCGTCGACGGCGTTGACGATGCGCTGCTTCGACCAGCCCTGCCACTTGGCGATGCGCCCGGCCAGCGATTCGTCCAACTGGGCGATCACCGCCTCGTCGGTGACCAGATCGGTGCGGCCGATGATCAAACGGACAGTGCGCCAATCGGTGCGACCCTCGGCCAGCAGCGCCGCCACCTTGGGCAGCCGAACATCCAACGCCTCGGCGTGCGTCACCAGGTAGCTTGCCGCCATCGCAGACAAATTCATCGCCGCGGCCACCTCGCCGGCGGTCTGCTCGAAGCCGTCGATCACCGCATACCCGCGTCGGTCTTCGGCCTCGGCCGCCGCCGCGACCCGATACCGCAACAGCGCCGCCACCGCCGCCAGCCGGCGGGCCACCAGCATCGACTCCAACCGATGCGACGACTCGACCACCGAAACCAAAGCGGCCGGGTCCAAAGCGCGCATCCCGGCGGGGTCGGGTATCGGATCGAACATACTTTCGATTATGCCATAGGCGGCCGACAACAGCCCTCGATGATGCGGCACACGGTGGCCGATCGACCGCGATGTTGGTCTTCGCGCGCGCCCCGCAGCGCGGCGGACAGGGTGCTGCGCAATGCGCGCAGCTCGGCAATAGCGCGGTCGATGTCGCGGATATGGGCGTCGAGCAGGGCGGTGACCTGGTCGCACGGCGCGGTGCCCTGGCGGTGCAGGTCGAGGATGCTTTTGATCTCCGCCAGTGTGAGCCCGAGCGTCTTGGCGCGGCCGATGAAGCGCAGTATCTCGATGTACTCATCGCTGAATTGGCGATAGCCCGCCGCGCTTCGCCGGGCGGCAGGGAGCAGACCGTTGGCTTCCCAGATGCGGATAGCCTTCGCGGAGACGCCGACGGCCTTGGCAGCGGCGCCGACGGTGTGGGCCACGGTAATTCTCCTCGCCCAGCGGCAGCTTGCCGTTGCGGCAGGCTTTCAGCGTAACCGCGTCAACTCTTTTTGGGTTCGCAGCAGTCGCGGTCGCCGGGTGCTTTCTTGGGGCAGCAACCCTTGTCCCCCGCCATCGGCCCCTGCGGCGGATCGCCCTTGTCCATCATGCAGGCCTGCGCCCCGAGGTGATCATGCCAACCGGGAAGCCAGCCCGCTGCCGCACCGGAAACGAAGATGGCCGCTGCGACTACCGCAGCCCCGGCAGCGATTCCGGCCCATGTCAGGGCACGGCGAAGCCTATTGGGCTCCCTCGGCGCAGACTCCGGTTCGCTTGCGGGCTTGGATGTTTCGGTCATCGCCCAACCCTAGGGATTGCCCCAAGGGCAACGTCAAGTGACGGGGCTGCCGTTACCCGCCTGCTGGCGTCGTGGTGGTGGTCGTTGTCGGCGTGCTGCTCGCGGTTGTGGGCGTGCTGCTCGAGCCCGGCGCGTTGTTGCATGCCGAGCGCAGGACAGTGCTGCCCGGGCTTTGGTTCTGAGCGTTCTGCTCTGCCTCTTGCTCCGTGGCGCCGCTGTCCCCGAAATACTGGTCCCCGTTCTTCACGACTGCGCCGCAGTCGGGGTATTTGAACGTGATCAACACGTTGCAGGCAGCGTTGTCTTGGTGGCAGTCGGAGGTCGCATGCGTGTTGGCCTGGTACTCGTTCGGCATGTTCGTCGCCACTCCCACCGACTTCCCGTCCGGCGAGACGGCAATTGCGCCCCAGGATTCTTCGTCGGCGTGTGCAGCGGGAACCACGGCAACGGCAAACGCGGCGACCACTGCGCCACCTGCTGCTGAGACGGCAATCCGCGTACGAGAACTGGCTCGGATCACGGTGTTCCCTACGCTCGTGCAGGCTGGTCTTGCGGTTTGTGGTGCAACTCCCTCCCGGTTCAAGGGTCAGGACGCAGGCCAATTCCGGCCGGATCGCGCTATCGCCGTTTTTCGAGAAGCGCCTGAGCCGCTGCGACGACCGGCGACAGGTCAAGGCGGCCTCAACGGTGTGGTCAACGGCGAAAAACTTCCGTCGGGTGAGCCCGCACGTACCAGGTAAATTCGGGTGCTATGAGTGGCCGCGAAGAGCTGAGAGTCGATCCGGGTGGGCTGCGCAGCGCTGCGGGTGGTTTTCGTGGTGCGTCCGCCGATATCGCCGGTCTGGGCGTCGACGTTCCCCTTGGCGAAGCCGCGGCCGGCATGCCCTCGCTGGCGACGGGAACCGCCTGCCGCTCGGCGCAAACCAGCATGGCCGACCAGATGAAAGCGGCCGCCGACGACAGCCGCGAGTTCGCCGGCAGCCTGGACAAGGCCGCCGCCGGCTACGAGACCACCGACCGGGCCGCCGAAAAGACCATCCGCAGCAACCCGCTGGCCAACTAGCGCTACGGCGAGACGAGAATCTTGCAGTGCCGCTCGGGATCGGCCAGGTCGTCGAACGCCTGACCCACCCCGTCCAGGCCGACTTCGCCGGTGATCAACGGAGAAACGTCGATGTCGCCCTCGGCGATCGCCCGCAGCGATTCTGCGAATTCGGCTGGGTCGTAGGCGAACACGAATTGCACGCTGATCTCTTTGGCAATGCCGAAGAATGGATGCACGGAGTCGGGTTCCATGCATACCCCGGCAACCACAATCCGACTGCCCGGCGGCGTCCGGCGCATCGCGTCGTCGATGATTCCCGGCACTCCGACCGCCTCGAATACCACCTTCGGCTGGACCGTCTCGAACGGCGAGCCTTGCGCGGGATCGATCGTCTGATGCGCGCCCATCGTCGTCGCCAGCTCGCGTCGCTTGGGTGAAAAGTCCGATGCCACAATCGTTTCGACGCCGCGAACCCGCAGTGCGGCAATGATCGCGATGCCGATCGGGCCGCAGCCGAGCACCAACGCGGTCTCGTCGCGCTGGATCGCGGACTTGTTGACCGCATGCAGCCCAACAGCCATCGGCTCGGTCAATGCGGCGTGCCGGTGATCCAGGCCGTTGGGTACCGGCAGCAGCAGCGGCGCCGAAAGCAGCATCCGTTCGGCGTACGCGCCGGCCGCTCGGTCCGTGAAGCCGATGGGCACGACGCCTTGGGCGGACAGCATCGCCGGGATCGAGGTGACCAGAGTCCCCGGCGGATGTGTATCGGTGTCAGGCCCGGCTTCGAGTACCTCCGCGCTGAATTCGTGGCCCATGATGATGTCGCGACCCAGGTCGGCGCCCACACCAGCGCCCATCTGCTCAGTCAACGCCAGCATCTCGTCGCCGTGCGCAGCGAAATGCAGGTCCGAGCCGCAGATTCCGCACGAGCGCACACCGACCAACACCTGGCCCGGCCCGGGCACCGGATCGGGAACGTCGTCGCGAAACACCATCCGGCCGTCGTGCAGCACCGCCGCGCGCATTACTCTTTCTCGCTTTCCATCTTGAGCTCGTCGGTGTGCTCGCTGATCGCCTTGACCACCGCCTCGCCGGCGCGGCCAAGCAACTGCTCCCGCATGCCGCGCGCCCATTCATGCGATGCCCGCGGCGCATCGAGCTGCCCCTTGAAATGCGGAATCACCTTGCGCGCGAACAACTCATACGAGTGATACGTCGCGGCAGGCGAGGCCCAGTCATGCCCGAGCAGCAAGAACGTGCCGAAACCGCCGGAGCGGTCAACGAGATCTTCGATGTAGGTGATGCAATCGTCGGCCGTGCCGATGCAGCAATTGCCTTTCGACGCATAGTCTTCGACGAACTCGCGCGGTGACTGTGCGCCGTCGACCAGGTTGGCCAGCGGCACGAATCCGGCGGCGCCGAAGTACTTGGCGAAATCCTGCAGCCCGTAGGTGCAGTCGTCGATCGCCTGGTCGCGGCTGTCGGCAAGATGCACGATGCCCAGCACCCGCCAACCGGCCCGGTCCGGCTCCGCACGGCCGACCTTCGAAGCCTGGTCGCGGACGACCTCCCAGGTGTTCTCCAGCGCGGCGTAGCCGCCGGGCACCGACATCGACAGCGACAGCAGCGACGTGCCCAGTGCACCGGCGAGCCGCGGCCCCGACGGCGAAATCATTGCCGCCGTGGAGATTTCGGGGTACGGCCAGGTGTAAGGACGAATGTGCAACTGGGCGTCGCGCAACGTGAACCACTCGGAGTGACGGTTGATTCGTTCCCCGGGTTCGGCGCGGAACAGCGCGAGGATCGCCTCCAGGGACTCCTGCATCATCCGGCGCTGCTCGACCGGATCGATGCCCATCATGTAGGCATCTGACGGCAACGCGCCCGGGCCGGTGCCGAACATCACCCGGCCGCGGGTCAGATGATCCAACAGCACCCAACGGTCGGCGACCATCAGCGGATGGTGGTAGGGCAGCGACACCACGCCGGTGCCCAGTCGAATGTGCTTGGTGCGCTCGGCCGCCGCAGCGATGAACACCTCCGGGCAGGCGATCAGCTCGTAGCCACCCGAGTGATGCTCGCCGAACCAGGCTTCGTCGAACCCGAGGCGATCCAGCGCGACCACCCGGTCCATGTCGTATTCGAGTGCGGCAGTAGGCGATTGGCCGGTCGGGTGGAACGGTGTGATGAAGACCCCAAAGTTCAGCGGGCGGTTCATGACAGCTCCAAACCGGCGAGGAAGTCCAGCAACGCCTCGTTGACCTGCTCGGGCTTTTCCTGCTGCAGCCAGTGCCCGGCCCCTTCGATGATCACCTCCCGGTATGGGCCGGTCACCACCTCCGAGGCACGTTCAGGGCGCATGAAGGTCAGCACCGGGTCGTCGGCGCCCGCCACGAACAATGCCGGCACCGAGATCGTCGCCGCCGGCGGATCGGCCAGGATCTCCCAGTTGCGGTCCAGGTTGCGATACCAGTTCAGACCGCCGGTGAAGCCGGTGCGGGTGAACTCGGCGATGTAGTGGTCGAGCTCCTCGGCGCTGATCCAGCTGGGCAGGCCGTCGGGCTCGGGCAGCCGCTCGACGAAACCCTCCGGCCCGGGCCGGATCATCCGCGCGGCGGCCTCATGGTCGCCCGGCGGCCGCAAATTGGCCATCATCCGTCGCATCGTCTTTGCCGGGTCGGAACCGAGCTCGGCGTCGGCGACGCCGGGCTCCTGGAAATAGAGCATGTAGAAGAAGTTGTCGCCGAAGAGCTTGCGGAACGCCTGCGTCGGCGGCACCTGGGCGCGCGGCACCGCCGGAACGCTCATACCCACCACCGCGGGCACCCGGTCCGGATGCAGCTGCGCCGTGCTCCACGCGACCGGGGCGCCCCAGTCGTGCCCGACGAACACCGCCCGCTCGGCGCCGACGTCGTCGAGCAGGCCGACAAGATCCGCCGACAGCTCGGCGATGTTGTATGCGGAAATCTCGTCCGGCCGGCTGGAGCGGCCGTAGCCGCGCTGATCGGGGGCCAGCACGTGATACCCGGCAGCGGCGAGCACCGGAATTTGGTGTCGCCAGGAATAGGCCAGTTCGGGAAATCCGTGGGCCAGCAGCACGACGGGCGCGCCCCGCTCGCCTGCTTCAACGGTGTGCAAGCTAACACCATTGGTGTCGATGATGCGCTCGGTCGAGGGAACGGTATCAGGCACGTGTTCACCAAAGCACACGCTCGGGGCGTCCCGGAAGGGTTCGTCGAGCCACCCGCCGGGAACCTTGGTTCGTTCCTCTAGAAGGACGTGGCGACCCGCTGCGCTCGGCCGGCGGCCGAGCTTGCGATCACCACGGGCGGTAACCTGGGATATTCCAGCTGCGTGTATCGGGGAAGGACCTGGCCGGCCACGGCCGATGATTGATGAACCGGAAAAACGTGATCCGTACGCTCACGGCGATCGCTGTCGTGTTGCTGCTCGGCTGGTCGTTCTTCTATTTCAGTGACGACACCCGCGGATACAAGCCCGTCGACACTTCGGTGGCGGTGGCGCAGATCAAGGCCGACAACGTCAAGAGCGCCCAGATCGACGACCGCGAACAGCAGCTGCGGCTGACCCTGAAGAGCGGAAACAGTGAGACCGACGGGTCCGACAAGGTCATCACCAAATACCCCAGCGGCTACGCCGTCCCCCTGTTCGACGCGCTGAGCAGTAAGAACAGCCAGATCAGCACCGTGGTGAACCAGGGCAACATCCTGGGCTCGCTGCTGATCTACGTGCTGCCGCTGCTGCTGCTGGTTGGGCTCTTCGTGATGTTTTCCCGCATGCAGGGCGGCGCCCGGATGGGGTTCGGCTTCGGCAAGTCGCGGGCCAAGCAGCTCTCCAAGGACATGCCCAAGACCACGTTCGCCGACGTCGCCGGCGTCGACGAGGCGGTCGAGGAGCTCTACGAGATCAAGGACTTCCTGCAGAACCCCGCGCGGTACCAGGCGCTGGGCGCCAAGATTCCCAAGGGCGTGCTGCTCTACGGGCCGCCCGGAACGGGTAAGACGCTGTTGGCCCGCGCGGTGGCAGGCGAGGCAGGGGTGCCGTTCTTCACGATCTCCGGCTCGGACTTCGTCGAGATGTTCGTCGGTGTCGGCGCCTCCCGCGTCAGAGACCTGTTCGAGCAGGCCAAACAGAACAGTCCCTGCATCATCTTCGTCGACGAGATCGACGCGGTGGGCCGTCAGCGTGGCGCCGGCCTCGGCGGCGGCCACGACGAGCGCGAGCAGACGCTGAACCAGTTGCTGGTCGAGATGGACGGCTTCGGGGAGCGCGCCGGTGTCATTCTGATCGCGGCCACCAACCGGCCCGACATCCTCGATCCCGCGCTTTTGAGGCCCGGCCGGTTCGACCGGCAGATCCCGGTGTCCAACCCGGACCTGGCCGGCCGTCGCGCCGTCTTGAGGGTGCACTCCAAGGGCAAGCCGATCGGCCCCGACGCCGACCTCGACGGGCTGGCCAAGCGGACCGTCGGCATGACCGGCGCCGACCTCGCCAACGTCATCAACGAGGCCGCGCTGCTGACCGCCCGCGAGAACGGCACCGTGATCACTGCCGCCGCGCTGGAGGAGGCGGTCGACCGGGTGATCGGCGGGCCCCGCCGCAAGGGCCGGATCATCAGCGAGCAGGAAAAGAAGATCACCGCCTACCACGAGGGCGGGCACACGCTGGCGGCCTGGGCGATGCCCGACATCGAGCCGATCTACAAGGTGACGATCCTGGCCCGCGGCCGCACCGGCGGCCACGCCGTCGCGGTTCCCGAGGAAGACAAGGGCCTGCGGACCCGTTCGGAGATGATCGCGCAGCTGGTGTTCGCGATGGGCGGCCGTGCCGCCGAGGAGCTGGTGTTCCGCGAGCCGACGACGGGCGCGGTGTCCGACATCGAGAAGGCCACCCAGGTGGCCCGCGCCATGGTCACCGAATTCGGGATGAGCTCCAAGCTCGGCGCCGTCAAATACGGCACCGAGCACGGCGACCCCTTCCTGGGCCGGACCATCGGCACCCAGCCCGACTACTCGCACGAGGTGGCGCGCGACATCGACGAGGAGATCCGCAAACTCATCGAGGCCGCGCACACCGAGGCCTGGGAGATCCTCACCGAATACCGCGACGTGCTCGACACCCTCGCCGGCGAGCTGCTGGAGAAGGAAACGCTGCACCGCGCCGAGCTGGAGGCCATCTTCGCCGACGTCGAAAAACGGCCGCGGCTAACGATGTTCGACGATTTCGGCGGCCGTATCCCGTCGGACAAGCCGCCGATCAAAACCCCCGGCGAGTTGGCCAAAGAGCGCGGCGAGCCGTGGCCTCCGCCGGTGCCCGAGCCCGCGTTCAAAGCCGCGATCGCCAAGGCGACGGCCGAGGCCGCCCAAGCCGAGTCCGACCGAGCCACCAACGGCGCCAACGGTTCTCACACAGAGCCCGTTCCGGCGCACCAGCCGACTCAGCCCGATTACGGAGCGCCGGCCGGATGGCGCGCGCCCGGTTGGCCGCCGCAGCAGCCGCCCGGCTACTGGTACCCGCCGCCGCAGTCGGCGCCACCGGCCCACTGGCCGCAGCCCCCTGCGCACTACCCGGCCCAGCCATACCCGCCCTATCCGCCGTATCCGCCGCCTGGTAAGCCAGCATCGGAGACCGGCTCGTCCCCCGACCAACAAAGTGGGGATCCGAGCCGATCCAACCCGCCGGCCCGCGGCTGACAAAACGGAGGCTTGGATGGCGCAGCCCAATTCCCGTATCGCCAACATGCGCATGCCGGTCTTCGACCAGGCCCGTGCCGAGGCGGCGATCCGCGAGTTGTTGTACGCGATCGGCGAGGATCCCGACCGCCACGGCCTGGAGGACACGCCAGCCCGGGTCGCCCGCACCTACCGCGAGATGTTCGCCGGGCTCTACACCGACCCCGACAGCGTGCTGAACACCACCTTCGACGAGCAGCACGACGAGTTGGTGATGGTCAAGGAGATACCGCTGTACTCGACGTGCGAGCACCACCTGGTGTCGTTCCACGGTGTGGCGCACGTGGGCTACATCCCGGGCGACGACGGCCGGGTGACCGGGTTGTCGAAGATCGCCCGGCTGGTCGACCTCTACGCCAAACGCCCCCAGGTGCAGGAGCGGCTGACCGCCCAGATCGCCGATGCGCTGATGCGCAAGCTCGATCCGCGCGGGGTCATCGTCGTGATCGAGGCCGAACACCTGTGCATGGCGATGCGCGGCGTGCGCAAACCCGGCGCGGTCACCACCACGTCGGCGGTGCGGGGTCTGTTCAAGACCAGCCAGGCATCTCGAGCCGAGGCGCTCGAACTCATCCTGCGCAAGTGAGCACGACGCGCATCCAGATCATGGGAGTGGTGAACGTCACCGACGACTCGTTCTCGGATGGCGGGCGATACCTCAACGCCGACCGCGCGGTCGAGCACGGCGTGGCGCTGGCCGCCGAGGGCGCGACGATCATCGACGTCGGCGGGGAGTCCACCCGCCCGGGCGCGACAAGGATCGACCCGCACGTCGAGACCGCCCGCGTGGTACCCGTCATCAAAGACCTTGCAGCAGAAGGTATTACGGTCAGCATCGACACCATGCACGCAGGCGTGGCCCGGGCCGCGCTGGACAACGGCGCGCAGATCGTCAACGACGTGTCCGGTGGCCGCGCCGACCCCGGCATGGCTCCGCTGCTGGCCGAAGCCAGGGTGCCGTGGGTGCTGATGCACTGGCGATCGGTGTCGCACCAGGTTCCGCAATACGACGACGTCGTGGCCGACGTCCGCGCCGAACTGCTGGCCAGCGTCGACACGGCCGTCAGCGCCGGCGTCGACCCGGCAAAGCTGATCATCGATCCCGGGCTCGGATTCGCCAAGACGGGACAACACAATTGGGCGCTGCTGCATGCACTGCCGCGGTTGGTCGACACCGGTGTGCCGGTCCTGGTCGGGGCGTCGCGCAAACGGTTCCTCGGCACTCTGCTGGCCGGTCCCGACGGTGCGCCCAGGCCGCCCGACGGGCGTGAGACCGCGACCGCGGCGGTCTCGGTGCTCGCTGCGCTGCACGGCGCGTGGGGGGTGCGGGTGCACGACGTGCGGGCCACCGTCGACGCGCTGAAAGTGGTGTCGGCTTGGATTGAGGGCGAGTCCGATGGCTGACCGAATCGAGTTGCGCGGCTTGACCGTTCGCGGCCGGCATGGAGTCTTCGACCACGAGCGCGCCGAGGGGCAGGTCTTCGTCGTCGACATCACCGTGTGGATCGACCTCGTCGACGCCGCCGCCAGCGACGACCTCTCCGACACCTACGACTACGGGGTACTGGCGCAGCGGGCGGCCGAAATCGTCGCCGGGCCGCCCCGCAACCTGATCGAAACCGTCGCAGGTGAGATCGCCGAGGATGTGATGGCCGACAAGCGAGTTCACGCCGTCGAGGTGACCGTGCACAAACCGGACGCGCCCATCCCGCAGACCTTCGCCGACGTCGCGGTGGTGGCGCGGCGGTCGCGACGCGGTGGCCGTGGATCGGTGGTTCCCGCGGGAGGTGCGGGATGACCCGCGTCGTGCTCTCGATCGGCTCGAACCTCGGTGACCGGCTGGCCCGGCTGCAGTCGGTGCTCGACCGGCTCGGCGAGGCGGTGCAAGCGGTGTCCCCGGTCTACGAGACGGCGGCCTGGGGCGGCGTGGAGCAGGGACCGTTCCTCAACGCTGTGCTGATCGCCGAGGATCCCGCGCTCGACGGGCAGGGCTGGTTGCGCCGTGCGCAGGAGATGGAGGACGCCGCCGATCGGGTGCGGGGCCAGCGCTGGGGACCGCGCACCCTCGACGTCGACCTGGTCGCCTGTTACGACGACGGCACCGAGTTGTTCTCCCGCGCGGACGGTCTGACGCTGCCGCACCCGCTGGCTCATCTGCGGGCTTTCGTGATGGTGCCCTGGCTGGCCGTCGATCCGGACGCCGAGCTGACGGTGGCCGGCCGGCGGCGGCCCGTCGCCAAGCTGCTCGACGAGCTGGATCCAGCCGACCGCGTCGGCGTCCGGATGACCACCTTGGCGCTTCACCCGCGAGACGTCTGATGGGGCCCACCCGCAAACGTGACCTGACGGCCGCGGTAATCGGCGCTGCGGTGGTCGGATACCTGCTGGTGGTGCTGACCTACCGGTGGTTTCCGCCGATCACGGTGTGGACCGGGCTGTCGCTGCTCGCGGTTGCCGTGGCCGAGGCCGGCTGGGCGCGCTACGTGCGGACCAAGATCAGCGACGGCGAGATCGGCGACGGGCCCGGCTGGCTGCACCCGCTCGCGGTGGCCCGCAGCCTGATGATCGCCAAGGCCTCGGCCTGGGTCGGTGCGCTGGTGCTGGGGTGGTGGATCGGGGTGCTGGCATACCTGCTGCCGCGACGGTCGTGGCTGCGGGTGGCGGGGGAGGACACCGCTGGCACGGCGGTCGCGGCCGTCAGCGCGCTGGCTCTGGTGGTTGCCGCGCTGTGGCTCCAACATTGCTGCAAGTCGCCGCAAGACCCGGGCGAGCGCGGCGAGGGCGCCGAGAGTTAACCCGCTTCAGAATCGCCGGAGTGCGGCGACACGCGCAATGACCTCGGCCCGGTACAGTCGGGCCATGACCGTTCTGTCCCGCGGCGCCCGGGTCCGGCGCGGCGGCCGCAGGCCGGGTTGGCTGCTGTTGACGGCGTTGCTGGTGCTCGCCATCGGGGCCAGTTCCGCGTTGGTTTTCACCAACCGGGTGGAGCTTCTCAAACTCGCGGTGATCCTGGCGCTGTGGGCGGCCGTCGTCGCCGCCTTCGTGTCGGTGATCTACCGCCGGCAAAGCGACGTGGACCAGGCGCGGGTACGCGACCTCAAGCTGGTGTACGACCTGCAACTGGACCGGGAGATCTCGGCCCGCCGCGAGTACGAGCTGACGGTGGAATCCCAGCTGCGCCGTGAGCTGGCATCCGAGCTGCGGGCCCAGGCCGCCGACGAGGTGGCGGCGCTGCGTGCCGAGCTGTCCGCGCTGCGCACCAATCTCGAGATCCTCTTCGACACCGACCTGAACCACCGCCCGGCGCTGGAGACCGAGCGCACGAGCGTGCGCGGGTACAGCGAGTGGGACCGGGAAAACGAGAGCCCCCGCGAGCGTGTGAATCGGGTCGCATCGGTCCGGGCGGAAGAGCCCGCCACCGGCAGTGACGACAGCACGATCATCGACGTGCCGGAGGAGCCGCTGCTGCCGCCGCCGAGCTACCACAACGCCGAGCCGTACCGCCCCGCCGAGCGCTTCGAGCCCGCCGAGCCGTATCGCGCGCCACAGTGGCAACAGCCCGAGCGCGGTGCCCGGGCAGCGTCAGACCAGCAGCCGCCGGCCGGGCGCTGGACGCCGCCGGAGCGGCAACCGCAGAGCGGCGGTTGGGCTGCCCAAGAGCGATACGAGCCCCCGCCTCAGCCACGCGCCCGCCGCTATTACGAGCCGCCGCCGCCCCCTGCTCCCGAACCGCCGCCCCCGCCGCAGCCCGCTCAGCCGCCACCGGCCACCAACTGGCAGCCCGTCAGCAATTGGGCGGCGACCCCCGACAGCAACACTGCGGCCGCGGACACCGGTGTCCGCGAGCCCACCCTGGCCACACCCCCGCCCGCCGAGCGGCGAGGCCGGCACTCCAGCTCTTCCGAGCCCGGGCCGACTCAGCCCACGGAGACCGAATCAGCTTGGCAGTATGGCGATTCGGGTCGGCGTGCACGCGCCCGCCACTCCGCGGACAGCAGCCCCGAGCCGTCCCACGCTGCGCCGGTCATGTCCTCCCCGCCGCAGCCCGCGGCGCGGCACCGCAGCGCCGACGAGTCGGATGCCGACCGGCCGCAAACCGGCGGCCAGTCGGTCGCCGAACTGCTGGCGCGGCTACAGGCCACTCCGACCGGCGGCGGCCGGCGCCGGCGCCGCGAGGAATGAGCGTGGCGAACGCCACGTCGCGGCGAAGATCGTCCACCAGGTAGAGTCTTCGTGACCGTCCGGTACCCGCCACGCGGGACTGGAACGAACTAAGGAACTTGCGAGGGTCGTCTGCGATGGTGCAGTTCGACGGATTGCGCCCGGCCCGGCTCAAGGTGGGAATCATCTCCGCGGGCCGGGTGGGCACCGCATTAGGGGTCGCGCTGGAGCGCGTCGACCATGTCGTGGTGGCATGCAGCGCCATCTCCCGGGCATCGAGGGAGCGGGCGCAGCGGCGGCTGCCCGACACCCCGATCTTTCCCGTCCCCGAGGTGGCCAGCAGCGCCGAACTGTTGCTGTTGGCGGTGCCCGACACCGAACTGCCCGGCCTGGTGTCCGGTTTGGCCGCGACCTGCGCGGTGCGGCCCGGCACGATCGTGGCCCACACGTCCGGCGCCAACGGCGTCGGTGTGCTGGCGCCGCTGACCGACTGCACCCCGCTGGCGATTCACCCGGCGATGACGTTCACCGGGTCCGACGAGGACATCGCCCGGCTGTCCGATACCTGCTTCGGGATCACCGCGGCCGACGAGGTCGGCTACGCGATCGCCCAGTCACTTGTCCTGGAGATCGGCGGCGAGCCGTTCCGGGTCCGCGAAGAGGCCCGCCCGCTGTATCACGCCGCGTTGGCCCACGCCGCCAACCACCTCGTCACGGTGCTCGGCGACGCACTGGACGCCTTGCGGTTCGCGCTGCCCGGAGAACTCGGGCTCGACGACCCCGACGGCATCGCCGAACGCGTGCTGGGGCCGCTGTCCCGGGCGGCGCTGGAAAACATCCTGCAACGCGGTCAGGCCGCGCTCACCGGGCCGGTCGCACGCGGTGACGCCGACGCGCTCGCCGCACACCTGGACGCGCTGGCCGCGGTCGACCCGCGGCTGGCCCACGCATATCGGGTGAACGCCCTGCGCACGGCCGAGCGGGCGCATGCCCCCGCCGAGGTCTTCGAGGTGCTGGCGCGATGACCCTGAATACGACGCCCAAATTCCGCGCCGGCGAACTCAACGTCTACGCCGCACCCGGTGATGTGTCGGCCGTCAGCCGGGCACTGCGCCACACCGGGCGGCGTGTGATGCTGGTGCCCACCATGGGCGCGCTGCACGACGGCCACCTGGCCCTCGTTCGCGCCGCCAAACGGGTGCCCGGCTCGGTGGTCGTCGTGTCGATCTTCGTCAACCCGCTGCAGTTCGGCGCCGGGGAAGACCTCGACGCCTATCCGCGGACGCTCGACGACGACCTGGCGTTGTTGCGCGACGAAGGGGTCGAGGTGGTCTTCATACCGACCGTCGCCTCGATGTATCCCGACGGCCCGCGCACCGCAGTGCAGCCCGGTCCGCTGGGAGCCGAGCTCGAAGGTGCCGCGCGCCCAACGCATTTCGCGGGCATGCTGACCGTTGTGCTGAAACTGTTGCAGATCGTGCACCCCGACCGGATCTTCTTCGGAGAGAAGGACTATCAGCAGCTCGTGCTGGTCCGGCAGATGGTCGCCGACCTGAACATCGACGTCCAAGTTGTCGGAGTGCCGATCGTTCGCGAAACCGACGGCCTGGCAATGTCTTCCCGCAATCGCTACCTCGACCCGGCGCAGCGAGAACTGGCAAGCACGCTGTCGGCCGCGCTGCTGGCCGGTAAACACGCCGCGCCGGCCGGGGCCGAAGCCGCCTTGGACGCGGCGCGTGCCGTGCTGTTGGCCGTGTCGGCGATCGACGTCGACTACCTGCAACTGCGCGACCCCGCGCTCGGGCCGGCACCCAGCCACGGCCCCGCGCGGCTGCTGGTAGCCGCGCGACTTGGCACCACCAGACTTCTCGACAACATCGCCATCAATATCGGAACTACCGTCACAGCCGACGGTCGACTCGAAACATGCTGGAGGAACTGATGTTACGGACAATGCTCAAGTCGAAGATCCACCGGGCGACCGTCACACAAGCCGACCTGCACTACGTCGGATCGGTGACCATCGACGCCGACCTGATGGACGCCGCCGACCTCCTCGAGGGCGAGCAGGTGACCATCGTCGACATCGACAACGGCGCCCGGCTGGTCACCTACGCCATCACCGGGGAGCGCGGTAGCGGTGTGATCGGAATCAACGGCGCCGCAGCGCATCTCGTGCACCCGGGCGACCTGGTCATCCTGATCGCCTACGCGACGATGGACGACGTCGAAGCCCGCAGCTACCAGCCGCGCATCGTGTTCGTCGACGCCGCCAACCGCCCGATAGACCTGGGCCACGACCCGGCGTTCGTGCCCGACGACGCGTCCGACCTGCTGTCCCCGCGGTAGTCGTGCTCCTCGCGATCGACGTCCGCAACACGCACACCGTCGTCGGCCTGCTCTCGGGATCCAAAGAGCACGCGAAGGTGGTGCAGCAGTGGCGCATCCGCACCGAAGCCGAAGTGACGGCCGACGAACTGGCGCTGACCATCGACGGCCTGATCGGTGACGATTCCGAACGGCTCACCGGCGCCGCCGCGCTGTCCACCGTTCCGTCGGTGCTGCACGAGGTGCGGGTCATGCTCGACCAGTACTGGCCGTCGGTGCCGCACGTGCTGATCGAACCCGGCGTTCGCACCGGTATCCCGTTGCTGGTCGACAACCCGAAGGAGGTCGGCGCCGACCGGATCGTCAATTGCCTGGCGGCTTTTCAGAAATACGGGTCGGCGGCAATCGTGATCGACTTCGGTTCGTCGATCTGTGTGGACGTGGTCTCCGCCAAAGGCGAATTCCTGGGCGGCGCCATCGCGCCCGGTGTGCAGGTGTCGTCCGATGCCGCTGCGGCGCGGTCGGCGGCGCTGCGGCGCGTCGAGCTGTCTCGCCCGCGCTCGGTGGTCGGCAAGAACACGGTCGAGTGCATGCAGGCCGGGGCGGTGTTCGGCTTCGCCGGGCTGGTCGACGGGTTGGTAAGCCGTGTGCGCGACGACGTGGACGGCTTCGCCGGCGACGACGTCGCGGTGGTGGCCACCGGGCACACCGCGCCGCTGCTGTTGCCCGAACTGCACTGTGTCGACCATTACGACCAGCACCTGACCCTGCACGGCCTGCGGCTGGTATTCGAACGCAACCGCGACAGCCAGCGCGGACGGCTCAAGACAGCCCGCTGACGGGCTGTTTTAAGCTGGCACGTCGTGAACTCCGCCGACCCGGATATTCCCGAGCAGTATCGAATCCGCCGCGACAAGCGTGCTCGGCTGCTGGCGGAGGGCCACGACCCCTACCCGGTGGTCGTGGAGCGCACCCACACGCTGGCCCAGATTCGGGCCGCCTACCCCGACCTGCCGGCCGACGCCACCACCGGTGAGCGCGTCGGCGTGGCCGGCCGGGTGATTTTCATCCGCAATTCGGGCAAATTGTGCTTTGCGACGCTGCAGGAGGGTGACGGCACCCAATTGCAGGTGATGATCAGTCTCGCGGGCGTCGGCGCCGAGGCGCTGGACGCATGGAAGGCCGACGTCGACATCGGCGACATCGTGTTCGTGCACGGCGAGGTCATCAGCTCGCGGCGCGGCGAGTTGTCCGTCCTGGGGGATTCCTGGCACATGGCGTCCAAGGCGCTGCGGCCGCTGCCGGTCGCGCACAAAGAAATGAACGAAGAGTCGCGGGTGCGGCAACGCTACGTCGACCTGATCATCCGCCCGCAGGCCCGCAGCGTCGCCCGTCAGCGAATTGTCGTCGTCCGTGCAATACGCAACGCGCTCGAACAACGCGGGTTTCTTGAGGTCGAGACACCGATGTTGCAGACATTGGCAGGGGGCGCGGCGGCGCGGCCGTTCGTCACGCACTCCAATGCGCTCGACATCGATCTCTACCTGCGGATCGCGCCGGAACTCTTCCTCAAGCGCTGTGTGGTCGGTGGGTTTGACAAGGTGTTCGAACTTAATCGCGTGTTCCGAAACGAAGGGGCCGATTCCACACATTCGCCGGAATTTTCCATGCTGGAGACGTACCAGGCGTATGGAACGTATGACGATTCGGCAGTTGTGACCCGCGAGCTTATTCAACAGGTGGCTGACGAGGCGATCGGCACCCGACAACTTCCGTTGCCGGACGGCACTATCTACGACATCGACGGAGAATGGGCCTCGATACAAATGTATCCGTCCCTATCCGAAGCGATCGGTGAAGAGATCACACCGCAGACCGCTGTCGAGCACTTGCTCAGCATTGCCGATCGGCTCGGTATCGAGATACCCGCCGACCGCGGATATGGGCACGGCAAGCTGGTCGAGGAACTCTGGGAGCACACCGTCGGCGCCCGGCTCACCGCCCCCACCTTCGTGCGGGATTTCCCTGTGGAGACAACGCCTTTGACCCGGCAGCACCGCAGCATCCCCGGTGTCACCGAGAAATGGGATTTATACCTGCGCGGTGTCGAACTGGCCACCGGATACTCCGAATTGATCGACCCGGTGGTGCAGCGCGAGCGATTCGCGGCACAGGCGCGGGCGGCCGCGGCCGGCGACGACGAGGCGATGGCACTCGACGAGGATTTTTTGGCCGCCCTCGAGTACGCCATGCCGCCGTGTACCGGAACCGGAATGGGTATCGATCGGTTGTTGATGGCTTTGACTGGCCTGTCAATTAGAGAGACAGTTTTGTTCCCGATTGTTCGTCCGCACACCAACTAACTACTCAGCGACCGTGATCGTGGTATTGAATACCATGCACGGCTATGGCAGATTAGTGCCACGGGGCGGACAATGTGACGTGCACAGTAAGTGCACAGGAAGAAGTTGAGGGAGCTAATGGCGAAGAAAGTGACCGTCACCTTGGTCGATGATTTCGACGGTGAGGGCGCCGCCGACGAAACCGTCGAATTCGGGCTCGACGGAGTGACCTATGAGATTGATCTTTCAAGCAAGAATGCCAACAAACTGCGTAGCGACCTGAAGAAATGGGTCGACGCCGGCCGTCGGGTGGGCGGTCGCCGGCGCGGACGTTCCTCCGGTCGCGGCCGTGGGGCCATCGACCGCGAACAGAGCGCTGCAATCCGGGAATGGGCCCGCCGCAACGGGCACAACGTCTCGACCCGCGGCCGCATCCCGGCCGACGTCATCGACGCATTCCACGCGGCCACCTGACCCGCGTGGCGACGATGCAGAGCGCGAAGCGCGATGAGGAGAAGCCGCGCGATCTGACCTAGGAATTCTTTCGCTGGTGGCGAACTGATCACCCGATAGCGCCGGGAAACGTTTCGGCGATTACGGCGTTCCATTGGTATCGCTTTGGTGCGGCCGACCGTGAGGTAGGAAGCCCGGCCGGCCGCCCATTACAGTGGATGGCAGGTACGCAGGGACCAACCCAAAGCCCGCCGCAGTACCGATGGTGAGGGAGAGCAGGTAACCGCCAATGTTCGAGAGATTTACCGACCGTGCCCGCAGGGTCGTCGTCCTGGCGCAGGAAGAGGCCCGGATGCTCAACCACAACTACATCGGCACTGAGCACATCCTGTTGGGCCTGATCCACGAGGGCGAAGGCGTCGCCGCGAAGTCGCTGGAATCGCTGGGCATTTCGCTCGAGGGCGTGCGCAGCCAGGTCGAGGAAATCATCGGCCAGGGCCAGCAGGCGCCGTCGGGCCACATCCCGTTCACGCCGCGCGCCAAGAAGGTGCTGGAGCTCTCCCTGCGGGAAGCGCTGCAGCTTGGCCACAACTACATCGGCACCGAGCACATTCTGCTCGGGCTGATCCGGGAGGGCGAGGGCGTCGCGGCCCAGGTGCTGGTCAAGCTCGGCGCCGAGCTGACCCGGGTGCGCCAGCAGGTGATCCAACTGCTGAGTGGCTACCAGGGCAAGGAGACCGCCGAGGCCGGCACCGGAGGCCGTGGCGGCGAGTCCGGCTCGCCGTCGACGTCGTTGGTGCTCGACCAGTTCGGCCGCAACCTGACCGCCGCCGCGATGGAGGGCAAGCTCGACCCGGTCATCGGCCGCGAGAAGGAAATCGAGCGGGTCATGCAGGTGCTCTCCCGTCGCACCAAGAACAACCCGGTGCTGATCGGCGAGCCGGGTGTCGGCAAGACCGCCGTCGTCGAGGGCCTGGCGCAGGCCATCGTGCACGGCGAGGTCCCCGAGACGTTGAAGGACAAGCAGCTCTACACGCTGGACCTGGGTTCGCTGGTGGCCGGCTCGCGCTACCGCGGTGACTTCGAAGAGCGGCTGAAGAAGGTGCTCAAGGAGATCAACACCCGCGGCGACATCATCCTGTTCATCGACGAGCTGCACACGCTGGTCGGTGCCGGTGCCGCCGAGGGCGCCATCGACGCCGCGAGCATCCTCAAGCCCAAGCTGGCCCGCGGTGAGCTGCAGACCATCGGCGCCACCACCCTCGACGAGTACCGCAAGTACATCGAGAAGGACGCCGCGCTGGAGCGCCGCTTCCAGCCGGTGCAGGTGGGCGAGCCGACGGTCGAGCACACGATCGAGATCCTCAAAGGTCTGCGCGACCGCTACGAGGCGCACCACCGGGTGTCCATCACCGACAGTGCGATGGTGGCCGCGGCAACCCTGGCCGACCGCTACATCAACGACCGGTTCCTGCCGGACAAGGCCATCGACCTGATCGACGAGGCCGGTGCCCGGATGCGGATCCGCCGGATGACCGCGCCGCCCGACCTGCGCGAGTTCGACGAGAAGATCGCCGAAGCCCGCCGCGAGAAGGAGTCCGCGATCGACGCGCAGGACTTCGAGAAGGCCGCCAGCCTCCGCGACCGCGAAAAGCAACTCGTGGCCCAGCGCGCTGAGCGCGAAAAGCAGTGGCGCTCAGGCGATCTCGACGTCGTCGCCGAGGTCGACGACGAGCAGATCGCCGAGGTGCTGGGCAACTGGACCGGAATCCCGGTGTTCAAGCTCACCGAGGCCGAGACCACCCGGCTGCTGCGCATGGAGGAGGAACTGCACAAGCGGATCATCGGCCAGGAGGACGCCGTCAAGGCGGTCTCCAAGGCGATCCGTCGCACCCGCGCAGGGTTGAAGGACCCCAAGCGGCCGTCGGGTTCGTTCATCTTCGCCGGCCCGTCCGGTGTGGGTAAGACCGAGCTGTCCAAGGCGCTGGCGGAGTTCCTGTTCGGCGACGACGACGCGCTCATCCAGATCGACATGGGTGAGTTCCACGACCGGTTCACCGCGTCGCGGTTGTTCGGCGCCCCGCCGGGATACGTCGGCTACGAGGAGGGTGGCCAGCTCACCGAGAAGGTGCGGCGTAAGCCGTTCTCGGTGGTGCTGTTCGACGAGATCGAAAAGGCGCACCAGGAGATCTACAACAGCCTGTTGCAGGTGCTCGAGGACGGCCGGCTCACCGACGGGCAGGGCCGCACGGTCGACTTCAAGAACACCGTGCTGATCTTCACGTCCAACCTCGGTACCGCCGACATCTCCAAAGCGGTGGGCCTGGGCTTCTCGCAGGGTGGCGGTGAGAACAACTACGAGCGGATGAAGCAGAAGGTCAACGACGAGCTCAAGAAGCACTTCCGCCCGGAGTTCCTCAACCGGATCGACGACATCATCGTCTTCCACCAGCTGACTCGCGACGAGATCATCCGGATGGTCGAGCTGATGATCGGCCGGGTGGAAAAGCAGCTCAAGAGCAAGGACATGGCGCTGGTGCTGACCGACAAGGCCAAGGCGCTTTTGGCCAAGCGGGGCTTCGACCCGGTGCTGGGTGCTCGTCCGCTGCGACGCACCATTCAGCGCGAGATCGAGGACGCGCTGTCCGAGAAGATCCTGTTCGAGGAGGTCGGCCCGGGCCAGGTCGTCACCGTCGACGTGGACGACTGGGACGGCGAAGGCTCCGGCGAGGACGCCAAGTTCACGTTCACCGGGAGCCCCAAGCCCGTGGAGCCGGTCGGGCCGGATCTGGCCAAGGCCGGTGCGCACAGCGCGGGCGGGGCGCACAGCGCCGCCACCGAGTAAACCGCTGGCGGTTTACTCCGGCCGGGCCGGCTGCCAGCGTGCCTCGACTCCTGCCAGCTTCCAGTAGGCGATCGCGCCGGCCCAGGTGACCGCGAACAACCCGACGATCGCGACGCCGGCGTTGTTAAGGTCGATGTTGCTGATCCAACTGGTAACGGGGTCAACCCAATTGAGGTCGTCGTGCAATATCGACACCAGCTCGATCGACCCGATCAGCAGCGCCACCGCAATCGACAACCCGGTGACGGTGAGGTTGTAGTAGATCTTGCGGACCGGCTGCAGGAACGCCCAGTCGTAAGCGGCGGTCATCAGTAAGCCGTCGAAGGTGTCCATCAGGCTCATGCCTGCCGCGAACAGCAGCGGCAGCACCAGCACGGCGTACCAGGGCAGCCCGGCGGCGGCGCCGGTGCCGGCCAGCGCCAGCAGCGCGACCTCGGTGGCGGTGTCGAAGCCGAGACCGAACAACACGCCGACGGGGTAGATCTGCACCGGCCGTTTGATGCGGTTCATGATCGGGCGCAGCAGCCGGGCCAAAAAGCCGCGGTCGTTCAACGCGGCTTCGAGCTCTTCGTCGGAATAGTCGCCGCGGCGCAGTTTGGTGAAAGCGCGCGATATCCCGATCAACGCAATGATGTTCATGGCCGCGATCAGGTAGAGGAACAGGCCGGAGGCCAAGGTGCCGGCGAAACCGAGCGCGCGTCGCGTGGGCGAGTCGTCGTCGACCAAGACGCCGACCGCGTGGGCGCCGACGATGACCAGCACCGCCATCACCAGCACGATCGTGGAATGGCCCATGGCGAACCAGAACCCGACAGATTTCGGTTTGTGGCCGTCGGTCATCAGCTTGCGCGTGGTGTTGTCGATCGCGGCGATATGGTCGGCGTCGAATGCGTGCCGCAGCCCGAACAAGTATGCGGTAAGCCCCAAACCGGCACCGAAGATCTGGCTTCCGGCGTGATAGTGGCGCGGCGCGATGATCATGAACAGCGTCACGAAGCCGACGAGATGCATCAGCGCGATCGCGCCGAGCAGCACACTGATCTCGATTCGGTCGCGACGAGTCCAGCCCGTTGAAGCCAACCGAAACATCAGACCGCCTTCCGAGGATTACGCGTCCTCATCCGCGATGTGACGGGAAGGTCTGGCTTCCAGCGTGCAACGCTGGTCACAGTGGCGCGACCGCACCGGAATACGCACCGGTTTCCTCGCCGTCACATGACTACCGCGAAAGACTAGCGCGGCATCGGCAGCAGCGCGAAGACCTGCCTGGCGATCTGCAGCATCCAGCCGGTCACCCTCGGCCCGTGGTCGCGGCCCCAGTTCAGCTGGAAACTGACCACCCACGGCTGACCGGTGTGGTCCACCGCGTACCAGCTGAACGTCAAGTCACCTGGCAGGCCACCGGCTTTGGCGCCGATGTACGGCCACACCCGCCGGTCCAAGTCCACGCCGGGCACCGCGGACATGATCTGCTTGACAGGCGCGGCCTTGCCGACCGCGGCGGCCTGCAGCGCCGCATGGACACGGCAGATGTCCTCGGCGCTGCCATACCACTCCGCGCCGAAGCCCGACGCCGGCGTGTGCGCGCGCGTCGGATCCGGTTGGTATACACGGGAATTGGCCTGCTGCAGCAACTGGGCGCGGGCTTGCGGGTTGACCGCCTGCTTCCACTGCTCGCGCACATCGGGTTTTCCCCAGGCGACCGAGAACAACTCGTACATCGTCGGGAATGGCGTCATGCTGGCCGGGTCGTGATGGCCGGCCGCGACCAGCGCGTTCTCGACGGCGTGTGGTCCCACCTTTCCGATCAGCAGGTCGGTGGCCATGTTGTCGCTGGTGGCGATCATCTTCTCGGCCGCGGTACGGACCGAAATATGCGCTCCCACCGGCAATTCCAATCCGGAACCGACCGCCTTGCCCTTGTCGGTGACGGTCAGCTGGTCGTCCCAGGAAACCGTTCCGTCGTTGACCGCCTGGGCGACGGCGTAGAGCACGTACAACTTGAAAATCGAAGCCAACGGCAGGGATTCGGCGGTATTGGTGCCCGCCACTCGATCGCAGTGGCCGTCGTCGACCTTGGTGACTTGCCACGAGTAGCGGGCACCGGTCCGTGTCAACGTGGCGTCGACGTCACGCCAGGAGGAGATGACAGGAGCCTGCGTGGTGACGTCGAACCCGTCGACCAAAGTGGCGTCGTCGGTGTGGATCCGGACGTTCTGGCGCGCGCCGTAGGACGTGATGAGCTGCAAGGTGGCCGCGCCGGCGCTGATCGCGACGTCGCCCACGGTGAAGGGGCGGTCCCACCAGAGCTCTTCCATCGAGCGCTCGACCGACTCCACCATGTCGGGTGCGGCCAGCGTACGCACTCCGACCGGGCCGATCGGCCAGTCCGAGTTGAGCATGTCGACGGTCTGCTTGGCCCGCATGCCGGGCGGCGTCCTGGTGTCGATCCGCACACCGGCATCGGCGGCGTTCGCGGACGGCGCGGGTGGTGGGCTGCAACCCGGGGCCAGGGCGGTGACCAGCGTGGCGACGGCGCCCAGCGCCGCCGCGCGATGCCGTCCCCGGCGCGGGCTATGCCTTCGAGCCAGAGCCGGCAACGTCCAGCACAACCTCGAATTCCAGCAGCGACGCCCCGGTCGCCACCGGGTTGGCCCGGTGGCCGGCGTGGGCCTCGATGGCGGGCCCGGTGGCCCAGGCCTGGAAGGCTTCCTCGGATTCCCACTGGGTCACCACGAAGTAGCGGTCTTCGCCCTTGACCGGGCGAAGCAGCTGGAAACCGAGGAATCCGGGCGAGTTCTCGACGGCGTGCGCGCGGTGTGCGAACCGCTTCTCCAGCTCGGGGCCGGCGTCGGCAGGCACCTCGATTGCGTTGATCTTCACCACTGGCATGCCGCCAGGCTACCGTGCCGGACATGACCGCCGACCTGTTGACCCATCGCGGCGGGCGCGGCCGGCCGGTGGTGCTGGTGCACGGTCTGATGGGGCGCGGGACCACGTGGTCGCGTCAGCTGCCCTGGCTGACCCGGTTGGGCGCCGTGTACACCTATGACGCGCCGTGGCACCGCGGCCGCGACGTCGCCGACCCGCACCCGATCAGCACCGAACGCTTCGTGGCGGATCTCGGCGACGCGGTGGCCGCGCTGGGCGTACCGGCGCGGCTGGTCGGCCATTCGATGGGCGCGCTGCACTCCTGGTGCCTGGCGGCCGAGCGTCCTGACCTGGTGGCGGCGCTGGTGGTCGAGGACATGGCGCCGGATTTCCGCGGCCGCACCACGGGACCCTGGGAGCCGTGGCTGCACGCCCTGCCAGTCGAATTCGGTACTGCCGAGCAGGTATTCGCCGAATTCGGCGATATCGCCGGGCGCTACTTTCTGGAATCCTTCGATCGCACCGCGACTGGCTGGCGGCTGCACGGCCACGTCGAACGATGGATCGAGATCGCCGCCGAGTGGGGCACCCGCGACTACTGGGCGCAATGGAAGGCGGTGCGCGCGCCGGCGCTGCTGATCGAAGCCGGCAACTCGGTCACGCCGCCCGGGCAGATGCGTGCGATGAGCGAAACAGGCTGTCGGACAAGCTATATACGTGTTCCCGAAGCCGGCCATCTGGTGCACGACGACGCCCCGGAGGTCTACCGCGAGGCGGTGGAATCGTTTCTGGCGGGGTGACGGGCCAGCAGGTCCAGCAGCGCAGAGGTCACTTGGTCGGGCCGCTCTTCCATGACGTAGTGGTCGGCGCCGCGCAGACGCGTCAACGTTGCGCCCGGGATCCGCTCGGCGAGTTCCTCGGCGGTCCGAAACGGGATGTACGCGTCACGGTCGCCCCAGATAATCGCGGTCGGGCAGTCGATTTCAGCAAGTCGCGGGGCCAGCCACGGCACCAGGGGCAGATGGTAGTGCGCGAAGAACTCGGTGAACGTTCGCTTGCCGCCTGGCTGGTCCATCCAACCGAGGTACTCGGTCTCGAGATCGGTGTCGAAGCATCCAAGGTCGCGATAACGGCGGAACGCAACATGATGCAGCGTTCGCACGGGTAGGCGGCGCACCACGCGTGTGCCGATGCGATGCGTGGCCAGCCACCGCTGCCCGAGCGAGAAGTTGTAGAACCATGGCCGAAAAACACCGTGCGCCCGGCTGTTCAGCAGCGCCAACCGCTACACGCGCTCGGGGTGGCGCAGGGTGTAGCCCAGGCCGAGAAATCCGCCGTAGTCGTGTGCGATGAGGTTGAAGCGCTCCAAGCCCAGTCGCGCCACGAGCCGCTCGATGCGGTCGACTTCGTCGTCGTAGCTCGGCGAGGTCGCGGGTGGCTCCGAACGGCCGAAGCCGGGCCAGTCCGGCGCGATGACCCGGTGGCGCGCCGCCAGCGCGGGAATTTGATGCCGCCAGCATGATGAGCTTTGCGGGTAGCCGTGCAGCAGCAGCACCGGCTCCCCGCTGCCGGTGTCGACGTAGTGCACCCGTCGGCCGTCGATATCGCATGTCATCATTTTGTACAATGTCGTATAAAAATATGGAACCGACAAGAAGGCCGCGGGGCAGGCCGCGGCGCTACGATCCCGACGTCGCGCTCAAGCAGGCCCGGGACACGTTCTGGCGCAATGGCTATGGGGCGACGTCGTTGGACGAGCTGAGCGCGGCAATGGGCATGAACCGGCCGAGCATCTACGCGGGGTTCGGTGACAAGCGGGAACTGTACGAGGCGGCGGCTGCTCGCTACGCCGCCGACAGTCACGCGGCGTTGGCCCGCGAGTTGGCGAAGCCGCGGCCACTGCGCGCCGCGTTGCGCGCCGTCTACCAGAACGCACGAAAGTTCTACCTTGCCGGCGACGACGGGCCGCGCGGCTGCTTTCTGGTCGGCACGGCCGTGACCGAGGCCAGGCGCGACGAGCGCGTCGCAGCGATCGCCGAGTCGACCTTCAACGGGTTCACCGAGTTGTTCGCCGAGCGGTTCGACCGGGCCAAGCGGGAGGGGGAGTTATCGTCGGCGGCGGCGCCGCGGGCCCTTGCCGAGGTTGCGACCGCCGCGCTCGTCACCATCGCCGTGCGCGCTCGGACGGGAGCAACGAGCAACCGGATTGGTCAGATTATCGACGCGACTTTAGCGGTCCTCCTCGCCGACTAGGGCGTAGCGGCCGTCGGGCATCCGTGTCACCAGGCCGTCGGCGAGAAGCGACTCCAGCGCGCGGTCCCGCTGCGCGGTATCGGTCAGCCACGCCACGTCCAGCTGCGCGCGAGTGACCGGAGAAGCATTGTCCCGCAACACATCCAGCAGTCGGCCGCGCACCTGGCGGTCGGTGCCGGCGTAGGTTTGCGCGCGGCGTGCCGGCCCCTCGGCCGGCGGATACCCGAGTTCCCGCCATCGGCACCCGGTAACCGGGCATAGTCCGCATTTCGGCGCCCGGGCGGTGCACACCGTCGCGCCCAGTTCCATCAGCGCCGCCGAAAAATGATGCGCTACTCCGTTTTCGGGCAACAATGCGGCGACGTCGGCGTGGTCACGGGCCGCCGACGGAGCGCGGGCATCGGCGCGGCCGTGCACAGCGCGAGCCACCACCCGGCGCACATTGGTGTCCACCACGGGCACCGGTTGGTGGTAGGCGAAACAGGCCACCGCCCGCGCGGTGTAGGAACCGACCCCGGGCAGTGTCATCAAGGTGTCGACGTCGTCGGGCACCACGTCACCGTGATCGCGTGCGATCACCGTCGCGCACTCGTGCAGGCGTTTGGCCCGTCGGGGATAGCCGAGCTTGCCCCAGGCGCGCAGCACGTCGGCCGCGCTAGCCGCCGCCGTCGCCGATGGGGTGGGCCAGCGCACCACCCACTCCGTCCAGATCGGCAAGACGCGGGCCACCGGCGTCTGCTGCAGCATGAACTCGCTGACCAGGATCTGCCATGGACTGACGCCGGGATCGCGCCACGGCAGGTCGCGCCGCGACCGCTCGTACCAGCTCAGTAGGTCCTCCGCCGCGACGATCATCGGCCGGTACGGCAGAATGTGCGCCATGCCCAATACCAATCCCATAACCGCGTGGAAGGCACTCAAAGAGGGTAACGAGCGGTTCGTTGCCGGCAAGCCCGAACATCCCAGCCAGAGCATCGAGCACCGGGCGAAACTCGCCGAGGGGCAAAAGCCCACCGCTGTGGTGTTCGGGTGCGGCGACAGCCGGGTGGCCGCCGAGATCATCTTCGACCAGGGCCTGGGCGACGTGTTCGTGGTGCGCACCGCGGGGCACGTGATCGACTCCGCGGTGCTGGGCTCGATCGAGTTCGCGGTGACGGTGCTCGACGTGCCGCTGATCGTGGTCCTCGGCCACGACAGCTGCGGTGCGGTGAAGGCGACGCTGTCCGCGCTCGACGACGGGGTACTGCCCGGCGGCTATGTGCGCGACCTGGTCGAGCGGGTGACGCCGTCCATCCTGCTGGGCCGCCGGGAGGGCATGAGCCGGGTCGACGAGTTCGAGGCGCGGCACGTGGTCGAGACCGGCGCGCAGCTGATGGCCCGGTCGACGGCCATCGCCGAGCGGGTCGCCGCGGGCACGCTGGCGATCGTCGGGGTCACCTATCACCTGGCCGACGGGCGCGCGGTGCTGCGCAACCACATCGGCGAGATCGGCGACGAGGTGTCGTAGGGGTCAGCGTCCGAGCCCGAGATATTGCGGGCAGTAAGCGCTTTCGGCGGCGCTGACCACGAACTCCGCCTGGAATAGCGATAGGTTCAGCGCGCCCATCACAGGACCCAACGCCGGGGCCTTCGACCACTTGGGCAACGTGGTGGCCAGCCCGGAAACGTTGTCGCACACGCCGCGACCCGCTGCGACCAGCTCTGCGGGATCTCCTGTAATCCCCTGGTCGGCAAGGGCTTTCAGGAAGGTGTCATCGGCCGAATCCGCATGCGCCACCGCGGTGGGCGCCACGGCGATCGCCAGCAATGCCGCCAACGCGTATATCTTCACCGTCGGCCCGGTTAGTGACCGAACCTCAGAACTGGCTGCAAAGTCCTTGGCAACAACCTTGAGTCAACCCGCGCAGCGCGGCGTGACGATGCCATGGTCGTAGGCGTAGACGATGGCCGCCGCGCGGTCGCGCAGGTTGAGCTTGACGAAGATCCGGCCGATGTGGCTTTTGACTGTCAGCTCGGAAATGCAGAGCTCGTCGGCGATTTCGGCGTTCGACCGGCCCTGCCCAACCAGCCGCAACACGTCGCCCTCACGCGCGGTCAGTTCGGCGACGGCTTCCGGGCGGTGTTCACCGGCGACCCGCCGATACGTGGCCAGCACGCGTGAGGTGACCGCCGGGTCGAGGTAGCAGTCGCCCTGGGCGACCGCCCGCACCGCGCGGATCAGCTCCTCGGCCGAGGAATCCTTGAGCACGAATCCCGACGCACCGGCACGCAGCGCCCCGGAGAGCAGCTCGTCGTCGTTGAACGTGGTCAGCGCCAGCACCGGCGGTGAGTCGGTTGCGGCGAGGCGGCGGGTGGCCTCGATTCCGTCGACCCGCTTCATTCGCAGGTCCATCACCACCACGTCGGGGCGATGCGCGGCGACCGCGTCGCAAACCTCGTCGCCGTCAGCGCATTCGGCGACGATGACGAATCCGTCTTTGCGGCGCAGGATCCGGCGCAGGCCCGAGCGCACAAGGTCCTGGTCGTCGACCAGCACGACGGAAATCTCGGTGGTGCCCATGTCAGAGTGGGCACCGCCGCGTGCGTGAGCTCGAGTCGCTCAACGGAATCTCGGCGCGCACAGACCAGCCGTTGTCAGACGGCCCGGCGTCGATTACGCCGCCGAGCAGCTCCACTCGTTGGCGCATGCCGGCCAGCCCGTGGCCGCCTCGCGATGCCGGCGTGGCCCCGACCGCCACCGGCACCGCATTGACCACCGACAGCGCCGCGGCTGATGGCGAAATCACCAGCTGCACTGTGGCTTTCGATTCGGGCGCGTGTTTGGCGATGTTGGTCAGCGATTCCTGGGTGATCCGGTAGAGAGCCAACCCGACCGCGGCCGATACCCGATCTGGGTCGCCCTTGGTGCGCAGTGTGACCGGTAACCCCGCCTGGACGAAATCGTCCACCAGATCGGGGATGTCGGCGATTTCCGGTTCCGGGGCCATCTTGGCCGGACCGGCGTCGAGCAGCCCGACCGTGCGGCGGATATCGGCCATCGCCTGACGGCCCAACCGCTCGGCATCGGTCAGCGCGTCGATCGCGTCCTCGACGTCGCGGTCTTGCTGCAGCGCGTGCCGCGCGCCTGTCACGTGAAGCATTGTGACGGAAAGGGAATGGGCGATGACGTCGTGCACCTCGCGGGCGATCCGTCGTCGCTCGTCGGCCACGGCGTGCTCGGCCAAATCCGCCTGCATCTCCTGCTGCTTGACGATCAACCGCGCCTGGATTCGGGTCAGAATGCCGGTCAGCCAGCCCATCGCGACCATGCCCAAATACACCGGGAGCTCGTCAAGCCGATGCATCCCGGCAGCCACCACCAGCAGCGCCGCCGCCGATCCGAGGGCAAATGTCCCGTAAAGCACTGGCGCCAGTGCAGCGGTACACCCTAGCGCCACCACCAGCAATACCGGCGCCACGTCGCCGTCGACCGGTGTGGAGGTCGCGAAGAGCAGGATGGTTGTCGCCGCAAGCGAGGTGGCCCAAACCAGGCCGGGCAGAAACTTCACTCCAGCCAGGAAGAACAGCAGCAACGGCGCTAGCGCCAGTAGTGCCGCACTGCCGGCGGCGGGCAGGTCGGCGCGGCCGCGCTGCAGAATCGACGCGACCAGGAACAGCACCATGGCGGTGTCGACCATGACTACGAAGTTCCAGGAATACCCGGGCGGTATCAGGTCGCCGCGTTGCCGCACCCGATCGCACACGAAATCGATCACGCGCCTCATCGGCTCATCGTAGAAGGGTTTCGGCGGGTCGCACATCATGCTGCAGACGGAGTTCGACTCCGACCGTAGTAGGAGCCCGAAAACCGAACCCTGGCACGACGACGGGCGCGCCCCACTTCCCTAGCGTCACTGACATGACGTGGACACACCTGCACGAGCGAATGGCCTTCATGGCCGACCTGATCGAACGGGCCGCCGAAAACCCATATGCGGCACTGCATTTCAACGGCAATCTGCCCGACGTCGAGCGGCTGTTCGGCAGCGAGGAGGGGCTGCTGCTGTTGCTGCAGCAGCGCTGGATCACCGCGGTAACCGCACGGCTGGACGGCGACATCTCGGTCGAGCAGGCCCGCGCCGAGATCGCGGCTGCCGAGCCGGGGCTGCGCGCACAGCTGGATGCGGCCGCCAAGCGGTCCCGACGGCTGCAATCCGTACAGCGCGAGGAGCAGACCGTTGCGTGAACTGCTCGGCCGCGCCGCGCGTTTCACCGGCCGTCACGCCGTACTCATCGTGGTCTCTTGGGTTGTGGTGGCGGGGCTGGCCAACGTATTGGTGCCGCAGCTGGAGCGGGTCGTCGCGTCGCACTCCCGGTCGTTCATGCCGGCATCGGCGGCGAGCTCGATCGCGGCCAGGCGGTCGGCCGAACTGTTCGGCAACGTACCCAGCAACAACATCAATTATGTTGTGCTGGAACGTGACCAGCCGTTGCGGTCGGCGGACCGCCACTACTACGACACCCTGGTGTCGGTGTTGCGATCCGACACCGCCCACGTCAGCGCCGTCACCGACCTGTGGGCGCTACCCCTCACCGAATCCGCGGCGCTGAGCCGCGACCGGCATGCCGCGACTGTGATGCTGCGCCTGTCGGGGATGCTGGGGACCTCTGCGGCCGCCGACGCGGTCAGCGCAGTGCGCCACACGGTGGCTCGTCTGGCGCCGCCCGACGGTTTGCATGTCCACGTCACCGGGCCGGGCGCGACCATCTCCGACGAGTTCGCCGCCATCGACCGGCAGATGCTGCTGATGACCGCGGCCACGATCGCCGTGATCCTGATCCTGCTGCTGATCGTGTATCGATCACCGGTCGCCGCTGCCATCCCGCTGATCACGGTGGGCCTGGCCCTGGCCGTGGCGCGTCCATTGGTAGCGCTGTTGGGCCGGCACGGCCTCGTGGAAGTGTCGCTGTTTTCGGTGGCGCTGATCGCGGCAATGCTGCTCGGCGCGGGAACCGACTACGCGATCTTCCTGATCGGCCGCTACCACGAGGGCCGAAGACGCGGAGTCGACCCGGCCGCGGCGCTGGAGCAGGCGTACCGCGGCGTCGCGCCGGTGGTGGTGGGATCCGCGCTGACGATGGCGGTCGCGTTGGCCTGCCTGGGCCTGGCTAAAGTCGGCATGTTTCGCAGCGTCGGAATGCCTTGCGCCATCGGGATTTTAGCCGGGATGGTGGCGGCGCTTACGCTGACGCCGGCGCTGATCAGCCTGGCCGGGCGTCGTGGCCTGTTGGAACCCCGGCCGTCGATGATCGCGCGCCGCTGGCGGCGAATCGGGGTGATCGTCGCGCGCTGGCCCGGGCCGGTGTTGGTCGCCAGCGGCCTCGTCGTCCTCGTCATGGCGTTGCCGGTGGCCGGACTGCGGCCCGGCTGGAACGAACCGCGGGCCACGCCGGCCGGCGCCGATTCCAGTCGTGGTTATCGGGCGATCGACCAGCACTTCCCGGCGAACCAGCTGTTTCCCGACGTAGTGACCGTCGGGGCCGACCACGACCTGCGCACTCCCGCGAGCCTGATCGCCATCGAGCGGATCTCACGCCAGATCATGGCGATACCTGGCGTGAGGATGGTGCAGTCGGCCAGCCGACCGGCCGGGGCCGTGCCCGACGAGGCGACCCTGAGCCACCAGGCGAGCCTGCTGGGTGAGCAATTCGGCGCGGGCATCGATTCACTGGTACAGCGTCTGCAGCGGGTGGGTGAGCTGGACGCCATGTTGTCGCGGATGGCCACGACGGTGGACCAGCTCGGCCGGGGCATGGCCGGCAGCGCCGCCAGGCTGGGCGAAATCAACTCGGGCGCCGACGATATGCGGGCCGGATTGGACGGTTTGCAGACCAGCATCAACACGGTGTCGGAGTACCTGGACCCGTTGCGCGGCTTTGTCGGCAACACTGCCGACTGCCCGGCCAACCCGATCTGCTCGGCGGTGGCCCGCGTCGTCGAACCCGTCGACGCCGTCGTCCATAGCTCCGGCGAAATATCCACTGGGGCAGTCAAATTGACATCAGGATCGGGCACGGCCACCGCCGGCTTGGCAGGGCTGCCGCGGACCTTGCAGTCGATGCGCGACGTGCTCGGCCAGGCCCGGGATGCCACCGGCGACCTGCGGGACACCCTGGGCTCGCTCGGCCCGCAGGTGCACGAGCTCACCGACTACCTGCGCGAGCTGGACGCCGGGTTCCGCAGCAGCGCCGCGGGTGGCTTCTACCTGCCGGCGCGCGCGCTGTCAGACCCGAGATACCGAGAAGTGTTGAAAGACTTGATGTCTGCCGACGGACACGCAACCTATTTGCTCGTCTACGGCGATCGCAACGAGTGGGGAGCCGACGGCGCGCGCCGCGCCGAGCAGGTCCGCACCGCGGTGGCCGAAGCCACCAAGGAGGGCACGCTGACGCCCACCGAGGTGGACCTGGCCGGGGTGGGCCCGGTGACCAGCGACCTGCGGGTCTTCGTCGCCCACGACTTCCGGCTGCTGGTGATCGCGACGCTGGCGCTGATCTTTCTGATCGTCGCGGTGATGCTGCGCAGCCCGGTGGCGGCAGCGGCGGTGATGGGGACGGTCATCGTCTCGTACGCCTCGGCGGTGGCGGTCAGCGGACTGGTCTGCCGATACCTGCTCGGACAGGAAATGCACTGGGCGGTGGCGCCGATCGCGTTCATCGCGTTGGTGGCCGTCGGCGCCGACTACAACCTCCTGCTGGCGATGCGCCTCCGCGAGGAGGTCCGCGCCGGCATCGGGACCGGCATCGTGCGGGCCTTCGCCGGCACCGGCGGGGTGGTGACGACGGCCGGCGTCGTCTTCGGGATCACGATGTTCGCGCTGATGGCCAGCACAGTGCAGCCCGTCGCGCAGACGGGGCTGACCGTCGGCGTCGGGCTGCTCCTGGACACGTTGATCGTCCGGACGTTCCTGCTTCCCTCGCTGGTGGCGCTGCTGAATCGCTGGTTCTGGTGGCCCCGCCGGGTCACGGCCCCGCGGACCAGCCTCGCGACACGCCGAGAACGGTCGCTCGTATCCGTGTGACCTGGGCTTACGGTGTGAATGTGCTGGATCTGGAACCGCATGGCCCGTTGCCGCCGGAGATCTACTGGCGGCGAAGAGGGCTGGCGTTGGGCATCGCGGTCGTCGTGATCGGAATCGTGGTCGCGACCATCGTCGCGATCATGAGCAGCAGCGCGGGCGCCAAAACCAGCGACAAGCCCACCGCCACGCCGCAGGCCAAGTCCCCGATTCAGCAGCCCCAGGTGGAGACCCCGGTGACGCCGCCGGCGGCGCAGAACCAAGCCCCCTCCGAGACGCCGACCGCGGCGGTGCAGCCGCCGCCGGTGCTCAAGGAAGGCGACGACTGCCCCGACTCGACCCTGGCCGTCAAGGGCCTGACCAACGCGCCTCAATACGTGATCGGCGACCAGCCGAAGTTCACCATGGTCGTCACCAACATCGGGCTGGTGGCCTGCAAACGCGACGTCGGTGCCGCGGTGCTGGCCGCCTACGTCTATTCGCTGGACAACAAGCGGCTGTGGTCCAACCTGGATTGCGCGCCGTCCAACGAGACGCTGGTGAAGACCTTCGCGCCGGGCGAGCAGGTGACCACCGCGGTGACCTGGACCGGGATGGGCTCCGCGCCGCACTGCCCGCTGCCTCGCCCCCCGATCGGGCCGGGCACCTACAACCTGGTGGTGCAACTGGGCAACCTGCGCTCGGCGCCGGTGCCGTTCATCCTGGCCGCCCCGGGACCGCCGGGCGCACCCGGCGCGCCGCCGCCCGGAACGCCGCCGCCGCCCGGCTTGCCCGCACCCGGCGAGCTCGGGCCGCCGCCCGGTCCGGCGGCTCCCGGCGGCAACTGAGCAGCTACCTGATCGGGTCGGCGATCGTCTCGGCCAAGTGCGAGAGCCCCTCTCGCACGTGCCGGGCCCACATCTCGCCGATGCCCTCCACCGACTGCAGGTCGCTGGCACTGGCCGCCAGCAGCCCCTGCAGCGAGCCGAACTCGCGGACCAGCCGGTCGACGTGGGCGAACTGCAGCCGCGGAATGCCGGCCATCGCGCGGTAGCCGCGCGGGCTCATCGACGAGTCCTGGGCTTCGGCGGTCGAGGGGTAGCCGAAAACCTTTGCCAGCACGGTGAAGTCGAGCAGCTCGGTGTCCGACAGGGCGTCCAGCTCGTCGAGAGTGGCGGTGACCTCGGCCACCGACAGCGGCTCGGGGTTGGCGTGGTAGTCGCGCACGATCAGCTCCCGCGCGGTGTCGTTACCGCCGAGCAGCTCCTCGAGCTGCAGCCGCAGCTGACGACCGTCGGTGCCCAGTTCGACGACGTCGTAGTCAATCACCAGGCCGATCCGGCGGACCAATTCCAGCCGCTGCACCACGGTCATCACCTCGCGCAGCGTGACGAAGTCCTCGATCTCCGCCCTGGACAGCTGGCGGCTGACCTCGTCGAGCCGGATCTTGTAGCGCTCCAGCGTGGCGATGGCCTGGTTGGCCCGCGACAGGATGGTCGCCGAGTCGGCCAGCACGTGGCGTTCGCCGGCGACGTAGACGGTCACAATGTTCATCGAGTGGCTGACCGAGACCACCGGATAGCCGGTCTGGATGGCGGCCCGCTCGGCCGAGCGGTGCCGGGTGCCGGATTCGTCGGTGGGTATCGACGGGTCGGGCACCAGCTGCACGTTGGCCCGCAGGATGCGGCTGCCGTCGGTGGACAGCACAACGGCCCCGTCCATCTTGCACAGCTCGCGCAGCCGGGTCGGCGCGTAGCGGACGTCGAGGGAAAAGCCGCCGTCGCAGATGGCCTCCACGCTGTCGTCGTAGCCGAGCACCACCAAGGCACCGGTGCGGCCGCGCAGGATGCGCTCCAGGCCGTCGCGCAGGGCAGTGCCCGGCGCCAGCCGGCCGACGGCCTCACGCAGGGTGGGCCGCGCCGCCGGCACCACGCCGATTCTGGTCGCCTTGCTCGCAGTCATTACCAGCCATTGTGCTATGCGGGCGGCGGATCCAGCAGGCGCAGTGGCGGTGGAGTGTTGGCGGCGCGCTCGACGATGTCGAGCATGTGGTGTAGCGCGACGACGATGGTGGCCGCCTCCAGGACCCGCAAACCGGTCGGCGCCGCGCCGCATCCGGGCGGAATCAGCGCGGTGGTGAAGCCCTGCCGGGCCGCTTCGGCCAGCCGGCGGTCCATGCCGGCGACCCGGCGCAGATCCCCCGCCAACCCGACCTCGCCGATCATCACCGCCGTGGTGGGCAGCGGCAGGCTCGCGTAGGCCGAAGCCAACGCGGTCGCCACGGCGAGGTCGGTCGACGGGTCGGTCAACCGCATGCCGCCGACGGTGGAAAGGAACGTGTCGTTGACCGAAATCCTTAGTTGCGCATGCTTTTCCAGCACCGCGATGATCATCGCGGTGCGGGCATGGTCGATACCGCTGACGGCGCGGCGCGCACGGCCGTCCGACGGTGTGGCCAGCAGCGCCTGGACCTCACCCACCAGCGGGCGCTTGCCGTCCAGCGTCACCGTGATCGCAGTTCCCGGAACCGGATGCGGCCGCTGATCCAAAAACAGGCCGGAGGGGTCGGTGACGCCGTCGATGCCGCCGTCGTGCAGCAGGAAGCACCCGACTTCGTCGGCCGCGCCGAACCGGTTCTTGATTCCGCGAACCATCCGCAGAGCGGAGTTGCGATCGCCCTCGAAATGCAGCACGACGTCGACCAGGTGTTCCAGCGAGCGCGGCCCGGCGATGGCCCCGTCCTTGGTGACGTGGCCGACCAGGATCATCGCCACCCCGCTGGTCTTCGCCGCGGCGGTCAGCGCAGTGGTCACCGCGCGGACCTGGGTGACGCCGCCCGTGACACCGTCGGCATCCGTGCTCGACATGGTCTGCACGGAGTCCACCACGACCAGCGTGGGCCGCACGACGTCGATATGGCCGAGCACTGCGTGCAGGTCGGACTCGGCGGCCAGGAAAACCTCGTCGTGGCTGCAGCCGGTCCGGTCGGCGCGCATCCGGATCTGGCCGAGCGACTCCTCACCGGACACGTACAACGCTCGGCGACCGGATTGCGCCCATTGGTGGGCGACCTGCAGCAGCAACGTCGACTTGCCCACCCCGGGGTCGCCGGCCAGCAATGTCACCGACCCGGGCACCACACCGCCGCCGAGCACCCGGTCGAGCTCGTCGACTCCGGTGGGGCAGTGCCGGGCGCTGCGCGGTTCGACGGAGCTGATCGGCACCGCGGCAGAGGCCGGCGCTACCGGCCGGCGAGCGTTGCCACTGATCGCTGACAGCACCGCCACTTCGTCGACCGTGCCCCACGTGCCGCATTCCAGGCAGCGACCCACCCATTTAGGGGTGACATGGTGGCACTCCGAACAGCGGTATTGCGAACGTCCCTTGGCCACGGACCGACGGTATCCGCCGGGTACGACATCGTGGCCTAATGATGCTCGGCAGGCGTCGGCGTTTCACTTTGGCGCAGTGCCAGACCGGCCGAAATCGGCACCGGCAGGCTTGCGCTGCCCGCCTTTTCGAAAGTGAAGGTGAAGTTGTAGGTGAGCCCGTTGGTGATCGGCTTGGTCAACGCCACGGTCGCCTTCGCGGTGTGAGCGGGCTCCACGGCGTGGACGGCCTTGATGTTCTGACCGTCGGCGGTACCGACGAACAGCATCCCGGCCGCCGGCAGCCGGGTGTCGCCGGACAGCGTCACGGTGCCGATGTCGGTGGTGACGGCGACCAGTTTGTCGGCGGTGTCCGACGACTGGTTGCTGACCGCCGCCACCAGGTCCACGGAGTGGCCCGGCCGTAGGAAGTCACCGGTCTGGACCGCCTGGATGTGGACATTGCGCAGTGCGACGTTCTGGACGGCCGCCTGGGCGCCGTCGACGGCGGGCACCTGGGCGGCGGTCTGGGAGAGCTGGCCGCTGCCACAGCCGGTGAACGCGAGGGCGGCGCCGGCGGCCAGCGCAGCGACGGCCATCGAGCGGCGGTTGTCTAAGCGGTTCACTCAAAGCCTCCTGCTCAAGCCCGATTGCTCCTCGTCGCAATTCGACTATGCACAGTAGTAGGTCGGCCGGGTGGGCGGAAGCGCAGGGCGCTGGAGGCCGCCCGGGGCCGCGCAGTACGATCTTTGGGTGCGCTCTGCCGGGTTCCCAAAAGGTCGGTGCCAAGCACGAATTCAGCCTTCTGTCAACCCCTACTCTTCGCGTGCGGTGCCCCTGACCTGCACCGTTGTTCCGCGCGTGTCGAGGCGCCGTGTTAGGATTGAACCAACGAAAGGGGCTCGAACCAGATGATTTTTAAGGTCGGAGACACCGTTGTCTATCCACACCACGGTGCTGCGCTAATCGAGGCGATCGAAACCCGGACCATCAAAGGGGAACAAAAGGAATATCTCGTCTTGAAAGTGGCGCAGGGAGACCTCACAGTTCGAGTCCCCGCCGAGAACGCCGAGTACGTCGGTGTCCGCGATGTGGTCGGACAGGAAGGCCTCGACAAGGTGTTCCAGGTGCTGCGCGCGCCGCACACCGAGGAGCCGACCAACTGGTCGCGCCGCTACAAGGCCAACCTGGAAAAACTTGCCTCCGGCGACGTCAACAAGGTCGCCGAGGTCGTGCGTGACCTGTGGCGCCGCGACCAAGAGCGCGGCCTGTCCGCCGGCGAGAAGCGCATGCTCGCCAAAGCACGCCAGATCCTGGTCGGTGAGCTGGCACTGGCCGAAAGCACCGACGACGCCAAGGCGGAGACCATCCTCGACGAGGTTCTGGCCGCAGCCTCCTGACTGTGACGGGCACGGTCGCGGTAGTCCCGGCCGCTGGATCGGGTGAGCGGCTGGCCGCGGGTGTTCCCAAAGCGTTCTTCCACCTCGACGGGCGAACCCTGGTCGAACGCGCCGTCACCGGCCTGCTGGAATCGAAAGTGGTCGATCGCGTGGTGGTGGCGGTGCCCGCGGATCGCACCGACCAGGCCAAGCTGATCCTGGGCCACGTCGCCACGATCGTCGCCGGCGGGGCCAATCGCAGCGAGTCGGTCGCGCGGGCGTTGGCAGCTGCCGGTGAAACGGAGTTTGTGCTGGTCCATGACGCGGCCCGGGCCCTGACGCCCCCGCAACTGGTGGTCCGCGTCGTCGACGCGCTCCGGTCGGGTCATTCGGCCGTCGTGCCCGCCCTGCCGGTGCCCGACACCATCAAGGCCGTCGACGCCAACGGGGTGGTGCTGGGCACGCCGGAACGGGCCGGCCTGCGGGCGGTGCAGACACCGCAGGGATTTGCCACCGAACTGCTGCAGCGTGCCTACGAGCGGGCCGGCACCGCTGATTTCACCGACGACGCGTCGATGGTCGAGCACATCGGCGGGCAGGTCCACGTGGTCGACGGCGATCCGCTGGCCTTCAAGATCACCACCCGGCTGGACCTGCTGTTAGCGCAGGCGATCGTCAATCAATGAACGTCCGGATCGGTCTGGGCACCGATGTTCACCCGATCGAGCGGGGCCGGCCGTGCTGGCTGCTGGGCCTGTTTTTTCCCGACGCCGACGGCTGTGCCGGGCACTCCGACGGCGACGTCGCCGCACACGCGCTGTGCGACGCACTGTTGTCCGCGGCGGGGCTCGGCGACATCGGCAGCGTCTTCGGTGTCGACGACCCCCGCTGGGCCGACGTCAGCGGCGCCGACATGCTGCGCCACGTCGCCGAGCTCATCGGATCCGAAGGGTGGCGGCTCGGTAACGCCGCTGTCCAAGTCATCGGAAACCGGCCGAAAGTCGGCCCGCGCCGCGGCGAGGCGCAGGAGCTGCTGTCCGGGCTGCTGGGCGCGCCGGTGTCGGTGTCGGCCACCACCACCGACGGCCTGGGCCTCACCGGCCGCGGCGAGGGCCTTGCGGCCATAGCAACGGCGCTGGTAGTAGCCCGGTAAGCTGGCACGTCGTGACCGATCGCGCCCAGCTACGGCTACACGACACGGCGGCCGGCGCCGTGCGTGATTTCGTCCCGCTGCGGCCCGGCCACGTGTCGATCTATCTCTGCGGCGCCACCGTGCAGGGCCTGCCGCACATCGGCCATGTCCGCAGCGGCGTGGCCTTCGACATCCTGCGCCGCTGGCTCATGGCCCGCGGCTACGACGTCGCCTTCATCCGCAACGTCACCGACATCGACGACAAGATCCTCAACAAGGCTGCCGCCGCTGGCCGGCCCTGGTGGGAATGGGCCGCCACCTACGAGCGGGCGTTCACCGCCGCCTACGACGCGCTGGGTGTCTTGCCGCCGTCGGCGGAACCCCGCGCCACCGGGCACATCACCCAGATGATCGACTTGATCGAGCGGCTGATCTGCACCGGCCATGCATATACGGGCAACGGCGACGTGTACTTCGACGTGCTGAGCTACCCCGACTACGGCCAGCTGTCCGGCCACAAGATCGACGACGTCCACCAGGGTGAGGGCGTGGCGACCGGCAAGCGCGATCAGCGCGACTTCACGCTGTGGAAGGGCGCCAAGCCCGGCGAGCCGTCGTGGCCGACCCCATGGGGTCGCGGGCGGCCCGGCTGGCACACCGAATGCGTGGCCATGGCCCACGAGTACCTCGGCCCCGAATTCGACATCCATTGCGGCGGAATGGATTTGGTGTTCCCGCACCACGAGAACGAGATCGCGCAGAGCCGCGCGGCCGGCGACGGGTTCGCCCGCTACTGGTTGCACAACGGCTGGGTCACCATGGGCGGCGAGAAGATGAGCAAGTCGCTGGGCAACGTGCTGGCCATCCCGGCAATCCTGCAGCGGGTGCGGGCAGCCGAGCTGCGCTACTACCTCGGCAGCGCCCACTACCGCTCGATGCTGGAATTCTCCGAGACCGCCCTACAGGACGCGGTCAACGCCTACGTGGGCATCGAGGACTTCCTGCACCGGGTGCGCAACCGGGTTGGTGCCGTCATGCCCGGGCAGTGGACCGAGCGGTTCGCCGAAGCGCTCGACGACGATCTCGCGGTGCCGATCGCGCTGGCCGAGGTGCACCACGCCCGCGCGGAAGGCAACCGGGCGCTCGACGCCGGTGACCACGAGGGCGCACTGGCTCACGCCGCCTCCCTCCGCGCGATGATGGGCATCCTCGGCTGCGACCCGCTCGACGAGCGGTGGGAGTCGCACGACGAGACGTCTGCCGCACTGGCCGCCCTCGACGTCCTGGTGCGCTCCGAGCTGGAGCGCCGCGAAAAGGCCCGCGAGCAGCGGGACTGGGCGCTGGCCGACGAGATCCGCAACCGGCTCAAGGACGCCGGCATCGAGGTCACCGACACCGCCGACGGGCCGCAGTGGTCGCTGGGGACCGACGCCGATGCCCGGTAATTCGCGGCGCCGCGGCGCGGTTCGCAAACCCGGCACCAAGAAGGGCCCCACCGTCGGCTCCGGCGGTGTGCGCCGGCGCGGGCTGGAGGGTCGCGGCGCAACGCCGCCGGCGCATATGCGGCCCAACCATCCCGCCGCCAAGCGGCTTCGCGCCCAGCAGCGCCGCCAGACCAAACGCACCGAGGACACCACCGAGACAGTGCTCGGCCGCAACCCGGTGCTGGAATGTCTGCGGGCCGGTGTGCCGGCGACCGCTCTGTATGTTGCGCTCGGCGCCCAGGCCGACGAGCGGCTCACCGAATCCGTCACTCGCGCAGCCGATTCCGGAATCCCGATCCTCGAGGTGCCGCGCGCCGACCTGGACCGGATAACAACCAACGGTCTGCATCAGGGCATCGCGCTGCAGGTTCCGCCCTACGACTATGCCCATCCCGACGACCTGCTTGCGGCGGCGATGGAATCCCCGCCCGCGCTGCTGGTCGCGCTGGACAACATCTCCGACCCGCGCAACCTGGGTGCGATCGTGCGGTCGGTCGCGGCGTTCGCCGGGCATGGCGTGCTGATCCCGCAGCGGCGCTCGGCCTCGGTGACGGCGGTGGCATGGCGGACCAGCGCGGGCGCGGCGGCTCGAGTTCCCATTGCGCGGGCCACGAATCTTACTCGCACACTGAAGGATTGGGCCGGCCAAGGTGTGCAGCTGGTCGGGCTGGACGCCGACGGCGACACCGCGCTCGACGACCTCGACGGCACCGGCCCGGTGGCCGTGGTGGTCGGATCGGAGGGCAAGGGGCTCTCCCGGCTGGTGCGGGAAAACTGCGACGCGGTGGTGTCGATCCCGATGGCCGGCCCGGCCGAGTCGCTGAATGCCTCGGTGGCCGCCGGGGTGGTGCTCGCCGAAATCGCCCGCCAGCGCAGGCATTAACGGGATGCCGTCCCGGCTGCGCGCGCTGGTTGCGCTGGTGGCCGTTGTTGTTCTCGGCCCGCAACCGACCGCCGTCGCACAACAATCCGGCTTCGACGTGGTGGCGCATCGCGGCGCCGCCGCTGCGCTCGAAATCGGCGTCAGCACTTTGGAATTCGACATCGGCATCACCAAAGACCACCAGCCGGTGGTGTGGCATGACCAGGACATGCAGCTGGCAAAGTGCACCGACACCCGGCCCGCCTTGGACGCCGACCCGGAGTATCCCTACGTCGGAAAGCTGGTGCACGAGCTGACCCTCGCCCAGATCCACACGCTCGACTGCGGCGACCGGATCGCGACGCTGCCGGAGATCTTCGCGCTCACCGACTCCTATCGCGCCGATGTCCGCTACGACATCGAAACCAAAGTCGACCCCGAGCAGCCGTCGGCGACCGCCGGCCCGCAGGAGTTCGTCGACGTGATCCTTGCCGCAGTCCGGGCCGCGGGCAAGACCGACCGCGTCGAGATACAAAGCTTCGACTGGCGAACGCTGCCGTTGGTGCGTCAGGCGGAGCCGTCGATTCCCGTTGTGACGTTATGGAATCAAACCACCTGGCGCCCGGATTCACCGTGGCTGGCCGGAATCAACCCCGCCGTCGTCGGGGATCCGCTGATCGCCGCCAGGATGGTCGGCGCCGGCATCGTCTCGCCCGCGTACTCGCTGGTCGACAAGCCATTCGTGGACCGGGCACATGCGTTGGGGCTCAAGGTACTTCCGTGGACCATCAACGACACCGCGACCATGCGCCAACAGATCGGCGACGGTGTCGACGGCATCATCACCGACGATCCTGCGGCGTTGCGTGCGGTGATGGCCGATTTCGGCATGCCACTGCCGCCCAGTTACTAAGGCTTAGAGTCGGTCAGGCTCCGATGCCCGACTTGGCTCAATTTAGTGCACACCTGTCAACGTTCAGTGGGATTTCTGGGCCAGTGGACACGAGAATTCCGGATCGACGGACACGTCATTCGGCTGCGAGCGCTTGGTACTGATTGATGGGTGTCGTTGAGGCTGCGGCCTCACCGGTTGAGCGGCGTTGTCGATGTCGCTTGCCTGAACTCGCCGGGGCGGAATCCGGCGTGTTTGGCGAACACGTGGGAGAACGCGCCGACGTCGGCGTAGCCGACCTGGCTGGCGATGTCGGTGATGGTGGTGTTGTCGTTGCGCAGCAGGTCCTTGGCGGCCTCGACCCGCACCCGTTGCAGGTATTGGCTGGGTAGTTCGCCGGTCGCGGCTTTGAATCGGCGGGTCAGGGTTCGTGGACTCATGTGGAAACGATCGGCGAGCGTAGCGACGGTGAGCGGCTGGTGGTATCTGGTTTCGAGCAGTCGCTGCATCTCCAGCACGTCGTGGTCGCGGTGATATTTCTGGCCGTCGAACGCCACAGTCGCGATCCGGTAGGTGCGTTGGATGTCGACGAGTGCGGACGCGGCCACCCTTGCGGCGATCTCGCCGCCGTAGAGCCGTGCGATGACGGTGACGAGCAGGTCGCAGCCGGAGTTGATGCCGACCGCGCAGTACGTGCCGGCGGCTTCGGTGATGGCGCGGCTGGGGCGCAGGTCGACGTTCGGGTAGCGGCGGGCGAAGTCGTCGGCTTGCCTGGCATAGGTGGTGGCGGCGCCGTGGTCGAGCAGGCCCGCCGCCGCGAGCAGCATCGTTGCCGGGCCGTGGCCGGCGATGATCGCGCCGGATTCGTGTTGCCGGGTCAGCCACGCCAGCAGGGCCGTGTTCTGCTCGATCGCCCGCTCGGGCGGCTGCCAGAACCCGGCCACCCACACCAGGGCGCAGTCGCCGAGGTCGGCGAGCGCGCAATCAGCGGAAATCGTTACCGCGCCGCCGCATTCGACCGGGCCGCCGTCTGTCGTCGCGGTCACCACGCGGTCACGGTCGGCGGCGGACCGTTCGCGGCAGGCCATCCACAACAGGTCGCGGGCGATGGCGACGCTGGTCGCGATGGCCGTGTGCGGGGCGACGACGACGAGCAGGCTCACGGCCTCGATTGTCGGTGAACGTGTCGCATTTGACTACGGAGTTGACGGAAATGCCGTAACTCTGCCGGCTGGGCCGGTCGTACCATCGGAGTTCGTGAGCAGCAATCCGATACTGGACGATCTGACCGCGCGGATCGAGAAGACCTGGAACGAGCGCGATCTCGACGCCGCGATGGAGCTCTACACGGATGACATCATGTATCGCGACTTCAGCACGGGCCGTGAACTGCACGGGATCGACGCGGTCCGCCGACACGCGGCCGCGGTGTTTCGGCGCTTCGACATGGCCTGGACGGTCACCGCGATCCAGCCGTTCGCCGATGTCGACGGCGGCATCATCTTCTGGAATATGCGCGGCGGCCTCATCGGGGCACACGCCAGCATCGATTCCTACGGCCTGGATTACGTGCTGATCCGCGACGGCAAGTTCAGCCGCGACGACGTCTACTTCGATAGCGCCCAGCTGGCGCCGCTTGCTCTCTCGCTGCGGGATGCGCCCGCGATCGTCCGTTTCGGCCTGTCGAGATTCGGGCTCGCCAACGCCGCCAAGGTCGCCCGTGCGATGGTCGCAGCCACCGCAACCCGAGCCGTCGCCTGATCGACTCTCGACGCGGGCACCCGTCGCGAGTCTGGAGGAATCTCCGCTGGGTCCGGCCAGCCCTGGCAGATTGAAGGTGCGCACATCGGCCACGAGCGCAGCCCACGACCGGAAACTTAGTGCGCAAATTTCGCCGATCCCAACCACAAACCAGCAGGTCAACTCGACTGCAATTACTCGATGCCGCGAAACGTGAGCCAAGTCAGGTTAGAGTGGGTCAGGCTCCGATGGCTGCGGTATATCCGTCATTCAACGACTCTCCGAATCCATCCCCCCGCGGAAGTGATGCCGCACTTCGCGATCTATCTATCTCACCCACTAATGCCTACGTCAGATGAACGCCAGGGTCAGGCTTTGTTAGCGATCTGCTCAATGTCATCCACTGATTTAGACATGAGGTGGCTAAAGATCGTTGCGGTACCTGAGATCAAAATAGCGCAGTCGCCATTCAAGCATATTTTAATGTGTCCATCACCTAATTCGGAAACCTCGACTCCGGGCGCATAACCCTGCCTGTACAAATCGGCCCCCAACGACCCGGACGCAAGGCTGGAACGCGCGAGAGTCACCCAGTCCCAGACTAGGTACTTTTCTGCTAGATCGAAGGTCGACAGCTTAGCAATCGCATTTTGTCGGTGGTGACGGTCGTCCACCGTATCGACTACCCACCAGGATCGGTCATTGCGAAGGTGTACCGAATGGTCACCGGAACCGAATAGGATCTCGCAGTCGTCGCAGTCCGTCGAGACGGATATATCGCCGCCACCAATCCCCGGTGCCCATTGGTACCAGTTCGCCGATAAGCGCGGGAAATCTACCATTGATTGGCCCTCCCTAGGAATCACCACCTGACGAATTCTGTGATGTCGCCTATCCAGAGGGTTTTCTACAGCTCCCACTATTATCGACCGACGCCATTCATTACCATCTCTTCAATCTCATCCACCGATTTCAGTATCAGATGGCTAAATATCGTGGCATCCGATTGAGGCAGAATCGCATTGCCGGCGGACGACTGCAACTCAACGCGCCATTCACTTTCAGCCGGCGCCAAACTTACATCGCTGCTGTACCCTTGCTTGTACAATTGAGGCCCGAAGGCTTCTAGCCGTAGCGCGTTCCGAGTAAACGAGGCCCATCTCCAAATGAGGTACTTTTCCGCCAACTGGAATGTGGATAGTGTAGCGGTCGCGTTATAGCGTTTGTTGCGATCGTCGACTTCGTCAACAATCCACCAGTTGTCATCTTGACGTAGGTGAAAAGATTGGTCATCGGAGATGAAGCTGACCTGGCAGTCGCCGCACTCAGTCGAGACTGATACGCCAGGCATGCGGAGCATGCCGGTCCATTCAATCCACGCCGAACACAATCGGCTGAAATCATTCGTCATTTGCCAACCACTTTCAGGTAACCGAACTCAACCAACCTGTCCACGGACGCCTTTTCTCCGGGTGGCGCGATGATTCTGTATTGTGTGCCGCCGCCGGGCTGGTGGAACCAGGGGGCGGCTTGCGATTGCTCGATGTGCCAGCCGGACGGGAGCGCGGTGGGGTCGTTTATGACGTAAACGGGCCAGAAGCACCGCTGGTGGCTTGGCTTCCTCGACCTATGTCTTGGGCGGACCAAAATACTTAATTGCATTTGCGTTTTCCAGTTCAGTAACTGCCTTACATGACTGAACGGCTGAAGAGTCTGAGAACAGATCTTCTATGCGACCCAGGTTATCGCGAATCCACGCCACTGTCTCCTCCGCAGGAACCCTGTTCGTCTCGTCGTACCCATCAAGATGCTGGCGAATTACCGGGAGGCGGAACCAGTTTTCGGGTGCATTCAACTTAGTTGGTGCGACATAAAACTGCATCTGTCCCCGGTCATTAGCGAGCTGCCAACTAAGTAGAGGTCCTGTGAGTGTCAATGAGGCGTTGATCGTTGCAACACCCCCGGTCCTGGAATTCGTAATGCGATAATGCGGATCCAAATACAGGAAGTCGAAATACTTCAGATAGAACTCTAAGAGGGTCTTCATTTCGGTGCTCCCCGTTGGTGGAACCAAAGTATTATCCCAGGAGTGGGGCCTCGATTAGGTGAGCCCCTCCTGTTGCCTCCAACGCGTCCAGTACCGATCTGAGTTGAATTGCCGCAATGTCCTGAGGGTTTCGCATGCGGTGTCGACCGACTTGTCAGAAAATAGCTGCTCGACGCGACTGCTATTTTTTCGCAGCCATTCGATTTCTTTCGCGGCAGAGAGGTATTCAATCTCGTCGTCACCATCCAAGTACTGTTTGACCAGCGAGACCCAGAACCAGTTTTCCGCCGTCGCCCGATCGGTAGGTGCAACGGTCAGCTCGAATTGCCCGCGGTTATTGGTCAAGTTCCAACTGAGTATCGGACTAGTAAGTCGGAGGGATGCATCAGTATCCTCTAGGCCGCGGGTCTTCGAATCGGTAATATGATAACGCGGATCTAGGTACAGCAAGTCGAAGTACTTCAAAAAGTACTCTAAGAGCGTTTTCATTCCTAGCTACCTCCGCCGGATGGAACCCATCTGGTTTCACTTACTTGGCGATACCCATGTAATTCTAGGTACCTGATTTCAGCTGCCGTGTAGGTGTCCGGCCTGACCGTACTGAATGGCACCGACAAGGTGATACTGTCGCGGTTGGCGATTGCCATATCGAGCACATGCTGATTCGCTGCCAGCCGTTCGGTGGGGGTGGCAGCATTCCATGCTTCCCCGATGTCGAAGTAACTGGCTCCGTGTTGCTGTGCGACATCGATGTATGACTGACCACCTCCCACCGGACTATATGGCCCAAGAACCGTTTCGCCACTGCCAGTGAGGTGCTGTTCGGACAATGCCCGCAGTTCTGGGGCCATGTGATCGAGCGGGTTGTCCAGGGTGAATGCGGGTCCGGATGTCGCAGGTTCAGGAGGCAGCGGGTGTGCGCCATCGCCGCCCGGTAGTGGCGAATCGTGGGGGCCGCTTTCAGGGAGCGGATGGTCGTGAGTGACCGGTGGTGCGGGATGGTCGCCCGCGGGTAAGGGAGTGGGGTGTTCGGCGGCGGGACCGACCGGGGCGTGAGGTACCGGAGCGTGGCCGTCTAGTTCCGCGGTGGCCATCGAGGCGCGGATCTCCGCTGCGGAGAGGGCGCGGGGTAGCACGTTGTCGGAGGTGATGCCGGCGAGGGCTTCGCGGGTGAACAGTGCTCGAAGTCCTTGCCAGGCGGCTTCGGCGCCGGCTTTGCCGGCCATAGCGGTGGGGCCGGCGCCCACCGCGCCGAAGACGGCGTTCTGGAGTAGCTGGTCGTCGGGGAGTGCGCGGCCCTCATCGAGGATGCGGGTGCCGACGAGTTTGCCGTCTTTGTAGGTGTAGTAGGCGTGTGTGCCCTGGTCGAAGATCTCGCCGGTGCCGTTTTTCAGTGAACCGGTCACCTGCATCGTTTGGCCGTTGAGGGTGTAGTTGAACAGCAGCTTGCCGTCCGGGCCGATGGTCACCGATTTGGGGTCGATGCCCGAGTAGTTGGGGATTTTGCCCAGGTCATCGAGAGCGGTGGCGAGGTTCTTTTTCAGCTCCGACAGTTTGGCCAGCGCGGCCTGGGCCTCGGGGCTGCCCGCGCCGTGCGTGTACGCCGCTTTCGAGGCCTCATCGAGAGCCTTTTGGGCCGCCTTGACCCGGGCCATGGCGTCCACGACGGCCTGGTTGTTGGCGCGGCCGAGGTCGTCCAGTGTCGATTTAGCGTTCGGCGCGTTCGGGTCGGAAGGCGGATCGCCCGACGGTTGCCCATCGGGTGTCTGGGTTCCGGTGCCCGCGCGCAGCACGGCGGCCAAATCGGTGTTGGCTTTCTCTGCTTTGAGCAGCAGTGCTGAGATTTTGTGTTGCAGCTCTTCGACTTTGGTCTTGACCTTCTGCACATCTTCATCGGCCCACCCGGTGGTGTCCGGTGGGCTCACCGTGTTGGTTTTAGTGTCGATGTGCACGGCCGGCATGGCGTTGGCCTCAGCGAAAATATCGGCCAGTTCCTTTTTGACCGCCGCGACTTCCTGAGCGGCGTGCCCAGCACCCAGCGCGACTTTGAACGCATCTTGGGCCGAGAGCTCCATCTTGCCGCCGGTCTTGGCCAGCCCCTCTTGAGCGGTGCTGGCTGCCTCACCGTGCCAGGTGGTGAACACCGGCAGGTTAGGAATGTTTTGCGCGGCTTCGCGGCTGTGCCGTGCACGCGCTGCAGCAGCCTCGGCGAACTCGCTGATCTGCTCGGCGTCCCACTCCTGCAGATCGGCGATGCACAGCCCCACCCGCGTCACATCCCCATGCTCATGCGCTGGGCCAGATCGGCCACCGAAGCCTCAATGGTCGCGCCCGCGTCGGTGTCGGTGGTTTCATATTTCGCCGCCGCGGTGCGCAACTTGTCGGCATGTTCACACAGTTCGCGGTGATGAGCGGCGGTCTCGTCTTTCCAGTGCTCCGTCAACTCCGCTAACGCCGCCGCAGACTCCCCGATAAACCCACTCTGGGTAGTAGCGATGCGCTCATGGGCCGCCGCGTGTCCGGCCAGGAAATTCGTGGCATGGGTGTCGACGTGCTCGCCTGCCACCCGGGCCTGCACCGGGTCAACCTGCAAATTGTCGCCCATTCCCGTTGTCCGACCTCGTGCCCAGCTGGTTGCCGTGCGGTTTGGGCAGTAGTTTACCGTCGTCCCAGCACCAGCTGATGCGGCAAAACCGATCCCGCCGTGAACCGGCGGGGCGCCACCGCGCCCGGAAGCGCAAGGTATGGGCAAGGGCCGGCGGGTCGTCGAGCGGCAGCCGGTGATTACCCTCGATTCGTCGTTGGCCGGTCAATGGTGTTAGGTACCTGGTTTATAGCTGGCCGGGCGGTGAATCATCATCGACGAGGCGATGCGGTGTGAAGACTCTGCATGTAATGCGCCGCGTATTGGAGCAACGCCGGCAGGCGCTCGAACAGGACCTCGGGCATCGCGTAATTGGCGCCGCGGCATGCGAGGTATTGGGTGATCTGATCGAACGGGCCCGGGCGCTGACCGATCAGACGCCCGCCGATGCGCCCATCACCCGCAGCTAAGTCGAGAATCAGGTAAGTGCGGAGATCGAGACGCTGCGGGTGATCTCGGTGACGTTGACCCGGATGGCCGACCTGATGAGCGAAGGCCAACATGTCATCGACGAGCGCCGCCAGCCCTTTATCCGTTTGATCGGCCGTATTGAATCCGAGGGCTACGCGGTGGACACCGACACGTTCACTACCGTGACTGATCCCAGGGACTGGTCGGTTCCGGCCACCATCGACGACCCAGCGGTCCACGTCATGTTGACCGCCGAGAAGATCACCCGCGCTGAACAGGCCGCGCTCTATCAGCAACGCCTGCAACGCATGGACGCTGCAATCAACCGAATCGAAGCCGACTATGCCCAGAAAATTCGTGACCTCACACACGGACCCAGCGGGCAGTGACCCTCGCCTCGCGAGCGCGGTTGAGCGAGTACTCGGCTATTGCGGCCGGCACGTGTGCGGGGATGGCTTTGGCGAGTTCGGCGGCAAAGAATGGTGCCGAACTTGCTATTGCGACGTTGCACAGTCCGGTAGGCCGTCCGCGGTACCACTACGCTCGGAAACCGCTGCCGACATCGCTGTAGGCGGCTTGCTTGCGTGACCAGCGGCGAATGATTCTGCGGGCCGCCTGGTAGGCGTCTTTGGCGATCTCCATGCACGCCGTCGCCTTCCGTGGCCCGTAGACACCCCAGAGCGCCCAGGTCGACGCCCAGACTCATATCAGGGCGTCGACATGATATGCTGGTATTCCTTGTCGCTCAACGTATTCGGTGATGAATGCTTGGTGAAAGAGATCGCCAGCTACTAAACGCCCAGCAGTCGCACGCTGACCCACAGCGCCAGCACCGCCGCGACGAGCGCAGTGGGGACCGTGCACAGCCCGAGCCGGGTGTATTCGCCGACGCTGGCTGGAACGTCGTGGCGGCGTAACACCCTGCGCCACAGCAGGTTCGACAGCGATCCGACATAGGTCAGGTTCGGTCCGATGTTCACCCCGATCAGCACCGCCAGGATCGCCGCCGGCCCACTACTCGCGGCGAGCGGCACCAACACCAGCGTCGCGGGCAGGTTGTTGACGATGTTCGCCAGCACGGCCGCAACGGCCGCGATGCCCAGCAATGCAAGCAGGCCCGAGCCCGCCGGCAAAACCGCCCGCATCCCGTCGGCGAACCCGTTGAGCATGACGGCCTGCACCACCACGCCGAGCGCCAGCACGAACAACAGGAACGGCACGTTGACCGCGCGCACGATCTCTACCACCGAGGTGTGCCGTCGAGCGAGGCTGCGTACCGCCAACACCGAAGCCCCGGCCAACGCCGCCCAGGCCGGTGCCACGCCGGCAGCTTCGGCGATCGCGAACCCCGCCAACGTCAGCGCGACCACCGCCAGCACGAACACCGGCGGCCGGGCCGGCGGCCCGATTTCCTGCCGCTCCGGCATCACGGAAAGGTCACGCCTAAAAAACCACCGGAATACCGCGTACACGCTGGCGACCGCCGCCAGCCACGGCAGCGTCATCAGCACTGTGAATTTGACGAACGACAGGTCGGCCACGTGAAAAGCGAGCAGGTTGGTCAGGTTCGACACCGGAAGCAGAAGCGAGGCGGCGTTGGCCAAATGCGCGCTGGCATACGCATGTGGGCGCACCGGCGCCCCCAACCACCGGACCGTCGCCAGCACCACCGGAGTCAACAGCACCACGGTGGCGTCCAGGCTCAGCGCTGCGGTGATCACGGCGGCGATGACGAACACCTGCCGCAGCAGCCGTTGCGGCCCGAAACGGGAGTGCGCCATCGCCGCGCCGGCCGCCTCGAACAGGCCTTCGTCGTCGCACAGCTTGGCCAGCACCAACACCGCGCCCAGGAATGCGACCACCCGCGCCAGGCTGGCCACTTCGGCCACGGCCTGATGCACCGAGATCGCGCCGACCCCGAGCAGCACGACGACGGCGGGAACGGCGGCGAACGCCTCCGGCCATCCCCGCGGCCGGGCCACCGCGAACCCCAGCACGACAGCAAGAAGCAGCAGCGCAAGAAGTAAGGTCAATGTTCTTCAGTTCCAGGGGTCTTCGCGTCGCCACACCGTCGGCATATCCAGTGCGATTCCGTCATCTGCGGCCAGCCGGTCGAGCACGCGCATCGAAGCATCCAAATCGTCGCCCGCATATGGCAACGCCCGCAACGGTTTCGACAGAGGCCGGAAGAAGTCGTCCCAGTGGATCGGCACCACTCTGCGCGCACCCACCGCGCGCACCGTCTCGGTCCAGTAGTCGACGAGGTAGCCCTCCGGCTGTAGGCCAAGCTGTCCGACGCCGAGGTAGACGACCTCGGCGCGCTGCCCGGCCAGCGCGCCCTTGACGAAACCGGCACTGCCCTGGATCACGCACCGCCGGCCCGACGGTCGATGGTGCACGATCGCCGACCAGGCCTCCCCGCAGCGGTACGCCGACGCCTTCACCGGCGGGACTACCGGTGCGGTGATCGCACCGGGAAACCGATCGGGTGGGCAATGCTGCGACTCGATCAACGTCAACTCGAAGGCGCCCAACACAATTGGCTCGCCGGACGCCGCGACCGTGATGCGCTCGGCCGGTAGGCCATACCCGCGTCCCACGTTGGCTGCCGATTCGCCGCCGACCAGTTGCGCACCGGTGCGGTCGGCGACCAGCGCGGAGTCCAACGCGTGGTCGATATGGGTATGCACCGGGATCACGGCCTCCAGCCGCGACACCTTGGCCCGGGCCAGGCAGCCGTCGACCCGGGCAGGCGAGGGCGCCACCTTGCGCAGCGCGATGCGCGTCAGGCTGGGGCGGGAGAAGTAGCCGTCGGTCATCAGCGCCGACGAGCCGTCGTCGAGCAGCAGCGTCGAGACCCCCATCCACGTCACCGCCAGCGGCGCACCGGAATCCGCAGTCGGCACGGTAAAGCGATGGGCATACCGGGCGATGTCCGGGCGCCCGGGCCGCAGCCGCATCAGCTGAATGCCTTCAGGTCGATGCCGTCGGCCTTCAGCCGGTCGCGGACCGCCTCGGCGATCTGCACCGCGCCCGGTGAATCACCGTGCACGCACACCGATTCCAGCTGGATGTCGATCGTCGAGCCTTCGACCGCGGTGACGGAGCCCTTGGTCACCATGCCCACCACCCGCTCGGCGATCGCCGCCGGGTCGTGCAACACAGCGCCGGGTTCGCGGCGGGACACCAGCCGGCCGTCCGCCCGGTAGGCGCGATCGGCGAAAGCTTCCGGCACGGTGCGCAGGCCGCGCTGCGCGGCCTCGTCGAAAAAGGCCGAGCCCGCCAGGCCCAGCACCGGCAGCCCGGGGTCCACCACGCGCACCGCCTCGGCGACCGCGGCGGCCTGCGCATGGTTGGTGACGATCGTGTTGTACAGCGCGCCATGGGGTTTGACGTAGGACACCGCCGAGCCGGCGGCCTGTGCCAACCCTTGCAGGGCACCGATCTGATAGACGACGTCGGCGAGCAGATCGTCGGCGGTGACGTCGATGAAGCGTCTGCCGAAGCCGGCCAGGTCGCGGTAGCTCACCTGGGCGCCGATGCGCACACCGCGTTCGGCGGCGACGCGGCAGACCCGCAACAGCCCGGCCGGGTCGCCCGCGTGGAAGCCGCACGCCACGTTGGCGCTGGTGACGATGCCGAGCATGGCGTCGTCGTCACCGAGGCGCCAGACGCCGAAGCCCTCGCCCAGGTCGGCGTTGAGATCCACGGAGGCCACGGACGTTAGCTTAGGGCTGTGGAGAGCACGCGTGCCGAGGTCTTGATCAGCGCGACCGAGTTGGCGGAGCGCATCGAGAAAGGTCAGCCGGTCACGATTCTCGATGTGCGCTGGCAGCTCAGCCAGCCGGACGGGCGGGCCGCCTACCGGCAAGGCCACATTCCGGGCGCGGTGTACGTGTCGCTCGAGGAGGAGCTGACCGATCACACGGTCAGCGGGCGGGGCCGCCATCCGCTGCCCTCCGGACGCAGCGTCGAGGCGGCCGCGCGACGGTGGGGCGTCCGTCGAGGTGTGCCGGTGGTGGCCTACGACGACTGGAATCGGGCCGGTTCGGCGCGGGCCTGGTGGGTGCTGACGGCAGCCGGGCTCGACGACGTGCGCATCCTCGACGGCGGCTTGGGCGCGTGGATTGCGGCCGGCGGCGCACTCGAGGCCGGCATGGTCACACCCGAGCCGGGAGACGCCACGGTGCCGCACGGTGACCTGTATGCCGGAGCCCGGCGCACGCTGACCGCACAGCAGGTCGCCGTCGCGGACGTGCTGCTCGACGCCCGAGCGCCCGAACGCTTTCGCGGTGACGTCGAGCCCGTCGACCCGGTCGCCGGCCACATCCCGGGCGCCAGAAACGTGCCCAGCACCAGCCTGTTGGGCACCGACGGCACATTCCTGCCCTACGAGGAGCTGCGCGAGCTGGTCGGGAAACACGGCGCGGACACCGGCGTGTACTGCGGCTCGGGGATCACCGCGTCGGTGGTCGTCGCGGCACTGGCCGCCGCGGGAGTGGACGCGGCGTTGTTTCCAGGCTCGTGGTCGGAGTGGATTTCCGATCCCGCGCGGCCGGTAGCCCGTGGCGGGCGGGGCTGAGCCGGTAGCCTCACGGGGCATGAGTCCCACGCCGCGACGGCGGGCGACCCTGGCATCGCTCGCCGCCGAGCTCAAGGTGTCGCGGACCACCATCTCCAACGCCTACAACCGGCCCGACCAACTGTCGCCCGAATTGCGAGAGCGGGTGCTGGCTGCCGCGAAACGACTGGGGTATCCGGGTCCCGATCCGGTGGCGCGGTCGCTGCGCACCCGCAAGGCCGGCGCGGTCGGTCTGGTCAGCACCGAACCGCTGACCTATTCGTTCAGCGACCCGGCCGCGCTGGATTTCGTTGCGGGACTGGCACAGTCGTGCGAGGAGCGCGGCCAGGGACTGATGCTGATCGCCGTCGGGCCGAGCCGCTCGGTGGCCAAGGGGTCCGAATCAGTGCTCGCGGCGGGCGTCGATGGATTCGTGGTGTACTCGGTGTCCGACGACGACCCCTACCTGCAGGTCGCGCTGCAGCGACGGCTGCCGGTGGTCGTGGTCGACCAGCCCAAAGACGTCCCCGGCACCTCGCGGGTCGGCATCGACGACCGGGCGGCGATGCGTGAGCTTGCCGACCACGTGCTCGGATTGGGCCATCGGCAGATCGGGCTGCTGACAATGCGGCTGCGGCGGGACCGCCGCGAAGGGGTGGTCAACGCGGCACGCCTGAGGTCTGCCACATTTCAGGTGCAAGCCGAACGCATTCACGGTGTGCGCGACGCGATGACCGCCGCCGGCCTCGACCCGGAGTCGCTGACCGTCGTCGAAAGCTACGAGCACACGCCCACGTCGGGCGGCGTCGCCGCGCAGGTGGCGTTGCAGGCCAACCCGCGCATCACCGCGCTGATGTGCACCGCCGACGTCCTCGCCCTTTCGGCGATGGACTACCTGCGCGGCCGGGGCACCTATGTGCCGGGGCAGATGACCGTCACCGGCTTCGACGGCGTGCCCGAAGCGCGGCGTCGCGGCCTGACCACGGTTGCGCAGCCGAGCCTGGACAAGGGCCGTCGCGCCGGTGAGCTCTTGCACGGCGACGGCAACCACCCGGCCGTCGAACTGCTGGAAACCACACTGGTCCGCGGGCGTACGGCCGGGCCGCCGGGTTAGATCTTGGGGTGCTCCTGGTCGCCGATCAGCAGCCGCACCGCCAGATCCAGCCGCTTGCTCACGTCGGTCGCCGATGCCCGACGGGTCAGCCAGGCGAGCAAGTTGGAGGTCCACACGTTCGAGAGCACCCGAGCGATGTGGTACTCCTCCTCGCTCGGCTCGCCGTCGGCCATCGCGCGGGCGAACATCGAGTCGATGACCTTCTCGACGTGGTCGACCTCGCCGGCCGCTGACGCGTCGGCAAACACGTACGCGCGGGTCATCGCCTCGGTCAGCAGCGGGTTGCGCTGCATCGCACGGTTGAGCCTGTTGATCATGAAATTCAGCCGCTGATACGGCGTTCCACCGGTCAACGTGGACCGGTCGGTCTTGGCGTCGATGCGCTCGAACTCGCGGCCCAGCGCCGAGACCAGCAAATGCACCTTCGACGGGAAGTAGCGGTACAGCGTGCCGACCGCGACGTCCGCCCGGTCGGCCACCGCGCGCATCTGGACAGCTTCGTAGCCGCCCTTGGAGGCAATCGCCAGCGTCGCGTCCAGGATGCGTTTGCGACGCTCCCGCTGCGCCTCGGACCCGAGTTCGGACTCGGCCAAAACCGCCACGTTCATGACCTCACGGGGCTGTGCATCCCCGGAGCGGCCCGAATTGGCGTTCGCTGGCGACGACATGTGACGGGCAGCTCCTTCGTGTTGCGTTCCCGCTCAAACGATACGCACGCAGAGCGCGAATTTCCCATCTCGCTGCAGCCGGACACCGGTGCATCCTGCTGCGATGGCGTTCGACTTGACGGTCGATCGCTGGCACTATTAGAACACGTTCTAGTCAACCGAGGAGCCTCAACGTGCCAGCCACTATCACCGACGAACAGTTCGCGGCGCGTGAGTTGGTGCGCGATTGGGCCAGCGGCGCGGGAACCACCGCCGCGATCCGCGACATCGAGCAGGGCAAGCCCGAGGCCTGGCGACCGGTGTACGACGGCCTGGCCGGGCTGGGGCTGTTCGGGGTGGCGGTTCCCGAGGACTGCGGCGGCGCGGGCGGCACCATCGACGATCTGTGCGCGATGGTCGACGAGGCGGCAAAGGCGCTGGTCCCCGGCCCGGTGGCGACGACGGCGCTGGCCACCCTGGTGGTGCGCGACCCGGCGTTGGTATCCGGTGAACGCGTCGCCGGGGTGGCGCTGGTCGGCGACGTGGACTTCGACGGTTCGCGGGCATCGGGCAGCCTGCCGTGGGTGCTGGGTGCCGACGCCGAGGGCCTGTTGCTGCTACCCGCAGGCGACACGTGGCTGCTCGTCGACGCCACCGCCGAAGGCGTGACGGTCGAAGCCCTGCAGGCCACCGACTTCTCTCGGCCGCTGGCGCGGGTGGTGCTGACATCGGCGCCGGCCACGGTGCTCGACGCGCCTGACCTGGAGGACCTGGCCGCGACCGTGCTTGCCGCCGAGGCGGCCGGGGTGGCCCGCTGGGCGCTGGACACCGCCGTCGCCTACGCCAAGGTGCGCGAGCAGTTCGGCAAGCCGATCGGCAGTTTCCAGGCCATCAAGCACATCTGCGCCGAGATGCTGTGCCGCGCCGAGCAAGCCGCCGTCGCCGCCGCCGATGCCGCCCACGCCGCCGCCGACCCGGAGCAGCTGCGCATCGCCGCGGCGATCGCCGCGAGCGTCGGCATCGAGGCGGCGAAGGCCAACGCCAAGGACTGCATCCAGGTCCTCGGCGGCATCGGGATCACCTGGGAGCACGACGCCCACCTCTACCTGCGCCGCGCCTACGGCATCGGGCAGTTCCTCGGCGGCTCGGCGCGCTGGCTGCGCCGCACCGCCGCGCTGACCCAGGCCGGGGCCCGCCGCCGGCTGTCCATCGACCTGAGCGACGTCGCCGACCTGCGACCCGAGATCGCCGCCAACGTCGCCGAAGTCGCGGCGCTACCCGAGGACAGGCGCCAGGCGGCGCTGGCCGAAAAGGGGCTGCTGGCACCGCACTGGCCGCCACCCTACGGTCGCGGTGCCGGGCCGGCCGAGCAGCTGCTGATCGACCAGGAGATGGCCGCCGCCGGTGTGGCCCGGCCCGACCTGGTGATCGGTTGGTGGGCCGCGCCGACCATCCTGGAGCACGGCACGCCCGAACAAATCGAGCGCTTCGTGCCGGCCACCCTGAGCGGCGAAATCTTTTGGTGCCAACTGTTTTCCGAGCCCGGCGCCGGCTCAGACCTGGCGTCGCTGCGCACCAAGGCCGAACGGGTCGACGGCGGCTGGAAACTGACCGGGCAGAAGGTGTGGACGTCGTCGGCGCACAAGGCGCAGTGGGGTGTGTGCCTGGCCCGCACTGACCCCGACGCCCCGAAACACAAAGGGATTACGTACTTCCTGGTCGATATGAGTTCGCCGGGCATCGAAATCCGGCCGCTCCGCGAGATCACCGGCGCCGCCTTGTTCAACGAGGTCTTCCTCGACGGCGTGTTCGTGCCCGACGAGATGGTCGTCGGCACGGTCAACGACGGCTGGCGGCTGGCCCGCACCACGCTGGCCAACGAGCGAGTCGCGATGGCCACCGGCACCGCGCTGGGAAACCCGATGGAGGAACTACTCAAGGCAGTGGCCGACCGCGATCTCGACGACGCTCAGCGAGATCGGTTGGGGCAGTTGATCATTACCGCGCAAGCCGGTGCGCTGCTGGACCAGCGGATCGCCCAGCTGGCCGTCGGCGGCCAGGATCCGGGCGCGCAATCCAGTGTGCGCAAGCTGATCGGGGTGCGCTACCGACAGGCGCTGGCCGAATACCGGATGGAGCTGACCGACGGCGCGGGCCTCGTCGAGGACGCGACCGTGCAGGATTTCCTCAATACCCGCTGCCTGACGATCGCCGGTGGCACCGAGCAGATTCTGCTCACGCTGGCCGCCGAGCGGCTGCTCGGCCTGCCGCGCTAGTCAGCCTTTCGCGAGATCGCGACCAGGGTCGTGATCTTTGGAAAATCACGACACTGAGCGCAATTTCGCGCTCTACGAGAAGGTGGTCTGCGCGCAAGTACTGGGCGAGGTGAGGTTGACCCCGCTGTAGACCACTTGAATGTGGGTGCAGACGATGACGCTGACGTCGGTCTTCGGTTGCCCGTTGTGCCAGTCGGTGGAGTCGATCCGGCCGCTGCTCTGGTATTTCTCCGGCGGGCCCTCGCCCATGTAGATGTCGGTCATCACGTCGGTCCCGCCCTGCTTCATGATCCGCTCGTACTGACCGTCGGCGTGCACGTCGAGGTAGGCCATCCGGTTCGGTGAGCGGAATTCGGTGCTTTGCCGGGCCCACAGATCCGACGGGAATCCGGTCACCCCATCTGGCGTTCGCAAGTCTGCCCCGACGGTGAAATCGCAGCTGCCGGTCGGCTTATGGCAGTCGAGCAGGACGCGGGTCTCCAGCTGGGTCGCCTCGTCCACCGGCATCAACGTGGTGGCGGTATTGCTCGCCGCCGACGACGGGGGCGCTAAAACCAACGCCGCCACGAGACCCGTGAGTGCCGCACCCAGCTGCTTGATCACCAAGAGAACCTAACGCTCGCGGCTATTCGTCGTAGGTGACTTCGACCGAATCGGTCTCGGGGTGCGACTGGCAGGCCAGGATCAGGCCCTCGTCGAGGTCCTGCTGTTCCAGGACGTCGTTGACCTCCATGGTCACCTTTCCCTTGCGCAGGGTGCACGCACACGCGCCGCAGTGACCCTCACGGCAGGAGAACGGCGCGTCCAGGCCGGCGTCCAACAGCACATCGAGCAGCTTGGCGCCGCGCGGCCACGACACCGTGTGGGTTTCGCCGTCGAGCTGCACCACCGCGGTGGCCGGCGGCTGGTCGCCGTCGTCCTCGATCTTCACCGCGGCAAACGGATCGGATTCCAGCGACTTGAACACTTCGATATGCACTTGCGCCGCAGGCACTTTCAGCGCATCCAGGGCCTCCCGCGCGGCCTGCATGAACGGCCCGGGCCCGCAGATGAACGCCTGCCGGTCGGTGTAGGGGCCGGCCAGTTGTGCCAGCGCGGTGGCGCTCGGCAGCCCCTGCAATGACTCCAGCCAGTGCACGACGGTCAACCGGTCGGGGTATTTGGCGGCCAGTTCGCGCAGCGCGTCGCCGAAGATCACCGAACGGTCGTCGCGGTTGGCGTAGAACAGCACCACCTGCCCGCTGCCCTCCGACAGCGCCGACTTGCAGATCGACATGATCGGGGTGATCCCGCTGCCGCCGGCGATCAGCAGGAAGTCGTCGTCGAGGGTCTTGGGCACGAAGTTGCCGGACGGCGCCAGCACGTGGATCCGCATGCCGGCGTGGGCGTGGTCGCAGATCCAGTTCGACGCATACCCGTCCCTGTCCCGCTTGACGGTGACGGTCAGCGCGTCGTCGGTGAACGGCGAGCTGCACAGCGAATAGCAGCGCGCCACCGAGCCGGTGCGCTCGCTGGGAATGCGCAGCGTCAGGAACTGGCCCGGCGCATAGCGCAGCCGGTCGGCGGGGATCTCGACGCCGTCGGGGACGGCAAACACCAGAGACCGCGCGTCGTCGGTCTCGGCGACGACGTCGGCGACCTGCAGCTCCAGGACGTGGCTGCCGAGCGGCTCGTCCGGAACTGTCACGGCGCTATCTCCCGTCATAACTAGAACAGGTTACAGAAAACCCACTAGGTACCGCTACCAGCCGCAGGAATACCCTGCTCGACACAAATCGGAACGTGTTCTAGTCTTTGAGCTATGTCAGCCTCTATTCAACAGCGTGACGCGCAGTCGGTCCTAGCCGGCATCGACGACTTGCTTCCCCAGCTGCGCGATCGCGCTCAGGCCACCGAGGATCTGCGCCGCCTGCCCGACGAGACGGTCAAGGCGCTTGACGAGGTCGGCTTCTTCACGTTGCTGCAGCCCGAGCAGTGGGGCGGCCTGCAATGCGACCCGGCGCTGTTCTACGAGGCGGCGCGACGGCTGGCCAGCGCCTGCGGTTCCACCGGCTGGGTGGGCTCGATCATCGGGGTGCACAACTGGCACCTGGCGCTGTTCGACCAGAAGGCCCAGGAGGAGGTCTGGGGCGAGGACCCGACCGTGCGGATCTCCTCGTCGTACGCGCCGATGGGCGCCGGCACGGTGGTCGACGGCGGCTACCTGGTCAGCGGTTCGTGGAACTGGTCGTCGGGCTGCGACCACGCCACGTGGTGTTTTTTGGGCGGGCCGGTGATCAAAGACGGTCGGCCTGTCGACTTCGGCAGCTTCTTGATCCCGCGCAGCGAGTACGAGATCAAGGACGTCTGGCACGTGGTCGGTCTGCGCGGCACGGGCAGCAACACGATCGTCGTCAAGGACGTCTTCGTGCCGCGGCACCGCTTCCTGTCCTACAAGGCGATGAACGACGGCACCGCCGGCGGCTATGCGACCAACACCGCGCCGGTTTACAAAATGCCTTGGGGCACAGTGCATCCCACCACCATTTCGGCGCCCATCGTCGGGATGGCCTACGGCGCCTACGAGGCGCACGTCGAGCATCAGGGCAAGCGGATCCGGGCGGCGTTCGCCGGCGAGAAAGCCAAAGACGACCCGTTCGCCAAGGTGCGCATTGCCGAGGCCGCCAGCGACATCGACGCGGCATGGCGGCAGCTGATCGGCAACGTCAGCGACGAGTACGCGTGTCTGGTGGCGGGCAAGGAGATTCCGTTCGAGCTGCGTGCCCGGGCCCGTCGCGACCAGGTCCGCGCCACCGGCCGGGCGATCGCTTCGGTCGACCGGCTGTTCGAGGCGTCCGGCGCCACCGCGCTGGCCAATGATGCTCCGATCCAACGGTTCTGGCGTGACGCGCACGCCGGCCGGGTGCACGCCGCCAACGACCCGGAGCGCGCCTACGTGATCTTCGGTAACCACGAGTTCGGGTTGCCGCCCGGCGACACGATGGTCTAATGACGGCGACGGAAGAACTGACGTTTGAATCCACGTCTCGTTTCGTGGAGGTCGATGTCGACGGTCCACTGAAGCTGCATTATCACGAAGCCGGCAGCGGCCCAACGGTTGTCCTGCTGCACGGCGGCGGACCGGGTGCGTCGAGCTGGTCTAACTTCTCGCGCAACATCGCTGTGCTGGCTCAGCATTTTCACGTGCTGGCCGTCGACCAGCCGGGCTACGGCCACTCCGACAAGCGCGCCGAGCACGGGCAGTTCAACCGTTACGCGGCCAGGGCGCTCAAGGGGCTCTTCGACCAGCTGGAGCTGGGACGTGTTCCGCTGGTGGGCAATTCGCTGGGCGGGGGCACCGCGGTCCGCTTCGCGCTGGATTACCCCGACCGGGCCGGCCGACTGGTGCTGATGGGCCCCGGCGGGCTGAGCGTCAACCTGTTCGCACCGGACCCCACCGAGGGTGTGAAGCGGCTGGGGAAGTTCTCCGTCGAGCCCACTCGCGAGAACCTCGAGGCGTTCCTGCGCATCATGGTCTACGACCAGAAGCTGATCACCCCGGAGCTGGTCGAGGAGCGCTTCACGCTGGCCAGCACGCCGGAATCGCTGGCGGCGACCATCGCGATGGGAAAGTCTTTCGCCGGAGCCGATTTCGAGGCCGGCATGATGTGGCGCGAGGTGTACCGGCTGCGCCAGCCCGTGCTGCTGATCTGGGGCCGTGAGGACCGGGTCAACCCGCTCGACGGCGCGCTGGTCGCCCTGAAGACCATTCCGCGTGTGCAACTCCACGTTTTCGGGCAGTGTGGACACTGGGCACAGGTGGAGAAGTTCGACGAGTTCAACAAGCTGACCATCGATTTCCTGGGAGGCGCGCGATGAGCATCCGGTCGCTGGGCTATCTGCGCATCGAGGCCACCGACGTGGCGGCCTGGCGGGAGTACGGGTTGAAGGTGCTCGGCATGGTCGAGGGCAGCGGCACCACCGAGGGTGCACTCTACCTGCGGATGGACGACTTTCCGGCCCGGCTGGTGATCGTGCCCGGCGAGCACGACCGGCTGTCGGCGGCCGGCTGGGAATGCGCGAACGCCGAAGGGCTGCAAGAGATCCGCAACCGGCTCGACGTGGAGGGCACGCCGTACAAGGAGGCCACCGCCGCCGAGTTGGCCGACCGGCGGGTCGACGAGATGATCCAGTTCCAGGATCCTTCGGGTAACTGCCTGGAGGTCTTCCACGGCGCCGCGCTGGAGCACCGCCGGGTGGTCAGCCCGTACGGGCACAAGTTCGTCACCGGCGAGCAGGGCCTGGGCCATGTGGTGCTGTCCACCCGCGACGACGACGAGGCGCTGCACTTCTACCGCGACGTGCTCGGCTTCAAGCTGCGCGACTCGATGCGGATGCCGCCGCAGTTGGTCGGCCGCCCCGCCGACGGAGCCCCCGCCTGGCTGCGGTTCTTCGGCTGCAACCCACGGCATCACAGCCTGGCGTTTTTGCCGATGCCGACCCCGAGCGGCATCGTGCACCTGATGGTCGAGGTGGAAAACTCCGACGACGTCGGGCTGTGCCTGGACCGCGCGTTGCGTCGTAAGGTGCCGATGTCGGCGACGCTGGGCCGGCACGTCAACGACCTGATGCTGTCGTTCTACATGAAGACACCCGGCGGGTTCGACATCGAATTCGGTTGCGAGGGGCGGAAAGTCGACGACAGCGACTGGATCGCCCGGGAAAGCACCGCGGTGAGCCTGTGGGGCCACGACTTCACGGTAGGTGCCCGCAACCAGTGAGCGCCGCGCCGATCGACCCGCGCACGTTCCGCAACGTGCTGGGTCAGTTCTGCACCGGGATCACGATCATCACCACCGTGCACGACGACGTGCCGGTTGGCTTCGCCTGCCAGTCGTTCGCGGCGCTGTCGCTGGAGCCGCCGCTGGTGTTGTTCTGTCCGACCAAGGTGTCGCGGTCGTGGCAGGCCATCGAGGCCAGCGGAAAATTCTGCGTCAACGTGCTGACCGAGGGTCAGAAGCACATCTCGGCGCGCTTCGGTTCCAAGGACGCCGACAAGTTCGCTGGGATCGACTGGACCCCATCGGAACTCGGGTCGCCGATCATCGACGGGTCGCTGGCCTACATCGACTGCACGGTGCACTCGGTTCACGACGGCGGCGACCACTTCGTGGTGTTCGGCGCGGTGAAATCGCTGTCGGAGGTCCCGAAGATCAAGCCGCGGCCGCTGCTGTTCTACCGCGGGGACTACACCGGCATCGAACCGGACAAGACCACGCCCGCGCAGTGGCGCGACGACCTCGAGGCCTTCCTGACGACGACCACCCAGGACACCTGGCTGTAGGACGTCGGTCTGTCGCGACGGCGGTCGCGGTGCGATGATAGGGCTCAAATGGCTGAGCCGCGGTTGATGGGCGGTGTGCGCCGGGTCTTCGTGGTAGCCGGCGCGATAGTCGGTGCCGCGCTGCTGAGCAGTGGGCCGGCGAATGCCGACCCGGTTCAGTTGCGCAGCCGGCTGGGCAATTGGTGTCTGGACGGCCCGAACGGGAACAACACCGCGACGATGGTCAACCCCTGTGACGGGTCGAAATCCCAGCTGTGGCTTTTCAATCCGGCCGGTCAGGTCGAGAGCGCGGCCTTTCCTGGGTATTGCGTCAGCATCGGCGGCGCAGCGGATAACACCCCGGTGACCCTTGCACCGTGTCAGGCGAATACCGCTAACCAGCAGTGGGCTCACCAACCCAGCGGCCAAGTCACCAGCGCCCTCGGTCCGTGCCTCAACGTGTTCGGTGGCGTGGCGCAGCCCGGCACGGCCGTGATCGCCTACCACTGCATCCCCGACGTGGCCGACGAGCAGTGGGATTAACGTTCCGGATGCCAGCGGGCCTGATGTTCGGCGTGTGTCGGCAGGTAGGCGCCGGGACCGAATAACTCGTCGTAGAAGTCGGTGTCGATATGCTGGGCCTGCAGGTACATCAGCACGTGCACGGTCGGCACCGTGCCGGGCAGTTTGCCGAAGGTGTCGTAGATATACGACGCCTCGAGGGTGACGAGCTCCTGGATGCCGTCGGGCGGCAGCGCTGAGGCGCGAACTTTAGGAGTATCCAACCAGGGCCCCGGTGTGTCCGGGTGAAACGGCCCGCCCGGACCGTACTTGCGGGTGACCAGCTTCTGCACCCCGACCGCGACCGACGGCACATGCGGCGGGCTGAGCGTCTCGAAGTATCCGGGCAGCCCGGTGACATTGGGGAAGGGCCAGCGTTCGTCCTCGTCGGCGACGAAGCCCAGCCCATCCAACACCGACAAGCGGTTCAGGCCGTCGTACATCCAGCCGCCCAGGCCGAGCGCCTGCAGCGCCAAGACCCCGTTGTTGGCGGCGACGGCCAGCTCCGCGCTCGCCTCGGTCAGCGTGTACTGCTCGACGAACGACAACGGGATCGGGTCATCGGCATGGGGGAGCTTCGAAAAGCGTTCGGCGCCAGGGATATCGCGGCCGCTGATGTCGTCGGTGATCAGGTAGCCGTTGGCGGCGAAGAACCACAGGTTTTCCATCAGGTGCTCGGCGAGATCGGCCACCGGGAAGGCCAGCAGGCTGCCGGGGTGGTTGGCGATCCAGAGGTTGTGGCCTTCCACGTGCGGCTCCTCACGCGGCAGTGCCAGACGGGCATCCGAAATCCGCACATAGGAGCCGGCGGTGTGGCTGATCCAGTCCTCGACGCCGTCGAACTCGCGCGGTTGCGCGTCGCGGGTGGGCAACATGTACGTGCCGGTGTCGTCGGTGAAGAACAGCTGGCTGGTGTGAAAGCCCGCAGCGGACGGGAAGGTTCGACCGGTCGCGCTGCCCGAATAGTTGGGCAGCGACGGCGCATAGCTCGGGTTGTGGGTGATGCCGAAGTGCCAGCCGGTAACGCCTCCGGTGACCGAAAGCAGCAGTGCCCGTTCGACTTCCGACAGCGGCTGGACCGGCCGGCGACTGGTGTATTCCAGCGCGCCGGCGGGGATGCGCCCGCCGGCCGGAAAGCGGCGTGATCGCCGTCCGGTGAGGGAGGCGAACAACGGGAACCCGCTCACCTGCGCCAGCGCGGCCCGCTCGTGATCCGAGATGACGAGACTCACCGGTGCAGCCACGACCTTATGCGCCGCAACGCCTCTTCGATGTCGCTGGTCGGCCCCGCAAACGACAGCCGGACGAACGATCCGCCATGCACCGTGTCGAAGTCGATACCGGGCGCAATCGCAACGCCGGTGTCCGCCAATAGCTTTGAGCAGAACCTCATCGAGTCGTCGGTGAAGTCCGACACGTCGGCGTAGACGTAAAAGGCGCCATCGGTGGGCGCCAGCCGGTCGATGCCGATGTCACGCAGACCGTCGAGCAGCAACCTGCGGTTGACGGCGTACTGGTGCAGGTGCCCGTCGGCTTCGGCCACCGCTTCGGGGGTGAACGCGGCAACAGCGGCATGCTGCGACAACACCGGCGGGCAGATCGTGAAATTGCCGGTCAGGCGGTCCACGGCGCGGCGCAGCTCGGCCGGTACCAGCAGCCAGCCCAGCCGCCAGCCCGTCATCGCGAAATACTTGGAAAAGCTCTTGACCACCACTGCGTTTCGCGATGTCTGCCAGGCACAGCTGGTTTCCGGCGCGCCTTCGTAGACCAGCCCGTGGTAGACCTCGTCGCTGACCAACCGCACCTCGGCAGAATCACACCACGACGCAATCGCCGCCAGCTCCGCCGGCGGAATAACGGTGCCGGTCGGGTTGGCCGGGCTCGCGACCACCACGCCGGACACCGGCGGCTCGAGTTCGGCGAGCATCTGCGCGGTGGGCTGAAACCGAGTTTGCGGTCCGCACTCGAGATCGACCACCTCACAGCCCAGCGCCGAAAGAATGTTGCGGTAGCACGGGTAGCCCGGACTGCTGACCACCACCCGATCGCCGACGTCGAAGCAAGCCAAAAACGTCAGCAGGAATCCGCCCGACGATCCTGTGGTGATCACCACCTCGTCGGGACCGACCGCCAGTCCATGCCTGTCTCGGTACGACGCGGCGATCGCCTCGCGCAGCTCCGGAATACCCAGCGCCACCGTATAACCCAGTGGGCTGGCATCCAGCGCGGCTTTGGCGGCGGCGCGCACCGGCTCCGGGGCGCCGGCACTGGGTTGTCCCGCCGACAGGTTCACCAGGTCGCCGTGACTGCGCTGACGCTCGGCCGCCGCCAGCCAGACGTCCATCACGTAGAACGGCGGTACCCCGGCCCGCAGCGCGACGCGGTCGTTCATGTCGCCCAGGCTAGAACACCTCGGATTCCAGCCGGCGCAAGTGTTCGCGCGGCGGACCGAGCAACTGCGAAGTGCCGTGTGCGCGTTTGAAATACAGCTGCATGTCGTGTTCCCAGGTGATCGCGATGCCGCCGTGCAGCTGAATGCCTTCGGCGGCCACCGTGCTGAACGCTTCGCTGGCCGCAACCCGGGCCAGCGCCGCGGAGGTCGGCGATGGTTCCGCGACCGCGTCGTTGACCACCGCGCGCGCCGACTGCACCGCGACGTACAGGTCGGCCATCCGGTGCTTGAGCGCCTGGAAGCTGCCGATCGGGCGGCCGAACTGCACCCGCTCCTTGGTGTAGTCGACGGTCAGCTCCAGGCAGCGGGCCGCCGCGCCGATCTGCTCGGCGGCCAGCAGGATGGCTGCGGTGTCGGCGAGGCCGGGGTCGGCGCCGAGCGGCGCGGTGCTCTGCGCGATCACCCGGGCCAGCCGTCGGGTGGGATCCATGGCGGCGACGGGCTCGGCGCTGAACGTGGTCCACCGGGTGAGTTTCTCGCCGTCGGCCGCGATGACGACGTCGGCGATATCGCCGTTGACCACATAGTCGGGGTCGAACACCACGGCGCCGATCGCGGCGCCCGCGGCAAGGTTTTCCAACGCGTCGGTGTCCGGCTTGTCGGCGGCCAGCAGCGCCAGCTCGGCGAGCGTGGTGCCCAGCAACGGAGTAGGCACCAGGCCCTTGCCGAGTTCCTCGACGACGACGGCGGCGTCACCGAGACTGCCGCCGGCGCCGCCGTATTCCTCGGGCACCACCAGCGCAGCCGCGCCCACTTGCTCGCACAGCAGCCGCCACAGCGATTCGTCGTAGCCGCGTTCCGATTCCATCGCGGCCCGCACCGCCTCTGGCGACGCGTGCTTGGTGACCAGCGCCGCGACGGTTTCGCGCAGCAGTTCCCGTTCGTCGTTCACAGCGCCTCCAATACCCGCCGCCGATGAGCCGCCGGGTCGCCCCATGCCGGCCGCAACGCCTGAGCCCGCAGCAGCCACAGCGACAGGTCGTTTTCCGCGGTGAAGCCGATGGCGCCGTGCGTTTGCAGTGCCGACCGGGCGGCCAGCAGCGCGGCCTCCGATGCGGCGGCCTTGGCGGCGCTCACGTCGCGGGCGGTGTCCGGTGAACCGGTGGCCAGCGACAGCGCCGCGCCGTAGACCAGCGGCCGGGCCAGCTCCACCGCGATGTGCACGTCGGCGAGCTTGTGCTTGATCGCCTGGTATGAGCCGATCACCCGCCCGAACTGGGCGCGCTGCTTGGCGTAGTCGACGGCCGCGTCGAGCAGGGCCTGGCCGGCGCCGACCAGCTGGGCCGCGGTGGCCAGCGCGCCGAATTCGTAGGCCCGCGCCACGTCGGCGTCCCACGCCGCGCCGCCGGGGGTGACGTCGAACAGCCGACGGCTGGGGTCGACGGACTCGTGTTGGTCACCGACGCGTGCCTCGCTGACCCGGCTGTCGCTCGCCAGCAGCACCAGCCCGGCAGTATCGGCGTCCACGGCCCGCGGCACCTGCGGCGGCAGCGCGACGGAGACGATCAGTTCACCCGCGGCCAGCGCTGCGCACCGCTCGTCGTCGGCAAGCAGAATCGGTGCCACCGCAATGGATTCGGTGACCGGCCCCGGCACGCACCAACGTCCGAGCCGCTCGGCGGCGACCACCAGATCGACGGGGTGCGCGCCGATGCCGTCGAACCGCTCGGGCACCATCAGCGCGGTGACCCCGAGGTCGGTCAGCTGCGCCCACACCTTGCGGCCGGGCGCGGTGTCGCCGGCGGCCCAGGCCCGCACCGCCGCCGGCACGTCGGCCACCGCCAGCGCCGCGTCGATGCTGGCCGCGAAATCGCGCTGTTGTGCGTCCAAGTCGAATCTCATTTGGCCTTCTCCCGGGGCAGGCCCAGCAGCCGCTCGGCGATGATGTTGCGCTGAATTTCGTTGGTGCCGGCGTAGATCGGGCCGCCGAGCGCGAACAACAACCCGTCGGTCCACGAGTCGGCCAGCTCTCCGTCGGCGCCGCGAATGTCCAGCGCGGTCTGATGCAGCGCGACGTCCAGGTCCGACCAGAACACCTTGGTCACCGACGACTCCGCGCCGAGTTCGCCGCCGCCGACCAGCTGGGTCACGGTGCCGAAGGTGTGCAGCCGGTAGGCCTGCGCCTTGATCCAGGCATCGGCCACCTGGTCGCCGAAGGCTCCAAAAACATTGTGGCCGCTGTCTTTCCATACTTGCGCGAGCCGCTCTGCGGCAGCCAGGAAGCGGGCCGGGCTGCGCAGCGACATGCCGCGTTCGTTGCTCGACGTGCTCATCGCCGCACGCCAGCCGTCGTTGACCTGGCCGATGACGTCGTTGTCGGGGACGAACACGTCGTCGAGGAATATCTCGCCGAAACCGGTGTCGCCGCCGAGTTGGGCGATCGGCCGCACGGTGATCCCGTCGGCCTTGAGGTCGAACATGAAATAGGTAAGCCCGCGGTGCCGCTCAGCGGAAGGGTCGGAGCGGAACAGCCCGAATGCCTTGTCGCCGAAGGGCGCCCGCGAGCTCCAGATTTTCTGCCCGTTGAGCAGCCAGCCGCCGTCCGTCTTCGTGGCGGTGGACCGCAGCGACGCCAGGTCGCTGCCCGACTCGGGCTCCGACCAGGCCTGCGCCCAGATCTCCTCGCCGCTGGCCATCTTCGGCAGCACCCGATCGAGTTGCTCTTCGGTGCCGTGCGCGAACAGCGTCGGCGCCAGCATCGACGTGCCGTTGGCGCTGGCCCGACCGGGGGCGCCGGCGCGGAAGTACTCCTCTTCGAAGACCACCCACTGCAGCAGCGTCGCGTCGCGACCCCCGTACTTCTGCGGCCAGGTGATCACCGACAGCCCGGCGTCGTAGAGCACTTTGTCCCAACGCCGGTGCTGTTCGAAGCCCTCGGCGGTGTCGTACGACTTGGTCGGGAATGAATCACGGTGGGCCGCAAGGAATGCACGCACTTCGGTTTGGAAGGCGCGCGTTTCGTCGTCGAAATCAAGGTCCATCTAAGGCATCTCTCGCAGTAATGGTTTGACCACCTTGCCGCCCGCGTTGCGGGGCAGCGTGTCGACAAACCTCACCGAACGGGGGGTCTTGAAATTCGCCAGATGCTCGCGGGTGTAGGCGATCACCGCCCGCTCGTCGAGGTCGAATCCGGGACGGGTCACCACAAAGGCCCGGCCCACCTCGCCGAGGCGCTCGTCGGGCACGCCGATCACCGCGGCGTCGAGCACGCCGTCGAGGCGGGCCAGCACCTGCTCCACCTCGGCCGGGTATACGTTGAAGCCGCCGCAGATGTACATGTCCTTGAGCCGGTCGGTGATCTGCAAATTGCCTGCGGCATCGAGCTTTCCGACATCGCCGGTATGCAGCCAGCCGTCGGCGCCGATGGCAGCCGCCGTCGCCTCCGGGTCGTCGAGGTAGCCGAGCATGACGTTCGGGCCGCGCAGGAGTACCTCGCCCTGGTCGCCGATGCGCAGCTCGAAATCGGCGATCGGGCGGCCGCAGGTGGTGGCGACGGTGACGGCGTCGTCGTCGGCGCGGCACATGGTGCCGAAGCCGTTGGATTCGGTGAGACCGTAGGCGGTCAGCACGATGTCGATGTCCAGCTCGGACTGCATCCGCTCGATCAGCACGACCGGCACGGTGGCCGCGCCGGTGACCGCGAACCGCAGCGAGCTCAGGTCGTAGTCGCCGCGCTTCGGGTGGTCCAGCAGCGTCTGGTAGATGGTCGGCGGGCCGGGCAGCACGGTGATCCGGTGCTCGGCCACCGCGCGCATCGCCTGCTCGGGGTCGAACGTCAGTTGCGGGATCAACGTGGCCCCGGTCTGCAGGCAGGCCAGGATGCCGGCCTTGTAGCCGAAGTTGTGGAAGAACGGGTTGATGCACAGGTAGCGGTCGTCGGCGGTGATCTTGCCGCAGGCCGCCCATGCCGCCGACCCCGCCAGCGACTGCCGGTGGGCGCACAGCACACCTTTGCTGCGGCCGGTGGTGCCGGACGTGAACAGGATGTCGGAGACGTCGTCGGGGCTGACGGCGGCGGCGCGGGCGTCGGCTGCGCCAAGATCGGTGCCGGCAGCGACGAAGTCGTCCCAGCTTCCGTCGGCGGCCTCGATCGGCACACGCACGATGTGCCGCAACGCGGGCAGCGCGTCGCGGTCGAGGTCGGCGACCTTGTCGGCGCCGAGGAATTCGCCCATCGCGACCAGCAGCGGAGCGCCGGTGCGGGCCAGGATGTCGGTGGCCTCCGACGGGGTGTAGCGGGTGTTCAGCGGGACCATGGTGGCGCCCGCGTAGTGCGTCGCCAGGCAGGCGACCACCCAGTGCCAGGTATTGGGTGACCAGATCGCCACCCGGTCACCCGGCTCAACTCCGAGCTCGATCATGGCGGCGGCGGCGCGGCGCACCTCGTCGCGCAACTCCCCGAAGGTGAGCGTGCGATCCGTTGTGACCAGCGCATTGTGGTCCGGGAGCTCACGCGCGATGCGGTCCAGCACCGCAGGAATGGTCTGCGGATCGGTCGGCATCGACAACTCCTTTAGCAAGCAAGTGCTTGGTAGGTTAGCCTACAGGGATGCAGGACGTCGAGGAGTTCCGGGCTGAGGTCCGCGAGTGGCTGGCCGAGAACCTGGCCGGCGAATTCGGCACGCTCAAAGGCCTCGGCGGGCCCGGTCGTGAGCACGAGGCCTTCGAAGAGCGGCGCGCCTGGAACCAGCACCTCGCCGCGGCGGGGTTGACGTGTTTGGGCTGGCCGGTGGAGCACGGCGGCCGTGGTCTGTCGGTCGCCCACCGGGTGGCGTTCTACGAGGAGTACGCGATCGCCAACGCGCCCGCGAAGGTCAACCACTTCGGCGAAGAACTGCTCGGCCCGACGCTGATCGAATTCGGCACGCCCGAGCAACAGCAGCGGTTCCTGCCGCGCATCCTCGACGTCACGGAGCTGTGGTGTCAGGGCTATTCGGAGCCGGGGGCCGGCAGCGACTTGGCCAACGTCTCCACCACCGCGGTGCTCGACGGCGACCAGTGGGTGATCAACGGCCAGAAGGTGTGGACCTCGCTGGCGCACTGGGCCCAGTGGTGCTTCGTGGTGGCGCGCACCGAAAAGGGCTCCAAGCGCCACGCCGGGCTGTCGTATCTGCTTGTGCCGCTGGACCAACCGGGTGTGCAGATCCGTCCCATCGTCCAGCTGACCGGCGACTCGGAATTCAACGAGGTGTTCTTCGACGACGCTCGCACCGACGCCGACCTGGTGGTCGGCACGCCGGGGGACGGCTGGCGGGTCGCGATGGGAACACTGACCTTCGAGCGCGGGGTGTCGACGCTGGGGCAGCAGATCGTCTACGCGCGCGAGCTGAGCGGCGTCGTGGAACTTGCCAAACACACTGGCGCCGCGGACGATCCGCTGATCCGCGAACGCCTGACTCGATCCTGGGCGGGTTTGAGGGCGATGCGCTCCTACGCCTTGGCCACCATGGACGTCGAGCAGCCCGGCCAGGATAACGTGTCGAAGCTGTTGTGGGCCAACTGGCATCGCGAGCTCGGCGAGATCGCGATGGACGTCCAGGGCAAAGCCGGCATGGTGCTCGACGGTGGCGACTTCGACGAGTGGCAGCGGCTCTACCTGTTCACCCGCGCGGACACCATCTACGGCGGCTCCAACGAGATCCAGCGCAACATCATCGCCGAGCGGGTGCTCGGCCTACCCCGAGAGGTCAAAGGATGACGCTAGCGGTCGCGCCGAAAGAGATTGACGGACACGGCCTTCTGACCGGCAAGGTTGTGATCGTCACCGCGGCGGCGGGCACCGGCATCGGATCGGCCACCGCGCGGCGCGCCCTGCTCGAGGGCGCCGACGTCGTCGTCTCCGACCATCACGAACGACGGCTTACCGAGACCGCCGACGAACTGTCGAAGCTGGGCCTCGGCCGGGTCGAGCACGTGCTGTGCGACGTCACCTCCAGTGTGCAGGTCGACGCGTTGCTCGCCTCGGCCACCGCGCGGATGGGCCGCATCGACGTGTTGGTCAACAACGCCGGGCTCGGTGGGCAGACCCCGGTCGCCGACATGACCGACGAGGAATGGGACCGCGTACTCGACGTCACGCTGACGTCGGTTTTCCGCGCCACCCGGGCGGCGCTGCGCTACTTCCGCGAGGCCGACCACGGCGGAGTGATCGTCAACAACGCCAGCGTTTTAGGTTGGCGCGCACAGCATTCCCAGGCGCACTACGCCGCTGCCAAGGCCGGCGTGATGGCGTTGACCCGGTGCAGCGCGATCGAGGCCGTCGACTACGGCGTGCGGATCAACGCGGTGTCGCCGAGCATCGCCCGGCACAAATTTCTCGACAAGACGTCATCGTCGGAGTTGCTCGACAGATTGTCGGCCCAAGAGGCATTCGGCCGGGCCGCCGAGCCGTGGGAGGTTGCCGCGACCATCGCCTTCCTCGCCAGTGACTACTCCAGTTACCTGACTGGAGAAGTGATTTCGGTTTCGAGCCAGCACCCATGAACCGGCGCGAGGAACTTCTCGAATTGGCGGCCACGATGATGGCCGAACGAGGGCTGCGCGCGACGACCGTGCGCGACATCGCCGACGGCGCCGGAATCCTATCCGGCAGCCTGTATCACCACTTTTCCTCCAAGGAGGAGATGGTCGACGAGGTCCTGCGTGGCTTTTTGGACTGGCTCTTCGCCCGCTACCAGGAAATCGTTGACACCGAACCGAATCCGCTGGAGCGGCTCAAGGGATTGTTCATGGCGTCGTTCGACGCGATCGAGCACCGGCATGCGCAGGTCGTCATCTACCAGGACGAAGCCAAGCGGCTGTCGTCGCAGCCCCGCTTCTCCTACATCGAGGAGAAGAACAAACAGCAGCGCAAGATGTGGGTCGACGTGCTCAACCAGGGCATCGAAGAGGGCTACTTCCGGCCGGACCTCGACGTCGACCTGGTCTACCGATTCATCCGCGACACCACGTGGGTGTCGGTGCGCTGGTATCAACCCGGCGGACCGCTCACCGCCGAACAGGTGGGCCGGCAATACCTCGCCATCGTCCTTGGCGGTATCACCAAAGAAGGAGTCTGATAATGACCGAAGCGTATGTCATCGATGCCGTGCGGACCGCGGTCGGAAAGCGCAACGGATCCTTGGCCGGCGTACATCCGATTGACTTGGGGGTGTACGCGTTTCACGGCCTATTCGACCGTGTCGACGTCGATCCCGCCGCCGTCGACGACGTGATCGTCGGTTGCGTCGACGCTCTCGGCGGGCAGGCCGGCAACATCGGCCGCAACGCGTGGCTGGCCGCGGGCTACCCGGAGGAGGTCCCCGGCGTCACCGTCGACCGACAGTGCGGCTCCAGTCAACAAGCCATTTCCTTTGGCGCGCAAGCCATTATGTCGGGGACTGCCGACGTGATCCTGGCCGGCGGCATGCAGAACATGAGCCAGATCCCGATCGCGTCGGCGATGGTGGTGGGCAAGGAGTTCGGCTTCACCTCACCGACGAACGAGTCGAAGAACTGGCTGCACCGCTATGGCGATCAGGAGATTTCGCAGTTCCGCGGCGCGGAGCTGATCGCCGAGCGCTGGAACATCTCGCGCGAGGATATGGAGCAGTTCGCGCTGACCAGCCACCAGCGAGCGCTGGCCGCAATTCGGGGCGGGCATTTCGACAACGAGATCGTCGACGTGGACGGGTTCCGGATCGACGAGGGCCCGCGCGAGACTTCGCTGGAGAAGATGGCCGCGCTGAAAACCCTGTCGGAAGGCGGCCGGCTGACCGCGGCGGTCGCCAGCCAGATTTCCGACGGCGCGAGCGCGGTGCTACTGGCGTCCGAGCAGGCGGTCAAGAACCACAAGCTCACGCCGCGCGCCCGGATCCACCACATCAGCGCCCGCGGCGCCGACCCGGTGTTCATGCTGACCGGGCCGATCCCCGCCACCCGCTATGCGCTGGAGAAGACCGGGCTGTCCATCGACGACATCGACGTCGTCGAGATCAACGAAGCGTTTGCGCCGGTGGTGATGGCCTGGCTCAAGGAGATCAAGGCCGACCCCGAGAAGGTGAACCCCAACGGCGGCGCGATTGCCCTCGGCCACCCGTTGGGCGCCACTGGGGCCAAGCTGTTCGCCACCATGCTCAACGAGCTGGAGCGGACCGGTGGCCGCTACGGGCTGCAGACGATGTGCGAGGGCGGCGGCACGGCCAACGTCACGATCATCGAACGGCTGTAGCCCCCGCACCTTTGGCCTTTGGCGCGAGCGTGCGCGTCCCCGGGCGACACGCCGAGCGGATGGCCGGGTTTGCGCTCAGTGTCAGGGTGATGGTGCTGCGTTGCGGTGTGTCAGCGTGACAGGGCCGCTTCGTGGTGGTT
>NZ_LQPE01000026.1 GCF_002101735.1 Mycobacterium kyorinense | reverse complement strand
GCGACCAGTATGACCCGACAGGCGCAGCGTTCGAATCACCGTCGAACCGCCGGCCACGATTACGGGTCATCTCTTAGGGCCTTCCGGCATCCACCGCGGATCGTTGCGGTGGGCAACTCGCCTCAGCGGAGGGCATGGGATGGTCATTGCTGTTTGTGCCCGAACGGTGGTGACCACACGGATTCGTTGACTTTGAACGCGACTCCGTCTTGAACGAAGATCGACAACTTGTAGGGCTTGCGGTCTGGGTCGCATGTCAGTGCCTGCAAGACTTGTTCAAGTTCGCGTCCTTCGATGACATAGACATCCATCAGTGTTGTTCCCCCTTAGTCGTCAGAATTTGGTACTTGTTCGCCGCCTGCCATATCCGTTGTTGCAAGCGGGTTTTGGGCGGTGGGCGGGTTGAGTTCGAGCAATGCCCCGCGATGGTCGGCCGACCGCCCGAGTCCGTTGTAGCTGGGGTGTTTCTTGTCGTACTGGAGCATCGCCGGGTTAGGAGTGCCGTCGGGGTTGTCGAGGTTGACCATCGGCAGCGAGTTGAGGACGCTGATGGGTTCGTCGAGATCTTCTGGTTTTTCGATGGCGAACCATTGCCGGCTGTACAGGCGGGGGATCCGGTTGGAAACGTTGTCGCGGTAGGACCGCCAGGCAGGCCGCAATACCTCCGGTGCGTCGGGGCCCTCGATGTCTTTGCCGGGTGTGTAGCCGAAGTAGCCCTGGAACTCGACAACTGTGGCCGCTTCGGGGTCGGCGACGAGACCGCGGCCGTGCGCGGTGATCCGCTGCCCCAACCGACGCGCTTTGTCCTGCAGCTCGCGGGGGAACGCTTTTTTCAGCGTCATCTCTTCGGGGGCCCCCAATGAGACGATCAGTTTGAAGTTGCCGCGGGCGTCGCCGGGAATGGTTTTGTCGTAGAGATCCTGAGTCAGCAGCACCATGTGCACGCGGAACTCGCGGCCTTTGCGGGCCACGTAGAGAAAGTCGGCAAGGTAGCCACTGTCCTTGTCCTCGAATGCGCTGTAGAGGCCTTCGACATCGGCGCGCACGGAGGCGAATTCGTCGAGGATCACCAGCCAAGGTGCGAATGCGAACGGGTCTGGGTCGTGTTGGATCTTGCGTTGCTGGGCGATGTCGGCGCGCCGGTGGATCTCCTCGGCGACCGCGTGCAGCAGCCGGACGTGTTCGGCGGTGTCGGAGGAGATCATCACAACCTGCGCGACCATGCCTAGGCTGGCGTAGTCGCTTTTCTTGCCGTCTGAGATGAACAGGGGCCAGCCCGCGGCGCGGAATGGCTCGAGGAAGGTTCGCACGAAGACGCTTTTGCCGGCGCCAGTGCCGCCGATGACAAGCATGTGGGGAAAGTCGATCGGCGAGTATTCCAGCGGTTCGTTGCGTTCGTTGACGCCAAGACGGAATTTGAAGTGGCGGTAGTGGGCGGTTGCGTCGGCTGCGCTGGTGGCGATCCACGTGGGTTCTGGCGGGGGAATGAATTGTGGGAACGGGGTTTTCCGGGCCGCCGAGACGATGTCGCGTTTGGGGTCGACGTCGACTTCCCAGTCCCCGTCGACGGCGGTTTCCAGTTTGGTGATGACGATCGTCGATGCGCGTTTGTCCCCGAAGTATCCCGGCCGGGTGGCGATGAGCTTGTAGGCTTGAAGAACGCCTTTGGCGTCGATGTCGCTTTCGTCGGGCAGCAGTTCTAGCGGCAGATTGCTTGACATCACCACTTGTTTCACGCGGTCGAGATCGGCATTGCCGTATGACGGCGGCGGCTCGGCTACCACCACCGGTATCGGCGGCTCACCCGCCCCGGGTGTAGGCGGAAGCTGGTGTGGCGGCGGGGGTTTCTGGATGACGAAGCCGAGCCCGACCGCGAACGCGGCGATGCCGACCGGCCACAGCAGCGACAGCGGTTCCCAAACCGCGGGGTGGCCGAGGCGCCCCCATAGGTACATCAGCATTCCCAGTCCGATCACGACAAGGCATCCGCCGGTGAGGCTGCGACTGGGTAACTGCCAGTAGGCATGGGCATGGTTTGGCTGCCTGTGGTTCGACGAGTCAGGCGACATTCGGGGCCTCCAATCTGTCTGGCGTGCTGAAGACGGTCAGATTCACCGCTGCGGCCAACCACTCACGGGCATAATGTGATCCGTCCACGGCGTGCTGGCGTGTTATCACGTGCCGCCTCCTGTGCACGCATTCAGGGCCGCGGCTCGATCGCCTACAGTAATCTCTAAGCGGTACTTCACGGCAGTCGAAAGGTACTGGCGCACATAGTTGCAGCGGTCACCTTGGTTGCTGGGCAGCCAGTGGTCGAGACCTAAGTCGCCTTTTTGCTTGTTAGCGGCCGCTGAAACGGCAACCAGGTTGCTGGGATCGTTCGCGAAGATCTGGCGCTGGCGCAGATCCCAATTCCACGCCCCAGCACTCCATGCTCGCGCTAATGGATAGATGTGGTCAATGTTGGTCTGCTGCACTGTGATTCGTTGCCCGGTGTAGGGGTCGATGAGCCACCCGCTAACTGGTTTGCACCCGTTGGTGCCGGGTTTGAACGCGGCGTCCTGCAATTGCGCACGCAACACTCGCGAGCGGGTATCACAGCCGGAGTGATCGGTGGGATCGTTCCAGGCCGGCCCGAACACGCACGCTTCTTTGTGCTTCGTCGTCCTATCTATCCCGCACCCTCGCTCATAGCCCGGCACTTGGGTCAGTTCTTCGACGATGGTGACCTTCGCAAGCAACTCTCTGACGCCGCTGCCGCTGGCGGCTGGTGCCGGATGGTCGGTACTGCGAGCCTGGTGCTCGCCACCGCCAAGCGTCGTCCAACCAACGACGGCTGCTGAGGCGACAGCCGCCGCCAGCGAAATGTGCCTTAGCTTCATGAGGCGGCTTTCGTCGTGCCACCGAGGCGCTGTCTGCTCGTATCGCGCGGAGAAGCGCCGTCGCGCCCCAGCTGGGTTAGCGGCAATACGCTCACAATCGCTCCACTCCTTAGGTTCACCGGACTGTGATCTGGCGGACCGCGGCGAGAATGCGGCGACCGGTTGCGCCGCTCGTGCTGACAACCTGGCCGCGGCTGTTGAGAATGACATGGCCGCCGAACCCGGTTGAGCGGACGGTCCATCGCCTGCCTTTGCCGTCGTCGACGTTCCAGAACCGTGGGCTGGCCTCTGAGGCACGCATCAGTTGGATCTCCATACCTTCATGTGCTTCGCAGCTGTCGGAGGTAGTGGAGGGCTGCCGCCTGCGCGGCCTCGGCCGCGATCTCCCACGGCCCTTTCTCACCACCGAGCAGCACAACCCTCATCGATAATCCGCGGCCCCGGGTGCGCCCGGCCGCCTCAGCATCGCTCCACGCCTGCCGCAACGCCTGGATGTGGGCATGCCGCATCACGTCAACGAGTTGTTCGACATGCAGCTCGTCCACCCCGTTTTCCCGACACACCGCCGCTGCGCATCCACGCCATTGCGCCGAGCCAATTTCCCCACTCGATCGATGTAGAACCTTGGCGCGATCGAGAACCGCGCCGCCGCAGGCCTGGCTCATCGGTTTCTCCCTTGCACTGGTTAACTTTTCGACCCGTTGGTGAACTCAGCCGCGCGGCGTGAGTGTCGCCAACACCCGATCGGCCAGGACTGTGACGGATGCATCCGCAGACGCGTGGTACTCAAAGTTGCGCCCCCAAACCCACCCGTCCTTCTCATAGGGCGCCCATGCGGTGTCGCTCGGGTACCGGTCGCGCGGGTGGAACCAGACGTTTACCGCATCCACCTTCGTGTGAGGTGGGTCCGCCGGGAACAGCTCGGCGCGGTAACCCCGTTCGCGCAGTTCGGAGACGAGGTCCGCGGCCGATGTAGCGGCAGGTGTTGTCGACATCCGATCTCCTTGATTACTCGTATGATTGGTGGACTTGGTGTTTTCGCGTCATCGGTTGACCACCTGCGCCTCGTAAGCCAGCTGGTCGAACCATCGGCAGGCCCACCTGGCGTCACCGAGGGCCGTGTGACGCTGCGGCCCCGGGACTACGACACCGCATTGCTGCGAGAGCAGCTCGATATCGTGGGCCGGCATCACTCCTCGGGTCAGCAGGTGTTCCTTGGCGAGCGCCGCAACATCCTGCGGTTCGTAGAACCATTGGGGAACCAGTCCGTGGCGGCTAAGCATCGCCACCAGGCAGGCATGGTCGAGGCCGGGATTTATCCCGAAGGCGCTTGCACCGGCAGTCCAATCACACACGGCGCGTGCCGCCGCGGCCTCCGCCAAGACCTGTTGGCCGGCGTGCAGCGGCGCTCCGAATTGTGGGTGTCGCGTGTGGAATCCGGAGATTTGCAAGGCTGCGGGATCGCTGTATGCCTGGTCGAGGTCTGCGACGTCAACAAAGATGGTGAGCTCGTGCTCACCAGCCTGGTCACGGCGAATCAACGCGATCTCCCATGGCCGGCAGGACTGATGTTGTCCGTCGGTTTCGGTGTCGAGGAACACCAACGCCGACATCGCGCCCCCCAGCTGTGTAGGCGTGGTCCCCCTTCTGTCCACGCTTTCATTCATTGTCGGCACACCCACCGACACTTCTGCGGCCGCGACGCGCATGGGCGGCCGGTTTTGAAGCAAACCTGGGGCGTTTCCGCAGGACTTCCCGGTCACCGCCGGACTCAGCAGTGGCCCAGGACGAATGTCGACAGACAGTCAAGCGCGTGTCGGTCGCGCGGCAGCATGGCAAGCGTGTGGTAGCCGTGTTCGGTGCGGGTGGCTGCGATGTCGTCGAGCAGTTCTTGGCGTGACACCGGGCTACCGCTCGCGAACGCTGCTAATGCCTTGCCGATGCCACCTGGAGACTGCCACCAGGACGCGATAGTGACTGCCGTGGCAGGCTCGATCTCACGGCCCCCGCCGTCGTAAACGCTGGCGATGTCACGGCGTGCGTAGTCCTCGCTGACGTGTGCCACGCTGACTTGAATTGTGTCGTCCACTTGTTATCCCCCCGGTTTATCTTGTTGTCGCACAGGTGTTCTGCTTTGGCGCTAAACGCTTCGCGAACCTGCTATTCGAGTTGTTGCGCTGGATAGATGCAGCGCCGATCCGGCGTAAGACTCCCCGATGGTCATGAGTCGCTGCTGCGCTCGGAGCCACTTGAATCGTCGGGGATGGCCTTACCGGTTGCCATGTCGAAGATTTCGACGACATCGTGGCCATGGGAGTTGCGGGCCCACCGCCAGTCTCGTCCACGCTCGTGAAGTCGCCGGCTCAGCTCAATCGCCTCGTCGTCAGCGCGGTTGTTCCGTGAGCCAATGCAGAACGCGCTCAGCCTTGTCGCGCCGGCCCAGGGACTGGTGGGCCTTGTGCCTCAACGGGCGACAATACGTCCGTCCGCCCGGTTCCCTGCAAACGTTGTGACGACGAGACAACTACGTATTATCGTGAGATCAGTTGCAGCCCAGCGGGTTTACGGGTTGATCATGGCGAGTTGGTATGCGGCGTAGGCGGCTTCGTCGAGGCGGTTGTTGGCGACGGCGTTTTTGCCCTCGACATACCAGTAGGTGGCCAGGATGGCGGCGTAGTCGGTGGGGCGTTCCAGGCGACGCTTGCCGACCCCCCAGCGGGCCGC
>NZ_LQPE01000025.1 GCF_002101735.1 Mycobacterium kyorinense | reverse complement strand
GGAAATCGCCTGACCCACCGCCGACTCCATCCAAAAGGCCAAATTTCAGACGCCCTCAGGGGCCAGAATCCGCACGCAATCGACGCCGACCCACCAGAGCCCATTACATCAGCGGCGTCCTAGGCGCCGTTGCGGCCCAACAGGTGTCGCAGAGCGCCTTGAAGATCGGGATGACGGAACACGTGACCTGCCTGTTGCAGGCGAGCAGCGCTCACGCGTTGGCTCGCAAGGGCAAGTTCTCGGGCGCCCTGATCGCCGAGCAATAACCGTGGGCCAAATGGCGGTACGGGCAGCACCGCCGGCCGGTGCAGGACGTGACCGAGCGTACAGCTGTAGTCGGCATTGCGGGCAGGTTCGGGGGCGACGGCATTGACAGGCCCGGACAACGCGGTGTCCCACAGGCCGCGGTGATAAATGTCGACGAGATCGTCGATGCCGATCCAGGACAGCCACTGCCGACCGTCGCCCACCCGCCCGCCAAGCCCGGCACTGAACAGCGGGCGCAGCAGACGCAGTGTGCCGCCGCGAGGGGACTGCACGATCCCGGTGCGCACGTGCACCACTCGGACGCCCGCTTGTCGTGCCGGCGTGCAGGCGTCTTCCCAATTCGCGACGACGTCGGCGAGAAACCCGTCACCGCGGTCGCTGTCCTCGGTCAGCACGTCGTCGCCGCGGTCGTAGCCGTAGTACCCGATCGCCGAGGCGCAGACCAGCGTCCGCGGACCGCGGGCCGCGATGAGTTCGGCCAGCCGCGTGGTGGGGCTGATTCGGCTGTCGCGAATGGCGCGTCGGTGGGCATCGGTGAACCGCCCGGCGATCGAGGCCCCGGCCAGGTGGATGACCGCGTCGACGCCGGCGAGCATCTCGGGGTTGGGATCTTCTGGATTCCATTGCCGCTCGTCGGGTTTGGTTGCAGGGTGGCGGACCAGCCGGATCACGCGGTGGCCGCCGGTGGTGAGGAAAGCGGTCAGCGCCGAGCCGACCAGTCCAGAGGACCCGGTCACCGCAACCGTGGTCGCAGTCAAGCCGTGCTGGGCCGCACGTCGGTGGGCGGCGAGGTCGTCGGCCAATTGGCGGTGCCGGTAGGCGAACATAGGCCGCAGCGCCGCGGCGGGCACCGGGGTATCGACGCGGTCGACGACTCTGGTCCGGCCGGCGCCGGCTTCCTCGAAGTCGTGGGTGTGCCGCCAGCGCACGACGGCGCGGGCCGGTAGCGAGGCCAGCCCGCCGCCGGCGATTTCGTCGACGAAGCGCCGCGGTGGATCATAGGACTCCGGCTGGTGTTGGGCGACCCAGCGCAGCCCTGCCGGGAGCGCGAGTTCGGCGCGGCCGTCCGCCAGCGACTCGGCCTCGGCGACCACCCGCATGGGTTGCCATGGCGGGGAAAGTCGCAGGATTGCACCGGGGCGGCCATGCCAGGCGAACACCTCGTCGCGCGGCGCGTCGACCACGCTTGAATACACCAAACCCATCGCTCGACGTTACCGCCGGGGCTTAGCGGTCCGGCAGCGCGTGCTCGACGATCGGCAACCGCGGCAACGGCTGGCGTTCGCGACGCTTGGCCGCCAGGTACACCTGCGCGGTTTCCCCCGCCACGGTGTGCCAGTCGAAGTCGGAGGTGAGCCGCTCGCGCGCGGCGTATGCGCGGCGTTGTGCGGCGGCGGGGTCGTCGAGCACGGCGCGGATCGCGCCGGCCAGCCGGGCCACGTCGCGCGGCGGGCACGACATTCCGGTCTGCCCGTCGATGACCGCCTCGCCCAGGCCGCCGATGTTCGTCGTCACCAGCGGCGTGCCGGCCGCGGCGGCTTCCAGCGCGGCGAGCCCGAACGGCTCGTAGTGGCTGGGCAGCACCGCGGCGTCAACGCGGTGCAGCGCCGCCAGCAGCTCCTCGTGGTCGAGCCGCCCCAAAAACCTTGTCGCCCTGAGCACCCGGTGCGCACGGGCCTGCTCGACGAGCCAGTCCTGCTGGGTGCCCTCCCCTGCGATGCTCAGCGTGGTGCCCGGATGGGTGCGCCGGATGCGGGGCAGCGCGGCGATCACGTCGTGCACACCCTTCTCGTATTCGAGCCGGCCGACATATAGCAGTTCTGCCGGGCCGGTCCGGGTGCGCCGCGGCGCGAATGGCCAACGGGCCGCGTCGATTCCGTTGCGGATCACGGTGATCTCGGCCAGCCCGGGCCCGAACAGCTCGGTGATCTCGTCACGCATCGACGCCGAACATGTGATGAGCGAATCGGATTCGCGCACCAGCCAGGATTCGACGGCGTGTACCTGCCTGCTGATCGGGCCGGACACCCAACCGGAGTGCCGACCGGCTTCGGTGGCATGAATCGTGGAAACCATTGGCACGTCGAAGTATTCGGCTAACGTAATCGCCGGATGCGCCACCAGCCAATCGTGTGCGTGCACCACATCGGGGGTGAAGTCCAGTGCCAGCCCGGCCCGGGTCATGGCGTGGCCCATCGCCAGGGTCCAGGCCATCATGTCGTCGGCAAAAGTGAACTCGTGCGGGTCCTGTGCAGCGGCGACCACCCGAACGCCCTCGCTGATCTCGTCCGACGACGGGTGCGTGCTCGGGTCGGTCCCTGTCGGGCGACGGGACAGCACGACGACCTCGTGGCCGGCCTCGACCAGCGCGGTGGCCAGGTGATGAACGTGGCGGCCGAGCCCGCCGATCACTACCGGCGGGTACTCCCACGACACCATCAGGATCTTCATGCGCAGGCCCACCTCCGCCGCGAGCGTGCACAAAACCGGGCGGGAAACGGCGTGTCGGGCCGGGGACACGCACGCTCGCGGCAGAAAGTCATGGCAGCCTCCGCGCGTCCAGGGCGCCGAACAGCCCGTCGGCGCGATTCCAGCCGTCGGCCAGCCGCTGCGCCACCTCGCGGCGGCCCGACGCCAGCGCATCGGCGATCTCGCGGGTGGCATGCGCGTGCAGGTGCGCCCGGTAGCGGGCATAGTCCGCCGCGGAGTCCTTGCTGACCATGAACGGCCAGTCGCTGGACACCGTCAGCAGCGTCTCGCGCAGGATCTGGTCGGCGACGTGGTCGCGCGGGATCGGGCCGTCCAGCGACGCGGTCTGGGTCAGCGCTTTGTCGACGGTGGAGAGCGCGGTGTCCACCACTTCGGTGTTGAGCTGCACCAGGTCGGCCACCTTCTCGCCGGCCCACACCTGCCAGTCCTTGCCGGAACCCCAAGAGCTGGGCGGTAATTCGACCGGGGCGCCGACGAAACCGTCGGCGATCGCGTCGCTTAGAGTGCCGACCCGCACCCCGGCCTCCGGCAGCGCGCGCAGCACCCGCTGCAGCCATATCGGCCCCTCGTACCACCAGTGGCCGAACAATTCGGTGTCGAAGGCGGCCACCACATGCGCCGGCCGGCCGATCCGCTCGGACTCGCTCGTCAGCCGCGCGCGGACCACGTCGACGAAATCGGCGACGTGGCCGTCGACGGCGCGATCGGCCCGCTCGGGGTCGTAGGGCGCCTTGGCGTCCGACGGCACGTTGCGGCCGGTGACCCTGGCCGGCTTCAGGCCGGTGCGATGGTCGTAGGTGTGGAAGTCGCGGTAGGCGGCATGGCCGGGGTAGCCGGACTTGGGCGACCACACCCGGTAGCTGACCTGCAGGTCGCGGCCGAACGCCACCACGTCCGTCGCGCCGACCGGCCGGCCCAGCGCGGTATCGCCGTGCAACGACGGGCCGTCGACCATGAAATGACCGACTCCCGCTGCGGCGTAGTCGTTTTCCATGCCCGGGGCGTAGGCGCATTCGGGTGCCCAGATCCCGGTCGGGGTGTGCGCGACCCGCTGCCGGGCGTCGGCCAAGCCTTCGCGCAGCGCGAATTCGCGCAATCGTGGATGCAGCAGCGGCTGGAACGGGTGGGCCAGCGGGCCGCCGAGCAGTTCCACCGTGCCGGCGTCGATCAGGCCGCGCAGCAGCGGGCTGCCGCCGTGGTGCCACAGCGTGGCGAAGTCTTCAAGGGCCCTGTGCGCCTCGACATTCTCGCGAATTCCGAACGCGCGCAACGGCTCCGGCAGCGTCGTGGCCTCGGTGGCGCGCAGTTGCCAGTTGGCCAGCCAGTGGTACATGCCGTCCAGGCAGTACGGGTCGTCGAGCTGAGCGGTCACCACCGGCGTCATGCCCAGCGTGAGCACGCCGCGCCGGTCCTCGGCGGCCAGGGTGTGCAGCACCCGCAGCAGCGGCAGGTAGGCGGCTGACCACGACTGGTAGAGCCATTCCTCCCCGACCGGCCAGCGGCCGTGGTGGGCCAGCCACGGCAGGTGGGTGTGCAGCACCAGCGTGAACATGCCCGGTGTCCGATTCGTCACGGGCGCACCGCAATTGCGACAAGATCGAGGCTGTCATCGATGCCGCGGTCGGCGGCGTCGACCAGTTCGAAGTCGGCCGTGGTGACCGCGGTGACGTCGGCCAGCAGGTCGGCCGGCCAGGGCGCGTCGGCCACCGCCCGCGCTACCTGGGCGGCGATGATCGAGCCGTCGTGCCGGGCGTCCATCTCGGCCAACCGGGGTCCATGAAAAACCCCGCTCAGCGATACCGAGCCGAATCCGGCGTCGACCAGAAGCTCGGTCAGCTCGTCGGCGTTCAGCTCGCGGGTGTGGAAGGGGTTGATCGGGGTATCGCGGCCCGGCGAGAACGTAATCCGATTGGGGGTGGACACCATCAGCAGCCCGGACGGGCGCAGCACCCGGGCACATTCGGCGACGAACTGCGCCTGGTCCCAGAGATGCTCGATGACCTGGAAATTGACCACGACGTCCACCGAAGCGTCGGGCAGTGGCAGCCGGCTGAGGTTGCCGTGCCTCACCTCCACCCGGGGGTAGCGGGCGTGGACGTGGGCCACCGTGGCCTCGTCGTAGTCCAGTGCGATCACCCGGCGGGCCACCCCGGCGATCAGATCGGCGCCGTAGCCCTCGCCGCAGCCGGCTTCCAGCACGTCGCGGCCCGCGCAGTGCGGCGCCAGCCGCTCGTAGACCACCTCGTGGCGGCGAAACCAGTAGTTCTCCACGTCGAGACCCGGGATCGTGCGCTCGCCGGTCAGCGTCAAACCGGGATCGGGGGAGTCGGGGACGAATGCGTTCATTGGATAGGCAGGCTAGTCCCAGCGTCGTCACCGCGAACCGTCAACCGCAGACGGGCGGGCAATCGGCCTACCACGACCCGCTATGGTGTGAGAGCGAACCGCACAAAGTTACCCGCTAGTAACATGTGTTTGCGGTCGAGTAGCACGTGACCGAGCTCCTGTTGCCGCTGGCTGCAGGACTCCTTCGAGGAGGACGAAGCACACTCATGACGAACATCGTGGTCCTGATCAAGCAGGTCCCAGACACGTGGTCAGAGCGAAAGCTCACCGAGGGCGACTGGACGCTGGACCGTGAGGCCGCCGACGCCGTGCTGGACGAGATCAACGAGCGCGCTGTCGAAGAAGCGCTGCTGATCCGGGAGAAAGAGGCCGCCGACGGCGTCGAGGGATCGGTGACCGTGCTGACCGCGGGCCCGGAGCGCGCCACCGAGGCGATCCGCAAGGCGCTGTCCATGGGCGCCGATAAGGCCGTGCATCTCAAGGACGACGGCCTGCACGGCTCGGACGTCATCCAGACCGGGTGGGCGCTGGCGCGTGCGCTGGGCACCATCGAGGGCACCGAGCTGGTGATCGCCGGTAACGAGTCCACCGACGGCACCGGCGGCGCCGTACCGGCCATCATCGCCGAATACCTGGGGCTGCCGCAGCTCACCCACCTGCGCAAGCTCACGGTCGAGGGCGGCAAGATCACCGGCGAGCGGGAGACCGACGAGGGCGTGTTCACGCTGGAGGCTTCGCTGCCGGCCGTGGTCAGCGTCAACGAGAAGATCAACGAGCCGCGCTTCCCGTCGTTCAAGGGCATCATGGCCGCTAAGAAGAAGGAAGTCACCGTCCTGACTCTGGCGGAGATCGGCGTCGAACCCGACGAGGTCGGGCTGGCCAACGCCGGATCGACGGTGCTCTCGGCGACCCCCAAGCCGCCCAAGACCGCCGGTGAAAAGGTCACGGACGAGGGCGACGGCGGCACCAAGATCGCCGAATACCTGGTTGCGCAGAAGATCATCTAGAGCCCGTCAACGACAAACCTGAAAGACACGGAACACACTCATGGCTGAAGTACTCGTGCTCGTCGAGCACGCCGAAGGCGCGCTGAAGAAAGTCACCGCAGAACTGCTCACCGCGGCCCGCCGGCTGGGTGAGCCCGCCGCTGTCGTGGTCGGCACACCCGGGACGGCCGCGCCGCTGGTCGACGGGCTCAAGTCGGCCGGCGCCGCCAAGATCTACGTCGCCGAATCCGACGTCGTCGACAACTATCTGATTACCCCGCAGGTCGACGTGCTGGCCTCGCTGGCCGAATCGTCGTCGCCGGCGGCGGTGTTGCTGGCCGCCAGCGCCGACGGCAAGGAGATCGCCGGCCGGCTGGCCGCGCGGATCGGCTCCGGGCTGCTGGTCGACGTCGTCGACGTCCGAGAAGGTGCAGTGGGCGTCCATTCCATCTTCGGTGGCGCGTTCACCGTGGAGGCGCAGGCCAACGGCGACACCCCGGTGATCACCGTGCGGGCCGGCGCCATCGACGCCGAACCGGCCGACGGCGCCGGCGAGCAGGTCACCATCGAGGTGCCCGCTCCCGCCGAGAACGCCGCCAAGGTCACCTCTCGGCAGCCCGCGGTCGCAGGCGATCGCCCGGAGCTCACCGAGGCCAGCATCGTGGTCTCCGGTGGACGCGGCGTGGGCAGCGCCGAGAACTTCAGCGTGGTCGAGGAATTGGCCGACTCGCTGGGTGGCGCGGTCGGTGCGTCGCGCGCCGCCGTGGACTCCGGCTACTACCCGGGTCAGTTCCAGGTCGGTCAGACCGGTAAGACGGTGTCGCCGCAACTCTACATCGCGCTGGGCATCTCCGGGGCGATCCAGCACCGCGCCGGCATGCAGACGTCCAAGACGATCATCGCGGTCAACAAGGACGAAGAGGCACCGATCTTCGAGATCGCCGACTACGGCGTGGTGGGCGACCTGTTCAAGGTCGCCCCGCAGCTGACCGAAGCGGTCAAAGCCCGGAAGGGCTGAGCTCGCCACCAGACGCGAAAGCTCCCGACACGCCGAGCGTGCGGGGGGCTTTTGCGTCTGGTCGGCGTTCGCTGCAACATCGTCATCTACCGTGCACGAACACGTTACGGCGCCGATGCCGGTTAGCTGAACGGCACCGCGACGGTAGTGGCATGAGCATTGAGTCGGTCCTCATACCCGCTGACAAATCGGTGATCCACTCGGCCGGCGAGCCGAGGTACTCGCTACTGCTGTCCGCCGAGCCCACCCTGATCGAGGCCGCACAGCGGCTGCGCTACGAGGTGTTCAGCAGCGAGCCGGGCTTCGCGCTTACCCGAACCGCAGGCCTCGACGCCGACCGGTTCGACGAGCATTGCGACCATCTGCTTGTCCGCGACGACAACTCAGGCGCGCTGGTGGGCTGCTACCGGATGCTCTCGCCGGCCGGCGCCGCCGCGGCCGGCGGCCTTTACGCCGCAACCGAATTCGACATCGCAGCACTCGATCCGCTGCGGCCGTCGCTGGTCGAGATGGGACGCGCGGTGGTTCACAAGGATCACCGCAACGGCGCGGTGGTGCTGCTGATGTGGGCCGGCATCCTGGCCTACCTCGACCGATGCGGCTACGACTTCGTCACCGGCTGTGTCTCGGTTCCGGTCCACGGGGGCGGTCAAGAGCCGGGCAGTCAGATCCGCGGGGTGCGCGACTTCGTCCTGCACCGCCACGCCGCCCAGCCCGAGTACCGGGTACATCCCTATCGGCCCGTCGTCATCGACGGACGCCCGCTCGACGAGATCCCCCCGCCGGCGCGGCCGTTGATCCCGCCACTGATGCGCGGCTACCTGCGGCTGGGCGCCCGGGTATGTGGTGAACCGGCCTACGACGCCGAGTTTTCAGTGGGTGACTTTCCGGCGTTGCTGGACAAGAACCGCGCCGACACGCGCTATCTGCGCCGCCTTCGATCGGTGTCGGCCGCCGCCGAGGCGGCACGCAAGGTGGCCTGATGAGCGCACCCAACCCGCCCAC
>NZ_LQPE01000024.1 GCF_002101735.1 Mycobacterium kyorinense | reverse complement strand
AGCGGCGCACCGTCTCCCGCGAGGCCCCGCACGGGATCGGCGTGCCGTCGACCAGTCGCAGGTCGTCGGCCCACGAGGGGCACTGGGCGGCCAGATACAGCATGGCTTTGCAGATCAACGGAGCGGCGGCCTTGATCCGTTTGTGGTAGCCCGGCTGCTTGGGCAAATACGGAAACAGATGGCGCAGCCGGCCCAAACACATACGCAGCCAATGGTGTTCGCTGCGAGCACCGAGCAGTACCTGCGCCACGGCCAGGCACACCAGCTCGGCATCGGTGAGTCTCTTCGGTCGACCGACTCGCCGTCGGTCCGGTCCGATGACATGATCATCGATCGTCACATACAGTTCGGTCAGGAGGGCATCGAGGTTCGTCGTCACAAACGTCCATCGATGCCCTCCAACCACATCAGTCACAAGCCGCCACGCCGCACAGACAACCAACAGCGGTACGCATCAACAACCCGCCGCAACTCACCCGCCGCCGCGGTTAGGAATTACTCATCTAGGCTTGCGCGCTGTGATCACCCGGATGTCCGAGTTGTTCCTGCGCACGCTGCGCGACGATCCCGCCGACGCGGAGGTCCCCAGCCACAAGCTGCTGATCCGGGCCGGCTACATCCGGCCGATCGCGCCCGGCCTGTACAGCTGGCTGCCGCTCGGGCTGCGGGTGCTGCGCAAGATCGAACGGGTTGTCCGCGAGGAGATGAATGCGATTGGCGGGCAGGAGATCCTGTTCCCCGCGCTCTTGCCGCGCGGCCCGTACGAGACCACCAACCGGTGGACGGAGTACGGCGACAGCATTTTTCGCATCAAGGATCGTCGCGGAAACGACTATCTGCTGGCACCGACCCATGAAGAGCTGTTCACGCTGACGGTGAAGGGGGAGTACAGCTCCTACAAGGACTTTCCGTTGGTGCTCTATCAAATCCAGAACAAGTACCGCGACGAGGCGCGGCCGCGGGCCGGCATTTTGCGCGTTCGGGAGTTCGTGATGAAGGACTCCTACTCCTTCGACATCGACGACGCCGGACTCAAGGCCGCCTACCACGCCCACCGCGAGGCGTATCAGCGCATGTTCGACCGACTGCAGGTGCGTTATGTCATCGTGTCGGCGGTGTCCGGCGCCATGGGCGGCAGCGCCTCGGAGGAGTTTTTGGCCGAAAGCCCGGTCGGCGAGGACACTTTCGTGCGCTGCCTGGAGTCCGGGTATGCGGCCAACGTCGAGGCGGTCATCACCGCGCGCCCGGAGAGCCGGCCCATCGACGGGCTGCCGGAGGCGGTCGTCCACGACACCGGCGACACCCCGACGATCGCGACCCTGGTGGACTGGGCCAACGGCGCCGACCTGGGCCGCGCGATCACCGCCGCCGACACCCTGAAAAACGTGATGCTCGAAGTTCACCACCCCGGCGGCGAGCGGGAGTTGTTGGGCATCGGGGTCCCGGGCGATCGCGAAGTCGACGAGAAGCGGCTGGCCGCCGCCCTGGAGCCGGCCGAGTACAAAATGCTCGACGACGGCGATTTCGCCAAGTACCCATTCCTGGTCAAGGGGTATATCGGCCCGAAAGCACTGCGCGACAACGGAGTTCGCTATCTCGTCGACCCGCGGGTGGTGGACGGCACCAGCTGGATCACCGGCGCCGACCAACCCGGCAAGCACGTCGTCGGGCTGGTCGCCGGTCGTGACTTCACCGCCGACGGCACCATCGAGGCCGCCGAGGTTCGCGACGGCGACCCGTCACCGGACGGCGCCGGGCCGCTGGTCTCGGCCCGCGGCATCGAGATCGCTCACATCTTTCAGCTCGGCCGCAAATACACCGATGCGTTCACCGCCGACGTGCTCGGCGAGGACGGCAAGCCGGTCCGGCTGACCATGGGCTCCTACGGTGTCGGGGTGTCGCGGCTGGTGGCCGTGATCGCCGAACAACACCACGACGAGCTGGGTCTGCGCTGGCCGTCGAGCGTGTCGCCGTTCGACGTGCACGTGGTGATCGCCAACAAGGACGCCGAAGCCCGTAGCGGGGCTACCACGCTGGCCCGCGATTTGGACCGGCTGGGCATCGAAGTGCTGCTCGACGACCGGCAGGCATCACCCGGCGTGAAGTTCAAGGACGCCGAACTGCTCGGGGTGCCCTGGATCGTCGTGGTGGGCCGCGGCTGGGCCGACGGCGTGGTCGAGCTGCGCAACCGGTTCAGCGGCGAAACCCGCGAACTGGCCGTCGGCGCCGGGCTGGCCACCGAGATCACGACGGCGGTGGCCGCCTAGATGAGTAATTCCTAACCGCGGCGGCGGGTGAGTTGCGGCGGGTTGTTGATGCGTACCGCTGTTGGTTGTCTGTGCGGCGTGGCGGCTTGTGACTGATGTGGTTGGAGGGCATCGATGGACGTTTGTGACGACGAACCTCGATGCCCTCCTGACCGAACTGTATGTGACGATCGATGATCATGTCATCGGACCGGACCGACGGCGAGTCGGTCGACCGAAGAGACTCACCGATGCCGAGCTGGTGTGCCTGGCCGTGGCGCAGGTACTGCTCGGTGCTCGCAGCGAACACCATTGGCTGCGTATGTGTTTGGGCCGGCTGCGCCATCTGTTTCCGTATTTGCCCAAGCAGCCGG
>NZ_LQPE01000023.1 GCF_002101735.1 Mycobacterium kyorinense | reverse complement strand
AGCGAGTTCACGATGCGTGCAGCCCGCATTCGATTTTGCCGGTGCCTTGCCAGCGTCCGCTGCGTGGATCGGCACCCTCCGCCGGCTTGGTCGTGCACGGGGCGCAGCCGATGGACGGATAACCTTCGTAGACAAGCGGATTGACCAGCACATCGTTCTCGGCGATGTAGTTGTCCATGTCCTGATCGGTCCATGCGGCCAGCGGATTGACCTTCACCAGCTTGAAAGCCTCGTCGAAGCTGATCAGCGGCGCGTTGGCGCGGGTGGGCGCCTCGACCCGGCGCAGGCCGGTCACCCACGCGGAGTAGCCGCGCAGCGCCTTGGACAGCGGCTCGACCTTGCGCAGCCGGCAGCACTCGTTGGGCTCGCGGGCGAACAGATCCTTGCCCAGCAGCTTGTCCTGCTCGGCGACGGTGTGCTGCGGGGTCACGTTGAGCACGCGGACGTCGTAGACCGCCTCGATGGCGTCGCGGGTGCCGATGGTCTCCACGAAGTGATAGCCGGTGTCCAGGAACAGCACCGGCACTCCGGGCCGCACCTTGGCCGCCATATCGACGAGCACCGCGTCGGCCATGTTGGAGGCCACCACGTAGTTACAGGTCGCCGCCCCGCGCGGGCCGTGCACCCCGCCGAAGTTCTCGTCGGTCCAGCGCAGCAGCTCGGTGGCGCTGGCGCCGTCCAACTCGGCCGCGCCGCGTGCCGCCAACTCCCGCAGCTGCTCCTCGGTATAGGTCATCGCAGGTCCGCCTCGTCGGCGCGGGCCGCCCAGGTGGCGAACCGTTCCCCTGCGTCGCGCTGTTTGACGAAGTTGCGCACCACCCGGTCGATGTAATCGGGCAGCTCGTCGCTGGTGACCTTGTGCTGGCGCAGTTTTCGGCCGAAGCCGCTGTCCAGTCCAAGGCCCCCGCCCAGGTGCACCTGGAATCCCTCCACCGAGCCGCCGTGGCCGTCATCGACCATCTGGCCCTTAAAACCGATGTCGGCGACCTGGATGCGCGCGCACGAGTTGGGGCAGCCGTTGATGTTGATCGTGATCGGCACGTCGAGCTGGGCGTTGATGTCCTCGAGCTTGCGCTCCAGCTCGGGCACCAGCACCTGCGAGCGGCCGCGGGTCTCGGCGAACGACAGCTTGCAGAACTCAATACCGCTGCAGGCCATCAGGTTGCGCCGCCAGTGCGACGGCCGCGACGGCAACCCCAGCGCGTCCAGGCCGGCGATCGTCTCGTCGAGCTTCTCGTCGGGCACGTCGAGGATGATCAGCTTCTGATAGGCCGTGAACCGGGCCCGGTCGGAGCCTGCGCGCTCCATCAGGTCGGCCACCTTCGACAGGACGGTGCCCGACACCCGCCCGGCGATCGGCGCAACCCCGATCGCGTTGAGCCCGTTGCGCAGCCGCTGCACCCCGACGTGGTCGATCGGGTGCTTGACCGGCTCGGGGGCGGGGCCGTCGATCAGCTTGCGGCCCAAGTACTCGGTTTCGAGAACTTCCCGGAATTTCTCGACGCCCCAGTCCTTGATCAAAAACTTCAGCCGCGCCTTGGAACGCAGCCGCCGATAACCGTAGTCGCAGAACACGCAGGTGACCGCTTCCCACACGTCGGGCACCTCGTCCAGCGGCACCCACACGCCGACCCGCTGGGCCAGCATCGGGTTCGTCGACAACCCGCCGCCAACCCACAAATCCAGGCCCGGGCCGTGCTCGGGATGGTTGACCCCGACAAACGACACATCGTTGATCTCGTGCGCCACATCCTGCAGCCCCGACACCGCCGTCTTGTACTTGCGCGGCAGGTTCGCATACTCCGGCTTGCCCACGTAGCGGCACACGATCTCATCCAGCGCGGGGGTGGCGTCGAGCACCTCGTCGAGCGAATCACCCGCCAGAGGCGACCCGAGCATCCCGCGCGGGCAATCCCCGCACGCTTCGGTGGTCTGCAGGCCGACCGCCTCCAGCCGCTTCCAGATCTGCGGGACGTTTTCGATCTCGATCCAGTGACACTGCAGGTTTTCCCGATCGGAGATGTCGGCGGTGTCACGTGCGAATTCGGTGGAGATCTCGCCCAGCGTGCGCACCGCGGCAGCCGACAGCGCCTTGCCGTCCGTGCGCACCCGCATCATGAAATATTTGGCCTCCAGCAAATCAGCGTTCTCATCACCCGTCCAGGTCCCGTCGTAGCCTTCGGCACGCTGGGTATACAGCCCCAACCAGCGGAACCGGCCACGCAGATCCGTCTTGTCGATGCTGTCGAAACCCTGCCGGGCATACACGTTTTCGATCCGGGCCCGCACATTCAGCGGAGCGTCATCGAACTTGAGCTGCTCGGTCGGATTGAGCGGCTCACGCTCACCCAACGCCCACTGGCCTTCACTACGGCCCTT
>NZ_LQPE01000022.1 GCF_002101735.1 Mycobacterium kyorinense | reverse complement strand
TCAACCCCGCCTTGGCCGCAAACGCCGACTGCGACGCCACCAACTGCGGAATATGGGCATCCAACAAACTCATCACTCACATCCTTTCTGTTTGACTCTTTACCTTGACCCGCAATACTTCTCGTTAGTTCCGTACTTCGCCGTCCTCGCCGGCGGGTCCGTCGTGCTCCCAGCTGCCCGGCACCATCGGCATCCGAGGGTCCGCACTGAATTCATCACCTGGCAATGTCGTCAGGCCCGCCGCTTCAGCGACGGCTCCCTTGCGCACGGTCCCGGCAAAGCCCAACGGCCCGGCACCTTGATCCGACGCTGCAGAAGAGGCGGTGGCCTCCCCACCCGATGGCGTGCCCCAGTCCGGGTCGACCTCGACGTTCATATCCACGAACTCGTCACCATGCCCACGCTGCTTCGTGCGCTGGCGCCGCCGCGCCCGCGCCGACTGCCGCGCGGCCGCTGCCGCAGCCGCGCCTGCAGCGTCGGGTTCCGGCGCCTTCCTTTTCGCACTGGAGCTCGCGCTGGCGCTCATTCCGGAGCCCAATCCGATGCCGGGCGGTCCCACAACGTAGGGAGGGAAAAACCCCGCCGTACCGGCTGGCGACGGCGCCGGCGGCGGCGGCGCAGAACTGACACCGGTGCTTGCCGTGGAGGTGGGCGCGGGCGCCGGTGCGGTCGCCGGGGCAGCAGCGGGTGCGGCTACAGACGGGGCTATTGCAACTGCTGGCAGCACGTTTGGGGTTGGCGCCACCGGTACGGGCACGGGGACCGCAGCCGGCTGAGGCAGTGCGGCCAGGCCGGCCAGCCCCGCGAAACCCCCTACGGCTCCGAAGGGGGCGATCGCGATGAGCGCTCCAGCCGCCAGCAACGCCGGCTGGCTAGGCAACCAGCCGGCAATCTGGGCGATGTGGGTGGGCCAGTCGAACATCTCGAGGGCAACGAGATACTGAAATGCCAACGCCGGATTTTGTGTCAGGTATACGCCAAACTGTTGAAAATCCTCGAATAGTTCGAGGGCTCGGACAACCCAGTAGATCGGCTGGCCCGGGTTCGTGTAGGCGTCGTAAGGCAGTCCGTTCACGGTCCCCTGTGCCGGGTTCCAATTGATTCCGACGTTCTTCAGGATGTTGGCAATGAAGTCATCGATGGGATTGTCGACCTTGGGGTCGGGGAAGGGGTTGCCCGAGTCCTGGGTTGAAGCATCGCTTTTCTGGATCTGCGGCGCCGGGGCGGTCTGCGGCGTTGCCGCCACGGCCGTGCTGGCAACGGTTTGATAGGTGGTCATCGTGGTAGCGGCCTGGACCCACATCCGCGCATAGTCCGCCTCGTTGAGCGCGATCGGAATGGTGTTGATGCCAAAGAAATTCGTTGCCACCAACACCGCATGCGTAGCGTGGTTGGCCGCCAACTCGGGCAGAGTCGGCATGGCCGCCAGCGCGGCGGTGTAGGCCCCGGCCACGGTCTCATGCTGGGCAGCCGCCGTAGCACTGTTGGCGCTAGCCTGCATCAACCACTCCACATACGGCATATTCGCGGCGACATAGGACTCCGCGCTCGGCCCCTCCCATGCTCCCGCCTGCACCGACGCCACCAGTGCGGTGAGTTCCTCAGCCACCGACGCGTATTCGGTGCTCAGCGAATTCCACGCGCTCGCCGCAGCCAACAATGAGCCTGGCCCCGGGCCGCTGCTTAGCAACGCCGAATGCACTTCCGGCGGAAAGGCCATCCACACCGGCGCCGTCATAGGCCGCCTAGAACCAGATACGACGACGCTGCCGCCGCATCTCCGGCGGCGTAGCTGGCGCCCGACTCGCCCACGCCGATACCGGAGCGGCCCAGCTCCTGCACACCGTGAGCCGCCACTGCCTCGTGCGCATCGCCGCGAACGCTGAATGCGGCCGCGCTCTGCAGTGACACCGGGTCGGCCGCCGGCGGCACCACCGCCGAGATCAGCGGGGCCGCGCTGGCGTGCGCGGCCGCCAGCCGCGCGGTCAATGCTGCGACGGCTGCACTGGCGGCGGCCAAGCCTTCGGGAACGACACGCAACGTCATGGCAGGCACTCCTCGCTACCGGACTATCGACTGCAGAAGATGAACATGATTTTCATTAGCCGTTACACTGATACCACACAGATCGCGGTTTGGCGACTCGTTTGGCAAATCTTCCGCACGTGACGGCAACCAAGGCGGAATCCGGGTCAGCCGACCGCGTTGCAAATCGCGTGGCTGCATTGGTTCAAAGGCACTGCCGGGACAGCGTTCGGGAGTCGGCGGCGACGTAGAGGCGTTGTGGCGCTGCGATTTTAGGGAATCAGCGCTGCCCGCGGCGCTACCATGAGCCCACTGGCGGCCGAACAGCGGGAAGGAAACAATGACTGCCGCGCACAAGCAACACATTGGCCATGAGCATGTCCACGGCGAAGGGTGCGGTCACGTAGCAGTACCGCATGGCGATCACGTCGACTACGTGCACGACGGTCATCTTCATCGATCGCACGACGACCACTACGACGAATGCGAGCCGTCCGGGGAGCACGTGGTGCATGAGCGTCATGACCATGTTCACGGCGAGGGATGCGGACATGTGGCCGTACCACATGGCGACCACGTCGACTACATCCACGATGGGTGTAGGCACGCACCTCACGACGACCACTACGACGAGCACTGACGCCGGCGGAAAGGCGGACGTGTTGGTCGGCGGGTGGAGGTCCATTCTGACGGGTGAGCCGCGACATTACGCGAATTCGATTCGCGGATAGCCTATTGCGCCGCCGACGATGCCGGTCGTCAGTTCGAAACAGTGGCTTCGGACGGTGACAGAGCCGGCGGCTATCGCTGCCCGTACCGGCGGTGGAACTTCTCGACTTGGCCGGCTGTGTCGACGATGCGGCGGTCGCCGGTCCAGAACGGATGGGAAGCCGAGCTGACTTCAACCACCACCAGGGGATAAGTGCGTGCACCCTCGGGGGTGTGCCACTCGATGGTGCGCGAGCTGGTCATGGTCGACCGCGTCAGAAATGCTTTGCCTGTGTTGGCGTCCTGGAAGACCACCGGATGGTAGTCGGGATGGATGTCGGGCTTCATCGCGGCTCCCCGCCTCGGTTGCCATGTGATGGGAATTCGTTGGCTAATTCGGGTAACTCGTCGCAAGGGTCCTCGTGCCACTCACCGAAGGGGTCGGCGTACCGGCTCCATTGCTGCGGTGTGGCCATTTCATCGTCGGTGAGCAGCGCGCGACCCAGCGCGTCCAAAATCTCGGCGGGTTGCGCGCCGCACGCCAGGACCATGATCGAGGTATGCCGATCGCCGATGCCGGGTTCCCAGATCAACTCGGCCAGGACGCGCCGTTGCGGATCGACATAGGCCAGCTCCGAGGAACTCAGGGCCGCGAGCCATTTTCGCGCTGAACTGATCCTCATCCCGCCGCCGGCCGATTCGATCCACGCGCAGTGCTCAGGCTGGTTGGCCAGCCAGGCCCGGCCCCGGGTTCGGATCACCCCTTCCAGCAGTACGTCGACAGCCTCATGCAGGCGTTCGGGATGAAACGGGCGACGGGCGTTGAACTCAACGATCTGAACGCCGTCCTCGGCGTGCAGTGGCGGCTCACCGGCGAGCAGCGGATCATGCGGTTCATCGCTGCGGCCTCGCCGGGCAGCGGAGTCGATGTGGGCCAAGGCCATCTCGACTCGCTCGGTGCTCACGGTGATGCGCGCGCGGGGCGCCAGGCGTCGCAGCACCGCGAGCGTCGTCGGTTCAGGGTGCGTCAAAACCAGCACGTCGGCGAACTCGGCCTGACCAACCACCACCTGAGCAACCGTGCGCCCGTCGTCGAGTTCCTCGTCGCCGAGCGCCTGCTGCAGCCAGCTGTGGGCATCGACGCACGTCAGCACCGCGGCAATGGCCACATCCCGGGCCGCCGGGCCATCGATGTAGCCGGGCGCGACTCTGATGCGGACGTGGTCGATCGCCACGCAGATCGGTTCGGGCTCAAGCCACGGCGAAAGGTGAACGACGATGCGTTTGACGTCATCTCGACGATGTAACTGACGCAGCAGGATCAACAAATCGTTGCGGATCGTGCAGGCGACGCAGCCGTGGGCCAGCTCCAGGATGGTCTCGGCGGTGACCAGCTCCCCCCGCCGCAACATGATCAGGGTGCGTCGCACGATGTGCCCATCGAATCGGTGCTCGACGACCAGCGTTCCCGGCTTGCGCAACAAGCTGCCCGTTACTGCGTCGGTATCGCCCTGTCCGGCAACCAGAACAACCGGAGTACGCATCGCCCTCCCCTAGTTGGAAACGATTTTCATTAGTGCGGGAATCACGATACAGTCAGCCGTGCGCTTGTCGAAAATCATTTTCATTAAGCCGCAAGGTAGAGGAGGCGTGGCTTGTCCGCTCACTGTCAGGTCACCGGGCGCACACCCGGGTTCGGTAACTCGGTGTCGCACTCGCACCGCCGCACGCCGCGGCGGTGGTCGCCCAACATCCAGGTGAAAGACCTATTACCTGCCGTCGGAGGACCGTCGAATCAAGTTGCGTGTCAGCACTAAGGGCATCAAGGTCATCGATCGCGACGGGATCGAGACCGTCGTTGCCCGGCTGCGCCGCCAGGGCGTCGAAATCTGATGGCGCGCAACGACATTCGCCCCATCGTCAAGCTGCGCTCCACGGCGGGCACCGGCTACACCTACGTCACTCGCAAGAACCGGCGTAACGACCCCGACCGGCTGGTGCTCAAAAAGTACGACCCGGTGGTCCGCCGCCATGTCGACTTTCGTGAGGAGCGCTGAGCCGATGGCCAAGAAATCCAAGATCGTCAAGAACGAAAAGCGCCGCGCGACCGTGGCCCGCTATGCGCTGCGTCGCGCCGAGCTCAAAGAGATCATCCGTTTGCCTTCGACCAGCCCCGAGCAGCGCCTGGCCGCCCAAGCGGAGCTGGCCCGTCAACCCCGCGACGCCAGTGCGGTACGGCTGCGCAACCGTGACGCGGTGGACGGTCGGCCGCGCGGTCATCTGCGCAAGTTCGGACTGTCCCGGGTACGGGTGCGCGAGCTCGCCCACAACGGGCAACTCCCGGGCATCCGCAAGGCGAGCTGGTAATGGCCGGCAAATCGGCGCGCAACCGCCGGGGCGCCGCGCCCGAAAGCAAAAGCGCCAAGAAGAACTTGCTCGACAGCCTCGGCGTGGCGACCGTCGACTACAAAGACACCGCAACCCTGCGGGTCTTCGTCTCCGATCGCGGCAAAATCCGGTCCCGCCAAGTCACCGGCCTCACAGTCCAGCAGCAGCGGCAGGTCAGCTTGGCGATCAAAAATGCTCGCGAAATGGCATTGCTGCCCTACCCCGGCGGAAACGGCGGATTGCCGAAACCACCCGGCGGGGCGCCATGACCTCAGCACACCGCGCCACCAGGCGCCCCTTCACTCTGGCTTTGTGCCGAACTTGCACAACGCAATCCGAGCTGCCGGTGCTCGAGGCACTGCGGGCCACGATCCGCCGCTGCGATCACGGCATGCTGGTTGTCACGGGGTGCATGCTCCGCATAGCCACCTGCGGGTCGCGTTTCCACGGTCCGGGTGTGATGGTGGTGCTGCAGCCATGCTCGATCGACCGTGTTCCCAGCGAACCGGCCCTTTGGATCGGGCCGATCAACGACGAGACTGATGTCTGCATCCTGTGCGACTGGTTGCAACGGGGAGAGTGGGACTGCCATGCCCTGCCGGCGCGGCTGTGCCGAACGACCGGGCGCAACGTCGGCATATTGAATTGACCGCGTCAGTCGTGCTGTCCGCCGTCTCCCTCCCGGTCTGGATTCCAGCTGCCCGGCACCATCGGCATCGTCGGGCCCCCGCCGAACCCATCGCCGGCGAGCGTGGTCAGCCCGGCCGCCGCGGCGGCCGTTTCCGCGCGTATGGCGCCCGCGAAACCGACCGGCCCGGCCCCGTGATCCGAGGCAACAGTCGGCGCGGCCGGCCCAGCCCAGTCCGGCTCGACCTCGATGTTCATGTCCATGAATTCGTCGCCGTGCCCGCGCATCCCGGCCCGCCGGCGCCGCCGCGCCCGCTTCTGCTCTCGCGCGGCTCTCGCGGCCGCCGCGGCGGCGTCGGGTTCCGGGACCTTCCTCTTGGCGCCGGCACGGTCGCTCGCGCTCATGCCGGAATCGAATCCGATGCCGGGAGGGCCGACGAGGTAGGGCGCGGCGAAACCTGCGGCGACCGCGCCCGCCGGTGACGCTGGCGGAGTGGGGGCGCTGACCGAGCCGGGCGTCGGCGTCGATGTCGTGGTGGTCGTCGATGCTGACACAGTCGGCGCCACCGACGGCGAGAGCCCGGCGGCCGGCAACGTCTTGGACGGAGCCGGCGCGGACACCGCCTGCGGGGCCGGCGCATCGGCCGGTTGAGGTATGCCCGCCAAGCCGGCCAGCGCGGCGAAACCCCCTGCGAATCCGGCGTTGGCGGCGGTCAGACCGACTGCGGCCGCGATCAGTTCCGGTTGGAACGCATTGATGAATTCGCCGAGGTGACCGAACTCGTCGGCGATCAGGGCCCCGATGTCGCTCCAGAGCTGGGGTATCCCCTGCGACGGGTTGGACAGGATTTCGGGAAAGTCCCTGCCGAGAGTGTCGGTGATTTCCGTGACCCGGTTCACGTACCAGCTCGGGTCGTAGGGGTTGCCGCTGTCGTTGTCGATGATGTCCTGGGTGCCGCCGTTGTCGGTGCTGTCGGATTTCTGGATCTGTGGCGCCGGGGCGGTAGTGGGTGTTGACGCCACCGCGGTACCTGCGACGGCCTGGTAGGTGGTCATCGTGGCGGCGGCCTGCACCCACATCCGGGCATAGTCGGCCTCATTGAGCGCGATCGGAATCGTGTTGATACCAAAGAAATTCGTCGCCACCAACACCGCGTGCATCGCGTGGTTGGCCGCCAACTCGGCCAGCGTCGGCATCGCGGCCAGCGCGGCGGAGTAGGCCGCAGCCGCGGTCTGGTGCTGGGCCGCCGCTGCTGCGCTGTCGGTGCTGGCCTGCGTCAGCCACGCCACATACGGCACATGCGCGGCGACGTACGATTCCGCGCTGGGCCCCTGCCACGCCGCGGCCTGCACATCGGCGAGCAGCGCGGTGAGCTCGTCGGCAACCGAGGCGTACTCAGCGCTCAGCGACGACCACGCGGCGGCGGCAGCCAACAACGACCCCGGTCCGGGACCGCTGCTCAGCAACGCCGAGTGCACCTCCGGCGGTGAAGCCATCCAGATCGGCGCCGTCATCCCAGAGCCTCCCCCGGCTACGCATACCTGAGCACTAGTCGGCCGACGGCAGGAAAAAGTTCCGTCCGACGCTCTACAGCAGGGTCGGCAACGCGATCGCGGAGTCCAGTGCCAACGCGCAGAACACCACGGCCAGGTAGTTGTTCGACTGCAAAAACAGCCGCAGCGGCTTGACCGGCTCCCCGCGGCAGACCCCGGCGTAGAGCTGGTGCGCCATCGCCAGGAACCACACCCCCGCCACCACCGCAACGGCCGTGTACAGCCAGCCGGTGGCCAGCGCCAGCACCAGCGTCGCGGCCACGGTCAGCCAGGTGTAGACCAGGATCTGCCTGGTGACTTGGCGCTCGGTCGCCACCGCGGGCAGCATCGGGACGCCGGCCGCCTGGTAGTCCTCCTTGTAGCGCATGGCCAGCGCCCAGGTGTGCGGCGGCGTCCAGAAGAAGATGATCGCGAACATCACCAGCGCGGGCCAGCCGATGGTGCCGGTGACCGCCGACCAGCCGATCATCACCGGCATGCAGCCGGCCGCTCCGCCCCACACCACGTTCTGCGAGGTGCGGCGCTTCAGCAAAAGCGTGTAGACGAACACGTAGAACGCGATCGTGGCGACGGCCAGCAGTCCCGACAGCAGGTTCGTCGTCCACCACAGCCAGCAGAACGCGCCGACGCTGCAGGCCAAACCGAACACCAGGGCGTTGCGGGTCGGCACACTGGCCCGGGCCAGCGGCCGGCGCGCGGTGCGCTTCATCACCTTGTCGATGTCGGCGTCGGCGACGCAGTTCAGGGTGTTGGCGCCGCCGGCGGCCAGCATCCCGCCGATCAGCGTGTTGAGGAACAGCAGGGGGTTCACCGTGCCGCGGTCGGCCAGCAGCATCGCCGGTATTGCGGTCACCAGCAACAGCTCGATGACCCGCGGCTTGGTCAGCGCCAGGTACGCCAGCACGCTAGTGCGTACTTGGCTCGGGGCTTGCTTGGTCCAGCGCCCGCGAATGCTCACGCAATACTCCTCGGATCGCAGCGGCGCGCGGCTTCTACTACAGAGGATGGTAGACGCTCAACTGTTGGCGCGTTCCAGCACGGTCCTCGCCGTCTCGACCACCCGGTCCGGGGTGAAACCGAACTTGGTGAGCAGTTCCTTCGACGGGGCGGACGCCCCGAACGTCTCCATGCCGATCACGGCGCCGTCGAGCCCGACGTAGCGATGCCAGCCGTGCGTCGACGCCTGTTCGACCGCGACGCGCGCCCGCACCGACGGCGGCAGCACCTCGTCGCGGTAGGACTGCCGCTGATTCTCGAACACCTCCAGGCAGGGCATGCTCACCACCCGGGCCCGCACCCCCTCCGCGGTCAGCTGCTCGTAGGCAGCCACCACCAGCGACACCTCGCTGCCGGTCGCCATCAGGATCAGCTCCGGATGGTCGGCCGATGCGAGCACATAGGCGCCCCGGGCAAGACCGGATGCCGGCGCATACACCGAGCGGTCCAGCGTCGGACGGCCGGATCACCAGCAGGCCGGGGATGGCGCGCAAGGACAGCAGCTGCTCAACCGGCTGGTGAGTGGGGCCGTCCTCCCCGACCCCGATCGAGTCGTGCGTGAAGATGTTGATCGTCGGGATCTCCATGATCGCCGAGAGCCGGATCGCGCCGCGGGCGAAGTCGGAGAAGATCAGAAAACCCGACCAGTAGGCCCGGATCTTGGACAGTGCCAGCCCGTTCGTCACTGCGCCGGAAGCAAATTCGCGCACACCGAAGTGCAGGTTGCGCCCGCCCGGATTGCCCGGCTCCAAGTCACCGGCACCGTCGAAAGTCAGCAGGGTCTTGGTCGACGGCGCGAGGTCGGCGGCGCCGCCGATCAGCCACGGGTAGTTCTTGGCCAGTGCGTTGAGCACCTGCCCGGACGACGCCCGCGACGCGATGCCCTTCGGGTCGGCGGGGAAGGTCGGGATGTCGGCGTCCCAGCCGTCGGGCAGTTCGCGACGCTGCATCCGCTCGAGCTGGTCGGCCAGGTCGGGGAATTCGGCCCGGTAGGCCTCGAAGGCGGTCTTCCACTCGCCGCTCAGCCTGGCGCCGCGCGCGCCGATCCCGTCGGCGAAGTTCTCATAGACGCCCTCCGGTATGTAGAACTGCTCGTCGGGCGGGAAGCCGTAGAACGACTTGGCCGCGCGGACCTCGTCCTCGCCGAGCGGCTCACCGTGCGCGGCCGCGGTGCCCTCCTTCGTCGGTGCGCCGTAGGCGATGTGGCTGTCGACGATGATCAGCGTCGGGCGGTGTTGCTCGTGCGCGAACGTCTCGAATGCGCGGGCCAGCATCTGCAGGTCGTTGGCGTCGCCGACGCGGGTGACGTTCCAGCCGTAGCCGACGAACCGGGTTGCGACGTCCTCGGTGAACGCGATGTCGGTCGAGCCCTCGATGGTGATCTTGTTGTTGTCGTAGACCCAGCACAGGTTCGACAGCTGCAGATGCGCCGCGAGCGAAGCCGCTTCGGAGGCAACGCCTTCCATCATGTCGCCGTCGCCGGCGAGGGCGTACACGTTGAATCCGAACAGCTCGTGTCCGGGGCGGTTGTAGGTGGCGGCGAGCCAGCGCGACGCGATCGCCATGCCGACGCTGGTCGCCACACCGGTGCCCAGCGGACCCGTCGTGCATTCGATGCCCGATGTCCAGCGGTACTCCGGGTGGCCCGGGCACTTGGAGTCGAGCTGGCGGAATTTCTTCAGGTCGTCCAGCTCGACGGACGGTTTGCCCACCGTCTCATAGTCCGCGTCGACGGCTTGCACGTTGGTCAAGTGCAGGATCGAGTAGAGCAGCGTCGAGGCATGCCCTGCCGACAGGATGAACCGATCCCGGTTCGGCCAGATGGGATCGGCCGGATCGAACCGCAGAACCTTTTGCCACAACGCGTAGACGACGGGCGCCATCGCCATCGGGGTCCCCGGATGGCCGGAGTTGGCCGCTTGGACGGCGTCTATGCACAGAGTGCGAATCGTGTTGACGCTCAGTGCGTCGATATCTGGTCCCGCGACAACGGCCGTCATTTCTGTTCCCCCGGTGATCTGGTTGCTCACACACCCACTCGCCAATCGTGGCAGGCCGGCGGCGACTCGACAGTCATTCCACGCAATCGCGGTGCTCGAGCGGCCGGGCGCGCTATTTTCGCACCAGCCCTCAGCGGGTACCCGACATCTCGGCCTGCTGCGACCAGCAATCCCGCACTAGGGTGGGGAGGGATCAACTTGTCGACCCGAGGACTTGAGTCGTGACCACACTGGAAGACATCTCTACGCTCACCCGACCGCACCACCCCGACGACTGGACCGATATCGACTCGGCCGCCGTCGACACCATCCGGGTGCTGGCCGCCGACGCCGTCCAGAAGGTCGGCAACGGCCATCCGGGCACCGCGATGAGCCTGGCTCCTCTGGCGTACACGCTGTTTCAGCGAACGATGCGCCACGACCCCAGCGACACGACCTGGCTGGGCCGCGACCGGTTCGTGCTGTCGGCCGGGCACAGCAGCCTGACCCTCTACATCCAGCTCTACCTCGGTGGCTTCGGGTTGGAGCTATCGGATTTGCAGTCGCTGCGCACCTGGGGCTCCAAGACACCGGGCCACCCGGAGTTCCGGCACACCAAGGGTGTGGAGATCACCACCGGCCCGCTGGGCCAGGGCCTGGCGTCGGCGGTCGGCATGGCGATGGCCTCGCGCTACGAGCGGGGCCTGTTCGATCCGGACGCCGCCCCGGGCACCAGCCCGTTCGACCACCACATCTACGTGATCGCCTCCGACGGTGACATCGAGGAAGGCGTGACGTCGGAGGCGTCGTCGCTGGCCGCGGTGCAGCAGCTGGGCAACCTCATCGTGTTCTACGACCACAACCAGATCTCGATCGAGGACGACACCAACATCGCGCTCTGCGAGGACACCGCCGCCCGGTATGAGGCGTACGGCTGGCATGTGCAGCGGGTCGAGGGCGGCGAGAACGTCGTCGCGATCGAAGAGGCGATTGCCAACGCCAAGGCCGTCACCGACCGGCCGTCGTTCATCGAGCTGCGCACGATCATCGGGTATCCGGCCCCCAACGCCATGAACACCGGCAAAGCGCACGGCGCGGCGCTGGGCGAGGACGAGGTCGCCGCCGTCAAGAAGGTGCTCGGCTTCGATCCCGACAAGACCTTCGAGGTCCGCGATGACGTGCTGGCGCACACCCGCAAGCTGGTCGACCGCGGCAAAGAGGCCCACGAGAAGTGGCAGGCGGATTTCGATGCCTGGGTGCAGCGCGAGCCGGAGCGCAAGGCGCTGTTGGACCGCTTGACGGCCGAGGAGCTGCCCGAGGGCTGGGACGCCGATGTCCCGCACTGGGAGCCGGGCTCCGAGGAGATCGCCACGCGCAAGGCGTCCGGCAAGGTGTTGAACGCGGTGGCCCCGAAGCTGCCCGAGCTGTGGGGCGGCTCGGCAGACCTGGCCGAGAGCAACCTCACCACGATCAACGACGCGGATTCCTTTGGGCCGCCGTCGATTTCCACCAAAGAGTTCACTGCGTCGTGGTACGGCCGGGTGCTGCATTTCGGTGTTCGCGAGCACGCGATGGCCGCTATCTTGTCGGGCATCGTGCTGCACGGCCCCACCCGGGCCTACGGCGGCACGTTCCTGCAGTTCTCCGACTACATGCGCCCGGCGGTACGGCTGGCGGCGTTGATGGACATCGACACCATCTACGTGTGGACGCACGACTCGATCGGCCTGGGCGAAGACGGGCCGACCCATCAGCCGATCGAGCATCTTTCGGCGCTGCGCGCGATTCCGAACCTGTCGGTGGTTCGGCCGGGCGACGCCAACGAGACCGCCTACGCCTGGCGCTCGATCCTGGCCCGCGGCAACGGCAGCGGCCCGGTCGGCCTCTGCCTGACCCGCCAAGGCCTGCCGGTGCTGGAGGGCACCAGCTTTGAAGGTGTCTCCCGGGGTGGTTACGTGCTCGGCGACGACGGCGGCGACGAACCCGACGTCGTGCTGATCGCCACCGGCTCAGAGCTGCAGATCGCCGTCGCAGCCCAAAAAGCATTGGCGGACAAAGACATCGTCGCGCGGGTGGTATCGATGCCCTGCCTGGAGTGGTTCGAGTCGCAACCGGCCGACTACCGCGACAAAGTGCTCCCGCCGAGCGTGTCGGCGCGGGTCGCCGTCGAGGCCGGCGTCGCGCAATGCTGGCACAAGCTGGTCGGCGACACCGGACAGATCGTGTCGATCGAGCACTACGGCGAATCCGCCGACTACAAGACCCTGTTCCGCGAGTTCGGTTTCACCCACGAAGCCGTCGTGGCCGCCGCTGAACGGGCACTGGACAACTGAGAAGGAGGAAGTCCAATGACTCAGAATCCAAACCTCGCCGCTCTGAGCGCTGCGGGCGTATCCGTGTGGCTGGACGACTTGTCGCGAGAGCGGTTGCGGACCGGCAACTTACAGGAACTGATTGACACCAAGTGCGTCGTCGGCGTCACCACCAACCCGACGATCTTCCAGAAAGCACTTGCGGACAGCGACGTCTACGACGAGCAGCTGGCCGAGCTGGCCGAGCGCGGCGCCGACGTCGACGCGACGATTCGCACCGTCACCACCGACGACGTCCGCAACGCCTGCGACGTGCTGACTCCGCAGTGGGAGGCCTCCGAGGGGGTCGACGGCCGGGTGTCGATCGAGGTTGACCCGCGGCTGGCGCACGACACCGACAAGACCATCGCTCAGGCCGTCGAGCTGTGGAAGATCGTCGACCGGCCGAACCTGTTCATCAAGATCCCGGCGACCGAGGCCGGGTTGCCGGCCATCACCGCCACTTTGGCGGAGGGGATTTCGGTCAACGTCACGCTGATCTTCTCCGTCGAGCGGCACCGGGCGGTGATGGACGCCTACCTGAAGGGGCTGGAGGCGGCCAAGAAGGCCGGCCACGACCTGTCCAAGATCCATTCGGTGGCATCGTTTTTCGTGTCCCGGGTGGACACCGAGGTCGACAAGCGGCTGGAAAAGATCGGCACCGAGGAAGCGTTGGCGCTGCGCGGACAGGCGGGGGTCGCCAATGCCCGGCTGGCCTACGCCGCCTACCAGGAAGTCTTCGTCGGCGGTGGTGACTACGAGAAGCTCAAGGCCGACGGCGCGCGGGTGCAGCGGCCGCTGTGGGCGTCGACCGGGGTGAAGAACCCCGACTACTCCGACACCCTCTACGTCACCGAGCTGGTCGCCCCGAACACGGTGAACACCATGCCGGAGAAGACGATTGACGCCGTCGCCGACCATGGCGTCATCACCGGTGACGCTGTCACCGGCACGGCGTCGGCGGCACAGGAGGTGTTCGACAAGCTCGAAGCGGTGGGCGTCGACCTGACCGACGTGTTCCTCGTGCTGGAGAACGAAGGCGTGCAGAAGTTCGAGGAGTCCTGGAACGAGCTGCTGAAGGAAACCCAAGCCCAGCTCGACTCCACCGCCAAGTGAGCCCGGCCGGTGCCCGGACCGCCGCCGGGCAGTGGCAAAACCCCCGTGGTGATCGCAAGCGTGGCGAAGCCGGGCGCAGCGGGTCGCCACCAAACCCGTTGCGGGACAAGCGCGACAAGCGGCTGCCCCGGATCGCTCCGTCGTGCGGCCTGGTGATCTTCGGAGTCACCGGTGACTTGGCCCGCAAGAAGGTGATGCCGGCCGTCTACGACCTGGCCAACCGTGGCCTGCTTCCGCCCACCTTCGCACTGATCGGTTTCGCCCGCCGCGAGTGGGAGGACCAGGACTTCAGCCAGCAGGTGTACCAGGCCGTCAAGGAGCATGCCCGCACACCGTTTCGCCAGGCGATCTGGGACCGGTTGGCCGAGGGAATCCGGTTTGTGCAAGGCACTTTCGACGACGACGCCGCGTTCGCGCGGCTGGCCGAGTGCCTGGACAAGCTCGACGCCGAGCGCGGCACTGGCGGCAATCACGCCTTCTATCTGGCCATCCCACCCAAGTCGTTCCCGACAGTCTGCGAGCAGCTGGACCGCTCCGGGCTGGCCCGGCCGCACAACGGCCGATGGAGCCGGGTGGTGATCGAGAAGCCGTTCGGCCAGGACCTCGACAGCGCACGCGAGCTCAACAAAGTGGTCAACAGCGTCTTCCCGGAGGAGTCGGTGTTCCGCATCGACCACTACCTCGGCAAGGAGACGGTGCAGAACATCTTGGCGTTGCGGTTCGCCAACCAGCTGTTCGACCCGGTCTGGAACGCGCACTACGTCGACCACGTGCAGATCACCATGGCCGAAGACATCGGGCTGGGCGGCCGCGCCGGCTACTACGACGGAATCGGTGCCGCGCGCGACGTGATCCAGAACCACCTGATGCAGCTGCTGGCGCTGACCGCGATGGAGGAGCCCGTCAGCTTCCAGCCCACCGAACTGCAGACCGAGAAGATCAAGGTGCTCTCGGCCACACAGCTCGCGCAGCCGCTGGACGAGACCACCAGCCGCGGCCAGTACACCGGCGGCTGGCAGGGCGGGCAGAAGGTGGTGGGGCTGCTCGACGAGGAGGGTTTTTCCAAGGACTCGGTCACCGAGACGTTCGCCGCCATCACGTTGGAGGTGGACACCCGACGCTGGGCGGGGGTGCCGTTCTATCTGCGCACGGGAAAACGCCTGGGCCGCAGGGTGACTGAGATCGCGCTGGTGTTCAAGCGTGCGCCGCATCTGCCGTTCGACGCCACCATGACCGACGAGTTGGGCGCCAACGCTCTGGTGATCCGGGTGCAGCCCGACGAAGGGGTCACGCTGCGGTTCGGATCCAAGGTGCCCGGCACCGCCATGGAAGTCCGCGACGTCAACATGGACTTCTCCTACGGCTCGGCGTTCGCCGAGGATTCGCCGGAGGCTTACGAGCGGTTGATCCTCGACGTGTTGCTCGGCGAGCCGTCGCTGTTTCCGGTCAACGAGGAAGTCGAATTGGCTTGGGAGATACTCGATCCGGTTCTGGACAATTGGGCTGCGCACGGCAAGCCCGAGCCGTATGAGGCCGGCACCTGGGGTCCGGCGTCGTCGTTCGAGATGCTGCGCCGCACCGGGCGCGAATGGCGGCGGCCGTGATCCGCGCCGGCGGCAATCTAGTACGCAGCGATGAGGTGGGGGCACCTCCCGCTTGCGGGGGAGAGCGGCGCCATTGATCATCGATTTGCCGGACACCAGCACCACCGCCATCAACAAGAAACTCGACGAGCTGCGGGAGAGGGTCGGCGCGGTAACCATGGGCAGGGTTTTGACTCTGGTCATCGCGCCCGATAGTGAAGAGGTGCTGGAGGATTCGATCGAGGCGGCCAACGCCGCCAGCCACGAACACCCCAGCCGGGTGATCGTGGTGATGAACCGCGACGCCGATGCCCCGCAGGCACGGTTGGATGCTCAGCTGCGGGTCGGCGGTGACAGCGGCGCCGGCGAGGTGGTGGTGCTGTGGCTGTCCGGTCCGCTGGCCGGCCACTCCGCCAGCGTCGTCGTGCCGTTCCTGTTGCCCGATATCCCGGTGGTGGCGTGGTGGCCAGATATCGCACCCGCGGTCCCCGCCCAGGATCCGTTGGGCAAGTTGGCGATTCGGCGCATCACCGACGCAACCAACGGCGTCGACCCGCTGTCGGCGATCAAGAGCCGACTGCCCGGATACACCCCCGGCGACACCGACCTGGCCTGGAGCCGCATCACCTACTGGCGTGCGCTGCTCGCGTCGGCGGTGGATCAGCCGCCGCACGAGCCGATCACGTCGGCGCTGGTGTCCGGCCTGAAGACCGAGCCGGCCCTGGATGTGCTGGCCGGTTGGCTGGCCAGTCGCATCGACGGGCCCGTGCGGCGCGCGGTCGGCGAGCTCAAAGTCGAACTGGTGCGTACCACCGAGACGATCACATTGAGCCGGCCACAGGAGGGAGTGACGGCTACGTTGAGTCGCACCGCCAAGCCGGACGCGCTGGTTCCATTGCCGCGCAGGGAAACCCGCGAGTGTCTGGCCGAGGACTTGCGGCGGCTCGATCCCGACGCGATCTACTGTTCCGCACTCGAAGGCATCGACCGGGTGGAGTATTTATGAGCACCAATGTTGAGACATTCGCTGACAGCGACGCACTGGTTGCCGCGGCAGGAGAGCGACTGATCGGTGTCATCGATGCGGCGGTCGCCGCGCGGGGCCGCGCGCTGATCGTGCTGACCGGCGGCGGCAACGGCAACCGGCTGCTGAAATATCTCAAATCCCAGCAGCAGCGCATCGACTGGGCCAACGTGCACCTGTTCTGGGGCGACGAGCGCTATGTGCCCGAAGACGACGACGACCGCAACGAGAAGCAAGCCCGGGCCGCCCTGCTAGATCACGTCGACATCCCGGCCCGCAACGTGCACGCCATGCCGGCCAGCGACGGCGAATTCGACAGCGACCTGGCCGCCGCGGCGCTGGCTTACGAACAGGTCTTGGCCGCCAACGCCGAACCGGGCCAGCCCGCACCCGATTTCGACGTCCATTTCCTCGGCGTGGGGCCCGAGGGCCACGTCAATTCGTTGTTCCCCGACACGCCCGCCGTTCGCGAAACCACCCGGCTGGTGGTCGGGGTCGACGATTCGCCGAAACCGCCGGCGGAGCGGATCACGTTGACCCTGCCCGCGGTCCGGCGGGCCCGCGAAGTCTGGATGATGGTGTCTGGCGGCGAGAAGGCCGACGCCGTGGCCACCGCGGTCGGCGGCGCCGACCCGGTGTCGTGCCCGGCTGCCGGAGCCGTCGGGCGGGAGAACACGGTCTGGTTTCTGGACGGCGAAGCGGCCGCCAAGCTGCCGTCGGGCAGCTAGCTTCGCTGCTCGGCCTGCCGGTCGGCGTAGCCCGCGGCGTACTCCTCGAGCCGTCGGAGAGTGTCACGTTCGGCGGCCCTCGGCGTCGTGAGGTGTCGCCAATCCCGCTCACAGTGTCGCTGACGCATACCGATCAGATGCACTGTCGGCCGCGACGGTTCCGCCGGGGGCAATAATGAGCGCTATGGCAGACAAAACCGACCGCGCCCCCCGGGAGCGGATCAAGACCCTCGCGCAGGCGGCGATGAACGCCGACGTCACGGTGGCGCAACTCGAGTCGTTGCTGAAAGGTCTGGGACCTACGTTGAACGACCTGAACGAGTCGCTGTCGGTCTTGAATGCCACCGTCGAGCGACTGGACAACGGCCTGGACCACTTCGAGGGCACACTGACCGGCCTGGACGATCTGGCGCGACGGCTGGTCGCGCTGATCGAGCCGGTGGAGGCCATCGTCGAGCGGATCGACTACATCGTGAGTGTCGGCGAGACGGTGATGTCGCCGCTATCGGTGACCGAGCACGCCGTGCGGGGCGTACTCAACGCGTTACGGAACCGGACCGTGCGCTGACGTCAGCGGAATTTGATCAGCAGCGCCATCGCGACGATCGACACCAGCCAGATGCCGGTGACGAACAGCGTCAACCGGTCGAGGTTTTTCTCCACCACGGTCGACCCCGACAAGCTGGACTGCACGCCGCCACCGAACAGCGTCGACAGACCGCCACCCTTGGCGCGGTGTAGCAGGACCAGGAGCACCACCAGCACGCTGGTGACGACCAGGATGATCTGCAGGGCCAATTGCATGGCCGCCACCTTACCGGCTGGTGCCCGGCGGCCTGAAACGGATCCGGTCCAGCGCGGCCTGGACCGCCGCGGGGAAGCGCGGGTCGGGTTGGAGCGCGTTCTCCCGGGCACAGGCTTCGGTGAACTTGATCACGTGCTCGTCACCGTTCTCCGCTGCACGCCCGAACAGGTCCTGCCACGACGGCGGCCCATTGCGGGACGCGATGTCGAGGCTTTGTCGTTCGGCGCCGGCGTCTCGGGTGAACATCGCCAACATCGCGACGTGCACCCGCCACATGGCGGCCACCGACGGTTCGTGTAGCTCGGCCGGCAGCTGGGCCAATGCGATCCGCATCGCGGCCGGCGCAGTCACGGCGTGAATCATCGGCACCGGCGGGTCGTCCGGGTGGGCGAGGTAGACACCGGCGAACGTCGACGTCATCTCGCTCAGCCGCCGTCCTGCATCCAGCGGGCTCAGTGCGGTCAGTGCTTCGACGTAGCTGGAAGTATCGTCTGACTGTCCGCGACCCACCCGCGCGATCGCCTCGGCGATCGTCTGCTGGCCGGCGAACGCCACCTCCCCCGGCAGCGGTGCGTAGCGCGCCGCCCAGTAGGCCAGCCCGCGCGCCAATTCGGCCAGCGCCGCATCGTCGGGGTGGACGGCGGCGCTCAGGCACCGCACTGCGTGCGCGGTGCGAATCAGCCCGTGGGTCAATGCGGCCAGCAGGCCCGGCAGCAGCCGCGGCCACCACTGCGCCAGCACGTCGCGCCACGGCCGGTCGGCGAGTTCGCGGCGAAACACAGCTTCCCAATCCCCGGCCCGCGTGAACTGTCCCAGCGACTCACGCCACGACTGTTCGTCGGACGGGTCGATCCGGAATCTGGGCTCGGGTGGATCGTGATGGTCCATCCGACGCTTGTAGTGTTCGACCCAGGTCGCCACTTCGTCACCAAAACCCAAGGCGCACAACGCTTCAGCAGCCATCGGACCGTGGTTGGCGAAGTCGTGCTCGCCGCGCTCGTAGCCGAGCCCGTCGAGCCGCTGGTACGCCTCGGCCATCGCGTCGGGGTACACGTTGGGTCCCATGACCCCACGCTACGACCTCAACAGCAGTTGAGGTCAACCAGCGAGACCCGCCGGTTAGGGGATCGGCCCGCCCGCCGCGATCGCGCACAGGGTGGCGAACTGCTCCCCGTCCAGCGAGGCCCCGCCGACCAGCCCACCGTCGACGTCGTCGCAGGCGATGAGGTCGCCGATGTTCTTCGCGGTCACCGAACCGCCGTAGAGCACCCGCACCGCCTCCGCGATCTGCGGCGACGCCAGCGAGCCCAGCTCTTTGCGAATCGCCGCGCACACCTCCTGCGCGTCGGTGGCACTGGCCACTCGCCCGGTGCCGATCGCCCACACCGGCTCGTAGGCGATGACGACGCGGGCGATCTGCTCGGCGGACAGCCCGGCCAGCGAGCCCCGCAGCTGCTCGACGTTGTGGCTCACGTGATCACCGGCTTCGCGAACCTCGAGGTGCTCGCCGATGCACACGATCGGGGTCAGCTCGTGCTTGAGTGCGGCGGCGGCCTTGGCGGCCACCAGCGCGTCGTCCTCGTTGTGGTAGGTGCGCCGCTCGGAGTGCCCGACGACGACGTAGGTGCAGCCCAGCTTGGCCAGGAACGCCCCGCTGATGTCGCCGGTGTAGGCACCGGAGTCGTGCGGCGACAGGTCCTGGGCGCCGTAGGTCAGCCGCAGCTTGTCGCCGTCGACCAGGGTTTGCACGCTGCGCAGGTCGGTGAACGGCGGGATGACCGCCACGTCGACCTTGTCGTAGTACTTGTCCGGCAACGAGAAAGCGATCTTCTGCACCAGCGCGATCGCCTCGAAGTGGTTGAGGTTCATCTTCCAGTTGCCGGCGATCAACGGCTTGCGGCTCATCGGTCGAGCACCTCCAGGCCGGGCAATGATTTGCCCTCAAGGTATTCCAGCGACGCGCCGCCGCCGGTGGAAATGTGCGAGAAGCCGTCTTCGGGCAGACCCAGCGCGCGCACCGCCGCGGCGGAATCGCCGCCGCCGACCACACTGAACGCCCCCTTGGCGGTGGCCGCGGCGATCGCCTCGGCGACCCCCTTGGTGCCGGCGGCGAAGGCCGGGAACTCGAAGACACCCATCGGGCCGTTCCAGAAGATCGTCTGCGCGTTGGCCAGCAGCTTGGTGAACCGTTCCACCGACCCAGGCCCGATGTCGAGGCCCATCTTGCCTTCTGGAATCTCGTCGCAGGCAACAACCTCCGGTGGCGAGTCGGCGGCGAACTTCTCGGCAACCACGATGTCCCTGGGCAGCCGCAGCACGTCGGCGTAGGTGTCCAGCAGCCGCCGGCAAGTGTCGATCATCTCAGTCTCAAGCAGCGAGGTGCCCACCGAAAGACCTTGCGCGGCAAGGAAGGTGAAGCACATGCCGCCGCCGATCACGATGCTGTCGGCCTTGGTCGCCAGCTTCTCGATCACGCCCAGCTTGTCGGAGACCTTGGACCCGCCGAGCACGACGGCATAGGGCCGCTCGGTGGAATGCGTCAGGCGTTCAAGGACTTTCACCTCGTCATTGACCAGCGTGCCGGCGTAGGACGGCAGCAGGGTGGCGACGTCGTACACCGATACCTGTTTGCGGTGCACCACTCCGAACCCGTCGGAAACAAAAGCGCCGTCGTCGCCGACGAGTTCGACCAGTTGCTTTGCCAGTGCCAGCCGCTCGGCGTCGTCCTTGCTGGTCTCGCGTGGGTCGAAGCGAATGTTCTCCAGCAGCAGAACATCTCCGTCGGTGAGGCCCTCGGCCCGGGCGAGCGCGTCGCTGCCGACCACATCGCCGGCCAGTTGCACGTGCTGCCCCAGTTGCTCGCCGAGCGCGGCGGCGACCGGCGCCAGCGACAGTTTCGGGTCCGGGCCGCCTTTGGGCCGGCCGAGGTGCGCGGTCACCACCACCTTGGCGCCGGCATCGACCAGCGCCCGCAGCGTCGGCACCGAGGCGCTGATGCGGCCCGGGTCGGTGATCGCTCCCCCGTCGTCGAGCGGGACGTTCAGGTCGGAGCGCACCAGCACACCACGCCCCGAAACTCCTTGTGCCAGAAGGTCGTCGAGCGTCTTGATGGTCACGGCTTTACAGCGACTTGCCCACCAGGGCGACGAGGTCGACCAGGCGGTTGGAGTAGCCCCACTCGTTGTCGTACCAGGACACCACCTTGGCCTGGTTGTCGATCACCTTGGTCAGGCCCGCGTCGAATATCGAGCTGTGCGGGTCGGTGACGATGTCGCTGGAGACGATCGGGGCGTCGTAGTACTTGAGAATGCCCTTGAGCTTGCCCTCGGCGGCGGCCTTGAACGCCGCGTTGATCTCTTCTGCGGTGGCCGATTTGGCCAGATCGGCGGTCAGGTCGGTGACCGAGCCGGTCGGAATCGGCACCCGTAACGCGTACCCGTCGAGCTTGCCGTTGAGCTCCGGCATCACCAGGCCGATGGCCTTGGCGGCGCCGGTGGAGGTCGGAACGATGTTGAGCCCGGCCGCGCGGGCCCGGCGCAGGTCCTTGTGCGGCCCGTCCTGCAGGTTCTGGTCCTGGGTGTAGGCGTGGATGGTGGTCATCAGGCCTTTGACGATGCCGAACTCGTCGTGCATCACCTTGGCCAGCGGCGCAAGGCAGTTCGTGGTGCACGAGGCGTTGGAGATGATGTTCTGGCTGCCGTCGTACTTGTCGTCGTTGACGCCGAGCACGATCGTGATGTCGGGGTCGGTGGCCGGCGCGGAGATGACGACCTTTTTGGCGCCCGCGTCCAGGTGGCCCTTGGCCTTGGCGGCGTTGGTGAAGATGCCGGTGGATTCGACGACCACGTCGGCGCCCAGGTCGCCCCACGGCAGGGCCGCCGGACCCTCTCTGACCTCCAGGGCCTTGATCTTGGCGCTGCCGACGACGATGGTGTCGTCGCCTTCCAGGCTGACGCCCTGCGGCAGCCGGCCCAGGATCGAGTCGAACTTGAGCAGATGCGCCAGGGTGGCGTTGTCGGTGAGATCGTTGACCGCCACCACCTCGATGTCGGTGCTGGTGCCCTGGGCCTGCTGTGCCAGTAGGGCCCGGTAGAAGTTTCGCCCGATTCGACCGAAGCCGTTGATGCCTACCCGGACCGTCACGTCTCTCGTCTCCTTAGTTGCTGGTGTGATCCACCGGCCAGCCTAGTGGTGCGGCAATGGCATCGCGAGGGGCGGTCCGTCAGCTAGCTGACCTGCGCGTTCGCCTGTACCGCCGGCACGCCGGCACCCGACGTAGGTGGTCATCGCGGCGCGGCCTCGTTGCGGTGGGAAGTGAGGTGGACGGGGAACTGGTCGCCGGGCTCGGGCCACGGCTGGCGGGCCAGCATGTCCTCGACGTTGACGTAGCCCTCCTCGATCAGGCCGGTCTTGGCGTCGACAATGCGGTACCACTGCCGTTGGGTCTGGATCGGTTGCCCTTCCAGGATGATGACCCGGATGTCGCCCTCGTCGAAGTGGCAGCGGCGCTGCACGGCCTGGAGCAATTGCTCGTTGTGCAGGTGGCCTTCACCGAAGTTCCACCCTATGAGCGGTCCAGCGACCAGTTCGCCCTCCCGCAAGATGTAGTCGGCCTCGTTCTCGAGTGCGCGAGGCACCAGCCCGTTCAGCGCCCGGCCGTGGGCGTGCATGGACCGGAACGCTGCGCCCTTGTCGGCCATGATTTCGGCAGTGGTCGGGTCGTAGAGCTTGGCAACTTGTTTGGCAACGAGCGCGGAGCTTTTGACGACGGTTGCGTCGATCTTGTCCTCGACGCCCGCGCGGAAGCACCAGACGCTGGAGGCCCAGTTCCCCGCGTAGTAACGCATTGCGGGCAAAAACGAAATCTGTTTGGGGAACAGGTTTCCCGCAATCGGAACCACGGCCAGCGCGACGATCAGGATGGCCAGCAGGAGCAGCGAGTTCAGGTCGTACACCGTGATATCGCCGTATCGCCCGAACAGGAAGAACAGCGAAAAGATGAAGAACACATTCCACTCCAGCGGGACCCCCATCGGCAGGTTGGAAATGATGTTGAGGTGGAAGATCACCATGAACCCGATCAGGAACCAGCGCCAGGGTTGTCCGCCGGCGGCAAAGACCAGAACACCCGGCACAATGAATTCCGCTGTGGTTCCACCCATGTGGGCCATGACCTTCGGCAACCAGGAGGGCCGCAGGTCGTTGACCGGGTCCAGGTACAGCCGGTGCTTGAACCAGTTGAACGCCTTGCTGCGCAGCAGCGCGTTGTTGCTCATCATGACCGACACGACATACGGGAAATGGTGGTTGAGCTTGGAAGTCGCTGCGCCCCACCACAAGCCGAGCATGATGATCTTGAAAGCCGCGATCTGGTCGGTGAACGGGAAGAAGAACACGAACAATTTCAGCCAATAGTGTTCACTACGGGCGGCGAGGAAAATGGTCTTGTCGCGCAGACCCAGCACCGCCAGCGCGACGATCGTCGGCGCCACCAGGACGGGGTCGACCAAGCCGACATCGCCGGCGGCGGTCACCGGGCCGCCCTGGCCGGGTGACAACAACGCCCACACGGCGCCCGTCAACACGACGGCGTAGAGGGCGACGTCGACGACGGTGCGGGTATCACCGGCGGCGAAAGGAACCTTGCCGGGCCACGGCGGTAGTCGAATTGTGTTGGGCCGCAACCAGTAAAGGAATCCACCGACGGGCGGCCAGAACCGCCCGGTCAGAGGCCCCGATCCGCAACCAAAGCCCAAAACCTCGAACAGCAGCGTGAAGATGATGACCTTCTGATACACGATCGGTTGTGTCCACCACTCGCCGATGTGGCCCAGCCCGCCCAGACCGGGAGTGAGCGAAATGATTATCGCAGGGGCGGCGACGTACACGGCGATCTTGGCCAGGTAGAACAAGTACGCCACATACGGGGTGCCGAAGCCGTGTTCCACCCAGTGGCGGGTCACGACCTGCAACCGTTTGGCCCGCGGCAGGTTCAACCAGGTGTCGCGGTCGACATCCGGGAGTTCGGGTGCCATGAATCCCATGATTACCTCGCTTCGTGGTGCGAAATCCGTTGGCGAGTAAAGTGAATCGACGTCACAGTCATGGGACGCGAGCTATCGTCGACCGGCGCCGGTCGTCGAGGGCGTCTTCTTCCCCGCTCTTAGCTTGGTGACCGTCTGGGCGAGCTTGACGGGGCCGCGGCGCGGGAAGGCCGGCTGCGGCGGCTGGGCCCACTGCGCGCCGGTGGCGTCCATCAGCCGGCCGATCTCGGCGATGTGCATGTCGGCGAGGTCCCACACGTCGGGGATCAGGTCGCGGTCGGCGATGAAGCCGAAGTCGAGCCGGTCGAGGTAGCTCACCACCGTGATGTTGAGTCCCTGCCCGTCGGTGACGATCGACACCGGGAACTGGTGACACAGCTTCGCCCCGGCGAAGTACAACGGCTGGCGGGGGCCGGGCACGTTGGAGATCACCACGTTGAACGGCAGGGTGACCCGGTCGGCCAACCGTAGCCGCGACGCGAGCCGCACGGCCGCGGTGGCCAGCACCGGGGCGGAGTACTGGGTGAGGTCCACCAGTTCGGCGGCCGGCACCAGCTCGTGTGCGCGCTTGGCCCGTTGCATCGCCTCGTGACAGCGCGCCACCCGTTCGACGGGATCGGCGCAGTCGGTGGGCAACTCGGCGATGGTGGCCGACACCCGGTTGGTCCACGGGTCGGCTTCGTCGCCGGTGCGGATCGACACCGGCACCATGGCCCGCAGCGGGCGATCCGGCAGAGCGTCGTGAGCCAGCAGGTATTCGCGCAGCCCGCCGGCGCAGATCGCCATCACGACGTCGTTGACCGTCCCGCCGGTGGCGGCCTTGAGCCGCTTGATGTTCTCCAGCGACGAGGTGCGCATGGCGAATCGGCGGTGGCCGGTGATCTTTTTGTTCCACGGGGTCGGCGGCGCCGCCGTCCTGGGTAGCGAAATCTTGGGCCCGTCGGCCCTGCCCAGTTGGGCGACGCGTTTGACCGCGGTTCCGGCCACGCCCGCCGCGCCGCTGACGCCGTGGATCCCGGCGGCGTCGGCGAGCTGGCGCACAATCCGGGCCTGCACCCGCAGCGCCTTGAATGGGTTGGCGGCCAGGTGGATCAGCGCCAGCCGCAACAGTTCGGTGTCGGTGGGGATCGGCTCGGGTTCCCACGACGGGCCCGTCCCGGGCTCCGGCGCGTCGGGGGTGGTGTCGGTGACGATCTGCAGCATCAGCTGCCCGGAGGCGCCGTCGATGGTGGCGTGGTGGTATTTGGTGAGCAGCGCCCAACGCCCGTCGGCCAGACCGTCGATGACGTACACCTCCCACAACGGCCGGGTGCGGTCCATCGGACGCCCGACGATCCGGCACACCTGCTCGGCTAGCTGATCGACCAGACCCGGTCGGGCGAGATGGATCTCGCGGATATGGAAGTCGAGGTCGAAGTTGGGGTCGGCCACCCAGTACGGATGGTCGAGCCCGAACGGCACCTCGACCAGGCGCCGCCGCAGCGGCTCCAGCTCACCTACCAGCGAGGCGTACTTGGCGTACACCGCGGCGTACGGGTTGTAGTCGGGGGTGGGCCGCTCGAAGATCATCAGGCCGTTGACATGCCCGAACGTCGTCGGTGTCTCCATGTAGAGGAACGCGGCATCCAGGCCGGTGAGTTGTTTCACGAAGTGCTCCTTGACTATTCGGGCGCGTCGAACGAAAACTGCTCGCGCAGTTGGCGTTTCAGCGCCTTGCCGGTTTGGGTGCGTGGGATGGCGTCGGTGAACACCGCACGCTTGGGCAATTTGAAGCGCGCCAGTTTGCCGTGACAGTGCGCCAGCACCGCCTCCTCGTCGAGGTCCGGGTCCGCGCGCACCACCACCGCCAGCGGCGACTCGCCCCACTTGGCCGACGGGATGCCCAGCACGGCGACATCGGCAATGCCCGGGTGCGACAGCAGGACGTCTTCGATCTCGGCCGGGTAGACGTTCTCGCCGCCGGAGATGATCATGTCCTTGATCCGGTCCTGGATGTAGACGAACCCCTCGGCGTCGCGCACCGCAATGTCGCCGGTGTGCAACCAGCCGTCGGTGATCGTCTGCGCGGTGGCATCCGGGCGGTTCCAGTAGCCGGCCATGATGTGCCGTCCGCGCACCAGCACCTCGCCGGGCATATCCGGGCCGACGTCGACGCCGTTGTCGTCGACGATGCGAACCTCGGTGTGGAAGAACGCTTTTCCGGTGGATCCGATGTGTGACATCGCGTCGTCGGGGCTGATCACGCACGCGGGGCCGCATGTCTCGGTGAGCCCGTAGACCTGGTGCACCTCGAAGCCGAGACGCGCGTAGGCCTCGATCAACGAGACCGGCACCGGGCTCGCCCCGCTCATGATCCAGCGCAGCGCCAACGCTTCGCGCAGCTCGGCCCGATAGGTCGGCAGCATGAAATTCAGCATCGCCGGGACCGCCAGCGTGATCGTGACCTGCTCGTCGCGGAACACCTCCCAGATCCGCTGTGCGTCGAACTGGCGCAGCATGATGATCGTCGCGCCGCGATAGACACAGCACACCATGGGATTGAGCGCCCCGACGTGAAACAGCGGCATCGAGATCAGGTAGCGGTCGCCGAACCGCACGTCGACGCTGGCTAACACGGTGAACACGGACCACTCCACGCTGTCGTGGGTGTGCACCGCCCCTTTTGGCAGCCCGGTCGTGCCGGAGGTGTACATGATGAACAGCGGGTCGTCGCCGTCGGCGTCGACCACAACCGGATCCGCCGGGGCCGACTCGACGAGCGCGTCGAAGTCCAGCGCCCACTGGGGCCGGTCCGGACCCACCCGCACCCAATGCACCACCGGCGTCCCGTCGTCCCCGCGCCCGTGAAGATCGGCGACGACGGCGTCGTACTCGGCGGCGTACACCAACACGGTCGCCCCCGAGTCGCGCAACATGAACGCCAGCTCGTCGGCGACCAGCCGGCAGTTCAACGGGACCACGACCAGCCCGGCCCGGGCCGCGCCGTAGAACACCTCGACGAAGTGGTGCCCGTTGGGCAGCAGCATGGCCACCCGGTCGCCCTTGGCCTGCACTAGACCGGTCAGCACCTGGGCGGCCCGATCGGCCTGCCGGTTGAGTTCGGCGAAGGTGAATCGGCGGCGGGCGGCGTCGTCGACGAGCGCCTCCAGATCCGGGTTCAACTCGGCCCGCTTGGCCAGATGCACTCCGACATTCATGGCTGCCTTTCCGGTAATAGGTAGACCGGTCGCAGCAGCAGCGGCGGCCGGACGGGGCACGACTCGTCATGTGGTGAGAACGCCGCCGTCCACGGGCAGCGTGATTCCGGTGACATAGCTGCTGGCGTCGCTGGCCAGGAAGATCAGCGCGGCACTCAGCTCGTCGACATGGCCCATGCGGCCGGCAAGGGTGCGCGGGATGACGGTGGATTCGATATACCCCACGGGGAACTGGTCGGACATCTCCGACTCGAAATAGCCGGGCGCGAGCGCGTTGACCCGGATTCCCTTGCGTCCGGTCCACTGTTGGGCCAGGTCGCGGGTGAGGCCGATCAGTCCGGCTTTCGACGAGGCGTAGGCGGCCTGCGGCAGCCCGGCCGTGGTCAGGCCAAGCACGCTGCTGATGTTGACGATCGAACTGCCCGGCCGCATGACCTTCGCGCAGGCCTGCGCCATCCAGTAGCACCCGTGCAGGTTGATGTCCAGGACCGAGCGGAACTGGTCGGGGGTTTCGCGGGTGGCGGGCACCGCGGTGCCAACGCCGGCGTTGTTGACCAGGATGTCGACCCGCCCGAAGGTGTGGATCGCGGCGTCGCCCAGTGCCTGACAGTGTTCGGGGTCGCTGACATCGGTGCGTACCGCTAGGGCCTTGCGTCCCGCCGATTCCACGAGTGCCTGGGTCTGGGCCAGCCGGTCCACCCGCCGTGCGCCGAGCACCACGTCGGCGCCGGCCTCAGCCAGGGCCTGCGCGAATGCGACGCCGAGGCCACTGGACGCGCCGGTGACGATCGCGACCCGGTCGTCGATGCGGAAGCGGTCGAGGATGGTTTGCACGGTGTCAGTAATCACGCACGCAGCGTATCTATATACGTTGCACTTATGCAACTAATCTGGATCTATATCACAGGGTGACCCCGACCAGTCCCGCGTCGGTCCCGTCGCTGCCTTTAGGTGGCGTGAGCCCGGCCGACCGCCGCCTCAGCCGGAGGCCACAAGCGCACCATTTGATAGAATGTTGCAGACATACGGCATGCGCGTGCTTGAGGTAGTTCCGCAGCAGATGCGACCACCGGGAGGTGCGAAATCACCGAGACGCAGTTGGCCCGCCTGCTGGCAGCGGAGCGCCGGCCGGATCCGTTGACGGCTTTCCGCATCGCTCGCCGGTGGTTCACCTCGGGGCGGCGGATCGAAATGCAGGAATTGGCCGCCGAACTCGGCGTGAACCGAGCCACCCTGTTCCGCTGGGTCGGCAGCCGAGATGATCTGCTGGCCGAGATCCTCTGGTCGCTTGCCGAGCCGACGCTCGCACTAGCGGTCGACGGCGCAGCGGACCGCGGTGCCCCGCGAATCGTGGACATCATGGACCGGTTCGCCGCCATGCTCGACCAAGCGGACTACTTCCGGGCCTTCCTGCGGCGCGAACCCGAGCGCGCGCTGAGAATCCTCTCCACGCGCGCCAGTGCGGTGCAGCAGCGGTTGGTTGCCGCCGTGGAAACTATTCTGCGCGAAGAGATCACGCACGGGCAGCTGAAGCCGCCGTTACCGCCGCACGACTTGGCTTACCTCATCGTCCGGATCGTCGAATCGTTCCTGTACGCCGACCTCATCACCGGCGAACAACCCGACATTGCCAAGGCGAAACAGGCCATCAGCGCGCTGCTCGGCGGCGACGGAGCGGCGGCTTAGGCGTCTTCCAGCAGATCCGGGGTCACCGCCGACTCGGTGTCGGGAATGCCGTCTTGTTTAGCCTTGCGGTCGGCCATCGACAGCAATCGCCGAATACGGCCCGCCACAGCATCTTTCGTCATCGGCGGGTCGGCCAGCCGGCCCAACTCCTCCAGTGACGCCTGCCGGTGCTCGACGCGCAGCTTGCCGGCCGCGGCCAGGTGGTCGGGCACGGTATCGCCCAGGATTTCCAAAGCTCGCTCCACGCGGGCGGCGGCCGCCACCGCGGCGCGCGCCGAGCGCCGCAGGTTGGCGTCGTCGAAGTTGGCCAGCCGGTTCGCGGTCGCCCGCACCTCGCGGCGCATCCGGCGCTCTTCCCAGATCAGCCGGGTGTCCTGGGCGCCCATCCGGGTCAGCAGCGCGCCGATGGCCTCGCCGTCGCGCACCACGACGCGGTCGGCGCCGCGCACCTCACGGGCCTTGGCGCTGATCCCGAGCCGGCGCGCCGCACCCACCAGCGCCAACGCGGCCTCCGGGCCGGGGCAGCTGACCTCCAGGGCCGACGAACGCCCCGGCTCGGTCAGCGACCCATGGGCAAGGAAGGCGCCCCGCCAGGCGGCTTCGGCGTCGGCGACGCTGCCGCCGACCACCTGGGCCGGCAGGCCCCGCACCGGGCGGCCCCGCAGATCCAGCAGACCGGTCTGGCGAGCCAGCGCCTCGCCGTCGTTGGCGACCCGGATCACATATCTGGTCTGCTTGCGAATTCCGCTGGCAGACAACACATGTACCACCGCGTTGTAGCCGTAGAGATCGAAGATGTCCTTGCGCAGCCGCCGCGCGATGCTGCCCAGGTCTACCTCAGCTTCGACAACCACTCGGCCGCCGACGATGTGCAGGCCGCCGGCGAACCGCAGCAGCGAGGTGACCTCGGCACGCCGCGCGCTCACCGAGTTCACCACCAGGCGGCTCAACTCGTCTTTGACTTCGGCCGTCATTGCCACGCGTCGTCACCTCTCGGTCCTTCTGCGCCGGGTTGCTGACGTTCACCTTCGATCGGCATCGGGGCTGTCACCGGGGACGCTGCCTGACCCGTGTCGCGCACCCCCACCCCGTCCAGCGCCGCGGCCAGCTTGCCCGGGTCATGTAAAGGTGTACCAGGCCGCGAGACGTCCGCGAACTGAACCTCGGCGTCCAGCAGCTTCGCGGTGCGCCGCAGTTGATCACGCTCGCGTTCACCGGGCACCCGCTCGGCGTCGATGATGACGTCGTGCACGGTGAAATCCGGTGCGTGCTGCGCGAGCACATGCAGATGGCGTTCCACCGAGAACCCGGCCGTCTCGCCCGGCTCGGCGACCAGGTTGAGCACCAGCGCGCGGCGCGCCGTGGTCGCCCGCAGCGCGGCGGCCAACCCCGGTACCAGCACATGCGGAATCACGCTGGTGAACCAGGAACCTGGCCCCAGCACCACCAGGTCGGCGGCCATGATCGCGTCGACGGCCTGCCGGGTGGCCGGCGGGTTGGCCGGCAGCAGCCGCACCCGACGCACCTTGCCCGGCGTGGTCGCGATCGCCACCTGGCCGCGGATCAGCCGGAACATCCGGGGGTCGGCCTCCAGACCGGAGACGTCGGCCTCGATCTGCAGCGCGATCGGGCACATCGGCAGCACCCTGCCCTTGACGCCGAGGATGCGGCCCAGCTCGTCGAGCGCGGCGACCGGGTCGGCCAGCATCTCGGACAGGCCGGCCAGCAGCAGATTACCGATGGGATGCCCGGCCAGCGCGCCGCTGCCGCCGAACCGATGCTGCAGCACCGTCGCCCACAGCCGCCCGTGTGGGCTGTCGGATGCCAACGCCGCCAACGCCATTCGCAGATCGCCGGGCGGGACGACGTCGAGTTCGCTGCGCAGCCGGCCCGAGGAACCGCCGTCGTCGGCGACGGTGACGACCGCGGTGACGTGCGGGGTCAGTCGCCGGGCCGCCGACAACGTCGCGTACAGGCCGTGCCCACCGCCCAGGGCGACAATGCTGGGGCTCGTTCCAGGAGTCATTCGCGACCCAGATCCCGGTGCAGCACCCGCACCGACAATTGGCTGTCGGGTTCTAACAGGCGGGCCAGCGCTTCGGCGATGGCCACACTGCGGTGCTTGCCGCCGGTACAGCCGATGGCGACGGTCATGTAGCGCTTCCCCTCCCGGCGGTAGCCGTCGACAACCAGGGACAGCAATCGATGGTAGGTGTCGAGGAACTCTGCCGCGCCGGTCTGGCCCAGCACGTAGTCACGAACCATCGGATGCTGGCCGGTGTGTGGCCGCAATTCGTCGACCCAGTGCGGATTGGGCAGGAAGCGCACGTCCATCACCATGTCGGCGTCCATCGGCAGGCCGTATTTGTACCCGAACGATTCGACGGTGACGCTGGTGTGCGCGACGGTTTCACCGCCGAAGGCGCGTTCGATGCTTTCCCGCAGCGCCCGCACCGACAACGCGGAGGTGTCGATGATCAGGTCGGCGGTGGCGCGGACCGGCGCCAGCATCTCGCGCTCGGCGGCGATGCCCTCGGCCAGCGTTTGCTCGCCCTGCAGCGGGTGGCTGCGGCGATTCTGCTCGTAGCGGCGCACCAGCATGTCGTCGGAGGCTTCCATGAACAGCACCCGCGGGGTGATGTTGCGAGTGGCCAGGTCGTTGCGGACCCAGTCCAGGTCGCCGGTGAACCCGCGGGACCGCACGTCCATCACCACCGCCAGCTGGGTGATTCGCGAGCCCGCCGCCAGACCGAAGTCCACCATCCGGCTGATCAGCTGCGGCGGAAGGTTGTCGGCGACATACCAACCGAGGTCCTCGAGCACCTTGGCCGCGGTGCCCCGCCCGGCCCCGGACAGCCCGGTCACCAGGACGACGTCGATGCCGGATTCGGTTGCGCCGTTGACGTTTTCGGAGTTCGGCATGCTTGTCATCCCGACGCCCGCTCGACGGGCTGTGCATCGCCGCGCAACGCTTCGAGCACCGCCGTTGCGGTTGCCACGCCGATGCCGGGCACCGAGGTGATCTCCTCCACCGTGGCCTCTCGTAGCCGTGCCACCGAGCCGAAATGCGTGACCAGCGCCTTGCGCCGGTGCTCGCCGAGCCCCGGCACCGCGTCCAGCGCGGACGCCGTCATCCGTTTGGACCGCTTGCTGCGGTGATAGCTGATCGCGAACCGGTGCGCCTCGTCGCGGATGCGCTGCAACAGATAGAGGCCTTCGCTGTTGCGGGGCAGGATGATCGGGTCCGGCTCACTGGGCACCCACACCTCTTCCAGTCGCTTGGCCAGCCCGATCACCGCGACGTCGGTGATGCCGAGGTCATCGAGCACCGCGCTGGCCGCATTGACCTGCGGCGCGCCGCCGTCGACGACGTACAGATTCGGCGGATAGGCGAACTTACGTGACTTTCCTTCCGGTGCAAGGGTATTCGCCTCCTGCAGGTGGCGGGCAAAGCGGCGGCGCGTCACCTCGGCGATCGAGGCGACGTCGTCGGAGCGGCCCTGCCCCGCGGCTTCCCGGATCGCGAAGTGACGATAGTCCGACTTGCGCGGCAGACCGTCCTCGAACACCACCAGCGACCCCACGACGTCGGTGCCCTGCACGTGGCTGATGTCGACGCACTCGATGCGCAGCGGCGCCTCGGCCAGGCCCAGCGACTCCTGAATGTTCTGCAGCGCAGCAGATCTGGCGGTGAAGTCGCCGGCCCGCTTCAATTTGTGTTGCTGCAGAGCTTCTTTGGCGTTGCGTTGCACGGTTTCGGCCAACGCACGCTTGTCGCCGCGCCGCGGCACCCGCAGCGCCACCCTCGAGCCGCGCAGGTTCGACAGCCAGCTGGCCAGCTCGTCGGAATTGGGCGGCAGGCACGGCACCAACACCTCGCGGGGCACCGGGTTGGTCGATTCGTCGGCAGCGCCGTCGAGTTCGGCCTGCTCGCCGTAGAACTGCGTGAGGAACTGCTCGACCAGCTGCGCTTCACCGGAATCGCCGGGGTCGCCGGGCTTTTCGACGATCCAGCCGCGCTGGCCGCGAACCCGGCCGCCGCGGACGTGGAACACCTGGACTGCTGCCTCCAGCTCGTCGTCGGCGAACGCCACCACGTCGGCGTCGGTGCCGTCACCGAGCACCACGGCCTGCTTCTCCAGGGCACGCTTCAACGCCGACAAGTCGTCACGCAGCCGCGCGGCGCGTTCGAAGTCCAGATGCTCGGCGGCGGCGTTCATCTGCTGTTCCAGGCTGCGTGCGTATCGGTCGGTCTTGCCCGATAAGAAGTCGCAGAAGTCCAGCACGATCTGGCGGTGCTGCTCGGCGCTGACCCGCCCGATGCACGGCGCCGAGCACTTGTCGATGTAGCCGAGCAGGCATGGACGGTCGATTTGCTTGTGCCGCTTGAACACTCCGGCCGAGCAGGTGCGGGCCGGAAACACCCGGGTAAGCAGGTCCAGGGTTTCCCGGATGGCCCAGGCATGCGAGTAGGGCCCGAAATAACGTACGCCCTTGCGGCGCGGGCCACGGTAGACCATCAGCCGGGGGAATTCCTCGTTGAGCGTGACGGCCAGCACCGGATAGGACTTGTCGTCGCGGTAGCGGACGTTGAACCGCGGGTCGAACTCCTTGATCCAGTTGTATTCCAGCTGCAGCGCCTCGACTTCGGTATTGACCACCGTCCACTCGACTTTCGCGGCGGTGGTCACCATCTGGCGGGTGCGCGGATGCAGGCTGGCGACGTCGGCGAAGTACGACGTCAGCCGGCTGCGCAGGCTCTTGGCCTTGCCGACGTAGATGACGCGTCCGTGCTGGTCCCGGAACCGGTACACGCCCGGCTCGACCGGGATGGACCCGGGCGCGGGGCGATACGTAGCGGGATCAGGCACGGTTTCCAGGCTAGTCTGCCGCCGCGGGCGTCGAACGTGAAGCTGAGCTCACGCTCGCGGAGATTGGTAGCGCGCCATCAGTGTCCGCACGGTTTCCATGGCGTCCACCGCGCGGTCCTTGTCGACGGCCTGGATCGCCATCACCGGGATGTACTCGTCGTCGGGCAGATCGATGCGCGCCCAGCGGGCACCGGCCGGAAACGACACGCCCACCACCTGCGACCACGGCACCAGCCGGTAGCCGAGCAGGTTGCGCACCGACAGCCCGGCGGGGCCAACCCGCAGCCGCGGCCGGGCGAACAACAGCACCAAGCCGGCAAGGACAAGGCCCAGCACCGTCATCGCGACCTGGTCGGCCGTCTGGAAGATCACCCCGCTGGAGCGGATCTTGAGCATCAGGCCCACCGCGATGTGCGCCGCCGCGATCACGAACGCCGCGCTGTAGGCGAAATACGGTGTCAGGTGCGGACGCACCTCGGCGTCCCAGTCCGGGTTGGCGGTCACGGCGTTGCGCGCAGATCGCGCAGGGTCAGCGCGGTGCTCAGCGCCGCCGCCGTTGCCTGAGCGCCCTTGTCCTCGGCCGACTCCGGCAGTCCGGCCCGGTCCAGTGCCTGCTCCTCGGTGTTGGTGGTCAGCACCCCGTTGGCGACCGGCGTGGACGCGTCCAGCGACACTCGGGTCAGCCCCTGGGTCACCGCATCGCAGACGTAGTCGAAATGCGGTGTCTGGCCGCGGATCACCACACCCAGTGCGACGACGGCGTCGTGCTCGCGCGCCAGCGCCTGTGCCACCACCGGGATCTCGATCGCGCCGAGCACCCGCACCACCGTCGGGTCGTCCACGCCCCACTCGGCGGCCGTCTTACGGGCACCGCCCAGCAACGCGTCACAGATCGTGGTGTGCCAGGTGCTGGCCACGATCGCCAGCTTCACTCCCGACGCGTCGAGTGCCGGCATGTCCGGCACACCGGCGGCTGGGCTCACAGAGCCCCGCCGAATTCGCCTGGCAGGTGGGCGGATTCGTGATAGTCGTCCAGACCGATCAGGTCGTGACCCATCCTGTCGCGTTTGGTCATCAGGTAGCGGATGTTCTCGGCGTTGGCCCGCACCGGCAGCGGCACCCGCTCGATGATGTGCAGCCCGTAGCCGTCGAGCCCCACCCGCTTGGCCGGGTTGTTGGTCAGCAGCCGCATCGAGCGGACACCGAGATCGACGAGGATCTGCGCACCGATGCCGTAATCGCGTGCGTCGGCGGGCAATCCGAGTTTGAGGTTGGCGTCGACGGTGTCGGCGCCGGCGTCTTGCAGCTGATAGGCCTGCAGCTTGTGCATCAGCCCGATGCCGCGGCCTTCATGCCCGCGCATGTAGAGCACCACGCCGCGGCCCTCGCGGGCAACCATCGCCATCGCCGCATCGAGTTGCGGGCCGCAGTCGCAGCGGCGCGAACCGAACACGTCACCGGTCAGGCACTCCGAGTGCACCCGGACCAGCACGTCGTGCCCGTCGTAGTTGGGGCCGGCGATCTCGCCGCGCACCAGCGCCACGTGCTCGACGTCCTCGTAGATGCTCGTGTAGCCGACCGCGCGAAACTCCCCGTGCCGGGTCGGGATCCGGGCCTCGGCGACGCGCTCGATGTGCTTCTCGTGCTTGCGCCGGTACTCGATCAGGTCGGCGATCGCGATCATCGCCAGGTCGTGCTCGTCGGCGAAGACCCGCAGCTCGTCGGTCTGCGCCATTGCGCCTTCGTCTTTCTGGCTGACGATCTCGCAGATCGCCCCCGCGGGTTGCAGGCCGGCCAGCCGCGCCAGGTCGACCGCCGCTTCGGTGTGCCCGGTGCGGCGCAACACGCCACCGTCCTTGGCGCGCAACGGGACAACGTGCCCGGGCCGCGTGAAATCGTCGGCGACGCTGGCCGGGTCGGCCAGCAACCGCATCGTCGTGGCTCGGTCGGAAGCCGAAATGCCGGTCCCCACACCGTTTCTCGCGTCGACGGTGACGGTGTAGGCGGTACCGTGCTTGTCCTGGTTGACCGCGTACATCGGCAACAGGCCCAGCCGGTCGCAGATGGCGCCGTCGAGCGGCACGCACAGGTAGCCGGAGGTGTAGCGCACCATGAAGGCCACCAGCTCCGGGGTGGCCATTTCGGCGGCGAAGATCAGGTCGCCCTCGTTCTCGCGGTTCTCATCGTCGATGACGACGACGGCCTTGCCGGCCGCGATGTCGGCAACCGCCCGCTCGACGGAGTCCAACCGCGTCATCTGTGCCACCTAGTCTCTGACGAGCCCGCCGCAGGGCTCATGCGTTGCATTCAGTATGAACCACGAGGCCGGCGCGGATATTGCGGCGGCCTAATCAGCGGGACGCAGGACCAGGCGTTCGACGTATTTGGCGACCACGTCGACCTCGAGGTTTACCGCTGTGCCCACCGGAGCGCGGCCCAGCGTGGTCAGTTCCCGGGTGGTTGGGATCAGCGACACCTCAAACCAGTCCTCCCCCAGCCCGGACACGGTCAGCGAGATGCCATCGACCGTGATAGAGCCCTTTTCCACGACGTAGCGGGCGAGCGCGGCGGGCAGTTCGATGCGCACTATCTCCCAGTGTTCGGCCGGGGTGCGGGCCAGGATCTGTCCGGTGCCGTCGACGTGGCCCTGCACGATGTGCCCGCCCAGCCGGCTGCCCAGGGCCGCGGCGCGCTCCAGGTTGACCGGGCTGCCGACAACGAGCCGGCCCAGGCTGGACCGGTTGAGTGTCTCGCCCATCACATCGGCGGTGAACTGGCCGCCCGGCAACACCTCGACCACGGTCAGGCACACGCCGTTGACGGCGATCGAATCGCCGTGGCCGGCGTCGGCGGTCACCACCGGGCCGCGGATCGTGAGCCGCGCAGAATCGCCCAGGTCATCCTTGTCGACGACCTCGCCCAACTCTTCGACGATCCCGGTGAACACCGCCTCAGATTAGTGACTCACGCTTCCGCGCGCGACGCCGCCGCTGCGGGCACCCTCTACGATGCAACGTATGCAGACGCCGCGGAAAACCAGCCGCCTCATCGCCGTCCTTGCCGCCCTCAGTTTCGCCGCCGCACTGGTCGCCGGCTGCTCGTCGGCGTCCAAGAAGAACAGCAGCCCGCTGCCGGACGCGGCCACGCTGGTCAAGCAGTCCAGCCAGACCACCAAGAACGTCAGGAGCGTGCACGTCGTGCTGTCGACGAGCGGAAAGGTGAAGGGGCTGCCCATCAAAACGCTGACCGGTGACCTCACCACCGCGCCCAGCACGGCCGCCAAGGGCAACGCGAAGGTCGTCGTGGGCGGGTCTGACATCGACGCCGACTTCGTGGTGTACGACTCGAACTTGTACGCGACGCTCACCCCGAACGTGTGGACGGACCTCGGTCCGGCCGCCGATATCTACGACGTTTCCACGATCCTGAATCCCGACAACGGCCTGGGCAACGTGCTGGCCAATTTCACCGACGCCAAGGCCGAAGGCCGCGAGACCATCGGTGGCCAAGAGACCGTGCGCATCAGCGGAAAGGTCGCCCCCGACGCGCTGAACCGGCTTGCGCCGTCGGTGAATGCGACCCAACCGCTGCCGGCCACCGTCTGGATCCAGGAGAACGGCGACCACGAGCTGGTGCAGGCCAAGATGGAACCGAGCGCGGGCAATTCCATCCAGATGACGCTGTCCAACTGGGGTGAGCAAGTCCAGGTCACGAAACCCCAGGTGAGCTGAGTTCATGCGGGCTGGACGCAGAATCGCGATCAGCGCCGGCAGCCTGGCCGTGCTGCTCGGCGCGCTGGACACGTATGTCGTCGTCACGATCATGCGCGACATCATCAGCACGGTCGGCATCCCGGTTAACCAGCTGCAGCGGATCACCCCGATCATCACCTGGTACCTGCTCGGCTACATCGCCGCGATGCCGCTGCTGGGGCGCGCCTCGGACCGGTTCGGCCGCAAACTCATGTTGCAAGCCAGCCTGGCCGCGTTCGCCGTCGGCTCGGTGGTCACCGCGCTGTCCGGCAATCTGCATATGTTGGTGGTCGGCCGAACCATTCAGGGTCTGGCCGCGGGCGCGCTGCTGCCGATCACACTGGCTCTCGGCGCCGACCTGTGGTCGCAGCGCAACCGGGCCGGGGTGCTCGGCGGTATCGGTGCATCCCAGGAACTCGGCAGCGTGCTGGGGCCGCTGTACGGGATTTTCATCGTCTGGTTGACCAGCCGCTGGCAGGACGTGTTCTGGATCAACGTGCCGCTGGCCGCGGTCGCGATGGTGATGATCCACTTCAGCCTGCCGTCGCGCAACCGCACCGCCGAGCCGGAAAAGATCGACCTCGTCGGCGGGGTGCTGTTGGCAATCACGTTGGGCCTGGCCGTGATTGGGCTCTACAACCCGAACCCCAACGGCCACGACGCGCTGCCCAGCTACGGCTGGCCGCTGGTGATCGGTGCGATTGTCGCCGCGGCGGTGTTCGCAGTGTGGGAACGTTTCGCGCGAACCAGGCTGATCGAGCCGGCCGGCGTGCACTTCCGGCCGTTTCTGGCCGCGCTGGGTGCGTCGGGAGCGGCCGGCGCGGCTCTGATGGTGACGCTGGTCGACGTGGAGCTGTTCGCCCAGGGCGTGCTCGGCAAGGACCAGGACCAGGCGGCAATCATGCTGCTGTGGTTCTTTGCCGCATTGCCGATCGGCGCGGTGGTCGGCGGGTGGATCGCCACCAAGATCGGCGACCGTGCGATGACGTTCATCGGGCTGCTCATCGCGGCCGGCGGGTATGTGCTGATCTCGCACTGGGGGCTCGACCTGCTGACCGACCGGCACAACATCTTCGGCGTGTTCTCGCTGCCGGCGCTGGACACCGATCTGTTCATCGCCGGGATCGGGCTGGGCCTGGTGATCGGACCGCTGTCGTCGGCCAGCTTGCGGGTGGTCCCGTCGGCTCAGCACGGCATCGCCGCGGCCCTGGTGGTGGTGGCGCGGATGACCGGCATGCTGATCGGTGTGGCGGCGCTCAGCGCGTGGGGCTTCTACCGGTTCAACGAGATCGTCGCGACCAAGTCCGCCCAGGTCCCGGCCAACGCCAGCCTGGTGGTTCGACTGGCCCTGCAAAGCCGCCTTTACCGAGAGTCGTTCGCGGAGATGTACGGCGGGATCTTCACGGCCACCGCGTTCGTCTGCGTGGTGGGCGCGCTGCTCGGTCTGCTGCTGTCCAGCCGCCGTGTCCACGCCGAGGAGCCGGAGCTGCCGGAGCACGAGGCCATCGAGGCGTAGACGCTAGCGGGGCACCAGGCTGAGCAGGAGGTCCGGGCCGACGCGCTCGACTCCGTCGAAGCGCCACTTGAGCGCCCGCGCGATGCTGGGCACCCCGACGTCGTCGACCGCGGTGATCGGCCCGCCCAGCAGAATCGGCGCGACATAGGCCAGGATCCGGTCGATCGCCCCGGCCCGCAGAAAGGCGCCGGCCACCGTCGGACCGCCCTCAAGCAGGACATCGGTGCGATCCGACAGCGCCTTGAGCACCTCCGCCGGGTCGTGCGTGCGGATCACCATGGTGTGCGAGTCGTCGTTGAGAACGTTTGCCTCCGAAGGGATTTCGCGCTTCCCCACCACCACGCGCAGCGGCTGCCGGTCCGCTAGCGTGCCGTCGGCCAGCCGCGCGGTCAGGGTCGGGTCGTCGGCGAGCACGGTGCCGGTGCCCACCACGATGGCGTCGGCGGCGGCGCGGCGGCGGTGCAGGTCGGCGCGCGCGGCCTCGCTGGTGATCCATTGGCTCGAGCCGTCGGCGGCCGCGCTGCGCCCGTCGATGCTGGTGGCGTACTTCCAGGTCACGTGCGGCAGGCCGGTGCGCTGCTTGTGCAGCCACTCGCGCAGCGGTCCGGTGGCTACCAGGTCGGCCTCCACGTTGTCGACGACGCGCACACCCGCCGCCGCGAGCCGGGCGGCGCCGCCGGCGGCCAGCGGGTTGGGGTCGGCGACGGCGTACACCACCGTCGCGATGCCGGCGTCGAGCAGGGCGTCCACGCACGGCGGTGTCTTGCCGTGGTGGTTGCACGGCTCGAGCGTGACGACGGCGGTGCCGCCGGTGGCCAGGTTGCCGGCTCGCCGCAGCGCCACCACTTCGGCGTGCGCGCTGCCGGCGGGTCCGGTGCCGCCCACGCCGACGACGCGGCCCTCACGATCCAAAATGACGGCTCCCACAGGCGGATTGGGGTACGTCGCGCCCTTGACCAGGTCGGCATGTTCGACGGCGAGGCGCATGGCGGCGTCGTGGCTGATGGCCGCCTGGGCGCTCATCGGAGGCGCAGGTGCGGTGATGCCGCACTGGCCCGTCGCCGCAGCGCCTCGACCGCGGCTTCGGGGTCGTCCGCGTTGTAGACGGCCGACCCGGCAACAAAGCAGTCGACGCCGGCCTCGGCGGCCTGCTCGATGGTGTCGGCGTTGATGCCGCCATCGATCTCGACCAGGATGGTCAGCTCGCCGGAGTCGACCATCTTGCGCACCGTGCGGACCTTGCTCAACACCTCGGGAATGAACTCCTGGCCGCCGAACCCGGGCTCGACCGACATGACCAGAAACGTGTCGAAGTCCTTGAGTATCTCCAGATATGGCTCCAGCGGAGTCCCGGGCTTGATGGAGAGGCCGGCCTTGGCGCCGGCAGCCCGGATGTCGCGGGCCACGCCGACCGGGTTGTCGGTGGCCTCGGCGTGGAAGGTGACGTTGTAGGCGCCCGCCTCGGCGTACGGCGGTGCCCAGCGGTCCGGATCCTCGATCATCAGATGGCAGTCCATCGGGATGTCGGTGTGCTGGAGCAGGCTTTCCACCACCGGCAGGCCGATCGTCAGGTTCGGCACGAAATGAGCGTCCATCACGTCGACGTGCAGCCAGTCGGCGCCCTCGACGGCGGCGGCCTCGTCGGCCAGCCGGGCGAAATCGGCGGCCAGAATCGACGGCGCGATCAGGGGACGATTCATGCGCGTCAGCCTACTTGTAGCGCCGCCGCGAACATGGCGTCGGTGCCGTGCCGGTGCGGCCACAGCTGCACATACGGCCCGTCGCCGAGGTCGCCGGCGGGCTCGAACAGCGGCCGAGTGTCCAACGCGGACACCGGATGCCGGCGCAGCGCGTCGGCGACGACGCCGACCGTTTCGGCCAAATGCGGCGAGCAGGTCGCGTACAGCACCACACCGTCGGGGCGCGTTAATGCGATCGCGGCTTCCAGCAGTTCGCGCTGAAGCCGGGTGAGCGCCGGGATGTCGGCGGGCCGGCGGCGCCAGCGGGCCTCGGGCCGCCGGCGCAGCGCGCCCAAACCGGTGCACGGCACGTCGACCAACACCCGGTCGAAGCCCGGCTCCAGCCCGGTTTGGCGCCCATCGACGCGCAGCACCTCGACCGGCAGGCCGCGGGTGTTCTCTTCGACCAAGTCCGCGCGGTGTGCCGACGGCTCCACGGCGGTCACCCGGGCGTCGCGACCCGCAGCCACAGCGGCCAGCAACGCGGTCTTGCCGCCCGGACCCGCGCACAGATCCAGCCACCGGCCGGTGTCGCCGTCGACTGGCGCCAGCGTCAGCGCGCGGGCCACCAGCTGGCTGCCCTCGTCCTGCACGAGCGCCTGGCCGTCGCGCACCGCGGGCAACTCCCCCGGGTCGCCGGAAGGCAGGTACACCGCGTACGGCGAGTAGCGGCCGACCGTGCCGTGCACCGCCTCGGCGAGTTCCTCGGCGGTCAGCGCCCCTGGACGCGCGGCCAGGTGAACCTGCGGGCGTTCGTCGTCGCTGGCCAGCACCGCGTCGAGCTCGCCGGCGGCCGCGCCGAGCGCGTCGGCGAAGGCCTGGGCGATCCAGCGCGGGTGGGCGTGCACGAAGGCGGCGTGCCCGACCGGGTCGGCCGCCGGGTCGGGCGCGAGCTCGTCGACCCAGGCCTTTTCGTCGCGGCCGCTGATGGTGCGCAGCACGGCGTTGACGAAACCCGCGCGCGCGGAATCGAATTCGATGGCAGCTTGCTCGACGGTGGTGGACACCGCGGCGTGCGTTTCGACACGGGTGCGCAGCAATTGGTAGGTGCCGAGGCGCAGCAGGTCGAGCAGCACCGGGTCGATGGCCTCCGGTGTTCTTCCAGCAGCAGCGCCGATGACCGCGTCCAGCAGACCGCGAGTACGGCACGTGCCGTAGGTGAGCTCGGTGGCGAAGGCGGCGTCGCGCCCGGTGATGCCGCGTTCGCGCAGCAGCGCGGGCAGCGCCAGGTTGGGGTAGGCGTCGCGTTCACTGACGGCGCGCAACACGTCGAAGGCCGCTCGGCGGGCGGGATCCAGCGGTTTGCGACGCGGCCTGCGGGGCTTTTGGTTCATGACGCCCGCGCCGAGGTGTCGAGCCGGGCGCCGCGGGCCCAGTCGACGGCATTCATGAACTTCTTTCCGGGCGGCTGGATTTCGCCGAGCTGAACGGGCTGCGAGCCGGTGCCGATCCGCACGCTGCGCCGATCGGTCTGAATCTGGCCGGGCTGCAAGGTATTTGGCGTGTCAGTGTCGACGCGAACCGGGCCGAGCTTGATCCGCAGGTCGCCGATCATCGTCCAGGCGCCCGGATGCGGCGTGACGGCGCGGATGCGCCGTTCGACGACGTGGGCCGGCAGGTCCCAGCGAACCCGCGCTTCCTCCACGGTGATCTTGGGCGCGATGCTGACTCCCTCGGCCGGCTGCGGCACCGGTGTCAGCGTGCCGTCGGCGATGCCGTCGAGCGTGGTCTCCAGCAGAGTCGCACCCGAAACCGCAAGGCGCTCAAGCAAATCGCCGGCGGTGTCGGTGGGGTGAATCGTTTCGGTGACGACGCCGTAGACCGGGCCGGAGTCGAGGGCCGGCTCGATCCGGAAAGTGGTTGCGCCGGTGACCGTGTCGCCGGCGGCAATCGCGGCCTGCACCGGGGCGGCGCCGCGCCAGGCAGGCAGAAGCGAGAAGTGCAGGTTGATCCAGCCGTGCGGCGGCACCGCCAGTAGCTCGTCGCGCAGCAGCGCGCCGTAGGCCACCACCGGGCAGCAGTCCGGTGCCAGCTCGGACAATTCGGCAACAAACTCGGCGGTGTTGGGCCGGGGCGGTCGCAGCACCGGGATGCCCTCGTCGAGCGCCAGGCGGGCCACCGGCGAGGGCTGATGATGGCCGCGGCGGCCGGAGGCGGCGTCGGGTCGGGTGAGCACGGCGACAACCTCGTGGCGTGGCGAGTCGATCAGCCGACGCAGGGCGGGCAGCGCGGGTTCCGGGGTGCCGGCGAAGACGAGACGCACCGGGCCAGTGTAGGGAGATGCCGGTGCTTACGAATCGACGTCAGGTTCGCCGCCGGCCGCGGTGAATGGGGTCAGCGCGCGTACCAGGCCGTGGCGCTCCGGGGCCGGCATCTTCTCGACGATGCGGGCGATCTCCGCGCGCCGGTGCGCGGTGACTTGACGAACGACCTGCCGGCCGCGGGCGGTGGGCTCGGCCAGCAGCTCCCGGCGCGAGCTCGGGTGCGGCAGGCGGTCGATCAGCCCGGCCCCGACCAGGCGATCGACCATCCGTCCGGCCGCCGACGGCTTCACGTCCAGCAGGCCCGCCAGGGTGGCCAGGTTGACCGGGCCGCGATTGGACAAGATCACCAAGGTCCGGAACTGCGGGATCGTGATGGTCTCGTTCACTTGGGCGATCGATCGCGCCGAGATGGCGACCAGCAACCGCGATGCCGTCAACAGGGCATCGGTGATCGCGTCGAGTGAATCGTCACTCGACGCGGCGTCTTCGGCCGGTATGGCTGCCACATCGTCTCCCACAGGCGATCCCCAGAAGTCTAACAGGCGATTACTATTGCTTATAGCAATAGTTGCCTATTAGAACTACGGCCAGTGGCGTCGCTGCGGATGCCCCTCGACACAGGCACAGGAGGTCTCGATGAGCACTGATACCCGCGAAGCGTTGGCGAGCACACCCCGGGCGGTGTGGGCGATGGGCGACTACGCGCTGATGGCCGAGCAGGTGATGGCCCCGCTCGGTCCGGTCCTGGTCGACTTCGCCGGGATTGTCGCCGGCGACAAGGTGCTTGACGTGGCCGCCGGATCCGGCAACATCTCGGTACCTGCCGCGCTGCGGGGCGCCCGCGTGGTCGCCAGCGACCTGACACCCGAGTTGCTGCGACGCGCTGCACAGCGGACCGCCGAACACAGCGCGACGCTGGAATGCCGGGAAGCCAACGCCGAGAACCTGCCGTTCGCCGACGGCGAGTTCGACGTGGTGCTGTCCGCCATCGGGGTGATGTTCGCACCGCATCACCAGCGTGCCGCCGACGAACTGGTCCGGGTCTGCCGGTCGCGGGGCACGATCGGCCTGATCAGCTGGACACCCGAGGGTTTCTTCGGACAGATGCTCGCCGCCATCAGGCCGTACCGGCCGACGCTGGCGCCCGGTGTGCCGCTCGCGGCATTGTGGGGACGCGAGGACTACATCGCCGGCATGCTCGGCGACCGGGTCAGCGAGATAACCGCCCAGCGGGCAACCTTGCGAGTCGACCGATTCCGCAGCGCAGAGGAATGCCACGAGTACTTCAAGAACAACTACGGTCCGACGATCAACGCCTACCGGCTGATCGGCAACAATCACGTGTTGGCGGCCGCCCTCGACGCCCAACTCGTCGACCTCGCCCGGCGGCACTTGACCGGCGGCGTGATGGAGTGGGAGTACTTGATCCTCACCGCGCGGAAGCGGTGAGGCTGAGCTAGTGTTCTTCCTCCGCCAAGCGTGGAATCAGTCCCCCGGCTAGCACGTCCTTGACCTGTCGCGGCGAAAGACGGTGCCGCACGGTGAAAGACGTTTCCTTGGTGACGTTGTCGACCTTCAGCGTGTCCCCGTCCGCGAGGGTGTCGCGCAGGTTCTGCAGCCGCAGCGTGTCGTCCTGGTCGATGCCGTCATAGTCGTCGGCGTTCTCGAACTCCAGCGCCAGCACCCCAAAGTTGGCCAGGTTCTGCCAGTGGATACGCGCGAACGACTTGGCGATCACCACCCGCAATCCCAGGTAGCGCGGCGCGATCGCCGCATGCTCGCGGGACGAGCCCTGGCCGTAGTTCTCCCCGCCGACGATGATGTGGCCGGCCTCGCCGGCTTCCTGCGCGCGCTGCGGATAGGACTCGTCGATTTGGGTGAAGCTGAACTCCGCGAGCTTGGGAATGTTGGAGCGGAACGGCAGCGCCCGCGCGCCGGCGGGCGAGATTTCGTCGGTGGAGATGTTGTCCTCGACCTTGAGCAGGACCGGCGCCTCGATCTCGTCGGGCAGCGGCGAAAGTTCAGGCAGGTCGGAGACGTTGGGGCCCTTGACCGGTTCGACCTTCTTCGCCTCGTCTTCGGGCAACGGCGGCACCAGCATTGCGGTGTTGACCGAGCTCTTGTCGGGTAGGTCGAGCTGCGGATAGTCCATCTTCTCGTCGCGGGCCCACTCGCGCGGGTCGGTGATCACGCCCGCCAGTGCCGACGCGGCGGCGGTTTCCGGCGAGCACAGCCACACCGAGTCTTCTTTGGTGCCGGACCGGCCGGGGAAGTTGCGCGGCATCGTGCGCAGCGAATTGCGGCCGACGGCCGGGGCCTGACCCATCCCGATGCAGCCCATGCAGCCCGCTTGATGAATCCGAGCGCCCGCGATGACCAGGTCCGCGGTTGCGCCCATCTTCGTCAGGTCGGTGAGGATCTGCCGCGAGGTGGGGTTGACGTCGAAGCTGACCTGCGGCGCGGTCTGTCGGCCGGCGACCATCGCGGCGGCGATCGCGAAATCACGCAGCCCGGGATTGGCGCTGGACCCGATCACCACCTGCGAGATCTCCTCGCCGACGACCTCGCGGACGGGCACCACGTTTCCCGGCGACGACGGCTTGGCGATCAGCGGCTCGAGCTCGGACAGGTCGATGGTGTCCTCGACGTCGTAGCCGGCGCCGTCGTCGGCGACCAGCTCTACCCAGTCGTCCTCGCGGTCCTCCGCCCGCAGAAACTCACGGACCGCGTCGTCACTCGGGAAAACCGTTGTGGTGGCGCCGAGTTCGGCGCCCATGTTGGCGATCACATGCCGGTCCATCGCCGTCAGGGTTTCGAGGCCGGGCCCGTAATACTCGATGATTCGGTTGACTCCGCCCTTGACGTCGTGGCGGCGCAGCATCTCCAGGATGACGTCTTTGGCCGAACACCATTGCGGCAGTTCACCTTCCAGCCTGATGCCCCAGATTTCGGGCATCCGGATGTGCAGAGGTCGGCCGGTGATGGCCAGCGCCACCTCCAGGCCGCCGACGCCAATCGCCAGCATGCCCAGCGAACCGGCCGCCGGCGTGTGCGAGTCGGAGCCCACCATGGTCTTGCCGGGAATGCCGAACCGCTGCATGTGGGTCGGGTGCGACACCCCGTTGCCGGGCTTGGAGAACCACAGCCCGAATCGCTGTGCGGCGGTGCGCAAGTACTCGTGGTCTTCGGAGTTCTTCTCGTCGGTCTGGAGCAGGTTGTGGTCGACGTACTGCACGCTGACCTCGGTGCGGACGCGGTCGAGTCCGAGCGCCTCGAGTTCCTGCATCACCAGCGTGCCCGTCGCGTCCTGGGTCAGCGTCTGGTCGATGTGGATGGCGATCTCGTCGCCCGGCGTCATCTCACCGGATTCCAGGTGCGACTCGATCAGCTTTTGCGTGACATTGAGAGGCATAACGGGCTCCTACCTAACCGCGGTGCGCTGAATCGGCGTACCCCGATAGGGCGGCGCTTATGCCGGCGCCCGAAGCTCCGCCTGCAATGGGTGGCTCCCCGCCGGGAAACGGGCTGAGGCCCGCGCATGGACTCGGGCATCGATCGGCTCGGCGGCCACGACGGTGAACGGTGTCGCCAGTGGGAAGTCGTCGTCAAGCGAGTCGATGCGGGCGGCGCGCACGATGGTGGCCAGTGCGAGGGTGGCTTCCAGCATCGCGAAGTGGTCGCCGACACACGACCGGGGCCCACCCCCGAACGGCAGAAACTGCCAGCGGCTGCGGCCCTTCGAGCGCTCCGGCAGGAATCGGTCCGGGTCGAATGTCAGCGGGTCGTCCCACAGTTCGGGGTCTCGGTGCATGGCGTAGAAGCTGACCACCGCCATGGTGCCGGCCTCCACGCGGTAGCCGTCGACGACCAAATCAGTTTTGAGCAGGCGCGGCGTTCCGGCGCCGGGCGGACATAGCCGCAAAGCTTCGTGCAGCACTCGGACAGTGTGGCCCAGTTGGGGCACGTCGTCGGGCGTCAGCGGCCGGTCGCCGAGTGCGCTCACCTCCTCGAACACGCGGTCTTGGATGTCGGGGTGGTGGCCAAGCGCCCACAGCGAGTACGTCAGCGTGGTCGACGTTGTGTCGTGCCCGGCGACAATGAACAGCACCAGCTCATGGCAGATGTCGTCGTCCGAAAGTGGTTGGCCGGTAAGCGGATCGGTTGCGGTGATCAGTGCACGCACCAGCGGCGCGTCTAGGGCGGGGTCGGCTCGTACTGCGGCGAGGATTTCGGCGGCCAGCCGATGCAGAGTCGCATTGGCCCGGCGGGCTCGCTGCTGGCCCGGGGTCGGCAGCCATTGCGGCGGGTTCACCGGACGAGTCGCACGGTCGGCGACCCAGGTGAGCGCCGTGCGTAATGCCGGCCCGATGGTGTCGGCCCTGGCATCGAGGTCCAGTCCGAGCACCGAATGGCCGAGCGCCCGCAGGGTGAGCGCGCGGCATTCGGTGTCCAGGTCTACGGTCGCGCCGTCGCGCCAGCCGTCGACCACTGTCTGCGCCGCCGCCGCCATGTGGCCGGCATAGCGCGGGACGCGTTGTTTGGTGAACATCGGCTGCAGGGTGCGGCGGCGCGGTAGCCATTGGCGGTGCGGCAGATTCAGCAGGTTGCCGCCCATCAGCCGCTGCAACTGGAGCATGGTCGTCGTCCCGCCTCGGTCGGCGATCTCGTCGGTGCGGCCCAGCACATCCCGCGCGCCCTGCGGCGAGGCGATCAGAACGACAGTCGGGAAAAGCCGTTTGGGCGCCAGCACGATACGGGTGATCGGGCCACCGGCATCGATGAGCTCCTGGAAACCGTCGATGAGGGACCGCACGGCCCTGAGCTGGCGCCGGTAAGGCAGCGGATTCTTCGGCGCCAGAGGCAGTTCGGCGACGTCGGTCGATTCAGCCGTCTCAAGCATGGCAGCTCGCCTTTCTCGAACATCTGCCGTGACCACAGATCGACGCTGTCAGTGCCTGGCCCCGAGCACACGCGTAGTGCACTACGCGTTTTGCGGTTCGCGTGGAGGAACTCCGTGAGAAGTGGGCGCCGCCGCCTATCCGATGTGCAGCGGGTCGATCTGAACGCGGACCGGTTCGTGGTCCTGGTGGGCGCTGAGCACACCCGTGGCGCGGCGCAGCGCCGCGGCCAAGGCCAGGCCCTGCTCACGGCGCACCCGGACCAGCCTCCGGGTCACCGCCGCGTCCGCGGCGACACCGGCCGGCCGTCGCGCGCCTGCAGGCAGCTCCACCGGGCCGAGCAAGTCGGTGTCGTCGGGCAGCTCGGCCTGCTCCAGCAGCGCCGCGACGGCGTCGGCGGGCCCGTCGAGCGCGGCGATGTGCACACTCGGCGGCAGGCCCACCTCGGTGCGGCCCGTCAACTCCGCGTCCGCATGGCCGACGGGGTCCCAGCGGACCAGCGCTTGCACGGTCGGGATCGACGATTCGGCGACGACCGCCACCACCCCGCCGTCGCCGCGGGCCCGCACCAGCGCCGCGGCGGCCATCCAGCGTCGCAGCGTGTCCTCGGCCGCGCGCAGGTCCTGCCGGCCCAGCAGCGCCCAGCTGTCCAGCAGCAGCGCCGCCCCGTACCCGTCCGCTGCCCGCGGTTCGGCGCCCGGGGTGGCCACCACCAGGGCCGGACCAGGTCCGACAGCGGCCACGACGGCGTCGCCGCCGGAGGTGATCACCGTCGTTCCGGGAAACGCCCGGCCGAGTTCCTCCGCGGTGCGCCGGGCACCGACGACGACGGCGCGCACCGCGTCCGAGCCGCAGCGCGGGCAGCGCAGCGCGGCATCGACGCGGCCGCACCAGCGGCAGACGGCGCCCGACCCGCGCTCGGGCAGCGACAGCGGGCCGGTGCAGTGCCGGCAACGGGCGATCGTGCGGCAGCGGCCGCAGGCCAGCGACGGCACGTAGCCGCGGCGCGGCACCTGCACCAGCACCGGCGCGCTGGCCTCGAGCGCGGCGCGGGCGGCCCGCAGCGCCACCGACGGCAACCGGGCGCTGCGGGCGGCCGGGTCGCGGTCGTCGGCGTATCCGCTGTCGTCGAGCGCCACCACCCGCGGGGTGCGGGCGCGCACCACGTGACGGGTTGCGACGACGTCGTGCGCCCAACCGCTGCGCACCAGGGCCTGCGCCTCGGCGGTGCGGGCGTACCCGCCGATCAGGGCCGCGCAACGCATCTGGTGGGCGCGCAGCATCGCCACGTCGCGGGCATGCGGGTACGGTGCTCGCGGCTCGGCCAGCGTGTCGTCGCCGTCGTCCCACACCATGACCAGCCCCAGGTCGGCCACCGGCGCGAACACCGCGCTGCGGGTGCCGATGACCAGCCGCGCGCTCCCCCGCAGCGCCGCCAGCCAGCGCCGGTAGCGCGCGGCCGGCCCCAGCCCCGCCGACAACGCCACCACCTTGGTCTCGTCGAAAAGCGTTGTCGCGGCGCGCCACAGCGCGTCGACGTCGCGCTGGTCGGGCACGACAGCCAGCACGCCCTTTCCGGACTGCACGGTCTGGGCGGCGGCCTCGGCGAACCGGTCCGCCCACGGGTCGCCGGGCAGCGCCTGCCAGACCGCGCGGGCCGCCCGCGACTCGGCCAACGCGGTCAGGAACTGACCGCCGCGGCCGTAGAGCTCCCACCGGGTCCGGTCAACCGGCGCGACGACGGGTTGGCTTGGCGCTGTTGGGGTTTCGCGTTCCACCCGGGCATGCCGGGCGGGTATCGCCAGCCGCAGCACGTCGGCGCGGGTTCCGGCGTAGCGGGCGGCCACCGCGTCGACCAGGCGGTGGATCTCCGGGGTGAGCACCGGCTCGGGCGACACCACCCGGTCGAGCCAGGCGAGATTGCCGACGTGGTCGGTGTCGGTGCGGCGCTCCAGCACGAATCCGTCGACCAGCCGGCCGTGGAAGCGGACCCGCACCCGCACTCCGGGGTGGGCGTCGTCGGATTGTTCGGCGGCTACCAGGTAGTCGAATTCGCGGTCCAGGTGCGGCACTGACAACATCGGCAGCACCCGGGCGATCGGCTCGTGCTCGGCGGGCTGCCTTTTTCCGCGAGCCCTCTGACCCTTCCGGGGGCCGCCTCGCAGGCGTGAAAATGGGGTCGGGTCGCCCGCCACGCCGGTCACTCTATGGGACTTTGGAACCC
>NZ_LQPE01000021.1 GCF_002101735.1 Mycobacterium kyorinense | reverse complement strand
TCATCGAACTTGAGCTGCTCGGTCGGATTGAGCGGCTCACGCTCACCCAACGCCCACTGGCCTTCACTACGGCCCTTGGCCGGGCGGGTGGTCGTCATTCGGCGGTCTCCTTCGCGGAGGAGCCGGCATGGACCGCGCGGATCACCGGTGGCTGTCCCGGCGGCGCAGATCCGGCAGCCAGCTGCAAGTACAGGTGGGCGGGTCTACGACATCAAGGCAGACAGCGACAGCTGCAGACACGCTTGAGATCGATGTGCCGCCGCGCAACCAGGGCAACCCCGGACTCGGTGCAATAGGCGACGGTCACCCGGCCATTGTGCCACACACCTCGGCGGGCCGTTTCAGCAGGCCGAAGTTTTCGTCACCGTGAGCCAAAAGCCGGCAGACAGGCGTGTCGATCGCCGAAAAAGCCGCTGAACTGCCTCAAACTACCTGCGTGCGCGCCGTTCGGCGCGGGCAGCTAGGCGGTTAACATGAACGAAGTCGAGGCCCCGCAGGCCGGCGCTCGTGACGAAGGCCACTCCACGCCCAGGCGGGCACACCTACGCTGGCTGGCCGCCGCGGCGTTGGCGGTAACGCTGGCCGGGGCGGGCGGCTATGTGGGCCGGTTGCAATTCGAGCGACACCAAACCGACGTCGCCACACGGCAGGCAGTGGCCGCGGCCGTGAAATACGCCGTCGCGTTGACGAATTTCGACAGCAAGGCGATGGACCGCAATATCGCTGTGATCCGCGACGGCGCGACCGGTGAATTCAGGCAGCGCTACGACAAATCCCATGGGCTGCTGCGCACGGTGTTGCTCGACCACCAGGCAAACGCGCAGGGCCAGGTCGTCGAATCGGTGGTCAAGTCCGCCAGCACCGACAAGGTCGAGGTTGCGCTGTTCGTCGAGCAATTGGTGAGCAATATCGACGCTCCCGACTCGGTGGTGGACTTCGCCGGCATCAACATGACCATGGAGCGAGTCGACGGCCGGTGGCTGGCCAGCAAGGTGCAACTGCGATGAAAACCAGGGTCAGGCCGGCAATCGCGCTCGCCGCACTATCGATCGTTCCGTTCAGCAGCCTCGCATCCGCGGAGCCTGTCAACTGGGACGCCCTTGCCCAATGCGAATCGGGTGGCAACTGGTCGGCCGATACCGGCAACGGTTTTTACGGCGGCCTGCAGATCAGCCAGGCGACCTGGGAGGCCAACGGCGGCGTCGGGGCACCGGAAAACGCGTCGCGTGACCAGCAGATCCAGGTGGCGCAGCGGATCATGGCGACCCAGGGGCCCAAGGCCTGGCCCGGATGCGCCACTCCGGCTCGAAGGGCAGCGCCGGTGGGTTCGCTGAACCACTTGTTGACCTACATGTTCAACCAGCTGGACGGGCCCAGGTAGAACCCCGGTGGGATGATGTCGTGGCATGACGGCACCACCGGCCGACCTGCCCGCCATTCAACTAAGCCCCGGCACCGCCTTCGGGCTGTATGTGCATGTGCCGTTTTGCCTGACTCGCTGCGGATATTGCGACTTCAATACCTACACTCCGGCGGAACTGGGCGGGGTCAACCCCGACGCCTGGCTGCAGGTGTTGGGCTGCGAACTGGAGCTGGCCGCCGCGCGGCTCGGCGGGCCGGTGGCCGACACGGTGTTCGTCGGAGGTGGGACGCCGTCGCTGCTGGGCGCGGAGCGATTGTGCACGCTGCTGAAGATGGTGCGCCGGCACTTCGGTCTGGCCTCGGACGCAGAGATCACCACGGAAGCCAACCCCGAGTCGACGTCACCGGAGCTCTTCGAGGCGCTGCGCGCGGCGGGCTATACCCGGATATCGCTGGGAATGCAGTCGGTGGCGCCGCGGGTGCTGGCGACGCTGGACCGGGTGCACTCGCCGGGACGGGCGGCGGCCGCGGCCGGTGAGGCGCTGGCCGCCGGCTTCGAACACGTCAACCTCGACCTGATCTACGGCACGCCGGGTGAATCCGACGACGACGTGTGCCGGTCGGTGGACGTTGCGATCGACGCCGGCGCCGATCATGTGTCCGCGTACTCGCTGATCGTCGAGGACGGCACAGCGTTGGCGCGAAGGATTCGACGCGGCGAGCTGGCGGCTCCCGACGACGACGTGCTGGCCCGTCGCTACGAGCTGGTCGACGAGCGGCTCCGGGCAGCGGGTTTGCGGTGGTACGAGGTGTCCAACTGGAGCCGCCTGGGCGGGCAGTGCCGGCACAACATCGGCTACTGGGACGGCGGACAGTGGTGGGGCGCAGGGCCGGGAGCGCACAGCTTCGTCGGCGCGACGCGGTGGTGGAATGTCAAGCACCCCAACACTTATGCGCAACGGCTGGCTGACGCGGCGCTGCCGGTGGCGGGCTTCGAGCAACTCGACGCCGAGGCCCTGCATACCGAGGAGGTCATGCTGCGCATCCGGATTCGCGACGGGCTGCCGCTGGACATCTTGGACGCCGGAGAGCGCGAGCGCGCCGCGGTCGCCGTCGCCGACGGCCTGTTGGCGCGCGAGGGGGAGCGGCTGGTGCTCACCGACCGCGGACGGCTGCTGGCCGACGCGCTGGTGCGCACGCTGCTCGACTAAGGCAGCGGCACGGAGGGATTCACCTCGATGCCGAAGCCGCGCAGATGGTGGTCGATGATCAGCCATGCCTGGGCGGTCAGCCGGTCGATCAGCTGCTCGCGGGTTCCGACGGGACGGCTCAGCCAGCGCAGCACCGACGCGTCGACCAGTCCGATCAGCGCGACCAGTGTCGCCTCGGCGGCGTCGGGATCCTCGGCAAAACGGGGAAAGTAGCGCGCCCCGGCCGCGGCCAGCTCGGCGGCGAAGTCGCTGCGGTCGACCCGCTGCCGTTGCGAGTTGCGCTGATAACCCCGGCTGACCAGGAACCGGTACAGGTTCGGGTGGTAATCCGCCCAGTTGACCTGGGCGGCGATCGGCGCCCGGATCACGTCGAGCGGGGTCCCGGAGAGGTCCAGTCCGCCGCGGATCTCGGCGCGCAGCTCCTGATACGCGCTGCGGGCCAGCGCGAGGTCGAGGTCGTCCTTGGAAGAAAAGTGCCGGTAGACGTTGGGGCGGGCCAGCCCGGCGCGCTGCGCGATCTGGCCGGTCAATGCGCTCGGGCCGTATTCCTCGATCGCTGCTCGTGCGGCGGCCAGGATCTGCTCGCGCCGCCCCGACGCCGGGGAATTCCCGCCGTTTCGAGACGACCCCGGAATCCGGGTGGCCACTGCCCCACTTTATCGAGATTGAGCCTGGCCAACCGGTGATACGCAATGTATCGTCGGACCGCGATACGCCTTGTATCACATTGCCGAGCGAAGGACATCTGACGAGATACGCAGGCGCGCTTGCTTTTCGGAGATCAGCATGAGCCAGCCGATCAATGCGACGTTGGACGGGTTCATCCGGGTTGCGGCATGGTATTTCGCGAACCCGCCCGCTACCTGGTGTATTGCCCGCCACCCGGCCGGATGGTGTGTCACCGCCGCCGACGGCACCTATATCAGTTCGCACCGCAGCCGACGCGACGCCGTCGCCAACCTGACCGACGGGCCTTACGCGAGAGCGCATTACGCCACCCTGGATTGGTACCTGGGTTACTCGATCGACCCGACCATGCGGCCGCTCACCGACGCCGAACGCGCGGCGGTCGACGAGATCTTGTGCTGGCCGGGCTACTAGGCGTCGAAGCAGACCACGCTGCGCGCTCCGCGTCCGGCGGCCATGTCGGTGAACGCCGTTTCGACGTCATCGATACCGATGCGCCGCGTCACCAGCGCCTCGAGGTCGAGACGGCCGCGACGCGCCAGCGCGGCCAGCATCGGAATGTCGCGGGCCGGGTCGCTGCCGCCGTACACGCTGCCGCGAATTGTCTTGCCGTCGGCCATCATCGACAGCGCGGGAAAGCTCACGCTCTCCTCGATGCGGGCGGCGCCCACGACGGTGATCGTGCCGCCGCGACGGGTGGCGTCGTAGGCCGCGCGGATGGTGGCCGGCTTGCCGACCACCTCGATCGCATGGTCGACGCCCTCGCCGCCGGTCAGTTCGCGCACCGCGGCGACCAGATCGGCCGCACCGGCGTCGACGGTGTCGGTGGCGCCGTTGGCCGTCGCAGCCGGAAGCTGGCCGGCCACCCGGTCTGCGGCGATGATCGGCGCCGCGCCCGCCAGCCGGGCACCCTGGATCGCGGCCAAACCGACACCGCCGCAACCGATTACCAGCACGCTCTGGCCGGCCCGGACCAGCGCGGTGCGCAGCACCGCGCCGACACCGGTGATCACCGCGCAGCCCAGCAGCGCGGCGTGGTCGAGCCGTAGCGAACGATCGACGGGCACCGCCGCGGCGGCCGGCAGCAGCGTCTCCTCGGCTAGGGCGCCCGCGCCCATCGCCGGCCATACCGGCCCGGCGCTGTCGCGCCCGTATGGCTCGCCGAAGGCGTGGTCGAGACCGTGCGGGCACAGCTGGGCATCGCCGCGCAAGCAGTGCGAACAGGCCCGGCACGGCACGTTCCAGGTGAGTACCACGTGATCACCCGGCGCGACGGCGTGCACGCCATCGCCGACCTCGGTGACGACGCCGGCGCCCTCGTGGCCGAGCGTGCACGGCAGCAGCGCGGGCATGCCGCCGTCGCGCACCGACAGGTCGGTGTGGCACACACCGCTGGCGGCCAGCCGCACCCGCACCTCGTGGCCGACGAGCGGTCGCAGCGTGAGCTCCTCGACCGCGCTCGGTCGCCCGACCTGATGCAGCACGACCGCCCGCATAGCGACCTACGATTGCGACACGACCGCACCGGGTCAAGGAGGCAGCGCGATGCTCACCATCGACGGCGAGGCCCGACCCGGCGCGAGCACCTACCCGGTGCACAATCCGGCGCGCCCGGCCGAGATCGTCGGGGACGCCCCCGCCGCCGGCCCCGAACAGCTCGACGCCGCCGTGCAGGCCGCGCGTCGCGCTCTGACCGGGTGGCGCGCCCTGCACGTGGCCGAGCGGGTCGCGGCCGTCACCGCGGCGGCAACACGGGCCGCCGAGCAACTCGGTGCCCGCGACGGTGCCCGGCTGTACACCCGCGAGCACGGCAAGGTGCTGTCGGAAGCCAGGTTCGAAATCGACACCGCGCCCGTGTTGGCATCGCTGCTCGGCTCGATGGCCGAGGCCGCGCTGGCGCCCGAGCACATCGACCCGCAACAGGCCTACCCGCGGCTGCACCGCGAGCCGTATGGTGTTGCGGCGCTTGTGCTTCCGTTCAACTGGCCGCTGGCGCTGGCAATAACCAAGCTGTCGTCGGCACTGGTTGCCGGCAACACCGCCGTCGTCAAGGTGCCGCCGACGTGTCCGCTGGCCGCGTTGCAACTCGGCGAGGCGTTCGCCGCCGCCTTGCCGCCCGGGGTGGTGAACGTGCTCGCCGGCCCGGGCAGCGAGCTGGCCCAGGCGCTGGTCACCCACCCCGGCGTCGACGTCATTTCGCTGACCGGCGGCGTGGCCACCGGGCGCGCGGTGATGGCGGCGGCGTCGTCTCGCCTCACGCCGGTGCTGCTCGAGCTCGGCGGCAACGACGCCGCGATCATCGGCCCGGATCTTCAGATCACCGACGAGCTCGTCGAGCGTCTGGTGACCGCGACCTACACCACCGGCGGTCAGGTGTGCATGGCCATCAAACGGCTGTACGCGCCGGCGGCCCGGGTCGAGGAGCTGGCCGACGCGGTGCTCGCGCGCTGCCAGCGGGAGGTGGTCGGTGACGGCCTGGCCGACGAGACCACGCTCGGCCCGCTGCACACCGCCGCCGGACGCGACCGGGTGCAGGCGCTGACCACCGACGCCCGGGCGCGGGGTGCGACGGTCCGCGCCGCCGGCCGGATTCGGGAGGCCGACGCCGACTCCGGCGGTTACTTCGTACTGCCCACGGTCGTCACGGGTTTGGCGCCCGACGCGGCGCTGGCCGCCCAGGAGCAGTTCGGTCCGGTGCTGCCGATCTTCGGCTACCAAAGCATCGACGACGCGGTCGACGCCGCCAACGCCACCGACTTCGGGCTCACCGCGTCGGTCTGGACCGGTGACGACGCGCTGGCCGACTCGGTGGCCGCCCGGCTGGTCGCGGGCACGGTCAGCGTCAACTGCCACGGCATGGCGGCCCAGGATCCGCGGCTGCCATTCGGCGGGGTGGGCCAGTCCGGGCTGGGCCGCGAGCTCGGGGTCGACGGCATCCGGGCATTCACCCAGCCGCGGGCCTTCGTCCGGCAGCCGGCCCCGCGATAAGCGATTTCGGCGCGCTTTCTTGCGCTAAGCGACGGTTACCGCGCCGAAATCGCCTAACTTCGCTGTCATTGCATAGATAGCATTGACACCCGTGAAAAGCCGTCGTTAGCTTCCTCTATGGCGCTGCTGCCGGACCCAGCTCCGCGAGAGCGACGGCACGTGGTGATCTCGGTCGACGACCACGTCATCGAGCCGCCCGACATGTTCGACGGGCGATTGCCCACCGCGCTGGCCGACCGGGCGCCGCGGATTGTCGAGACCGACGACGGACGCCAGGTGTGGCGCTACGAGGATTGCGACTACCCCAACGTCGGACTCAACGCGGTGGTTGGGCGGCCGCCGGAGGAATGGAGCATGGAGCCGACCCGGTTCGACGAAATGCGCCCTGGCTGTTGGGATATCAAGGCACGCATCGCCGACATGGATCTGGCCGGCATCTGGGCGTCGCTGAACTTCCCGTCGCTGATCGCCGGCTTCTCCGGAACCGTGTTCTGGAAGAGCAGAGATCCCGAGCTGGGCCTGGCCGTGCTGCGGGCCTGGAACGACTGGCATCTTCAGGTGTGGGCCGGCAGCTTCCCGGAGCGCATCATCCCGCTGCAGCTGCCGTGGCTGGCCGATCCGCAGTTGGCCGCCGAGGAAATCCGCGCCAACGCCGCCCGCGGCTTCAAGGCGGTCAGCTTTCCCGAGCTGCCGGCCCAATGTGGGCTGCCCAGTCTGCACACCGGGGTGTGGGACCCGTTCTTCGCCGCGTGCGAGGAGACCGGCACCGTCGTGTGCCTGCACACCGGATCAGCACAGTGGGCACCAATTCCCGCGCCGGACACCCCATTCGAGACCATCACCACGCTGTTTCCGGTCAATGCTCTGGTCGCATGCGCCGACATGCTGTGGTCGGGGATTCCGGTGCGCTTCCCGAAGTTGAACATCACGCTGGCCGAAGGCGGGCTCGGCTGGGCGGCGATGCTCGGCGACCGCGCCGACTATGTGCTGGCTCACTCCGCATCCGGACACGAGGGCGGCTCGTGGACGAGCGACCTGCTGCCCAGCGAAGTGCTGCGCCGCAACTTCTGGTTCTGCTCGATCGACGACCCGCACGCGTTCGGCGCGCTGGACGCCATCGGCGCCGACCGGATCCTCGTCGAAAGTGACTATCCGCACGCGGATTCGACGTGGCCCGACACCCAGAAGGTCGTCGCGCGCAACGTTGCGGGGTTGTCTGCCGACGACGCCGCCCGCATCACCCACCGAAACGCCGCGGAGCTCTTCCGCCACCCACTACCGGACAGCGGCTGGCTGACATGCTCGACCTGTTGATCCGCGACGCGGAAATCGTCGACGGCACAGGGGCGCCCACCCGTCACGGGAACGTCGGCGTCAAGGATGGCAGGATCGTCGCCGTGGGGGAGACCGACGAGCTGGCCGCGAAAACCGTTGATGCGCAAGGCCAGACGCTGGCGCCTGGTTTCGTCGACCTGCACACCCACTACGATGCGCAACTGTTCTGGGATCCGACCGCGAGCCCGTCGCTGCAGCACGGGGTCACGACGGTGTTCGGCGGCAACTGCGGATTCACGCTGGCGCCTGCGGCTGCCGAACAGCACGACTACCTCACCCGAATGCTTGCCCGGGTCGAGGGCATGCCGCTGGAGGCGCTGCGGGCCGGCCTGGACTGGCAGTGGACGTCGTTCGGCGACTGGCTGAAACGGCTCGACGGCCACATCGCGGTGAATGCCGGCTTCCTCGTTGGTCATTCGGCGTTGCGGCTGGCGGCGATGGGTGACGAGGCGGTCGGTAGGGCAGCGACGCCGCAGCAGATCGAGCGGATGGTTGCGCTTCTCGAGGAGGCGTTGAACTCTGGGGCGCTGGGGTTTTCGACGTCACAGTCGCACACCCACAACGACGGCGCCGGGCAGCCGGTGCCGTCACGAGCGGCGTCGCGTCAGGAACTGGTGGCCTTGGCGGGCGGCCTTCGGAACCACCCGGGCACCACATTGGAGGCGATCATCCCCGGTTGCCTGTCGGGGTTCACCGACTACGACATCGGGCTGCTCACCGACATGTCGCGGGCCGCCGACCGGCCGCTGAACTGGAACGTGCTCGGGGTGTCGGCGGCCAATCCGGCCGGCCACCAGGGCCAGTTGCGGGCCTCGGAGGTCGCCGCCCAGCGCGGCGGGCGGGTCGTCGCGCTCACCCTGCCCCACTCGATGAAAATCCGGCTGTCCTTCCTCACCGGCTTCGTGCTCGACGGGCTGCCCGGCTGGCGCGACACCATGCACCTGCCAGTGCCCGAGCGGCTCAAGGCGCTCTCCGACCCGGACGTCCGTCGTCGCCTCGACGCCGGCGCCCAATCCGAGGATGCCGGCATCCTGCGTGGGCTGTCGCACTGGGAGCACCTGATCATCGTCGAAACATTTGCGCCCGAAAACGCCGACGCCGCAGGGCATTCCGTGGGCGCGGTCGCCGCGGCGCGGGGATCAGCGCCGTTCGACACGCTGTGCGACATCGTGGTCGCCGACGAGCTGCGCACCGGGCTGACGCCGCCGTCGAGCGGTGACGACGCCGCCGACTGGCGGGTGCGCGCCGAGGTGTGGCGACACCGCGACGCGGTCATCGGCGGCTCCGACGCCGGGGCGCACCTGGACATGATGTGCGGCGCCATTTACACGACATCGCTGCTGGGGCACGGGGTTCGGGAGCATCAGGTGGTGACGCTCGAGGAGGCGGTGCGGTTGATCACCGACGTGCCGGCCCGGCTCTACGGGCTGACCGGCCGCGGCCGGATCGCGCCGGGCTGGCACGCCGACCTGGTGCTCTTCGATCCGGCGACCGTCGGCCACGGGCCCGAGCGCACCCGCTACGACCTTCCCGCCGGTGCGCCGCGGCTGGTGGCCGACGCCCGCGGCATCAGCTCGGTGCTGGTCGGCGGGGTGGAGGTGTGCCGCGACGGCGTGGCCACCGGAGCTACGCCCGGGACCGTGCTGCGGTCCGGGCGTGACACCGAGACGGTGACCGCGTCATGACCGTCGACGAATTCGACCCCGCCGAGCTGCAGGGCGGCCTGCTCAAGCAAGTCGAAAACGTGCACGAGCGACTCCGCGAGGCACGCACCAAGCACCGGGTCATGGTCGGCAACCCATTCAGCGAAACCTCCAGCCAGACACTGGGTTCCGCGGGCGTGACGGTATTGGGTTACGACGAGTGCCAGACGGTGCTGACCCATCCCGACACGTTCTCGTCGTCGATCTACGAGCAGATCATGGGCCCGGTCATGGGCCGCACCCTGCTCGAACTCGAAGGCGCTGAACACCGGGCCAGCCGCGCGCTGGTGTCGCCGTCGTTCCGCTCGGCGCTGCTCGAGCGGTGGCGCAGCGAGCTGGTGGAAGTCGTCGTGCACGAGCTCATCGACCGGTTCGCTCCGCGCGGCCGGGCCGAGCTGGCGCGCGAGTTCACCTTCGCCTTCCCGGTGCAGGTCATCGCCCGGATGATGGGCTTGCCGCGCCAGGATTACCTGCGCTTCCAGCGGTTGTCGATCGAACTGCTGAACGTGGTCTACGACTGGGAGTGCGGTCTGGCCGCGTCGGCCGAACTGAAGTCGTATTTCGGGGAGATCCTGGCCGCGCGGCGCCGTGACCCGCAGGACGACCTGATCAGCACGCTGGCCGAATCCGAGATCGACGGCGCCCGGCTGACGGACGACGAGATCTTCGCGTTCCTGCTGCTGATCCTGCCGGCCGGAGTCGAGACCACCTACCGCGCTTCCGGCAACCTGCTGGTCGGCCTGCTCACCGAGCCCGCGCTGTGGGAGGCGGTGCGCGCCGACCGCGGCCTGGTCCACGGAGCGATCGAGGAGGCGTTGCGCTGGGAGCCGCCGATCACCACGGTGATGCGCAGAGCGGCCCACGATTGCGAACTGGGCGGGGTCGGTATTCCGGCCGGCACCAACGTCAGCGTCAGCGTCGCGGCCGCCAACCGGGATCCGGCGCGTTACCCCGATCCCGACCGGTTCGACCCGGCCCGCGCGAACATCACCCACCTGACCTTCGGCGGCGGTCCGCACCTGTGTCTGGGCATGCACCTGGCAAGGATGGAGTCCACCGTCGCGATCAACGCGCTGCTCGACCGGCTGCCGGATCTGCGACTGGATCCCAGCGAACCCCCGCCGCGCGTAGTCGGGGTGGCATTCCGCTCACCGGCGGCGCTGCCCGTGCAGTTCAGTGCCAAAGGGCAGGCCGAGGGCTAACGGCTAGGCCGACGCCTTCTTGAGCCCCGCGCCCTTGACCCGATGCGTCACCGAGGCCCACGCCGAGGGCGAGAAGTAGGTGGTGACTTCCTCGAAACCATCCACCCGAGAGACGGTGAGCACGCCGGTTTCCTGGTTGATCGAGAGCGTGTCGCCGTCGTTGGCATGCACTTCTTCACCGTCGAGAAGCCGGATGATGAACACGGCGGTTGCCCCTTTCTGTATTCGTGATTGGCGTAGGTCGTGGATCTGGCCAATGTCGGGCTGCCCGTGATGCTACGAACGGCCTCCTTCTGGACGCGATCCGCTGCGAGACTGGGGACTGAACGTTGCGCAAACGTTCGGTGACCAAAACCAATCACACTCAGGGTCGACGCGCGCGACGTCGCATCGCGCGCGTAGACGTCGCATCGAGGCGAAACGGCGTGCTCAGCGCGGGTCGAGCGCCGCCGCATGGACTTAAAGTCATCGCTACTCAAAGTGCCGCGCGCCGGTGACCGGGGTCGATGTCGAACCGGAGATGCCCGCCGGTGGATAGGTTAGGCTACATTTACTAACCGTGACCGAGGTCAGTGTCGAGACAAGTCCCGCAGGCGCCCCGTCACTGTCGTTCCGGTTACCCCCTGGGATCGCTCCGGCCGACCTGGCCGCTGAGCTGGTTGCATCGCTGCCGGAGCGCGACGGGGAGGAATATCTGCTCTACGAGCACGACGGCCAGTGGGTGCTGGCCATCGGTGTGCTGGCCATGGTCGAGCTGGATCGAGATGAGCTGCGCGTCATCCGCGACGGCGTCACGCAGCGTCAGACGTGGACGGGGCGGCCGGGACCGGTTCTCGGCGAGGCGGTCGACCGTCTGCTGCTCGAGACCGACCAGGCCTTCGGCTGGGTCGCATTCGAATTCGGCGCCTTCCGCTTCGGGCTGCAGGATCGCCTTGCGCCACACACTCCGCTGGCTCGGGTGTTCTGGCCGCGCACCCGCATCGTCGTCACACCCGAGGAGGTGCGGGTGTCCGACGCCGACGAGCGCCAGCGCGATGTGGTGGACGGGCTCTTGCGCGGCGGCCTGCCGGACACGCCGTCGGCATCGGCGATCGACGTGGCCGGCGACGCCACCGGCTATCACGCTCGGGTAGCGGCGGCCATCGGCGAGATCGCGAGCGGCAAGTACCACAAGGTGATCCTGTCCCGCTGCGTCGACGTGCCGTTCAAGCTGGACTTCCCATCCACCTATCGGCTGGGCCGTCGACACAACACTCCGGCACGCTCATTTCTGTTGCGGCTCGGCGGTGTTCGGGCGGTGGGCTACAGCCCCGAACTGGTGACGGCAGTACACTGCGACGGCGCCGTGATCACCGAGCCACTGGCCGGCACCCGGGCGCTGGGCCGCGGCGCGGCGTGTGACGGCCAGGCCCGCGTCGACCTCGAGTCGAACTCCAAAGAGATTGTCGAGCACGCTATTTCGGTTCGCAGCTCACTGCTGGAAATTAGCGAGGTGGCGACGCCGGGCAGCGCCGTCATCACCGACTTCATGACCGTGCGGGAGCGGGGCAGCGTGCAACATCTCGGCTCGACGGTCCGCGCGCGCCTCGACACGTCGAAAGACCGGATGGATGCCCTGGAGACGCTGTTCCCCGCGGTCACCGCATCGGGAATCCCCAAGGCCGCAAGCGTCGACGCGATCCTGCGTCTCGACGAGAGTCCGCGCGACCTGTATTCCGGTGCGGTGGTGATGTTTTCGGCCGACGGCGGACTTGACGCGGCGCTGACCCTGCGAGCGGCCTACGAACGCGACGGGCGTACGTGGCTGCGCGCCGGGGCGGGCATCATCGAGGCGTCGCAGCCCGGCCGCGAATTCGAGGAAACCTGCGAGAAGCTGACCACGCTGGCGCCGTATCTGGTTCGGCGTTAACCGAACCAGTGATCGACGATGCGGGAGAGCTCGATGTACAGCGGGATCCCGATCGTCACGTTGTAGGAGAACGTCAACCCCAGTGACGCGGCCAGCGGCAGCGTGGGGCTTGCCTCCGGAATCGCCAGACGCTGCACCGCCGGAACTGCGATATACGATGCCGCGCCGCAGAGCACCGCGAACAGGATGTACGTTCCGGGTTTGAACTCGGTGTGGGTGAGGTGCGCGTAGCTGTGGGCGGTGATGATGCCGAGGGTGGCGAAAAGGTTGGGCGCCAGCAGACCGAAGAAGATGAACCCCGGCCCGGCGGCTTTCAGGTCCTTGAGCCTGCGGGATGCCGTCATGCCCATCTCGAGCAAGAACAGGCATAGCGCACCCTGGAAGGCCGTGACGAACACGCTGTCGTCGTCGTGCACGACCTTGGCTCCCTGCAGGCGGCTGACCAAACCGATGACGATGCCGCCGAAGAGAAGATACAGACCCGGATTGAGCAGGACCTCCCTGAGCAGCTGGCCGGTGGCCATGCGCGGTTTTCCGCCGTCTCCATGCTCGCGGCGTTCCAGCGCAAGCTCCGCTTCCTGCTCGATCGCCCGTTCGCGGGTCTCGAGGTCGTCGCCGGGAGTCGGCCGGGCAGCCGCCCCGGGTCCGAGTTTCGCGGGCGCGATGTAGCCGGGCTCGCCCGGCATGTTGCCCGCCGCGTCCATCGCCTTGTGCCGCAGTCGAGCCGCCAAATACAGCGCGACCAGGCAGCCGGGCACCTCCATGACGGCCAGCATGACCGGCATGAAACCGTTGAACGCCATTCCGACGGTCCCCAGCACGCCGATGCAGGTCGCGAACGTTCCTGCCGAGTCCGACCCGTAGTAACCCGCGACGGTCGCCTTGTCGATCCGCCGCATCGATGTCAGGCGGTTCAGCAGCTGGTAGGCGAGCAGACCTATCACGAAGTTCAGGGCGAATCCCAGGACGATGAATCCCGCGATGTTGGCGACGCTCGACGCATGAATCGTGGCGAGTTCTTCACCCCCGTGCCAGCCGATGGCTAGCAATAGGTACATCGTCAGGCCCTGGTAAATCACGTAGGGAAATTCGAACTCCACCTTCAGGATTGGGATGAGAAACCCGAGATAGAAGAACAGCAGCAGCGGCTTGAACAGATTGTGGGTGAAGTTCTGCCAGAACTCGAGGAGCATCAGGTCTCTCTCCCTTATATGGGGCGCCGCGGCGGGCGCGTTCCCGCCGCGTGGCGCTAAGAGCATAAACAGGCCAAGCTGGGGATTAGCTTGGGGCTGCGCTGCCGCGGCGTGAACTGCTTGTCAACATCGCATGACCGCGTGTTCACCAGCAGGTCAACGGCGCGGAAACTCAGTCGGCGTCGGCCGCCGACTTTTCCATGTAGTCGGCAAGGATGCTGCTGACCAGCGATTCGATTGTCGATTCGATCGACGACGCCAGAGTGGCGGTGACCGATGCGACGGCCTGCGTGCGGAACCGCACCAACATGGTGATCAGTTCGGCGATTTCGGTGTCGGCGGGCAGGGCCTCGCCCGGTTTGACGCGGTCAGCGACGTGCTCAGCGCCCGCCCGCACCAGCAATTCGCTGATCTGGTCGACCAGCGGAACGATCTGCTCGTGCAGGTCGATCAGCTTGTCCATGCTCACGCCGTAGCCGCGGATCTCGTTGAACGCCTCGATCAGTTTCGGCCGGGTGATCGTGGCCTGCGCGCCGTCGACCCGAATCACCCCCAGCCCCACCAGCCGATCGAATGCCGCCGCGTCGCCGATCAGCCGCTGCGCGTCGGAAAGCGGTATGGTTTCCGGCTTTTCGGTGGTCCAGGTTCCCACGATCGCGGTCTCCAGGCCCAGCACGTCGCCGAGATTTTTGCCTTCTTCCCACGCGCTGAGCATTTCCCGCACGTGCGCAATGTTGTATCCGCGGTCGAGCATCGAGGTGATCAACCGCAGCCGGGTCAGGTGGGTGTCGTTGAACAGGGCGATCCGGCCCACGCGCAGCGGCGGTGGCAATAGGCCGCGATCGCGGTAGACCCGAATGTTGCGGGTGGTGGTCCCGGCCAGCCGGGCCAGGTCGTCGATGCGGTACTCCCCGGAGACCGGGGAGCCGTGCGGATGCCGGACCGCCGCGTCGAACAGTTGCGACACAGCGGTTTCGATGACTTCCCGCGATTGGCGCCGCACGCGCTTCGGCGCGCGCCGCAGATTGGCCAGCACGCCGGCGATGGTGCCGGTCTCTGCTCGTGGCGGTCGGTTCGGAGCCATCAGGCCGATGAACTGACCCGGACATCGGCGGGCCGTGCGACCGCCTCGTAGTGGTCGAACCGGAAATCCCGCATCTGTCGAAGATACTGGGTGGCGAATCCCGGGTACATCGACGCGTTGAACCCGTCCTTGGTGAGATACCAACTGTGGCATCCGGACATCCACGTCGTCCTGGTCAGCCGCTTCTGGATGCGTTCGTTGTACCGGCGCTGGACGTCGGCGCGCACGTCGAGGTAGCGCAGGTCGTTCTCGAGGATGGTGGTGACGCCGCGCACCGCGTAGTCGAGCTGGCCCTCGATGTAGACCAGCAGCGAGTTGTGGCCCGGCCCGGAGTTGGGGCCCGTCATGAAGAACAGGTTCGGGTAGCCGTGGGCGTTGATGCTCTTATAAGCCTGTGCGCCGTCGGCCCATTCGGCGGCCAGCGACCGGCCGCCCAGCCCGGTGACGGGGAACGGCGGACCGGTCAGATGCACGTCGTAGCCGGTGGCAAACACGATGCAGTCCAGGTGATGCTCGACGCCGTCGCTGGTGCGGATGCCGGCCGGGCTCAGCGTCGCGATCGGCCAGTCGATCAGCTTGCAGTTGTCGCGTTGCAGCGCAGGGTAGTAATCGCTGGAGACCAGCATGCGTTTGCAGCCCGGCGCGAAGTCAGGCGTCAGCTGTCGGCGCAGCCACGGGTCTTTGACCGCCAGCCGCAGATGGGCCTTGCCCAGCCGCGCCACCAGCGAAGTCAGCGGGGTGTTCCACACCAGCGCGGTGGCGCTGGCCTCGTGGCCCCAGAACAATGCCTGTCGCGCAAGCTCCTGTGCCGCGGGCGCTTTCGCGAACAAGGTTTGCAGCGCCGGTGGTGTGGCGACGTCGAGGCGCGGCAGCACCCAGCCCGGCGTGCGCTGGAATACCTTGACGAATCCGGCTTGCTTGACAAGTTCGGGAATGATCTGGATGGCGCTGGCGCCGGTGCCGAGCACGGCTACCCGCTTGCCGGTGAAGTCGTAGTCGTGGTCCCAGCGGGCACTGTGGATCTTGTGCCCGCGATAGGAGTCGAGGCCGCGGATGTCGGGGAAGCTGCAGTCCGGCAGCGGGCCCGACGCCAGGATCACGGTGCGGGCCCGAAACCGCTTGCGCCCCGCCGTGGTTGCGGTCCAGACCCCGGTGTCCTCGTCGAACGACAATCCGTTGACTTCCTGGCCGAACCGGATACGCCGCCGGATGTCGAATCGGGTGGCCATGTCCTCGATGTGGCTGCGGATCTCGTCGGCGGGGGAGTAGGTCCGTGACCAGCTCGGGTTCTTGACGAACGAGAACGAGTACAGCAGCGACGGGATGTCGCAGCTGGCACCGGGATAGGTGGTGTCCCGCCAGGTTCCGCCTACCCGGTCGCTGCGCTCGAGGATGACGAAGTCCTCGACGCCCGCCTCGGCCAGCTTGATCGCGGCGCCCAGCCCGGTGAAGCCGGCGCCGACGATCAGCGTTGCATGAGTGTCGTTGCGTGCCATGGGTTATGCCGCCGGCTCGTAGGTCAGCTCTTTGAACCAGCTGGGCACCGGTTTGAGCAGCCGCCTGGGATAGCGGTCGGACAGCCACACCATGGAGTTGGCCAGCAGATGGTAGGGGTGCCGCGGGTTGACCACCATGGCGGCGTGCCGTTTGAGGACTTGGTAGGTCGGGACCCGCCACGTGTATTCGCCGCGCTCACCGAGCTGCTTGAACCGCTTGACCGCGTTGTAAAGCCGCTCGGGCTCCATGCCCATGTCGTCCAGCTCGTTGCGCACCCGGTTGAGCAGCGGCAGATACATCAGCGCGCCGATGATCAGTCCCGGCGAGGCGACGTTGCCGACGACATCGATGGCCAGCTTGCGTGCCTTGGCGTGGCCGATCATGTTCAGCACTTCGAAGTCGACTGCGAGGTGCCGTGATTCGTCGTTGTTGATCTTCTCGAACACCTGGTGACAGACCGGGTCTTCGACCTCGTCGAGCAGGAACTTCAGCAGGGCGCCGTCCAGCGCGACCTCCAGCATCGGAATCACGGTGCCCAGGATCGACAGCGACATGCCGTCGGCGTAGGTGTCCAGCCACTGCATGGCCAGCCGGATGTTGACGTTCGGTTCGGGCATTTCGCCGTCGTCGAGCATTCCCCATCGCTTCATCAGGGCCAGTTCGGCGTTGGCGTGGCGTTGTTCCTCGGCGTGGAAGTACCGGTAGATCTCGGCCAGCGTCGTCGTCGGCGCTTTCTTGGCGAGCGCGGCGAACCCGCGCGCGCCGATGTTCTCGATCCAGCACAGGTCAGCCATGAATGCCTTGAGCTTGGGCCGGAACTCGTCGCTGATCGTTTCGGCACCGGGTGCGTCCCAGTCGATGTCGGCCAGTGCCCACTGCCGGTCCTTGATCTTGGCCAGCATCGTGTCCATGTCGATTGTCATCTGCGCCACTCCTCCTCATCGCGTTGCTCTGCATCGTCGCTGGCGCGGGCCATCGGATTCTCCTTCTTTCGAGGCGTTTCAGTGCGGGGCGACCCGGGATATCAGCCCGACAGCGCGGGTATAGGCGCCCGGGGCAAGGCGTTTGACGTTCCAGCCGATCTTGGCGTCCCATTGCGGCATGCAGTACAGGTCGCCGCGGTCGTTGGCGTCCAGGCAGATGCGAGCAACCTTGTCGGGCGAAAATCCGGTCCAGCGCATCAGTTTGGTGGCCAAGTCGGTGGATTCGGCGGTGATCCGGCCGGACTCGACGATGTTGGTCTTGACGAAGGTGGGGCACAGCACGGTGACCTTGACGCCGCTGCCCGACAATTCGGCGGCCAGCGTTTCCGACAGCGAGAGCACACCGGCCTTGCTGACGTTGTAGGCAGCCATGCCGGGGGCGGCGCCGAATGCCGCGGCCGAAGCGACGTTGATGATGCCGCGCGGCTGTTTCGACTGTTCGGCTTCCCGCAGAATCGGGGCGAACACATGGCAGCCGTGGATCGGGCCCCACAAGTTGACGCCCAGCGTCCAGTGCCAATCATCAAGGGAGACTTCGCCGATGGGCATACCGCCGGCGCCGACGCCGGCGTTGTTGATCACCAGGCTGGGCGGGCCGCCGAACCAGGATTGCGACTTGGCGGCGAGTTCGGCCACGTCGTCGTACTGGGAGACGTCGCAGTGGATCGGGATTGCGCGACCGCCTTGGGCGCTGATGGCGTCCGCCGTCTTGGCGGCGGCGGCTTCGTCGATGTCGCTGCAGACGACGGCCCCGCCGCGGCGGGCGAGTTCGGTGGCGAACGCCGCACCGATGCCGCTGCCGGCGCCGGTGACCACTGCCGAGGCGCCGTGGCTGGCTTTGGGAGACTTTCGGCCGAGCATCGCTAACCTGCCTTTTCGACGGTGCCGACGTTCAGGGCATCGGCAATGAATTGGGCCGCATACGCCATTGCTTTGCCGGCTTCGGGGGACAGCCGGGGCAGTGCCTGGAATACATGCACCTGGTCTGGCCACACCTGCAGTTCGCAACTCCCGCCGGCCGTGGTGATGTCGGCGGCGAGGCGCTCGGCGTCGGCGGCCAGCATTTCGGCGCTGCCGGCCTGGATCAGCGTCGGCGGCATTACCGGCCCGCCCGCGACGTCGAGGGTCAGTCGGCAGTGCGCGGGATCGATTCCGCGGCAATACAAACCAACCAGCCTCAGCGCGTCGGCGGCCCGGATGGCCGGGTCGCGGCGGCGCCGTTCCCGTTCGGCGGCCAGGCCGAAGGTCAAATCGATCAGCGGTGAGAACAACACCAGTGCGGCCGGCCGGGTGGCAGCGACCTGCAGCAAGAGATCCACCGTCAGGTGTCCGCCTGCCGAATCGCCGGCGACCACAATGCGTTCCGCCGGTATCTGGCGTGAGAGCCAGTCCCATCCCGCGCGTACGTCGTCGGCGGCGGTGGGGAAGCGGTGCCGCGGCGCGAGCCGGTAGTCGACGCTGAACACCGGCAGCCCGGTCAGTCGCGACAGCCAGGCTGTCAGCCGGCGGTGGGTACGCGGCGAACACAGCGCATATCCGCTGCCGTGGACGAAGTAGATTCCGCCATCGCTGCGCCGGACCTCTCGACCGCTCACCCATTCGCCGACGACGCGACGCCCGTCCGGGAGTCTGGCATCGACCGGCTCGACGCGGGTCCCGGCCAGCGACGGGCCGAAGGCATCCATGATGCCGGCCACGATCCGGCGCGAGAGCCACAGACCCCAGGTCCGCTCCGGCGGTAGCACCGCGCTGATCTGCCGCAATGTCAATGCGCTCACGACCGCCGCGGCGCGCGATCGCAGCGACCCGCGCGCGGGCACACCGTCCGTCATGCGACTAAGTCAACGACAAATGATGACATTAGTCAATGGCAATATCGGGTGTGTCCGGTCAATTCTGCAGCTGTGCCGCGATTCTCTTCTTGTCGACCTTGCCGATCGCCGTGGTCGGCAGTGCCGCCATCGCCACCAGTGCGTCGGGCCGGGCGTGGGTGGCCACCCCACGGTCGTCCAGGTAGCGGTTCAGCTCCGCCAATGTCACCGTCTCGCCAGTGAAAACGACTGCAGCGCAGATCTTTTCGCCCAGGTACTGGTCGGGCAGCGCAACCGCTGCTGCTGCCCGGATCGCCGGGTGGGCCAGCAGGTGCTCCTCGAGGTCCGCGGCCGCGACCGTCTCGCCGCCGCGGTGGATGACGTCCTTGACCCGCCCGGTGACCTCGAGGTAGCCGTCGGCACGGCGGCGGACTCGGTCGCCGGTGCGGTAAAAACCGTCGGGCGTGAAGGACCGCTCGTTGGCCGCGTCGTCGCGAAAGTAGCCGTTCAACGTATACGGCCCGCGCGCCAGCAGCTCGCCCTCCGATACCTCGGCGCCCGCGTCGTCCACTACCCGCAGCTCGTCGGCCTCGCACAGCGGCCGGCCCTGGGTGTTCTCGACGAGCTCGGCCGGGTCGTCGAGGCGGGTGTAGTTGAGCAACCCTTCGGCCATCCCGAACACCTGCTGCAGGCCGGGCGTCAGGGCGGTGCGAATGTGACGCGCGTCCTCGGCGCCGAGTTTGGAACCGCCGACCTGCAGCAGCCGCAACGACGACGGCCGGACCGGCTCCCACTCGCAGGCTTGCGCCCACAGCTTGGCCAGCGCCGGCACCAGCGCGGTGACCGTGACGCCGTGGCGCGCGATGCTGGCGAACGCCGACTCCGGGCTGGGATCGGCGCTGAACACCGTGGTGGCGCCGACGCTGATCGCGCCGAGCAGGCCGGGGCAGGCCAGCGGAAAATTGTGCGCGGCTGGCAGCGCCACCAGGTACACGTCGTCACTTGTCAGCCGGCACAGCTCGGCGCTTGCGGTGGCGTTGAAGACGTAGTCGTCGTGGGTGCGGGGGATGAGTTTCGGCAGTCCGGTGGTGCCGCCGGACACCAGCAGCAACGCGGGAAGGGTTGTGTCGCAGACGATCTCGGGTAGATCGCTTTCGGGCAGTTGGGCGAACGAGGTGAACGGCCCGGGCTCCCCGTCGACGACGACGTGACGCAGCTGCGGATGTGCCGCGTCCAGTTGCTCGGCCATCGCGCGGTAGTCGAATCCGCCCGCGGTGTCGGCGATGACCAATCCGACGGCGCCGCTCACGCGGGCGAAGCGACTGAGCTCGGCAAAGCGATGCCCCGGCAGACACATCACCGGGATGGCCCCGGCGCGCAGCAGACCGAAGAACGCAACCGCGAACAGAGCCGAGTTCGGCAAGTCAAGCAGCACCCGGTCGCCGGGCGCGATACCGATCGCGGCAAAGCCGCCGGCGGCGGCGTCGACGAGCTTGTCCAGCTCAGCGAACGTATGGCTGTGGACGGGATCGACGACGGCGGTGCGGTCCGGAAAGGCCGCCGCCGCCCGGCGCAACAGCGAATCGACGCTGTGGCCGGCCCAATATCCGGCAGCGCGGTAGCGGGCCGCCCGATCCTGCGGAAACGGAACGAATCCATCCAACGGAAGAGTGAGATCCACGCCGCACTCCCTCCGGCCAACGGTGTTCTGGTCCTGGGACATCGTGTAGCGTACAGAAAGTTAGGGAAGGCTGGGCTAATCAGCGGGGTGCGATTGAGCGGGACACTCGCGATCGTCGGAGCCGGCGCGAAAGCGGTAGCCGTGGCCGCAAAGGCGGCCGCACTCCGCCAGATGGGCGTCGAGACGGTCGACATCGTGGCGATCGAACGCTCCGGCGTGGCGGCCAACTGGCGTGCGGGCGGCGGCTGGACCGACGGTCTGCAGCGCCTTGGCACCAGCCCGGAAAAAGACGTCGGCTTCCCGTACCGCTCGACGCTGGTTCCCGGCCGCAACGCCGAACTCAACGAACGGATGATGCAGTGGAGCTGGCAGTCCTACCTGGTCGCCACTGACCAATTCGTCGGCTGGGTGGACCGGGGGCGGCCGGCGCCGACCCACAACACCTGGGCGCAGTATCTGCGCTGGGTCGCCGATGTGGCCGGCTTGAACGTCATTTACGGCGAATTGGAACAGATCTCGATCGACGGGTCGCGGTGGATGCTGCGCACCCACGATTCGCGGCTGACCGCCGACACCCTGATGATCACCGGTCCGGGCCAGCCGGAGCGGTCCATCCTTTCCGGTGATCCGCGAATGTTGTCGATCGCACAGTTCTGGCAGCGCACCGCATGCAAGGACCGGATCATCGCCGAGAACGTCGCGGTGATCGGGGGTGGCGAGACCGCGGCATCCATGCTCAACGAGCTGTCTCACCACCGGATTTTGGCGATCACCGCCATCTCGCCGCAGGCAACGTTGTTCACCCGCGGCGAGGGCTACTTCGAGAACTCGCTGTTTTCCGATCCGGCGAACTGGCGCAGCCTCACCCTGGCCGAACGGCGTGAGTGCATCGCCCGCACCGACCGGGGTGTGTTCTCCTCGCGTGTTCAGGAGTCGCTACTCGCCGACGAGCGGATCAAACATCTGCGCGGGCGGGTGGTTCACGCGGTCGACCGCGACAACCGGATCTGGATCACGTTGCACACCGACCGCGGCGGGGAACCGATCGAGACCGTGCACGGCTTCGACCTGGTGATCGACGGATCCGGCGCCGACCCGCTCTGGTTCCTGCCGCTGTTGAGCCAAGACGCCGTCGACAGCCTGGAACTGTGGCTGGGCGGGCCGCTGACCGGCGAACGGCTGGAGGAGTCCATCGGGCCCGACCTGGCGGTTCGGGGCGCCGCTCCGAAATTGGTGCTGCCCAACTTATCCGGTCTCAACGAGGGCCCCGGCTTCCCCAACCTGAGTTGCCTGGGCCTGCTGTCCGACCGTGTCCTCGGCGCCGAACTCGGCGTCACCGAGCCGTCGATCCAGAGAAGCGCCGAGTACCAATCCGTTTAATGCTCGGCGCGTTCACTAGCCGCCGAGCCGGACCAGGACATCGGCGATCGACGCCCCGCCAAGGAGATCTGAGACCTCCAGGTCGTAATCGAACTCGCTCTTGACGCGGCGGCGAAACTCCAGCGCCTGCAACGAATCCAGGCCGATCGCGACCATCGGCACGTCCGCGTCGATCGCGTCGACGCCGTCGACGCCGATGGCCCCCGCCAGCAGGCTGGTCAGCCGCTGCTTGAGGTCGCCGCCCTCGACAGGTGCGGCAGCCGGGGCAACGGCGGCCGGGGCAACCAGTTCGGAGATCAGCGGACCGTAGCCGTAGGCTGCCAGCACCGGTTGTGCGCGATCCAGATCGAACGCCGCGACAATCGCATTGTCCGGCAACCGGGTCATTCCCACCGCGAGCGCGTCGGCCGGGAGCATCGGCAGCAGGCCGGTGGCGGTCACCTTCGCCAGGCCGGCGTCGTCCAGACTGTGGACCGTCCACTGACCCCACTGCACCGACACACAATCGAAACCCTCGGACCGCAACCGGTGCGCCATGGCGTCGAGCATGCGATTGGCAGCGGCGTAGACAATCTGGCCGCGACCGCAGATTGTTGCCGCCGCCGACGAACACAGCAGGATGCGGCAGGCATCGGTCCGCGGAAATGCACGCAGCAGACGCCAGATGCCGACCACCTTGGCGCGCAACGCTTCCTCGACCTTGCCGGCGGTGACGTCTTGCCATTCGACATCCGAATATGCCAGCGCGGCATGGATTATCAGATCCGCCGGCACGTCGCCGTGATTCTCGGCAAGCCGCGACACCGCCGCCTCGTCGCCGACATCGCATCTGGGCGTGTCGATCCGCGTCGAGGTGGTTGACCGGATCTGCCGCAGCCGGTTGGCGACCGCGGCGGTTTCGCCCGACCGGCTCACCAGTGTGATGCGGCGCGCTCCGCGGCGAGCGAAGTGTTCGCAGAACTCCAGCCCGAGATTGCCGGTACCCCCGGTGATCACCACATGCTCACGGGGATTCGGAGCGGACGGGTCGCCGGCAGTGCCCGGCACGATCCGCTTGGCGTACAGAGCGCCGTCGCGCAGCGCAAGCTCGGACTCCTCCTTGGTGTGCAGCGCTGCGAGGATTGCGGATTCGGCAGACGATGGTGCGGGGGGCAGATCGAGGTGCCGGAACGCCACCCGCGGAAATTCGGCGCCGATACTGCGGAAGCCGGCGCTGGCCGCCGCGTGCACCAGATCGGGCGGTGGATCGCCGGCGACCACCTTCTCGCCGGCCACGGTCACCAGCCAGCAGTCGGTGATGGTGTCGGCGATGTCCGGCCACCACGCGCGATTCCCGAAGAACGAGGCGACGTCGGTCACCGCGGCGGCGTCGTCCTGTTCCGGCGATGGTGGCAGGAGGATGACGTAGGTGTCGAGATCGGCTGCGTTGTACTGGCTTTGAGGCTCGACGACGCATGCTGTGGCGCCGACGTCTCCCGCCGCTGCGCAGAGCGCCGCGGCCAGTTCGGAGCAGGACCCGGTGTGATCGATGATGCCGATGGCGCGTGGCGGCATCAGCGAGCGCTGCGCCAGCCGGACCCAGCGCTCGGCGAGCAGTTGCGGCCGGGGGTGCTCTGCAGTGGGCGCGGCGCCGGGCTGGCTCTCGGGTGCGCCGCCGTCATAAGGCAGCCACAGCGGCACTTCGTTCATGCGCGTGTTCGGAAAATCGGGCAGCGGCAGCGGGGTAGGACCCGCCGACTCGGTGCACAGGCTCTCCCAGCGGTAATCCTGGTCATGGACCGCCAGCAGCGCCAGATTGCGGGTGAAATCGCCCAGGCCGCTGGCATTTCGGGTCGACGTGCCGACCACCACGGTCGCGCGGTCACCAGCCGCGGCGGCGAGGTTTTCCTCGATCGCCAACTGCAGCGTCGGATGTTCGGCCAATTCGACGAAGGTGTCGGCGCCAAGACGCAATGCCGCCGCGACGGCTTTGTCGAATCGAACGGTGTTGCGCAGGTTCCAGAACCAGTAGTGGTCGACCGGCAGGTCGCTGCTGATCGGACCGCCGAGGGTAGCGCTCACGCAGGGGATGTCCGTGTCGAGGAACGCGGGGTTTCGCAGCTGGCGCTGTGCGGCGGCGCGGACCTTTTCGGCGAGTGCGTTGATCATGCTGGTGTGCGCGGGGTAACGAACCCGGATGATCCGGGCGAACGTGCCCCTTTCGCTGAGTGCGTCCACGATGCGCTGCACCGCGTCGCGCTCGCCCGAGATCCCGGTCATTCCGGGGGAATTGACGACGGATAGCTCTGCCCAGCCCGTGCTGCGTGCCAGTTCGCTTTCGCAGGTGTCTCGGTCGGCGGCCAGCACGGCCATCGCGTAGTCACCGGTGATGAACTCGTCGGCCGCGTGCGACCGGATTTCCACGAGGTGCACGGCGTCAGCCAGGGTGATCGCACCGGACACATACGCCGCGGCGATCTCGCCTTGGCTGTGTCCGATCGTGATCTTCGGTTCGACACCGAATGAGCGCCACATTGCGGCCAGGCCGGCCATTTGGGCGAACAAGGCGGGCTGGACGGTTCTGGCGGTGTCTTCGGCCGGGAAATCTTCTGCCAGAAGGTAATCCAACGGCGATTCGCCGCTGACGTTCTGGAAGGCTGCCACGCAGCGATCGACCTCGGCGCGATACGCGGGCACCGAGCGGTAGAAGATTCGGCCCATCCCGGGTCGCTGGCCGCCCTGACCGGGAAAGACAAAGGCGAGGTTGCGCGCCATCGCGGGGGTGTCATTGCGCACCACCGAACCGTGGTCGCGGCCATCGGCAATTGCCTTACACGCATCGAGTAACTCGTCGCGGGTGGTGACCATGGCCAGCGCCCGATGCAAGCGTGGCGTGCGGGTGCGAAACAGCATGCCGGCGATCGCATCTGGCGTTGTCTGCGGGTGGGCCGTCGCGTACCCAAGCAACGCGGCGGCCTCCTGGCCAACCAGGTCGGGAGTCGGCGCGGACAGCAGGATGGGGACGGTACCGTCGGGCAGCCGGTAGCTACGAGTCGTCACTGGTCTCACTTACGGGCATGGCGATGATGGCGTGCGCGTTGGCACCTCCGGCGCCGAACGACGACGCGGCACCGTACCGGACGCCGTTTTTGGGGTCCCAGCGGTGCAGCTTGGTAGCCAATCGCATACCGACGAGATCCCAGTCCAGCTTGGTGGTCGGGTTGTCCGAGAACAAGGTTGGCGGAATGAGGCCGTGCTGCCCCGCGAGCAGTAGTTTGATCAGTCCGAGGATGCCGGATGCCGCTTGCGCGTGTCCGGCATTCGACTTGATCGAGCCCAGCAGCGCGGTGGAGCCCGCTGCGCCGTAAGTCTTGAAAAGGGCGAGCAGTTCGACCGGGTCGCCCGCAAGGGTTGCGGTGCCATGGCCTTCGACCATGCCCACATCGGCCGGGTCGATCCCCGCCGCGTCGAGCGTCTTGCGGATGAGCTGTTCTTGGGCGCGCACCCGCGGAACCAGGATCGGCTTGCCCTTCCCGTTGTGGTTGGTGCGGATGGCCAGAATGCGCCCGTAGACGGGATGTCCGAGTTGCCGTGCCCGCGACTCCCGTTCGACAAGAACCACGCCTGCGCCTTCGCCCCAAACGGTGCCGCTGGCGTCGTCGGCGTACGCCCGGCAATGACCGTCCTCGGACAGCGCATTGAGCCGTGCGAACTCGAAAAACGCACCGGGAGAACCCATTACGCACACCCCGCCGGCGAGTGCCCAGTCGCATTCGCCGGTTTGCACCGCGGTGGCGGCCAGGTGCAGCGCGCTCAGTGACGATGCGCACGCCGAATCGACACACATCGACGGGCCGGTCAGGCCGAGGCTGTGCGAGATGCGCCCTGCCGCGCCCAGTTGTCCCAGGCTGGCGATCCGGTGGCCGCTGTAGGCGTCGGCGGTCGCTGCCCGCGGGCCGTACTCCATCGGCGACATTCCGATGAAACAGCCACCCTCTTCGCCGTCGAGTGTGGCCGGGTTGATCCCGGAATTCTCCAGCGCCTTCCACGCCACCCGCATCGCGACCCGCTGCTGCGGGTGCATCACCAGGGCTTCGCGGTAGGTGGTGCCGAACAGCGCCGGGTCGAACATCGCTGCGCCGTCGAGGAATCCACCGGCGTCGCACACCCGGCCCCAGCCGTCGAGCCGCGACACCGACAGCAGCTGCTCGAGCGGCCAGCCGCGATCGCGCGGGAACGGGGTGATCAGCTCTCTGGATTCGGCCAGCGCCGACCACAACGCGGCGGGAGTGTCGATTCCGCCGGGCGCCTCGACGGCCATCCCGGAAATGACGATCGGGTCGTCGGCGCTCACGCAGTCTGCTCGCACTGGGCGGATGCCGTCAACAACGTCGCCACCGCGTCGATGTGATCCGTGAGGTAGAAGTGCCCGCCGTCGAACACCGTGACGGTCGCGGTGTCGGTGTGCTTGCCCCACCCGTAGAGGTCGCCCAGCGTGACGTAAGGATCCTGGTCGCCCCCCATCGCCTGAATCGGCGCCGCCACCTTGACGTCTGGCGCGCAGTCGTAGGCATCGAAGGCTTGGTAGTCGGCCTTGATGACCGGCAGCGCCAGCCTCATCAGCTCGCGGTTGGCGAACACGTCCGTCTCGGTGCCCTCGAGCGTCGCGAGGTGGTTGAGGATGGCCTCGTCGTCGGTGGGATGCGGTGGCTTGGCGGCGACGTGGCTGGGCGCCACCGCGGCAGAGACGTTGAGTTGGCGCACGTCGATCCCGCTCGACTCGGCGATCCGCACGAACTCGAACGCGACCAATGCGCCCATGCTGTGACCGAAGGTGACAATCGGGACGTCGCGGTTGTGCTCCGAGCGGGAGAACTCCTCGAACGCGGCGGCCGCCATCGCCGGCAGGGACAGCAGCGGCGCTTCACCGGCCCGGTCCTGGCGCCCCGGGTATTGAAAGACCAGCACGGAGAACGTGCTACTGAGGACTTTGGAGAAGTCGCGGTAGGCCGACGCGCCGGAGCCGGCATGCGGAAAGACCAGCAGGACGGGCCGCTCAGGCGAATCGGGTTTGTGGAACTGCCTGATCCAACCCAACGTGCGCGGCATGGGCCCCACCTCTCGATCGCCAGACTCCGCGGCCCCAAAACTTAGCGAAGGCTAACATAAGCTGCCGGCCGTCAGGGCTGCTCCCGATCGCGGACCATCAGGGCCGCCCGCTTGTCCGGCAGGTCGACGAGCGCGAGGCGGTAAAACCCCGCCCGCACGAGCATCCGGACCACTCGCTCGTTGGTGACGTCAGGCTCGGTGACCACCCGGGTGGCGCTGGGATCGGCGTCGAGCAGCCAGGTAGAGATCGCATCCATCAGCCTTGCGGCCAGCCCCCGGCCGCGGTACCGGGCCGGACCCAGCAGCATGTGAAAGCCGACGTCATGCGCGCGGGCCGGGTAGTACCGCGCCAGCGGATCAAGGTCGGCGCGATAGAGCTCCCAGTAGCTGATCGGCACCCCGTCGAGTTCACCCAGGACGGGAACGGAGTGCGTGCTGCGGTCCTGTTCGCGCAGATACGAGCCGATTCGATCGCGAGGCCAGGGTTTCCGCCAGAACCGGGCCACCTCCGGATCGTTCATCCAGGCATGCATCAGATCGAGGTCGCCGTCCGGGTCCAGGCGACGCAGCGAAAACTCCCCGGACAACGCGCCGTGGTCCACGGACAGCCGGCGGTGCTGCAGGTCCAGCGAGGCCAGCCCCGCGCTCTGTGCGCCGGATCGGTCGACGTAGGTCACTAGCTCTCCTCGCGCTTCGGCGTGGTTAGCATAGCCTATGCTAAGGCGATGCTTTGGTGGCTGACGCGACTCGTGCGAACCGGACTAAGTGAGACCAGCCAATGACGGACAACTCCCAGACCGTGCAGGACCGCCGCAGGGAACTGCTCCGCAAGCGCATCGCCCAAAGCGGCGCGACGGCAGGCCACCGGGGCGAGTCGGCGGTGATCCGCCCCGGCGAGCGCTACCAGCTGTCCGCCGGCCAGCGCCGGATGTGGTTTCTGCAGACCATGGATCCCTCGGACTCCACGCTGAACATCTGCGTCGCCTACCGGTTGACCGGTCCGCTGGACGAGGGCCGCCTTCGCGCCGCGGTGAGTGAAGTCGTTGCGCGCCATGCCCTTTTGCGCACCACCTACCGCGTCGACGGCGAGGGCGAGCCGTATCAGGAATTCCACGACGATATCCAGATCCCATGGCGCACACACGATCTCACCGCTCTGCCCGACGTCGATCGGCAACTCGAGGCTCTGGCGTCCGGCGAGTTCGGCAGGCCGTTCGACCTCGCCAACGAGCTGCCGCTGCGGGTGAGCGTGGTCCGCACCGGCGCCGACGAATCCGTGCTGCTCCTCGTCGTGCACCACATCTGCTGGGACGACGACTGCTGGGACCTGTTCTTCGGCGAACTGAGCGCCGCGTACAACGGGCAGCCGCCGGCCGGCCAAGCGCCCCAGTATGTCGCTGTCGAGGTGCTGGCGCCCTCGGCCGAACCCACCGAGGCCGACGTCGCATACTGGCGAAACTCCTTGCAGCCGTTGCCCGAACCGGTGGAGCTGCCCGGCCCGGCGGCGGCAAATCCGTCGCGGCGGGCCGAACGCCGGACCCGCGCAGTGCCAGCCGACCTGTTCGGCCGCGTCGAAGCCTTTGCCCGCGAGCACGCCACGTCGCCGTTCACGGTGTTGCTGGCGGCGTTCGGGGTGCTGATCCGTCGCTACACGGGCGCCGCGGACTTTGTGGTGGCCGTCCCGGTCACCGACCGCCGCGCCGCCGCGCAGAACGCCATCGGCTATTTCGGCAACACGCTGTTGCTGCGGCTCGCGGCGGGACCGCACGACTCGTTCGCGTCGTTCGTCGACACGGTGCGCGAAACCTGTCTGGGCGGCTTCGCCCACCAGTGCGTCGGCATCGACCGGGTGGTGAACGAGGCGCATCCGGAGCGGACGCCGGGGCGCGACGGTATGGAGCAGCTGGTCCGCCTGGGCTTCAGCATGCGCAAGAGCGTCCGCGGATTCTCGTTGGACGGCATCGTCATTCGGCAACTCGAGCTCGGTGCGGTCAGTGCGCCGGTTCCTGTCGCGATGGCGATCGTGCTCGAGCGCGAGGACGTGCTGGCGGAGATCGAGTACCAGGTCGACCTGCTGCGCGGGGAACTCGTCGACCAGATGCTGACCCACTACCTGCAGCTACTGGACAACGCGCTGAGTGAGCCGGGCCACCGGGTCACCGGCCTGGACATGCTCGGCCCCGGCGAGCGAGCCGCCGTTGCGGCGCAGTCCCACGGCGAACTCGTCGCCACGCCTCCCAGCACGCTGGTCGCCATGCTCGAGTCGGTTGCGGCCGCCACCCCGGATGCGGTCGCGCTGGTTTCCGACGACGCGGAGTTGACCTATGCCGAACTGCATCGCCGCGCGAATCGCTTGGCGCGCTGGCTGATCGGCAAGGGGATCGGCACCGAAGACGTCATCGGCCTGCGGCTGGCCACCTCGATCGAGTTCATCGTCGCCGTGCTTGGCGTCCACAAGGCCGGTGCGGCCTACCTGCCCATCGACCCGTCTTACCCGCAAGACCGCATCGACTACCTGATCACGGACACCCGTCCGCGCATGGTCATCGGGCGACAGCAGCTCGACGCCGCCGAAACCGTCGCAGCGCACTTGCCGGACGCCACAGTCACCGACGCCGAGCGTGTCCGACCGCTACACCCGGACAACCTGGCCTACGTCATCTACACGTCCGGCTCGACCGGGCGGCCCAAAGGGGTGGCCGTCTCCCATCGTGCGATCGCCGAACACGTGGACGGATTCATCGCCGAGTGGAGCATGACGGCCGACGACCGGATGCTGCAGTCGTCGTCGGTGAGCTTCGACGCGTCGCTGCCCGACATCTTCATGACATTGTCGATCGGCGCCCGGCTGGTCGTTCCCAAACCCGAGGCGTTCGGCGACATCGACTACATCGCCGATCTCATTGACCGCCATGGCATCACGGTGGTGCACATGGTGCCCTCGCTGCTCGGTACGCTGCTGGCGCTGCCGGAGGTCAAGCAGTGGCGGGCGCTGCGGCACGTGCCGGTGGGGGGAGAAGCGCTGCCGGGGCAGGTCGCGGACAAGTTCGCCACCTACTTCGACGCCGAGTTGCGCAACCACTACGGGCCGACCGAGGCAGTGGTCTGCTCGACGCACAAGCTGGTGGAGCGGTCGTACGGGACCGGCGTGGTGCCGATCGGCGTGCCGAACCGCAACGTGTACACCTACGTGCTCGACCAGGAGTTGCAGCCGGTGCCCGCGGAAGTGGTCGGCGAACTCTACCTGGGCGGTGCGCAATTGGCGCGCGGGTACCTCGGGCGTCCGGGCCTGACCGCCGAGCGGTTCGTCGCCGACCCCTTCAACCCCGGGATGCGGCTGTATCGCACCGGCGATCTGGTCCGCCGGAACATGGCGGGGGAGTTGGAGTTTGTCGGCCGGGCCGATGAACAGGTCAAGGTTCGTGGCTTTCGCATCGAGCCGGGCGAGGTCGAGTCCGCGATCACGTCGCATCCAGCGGTGCAACAGTGCCTGGTCCTCGCCACCGACACCGAGGCGGGGCCGATGCTGGCCGCCTACGTAGTGCCCCGGGCCCAGCTGAACCTCGACGAGTTACGCGATCATGCCGCCACGCTGCTGCCGGATTACATGCTGCCCAACGCGTTTGCGCTGATCCCTGAGATCCCGCTGACCGTTAGCGGAAAGCTGGACAAGCGCGCGCTGCCGGCGCCGACACCGATCGCGGCACGCGCCTACCGTGAGCCGGCGACGACGACCGAGCGACGAATCTGCTCGATCTTCGCCCGGCTGTTCGGTTGTGAGCGCGTCGGTGCCGATGACTCGTTTTTCGAACTGGGCGGTCACTCACTGCTCGCTGCACGACTGGTCGCGCAAGTGCGGGCCGAATTCGGCGTGGAACTCGCGGTTCGTGCCGTGTTCGACACCCCGACGCCGGCCGGGTTGGCGACCCGCCTGGTCGACCAGTTCCGCGCGGAATTCGACATCGACCTCGACGACCTGGACGTCGGTGAGACATTCGGCGACGCCGAGGGAACGACCCGCCCCGAACTCGTCGCGGCCGCGCGCCCCGAGCGGATCCCGCTGTCCTACTCGCAGCTCGCCGCCTGGTTCCAGTACCGGATGGACGGCGCCCGCGATGCGTTCAACCTGCCGCTGGCGCTTCGGTTCAGCGGTCCGCTGGACACCACCGCGCTGGCGGAGGCGCTGAACGACGTCGTGGCCCGCCACGAGGCGCTACGTACCAATTTCGGTGAGCACGAAGGGATTCCCTACCAGTTCGTGCAGCCCCGACTGGGGCTGGAGCTGCCCGTCCGCCAGGTTGGTGCGGCTCAGGTCGACGAGACGATCGCCTCGTCGCGTCGTGACGTCTTGACACCCGAGGCCGGGCCGCTGATCCGGGCGACCCTGCTGGCGGTCGACCCGGATACCCATGTGCTGCTGGTGATCGTCCATCACATCGTCGGCGACCACGCGTCGCTGGAAATCATCTACGACGACCTCGTCGCGGCCTACCGGGCACGGCTGGCGGGGCAGCCGCCACAGTGGAGCACACTGCCGATCCAATTCGTGGACTATGCGCTGTGGCAGCGCAACGCCTTCGACGAGCCCAGCGCGTGGGGCGGGTCAGAGGTCGACTATTGGCGCGAGGCACTGGCCGGCCTGCCCGACGAGACGTCGATAGTGCCCGACCACGAACGCCAACCGGTGCTCGGGAAACGCGGAGAAGTGGTGACGTTCACGATCTCCGCGGCCCAGCGGGCGGCCCTGGCACGCCTTGCCGAGCAAAACGGGGCCACCGAGTTCATGGTGTACCAGGCCGCCGTTGCGGTCTTGGTGCACAAGCTCGGTGGCGGCACCGACATCGCGCTGGGCAGCCCGGTCGCGTCCCGTGTGGAGCCGGCCACCACCAACCTGGTCGGTCTGTTTGCCAACATCGTGGTGCTGCGCAACGACCTGTCCGGCAACCCGAGTCTGCGGGCCATCGTGGGCCGCAGCCGCGACATGGTCCTCGACGCATTCGCGCACCAGGAAGTCCCCGTCGAACGCTTGGTCGAAGCCGTCAAACCGGCGCGCTCACGTTTCCGTAACCCCTTGTACCAGACCACGATCCATTTCCGTGGCAAGGACTGGGTGGCGACGCAACGGGATCTGACCGCAACGGGGCAAACCACCGTGGTGGCGCTTCCGATGGATTTTGACGTCTCGCTGCTGGACCTGGACGTGAGCATGCACGTCACGTCGCACGGAGAACTCGACGTGCGAGTCGTCGCCAACGCCGATCTCTACGAACCGCAGACTGTTCGGCTCATCGCCGATGCCCTGAAAGCCGCCCTCGACGCGTTCGCGACGACCCCGGATTGTCCGGTGTCGACCGTGGAGTTGCTGGCACCGGCGGACTTGGCGAAAGTGCTTGCGCCGCCGACTCCGGCGACCGCCGGCCAGTCGCAGGCGGGCGGCCGCGGCTCGGCGGAAACGGAGCGGCAGTTGATCGCCATGCTGGAGGAGTTGCTCGACATCACCGGGGTTGATCGCGACGACAACTTCTTCGCGCTCGGCGGTGACAGCATCATTTCCATCAAATGGTCGGCGCAAGCGGGCGCACAGGGTCTGGCGCTGACACCGGCAATGGTGTTCGAGCACATGACGATCGGTGAGCTGGCCGCCGCGGTCGACGCGGCCGCGCCTCAAGGTAATTCGACGTCCGGCCAGCAGTACACGCCGATGAGCGCATCCGGGCTGAGCGCCGATGCGTTGGCCGAGCTCACCGCGGCATGGCAAGAACAGTCGTGAGCGCCCCGCCCCAGATCGAGGACGTGCTGGCCCTCACACCCCTACAAGAAGGGTTGTTTGCGCTCCACCGGCTGGCCGAGGACAGCGTCGACCTCTACAGCATGCAGTTCGTGGTGGACATCGACGGGCCGGTCGACGTGGAACTGCTGCGCCGCAGCGCCCAGGCCATGCTGGACCGGCATCCCAACCTGCGTGCCGCCTTCTGGGATCGTGGGGTGGAAAAACCGGTTCAGATCGTGCCCGCCGAAGCAAGGCTGCCGTGGTCCGAACGTATCGCCGCGCCAACGGAATTCGAGTCCATTGCGCGGTCAGAGCGGCGCCGCCGGTTTGATCTGAGCCGGGGCCCGGCATTGCGCGTCCTGCTGCTCAGCGTGTCGGGCGAGACCAGGCGGCGGATGATCTTCACCGCGCACCACATCGTGGTGGACGGCTGGGCGCTGGCGGTGTTCTTCACCGAAATGCTCGCCGTGTACCGGGCCGGCGGATCGCTGGAGGCGCTGCCACCGGCGCGTCCCTACCGGGACTACATTGTCTGGCTCGCCGCGCAGGACAAGGCGGCGGCGCTCGACAAGTGGCGCGCTTATCTGCAGGGTGTGTCCGGACCGCTGATGGTGGCCGACGCCGGCGTCGTTGCGGGACAGCGTGTCCCGGAGAAGGCATCACTGCTGCTGCCCGCCGCCGACACGACGCGGCTGCGGCACTGGGCAAGCAGTTCGGGGATCACGCTGGGCACCGCGGTCCTTTTCGCGTGGGCCGTCGTGCTCGGCAGGATCACCGACCGCCGCGACGTCGTGTTCGGCACCGTCGTGTCCGGCCGCCCGGAGAACTTGACCGGTGTGGAAAGCATGGTCGGGTTGTTCATCAATGCCGTGCCGGTCGTGCATCGCCTCCGCGGCACGGAATCAGTGGTCGAGCAATGCTTGCGATTGCAGCGCGAGTTGTCGGCGATGCGCGACATCGGCTATTTCAGCCTCTCGGAACTGCAGCGCGCGCACGGCCAGGGAGCCCTGTTCGACAGCATGTTCGTGTTCGAGAACGCCCCCATCGAAGACGCCATCAAAACGGTGACCGAACCCGATGGCGCCCGGTTCACTCCGGTGGAGATGGAAAGCCTGACGCACTACCCGCTGACCATCGTCTCGCACCTGAGCGGCGACGCGCTGGCAGTGGTCGTCGAGGCGATTTCCGAAGCGCTGCCGCATCTTCCGGCCGACCAGCTCGGCGAACGGCTGCTTGGCGTGCTGCGGCAACTGCCGGATGTCGGCGACGGCACTCCCGACGCGCTCGATATTCTCAGCGAGGCTGAGCGTGACATCGCGGCGCGGCCGGCGCCGGCGGTGGAGCACACCACGGTCTGGGAGATCTTCGAACGACAGGCACGCGCCACCCCGGAGGCCGAGGCGCTGGCCGCCGGCAACGGTGAGCGGTATACGTATTCCGAGTTGCACGCCGAAGCGTGCCGGCTGGCACAGGAGCTGGCCCGCTACGGCGTCGGACCCGAAGCGGTAGTGGCATTGGCGCTGCCGCGCTCGCCGCGCTATATCGTCGCCATCCTGGCTGTCCTCGCCGCCGGCGGCGGCTACCTGCCGGTCGACATCACCCTTCCCGCGGCGCGAATCGAATCCATTGCGCGCCAGGCCAATCCGGTGCTCGCCGTCTCCGAAGCCGGCTACCGAAAACTGCTTCCCGCCGGGTTGCCGACCCTACTCCTCGACGACCCTGCCGTCGCCGAACGCATTTCGCAACGTTCGGACACGCCACCCGCCGTTCGTCGCCAACCCGACCACAGCGCATACGTCATCTTCACCTCCGGTTCCACCGGTGAACCCAAAGGCGTAGTCGGCACCAACGCTGCGCTACTGGGCTATTTCGCCGATCACCGCGAGCGCGTCTACGGGCCCGCCCGGTCGCGGCTCGGCCGCCCGCTGCGGATCGCGCACGCCTGGTCGTTCAGCTTCGACGCCTCCTGGCAGCCCATGGTCGGCCTGCTCGACGGCCATGCCCTGCACCTGTTCGACGCCGACGAAATGCGCGACGCCGACCGACTGGTGCGCGGAATGGGCGCACACCGCATCGACATGATCGACACCACGCCGTCGATGTTCGTTCAACTGCATGCCGCCGGACTATCGGAGTCGCCACCCTCGGTGCTTGCCCTCGGAGGCGAAGCGATCGACACCGCGCTGTGGGAGCATCTGCGCGCGCTTTCGCCGACCGCGGTCTACAACTGCTACGGGCCCACCGAGACGACGGTCGAGGCGGTGGTGGCGCCGGTGCAGGATTACCCCGCGCCGACGATCGGCATCCCAAACGCCGGAACCGTTGGCTACGTGTTGGATTCGGCGTTGCGGATGGTGCCGACCGGTGTGGTCGGCGAGCTGTATTTGTCGGGCGCGCAGCTGGCCCGGGGCTATGTCGGCCGGCCGGGGTTGACCGCGGCCCGCTTCGTGGCGGATCCCCTGCGCCCGGGACACCGCATGTATCGCACCGGAGACCTGGTCCGCCGGCTCCCGCACGGCGGCTACGCCTACATCGGCCGCAGCGACACCCAGGTCAAGATCCGTGGCTACCGCGTCGAAGTCGGCGAGATCGAGGCCGCGCTGCGCAGCCGGCCCGAGGTGCACGACGCGGCGGTTTCGGTGCTGCGCCGTGGCGGGGGCGCCCAATTGGTGGGCTTTGTGGTGTGGCGGGACAATACCGCGGGCGATCCGGTTCTGTTGCGCGCCAGGCTCACCGAACGGTTGCCGTCCTACATGGTTCCGGCGCGCATCGTCGAACTGCCTGCGCTGCCGGTGAACACCAACGGCAAGCTGGACGGCCACGCGCTGGAACGGCTGGCCGAGCAAGTGCTCGCGGGCGCCGGAGACGGCGCGGGGTCGGCGAGCACCTCGACGGAACGATTGCTGTGCGAAGTCTTCGCAGAACAGTTGGGCGGCACCGCACCGCACATCGACGACGACTTCTTCTCACTCGGGCTGGACAGCATCGTGGCTATCTCGGTGGTGCACAAGGTTGCGCGGCGCGGCCTCGCCGTCAGTCCACGGATGGTGTTCGCTTTCCCTTCGATTCGCCAACTCGCGGCTGCCATCGACAATGGCACCGCCTGCGGTGCCGCCGCCGAAAGAGCTGAATACGGCGAAGTGCTGCCGCTGCCGATGGTGTCCTGGCTCCACGAGTACGGCAACTACCGTCGCTTCACCCATACCGTCTTGCTGAGGCTGCCCGCCGACATCGAGGAATCGTCGATCCGGTCGATGCTGCAATTGCTGCTCGACGGACACGACACGTTGCGCTCGATCCTGCACGACACTCCAGAGGGACCGCGGCTGGTCACCCGTGCACCCGGGGTGGTCAGTGCCGCCGACATGCTGACCCGCATCGACCTGCCGGCAGATGCCGAATTCAGCTCCGCCATCACACGTTACGCACGCCAGGCCAACGACCAGATCGACCCCCGTCGCGGCGCGATGCTGCGCGCGGTGTGGCTTTGCGGCGCCGATCACCCACCGGTCCTGCTGATCAGCGCCCACCACCTGGTGGTCGACGTGGTCTCATGGCACATCATGCTGGGCAACCTCGCCGAAGCGTGGCGCGCCCTGCAAGCCGGTGCGACACCGAAAACGCTGCCGGAGTTCACCTCCTACCGCCGGTGGTCGGAACTGATGTGGCGGCGGGCCGCGACGCCGGAGGTGGCGGCGCAACGCGACTACTGGGCCGCACAGGTCCGCGACCCCGACCCGGCGCTGGGCAGGCGGCATCCGGATCCCAACCGCGACACCTGGTCCACCCTGCGCGTGACCCCCGTGATCACACCGGCCCACACCACCGAACGTGCGTTGACCCGCGCGGAGCCCGTGCGCGAATTCCTGCCCACCGTCACGGCAATGGCGGTTGCGAGTTGGCGCCGCGTTCGGGGACAGGACCCGGCATCGGGCACGCTTCTCGCCCTGGAAGGCCACGGGCGGGCCGACGCCGTCCTGGACACCGACACCACCAACACCGTCGGCTGGTTCACCACGGCATTTCCCGTGCGCCTCGGATCGGGTGCGGCCGCGGTCGACGTCGAGCAAGCCGAACGCGATCCGGGCGCCGCACGCGCGCTCTTCGAGTCGGTGGCCGCACAATTGAGCACGATCCCGCACGACGGCTTGGATTACGGGCTACTTCGGTACGTCGAGCGGGTCCCGGAGTTACAGGAGGCCGCCGAACCTCAGATCCAGTTCGGGTATCTGGGTCGGTTGGACCTCAGCGGTGTCAGCGACCAGCCGTGGTCGTTGCTCACCGAGCCCTACATCGGTGCGCTGCCGATCGACCCCGAGCCTGACCTGCCGCTGCGTTTCGCGCTGAACATCAGCACGTTGGTGGGCGCTACGGAGCAGGGTTCGCAACTGATCACCAGCCTGCGCTGGAGCACTGCCCTTTTCGACGCCGCCGACATCGACCTGCTGGCGGATTTCTGGCGACGCGGCATCGAAGCGCTGGTAGCCGGCCTGGAGTACACGTCATGACCGAGCGCATCAGCAGGGAGGAGATCCGGGCCACGGTTGCAGCCCAACTCGACTGCGCCGCAGAAGATGTCGCCGACCACGACGATCTCATTCAACTGGGGCTCAACTCGATCCGGATGATGGCACTCGCGGGAGGGTGGCGCAAACAAGGGGCCGACATCACGTTCGCCCAGCTCGCGGCCAACCCCACCGTCGAGTCGTGGCACGACCTGCTAGTGGAGGGAATGGCCGGCGTGGCAGAGCCGGTTCCCGACCAGCCCGTCGCCGCAGAGGACGCGCCCTTCCCATTGGCGACCATGCAGCACGCGTATTGGATCGGGCGCTCCGACGAGCAACAACTCGGCGGCGTCGCCGCCCACCTCTACGTCGAATTCGACGGCGGCGCAACCGATCCCGCGCAACTGGAAAGAGCGGTGACCGACCTCGTCGCCACCCACCCGATGCTTCGGACCCGGTTCCTGCCCGACGGGACGCAGCAGACCATGCCCGGGCCGGGCCGGCCGGTGTTCGGCGTGGTCGACCTGCGCGGGCAGAGCCCCGAGGTGGTCAACGCCAGGCTCGCACAATTGCGCGACCGGAAAACCCACCAGCGCTTGGCCATTGCGGACGGTCAGGTTATCGACGTCACGCTGACCGTGTGCGACGACGACCGCACGCGGCTGCATCTGGACATCGACATGCTGGCCGGCGACGCGATGAGCTACCGAGTGCTGGTTTCCGACCTGGCCGAGCTATACCGGGGCGCTGCCGTGCCGGCGCCCGGCTATACCTACCGGCGCTACCGCGCCGAGCGCACCGTTGACAGCGCCGCACGTGAGCGCGATCGGCAGTGGTGGCAGCAGCGGATAGCCCGGCTGCCCGGTGCGCCCGAACTTCCCACCGTCGCCACGGCATCGCATCGCACCGTCCGTTACGCACACTGGCTCGGGCCCGACGCCAAGCAACGGCTGCTGGCCGGCGCACATCGCCGCGGCGTCACACCCGCGATGGCCGTCGCGGGGTTGTTCGCCGACACCATCGGCGGCTGGTCCGCGCAGAGCAGGTTCCTGCTGAACGTGCCGTTGTTCCACCGCGACTCGATACACCCCGACATCGATCGGGTGGTGGGGGACTTCACCTCCTCGATCATGCTGGAGGTCGACGTGACCGAGAACGCCTCGGTCACCGAGCGCGCCCGCGACATCCAGCGCCGAATGTACGAAAGCGCGGCCCATGCCACGTATTCCGGACTTGACGTGCTGCGTGATCTCGGCAGACACCGCGGCGAACCGGTGCTGGCGCCCGTCGTGTTCACCAGCGCGCTCGACCTCGGGGAGTTGTTCGCCGACAGGGTGATCGACACGTTCGGCGAACCGGTGTGGATAGTCTCGCAGGGTCCCCAGGTGTTGCTCGACGCCCAAATCACCGAGTTGCGAGGCGGATTGCTGCTCAACTGGGACGTGCGTGAGTTGGCCTTCCCGCCCGGGCTGATCGACGCCATGTTCGCCAGGTTCACCGACGCCGTCGAACGCCTTGCAGACGGCGACGCGGGGTGGGACGCCGAGGCGGCGGTGCGGTTGCCGAGCGACCAGGCGAAGGTGCGGGCGGCGGTCAACGCGACCGACGGACCGGTCAGCGGCCGGTGCCTGCACCAAGGCTTCTTCGAGCATGCCGCCGCCAACCCCGAGGCGCAGGCCGTGGTGTGGGGACTCGGCGACGATGCGGGCGCATGGAGTTACGCCGACCTCGCCGAACGCTCGCTGAGGGTCGCGGGCGCATTGCATGCGCTAGGTGTGGGTCGCGGTGACGCGGTCGCCGTCCAGCTCCCCAAGGGACGCGACCAAGTACTGGCCGTGCTCGGGGTACTCGCGGCCGGCGCAACATATGTGCCGATCGGATTCGATCAGCCGATTGCGCGGCGCGCCAAGATCCTTCAGACGGCCGACGTCGTGGCGGCGATCACCGCCGAGACCGGCCAGATGGACTCGGTTCCGTGCCTGTCCATCGACGCCGCGGTCAACCAGCCCGCACCGCTGCCGGCGCCCGTCTTCACCGATCCCGACGAAATCGCCTACGTGATCTTCACCTCCGGCTCGACCGGGCTGCCCAAGGGAGTCGACGTGCGCCACAGCGGCGCGATGAACACCATCGACGCCGTCAACGAATGGTTCGGCGTCGGCAGCGCCGACCGGGTGCTCGCGCTGTCCGCCCTCGAATTCGACGCATCCGTCTACGACGTCTTCGGCATGTTCTCGGTGGGCGGCTCGCTGGTAGCGGTCGACTCCGAACAGCGCGCCGCAGCCACCACATGGGTGGAATTGCTTCGCCAGCATCGCGTTTCGATCCTCAACTGCGTGCCGAGCATGCTCGACATGATCTTGGAACTCGGCGGCGACCGGCTCGGCGACTCGTTGCGAGCCGTCACCCTCGGTGGTGACTGGGTCGGCGCCGACCTTGCGCGCAGACTCGCCAGGCAAGTGCCGGGATGCCGGTTCGCCGGTTTGGGTGGTGCGACCGAGACGTCGATCCACCACACCATCTGCGAGGTCGTCGGCGAACCACCAGCGCAGTGGGCGACGGTGCCGTTCGGCATCCCGCTGCGCAATGTGCGGTGCCGGGTCGTCGCGCCGTCGGGCCGCGACTGCCCCGATTGGGTGGCCGGCGAACTGTGGGTCGGCGGAGCGAATGTCGCAGCGGGATACCGCAACGACCCGCAGCGAACCGCAGAGCGCTTCGTCGAGCGCGAGGGTGTTCGCTGGTACAAAACCGGTGACATGGCCAGGTACTGGCCGGACGGCACCATCGAGTTCCTGGGCCGAGCCGACAACCAGGTCCAGATTCGCGGCTACCGCGTCGAACTCGGCGAAGTGGAGAGCGCGCTGCGCACCGTGCCCGGAGTGCGTCACGCCGTCGCTGCGGTGGTCGGCGACGCGGCGCCGACGCTGGTCGCCGCGATTTCAGGCGAGGTGGACTCCGTCGACGACGTTGCCGCGGCGGTGGCGGACCTGTTGCCGGGCTACATGGTTCCCAAGCGCATCGTGTCGGTCGACCGAATTCCATTGACGTCCAACGGAAAACTGGACCGCAAAGCGGTGATCCGACAGCTCGAACCGGACACCACCGCAACCGAAGACGGTGCGCCACGTAATGACGTCGAGGCCGCACTCGCCGCGGTTGTGGCCGAGGTGCTGGGCGTGGATTCGGTTGGGGTGCACCACGACTTCTTCGCCATGGGCGGCGATTCGGTGCTGGCGACCACCGTGATCGCCCGGCTGCGCGACTGGCTGGAGATCGATCATGCGGTGGTCGCCGACCTGTTCGCCGCCCGAACCGTCGCAGCGTTGGCCGATCGCCTGGGTGAGCGGGAGACCCAGCGCGGTACGCCGGATCGCCTGGCCGTGATCGCGCGTGCCTACCTCGAGGTTGCGGCGCTGACCGACGAAGAGGTTCTCGCCCAGGACTAGTCAGCCAACGGAGCCGACGATGATGCTGCCGACGTTGCACTCTTGGCGTTCGTCGACTCCGGTGGCCGCGACAAACGCGGCGGTGTCGCCGAATCCCTGGGCGCACGCGCCGAGGCCCATTGCGGTTGCCGCCAAATAGATCGTCTGCATCAGGACGCCGACATCTTTCAAAATGGCGGCGTAGCCGATCTGCTCGTAGGTCCACATGATGCGACCGCTTCGTGCGGCCATCGCAATGAGTACCTGCGGCTCGGCACCACCGGTCAACGTCGCCGAGGCGGGTTTGACAAGTCGGGACACCGCTTTTGACTCTGCGCCGGCCACCGGCCGCAGCACGTGGTCGAACGAGTCGTAGTGGTACATGCCCGGCTCCAGTCCGGCGACGTTGCGCACCACCGGGTACAGCTCGAGTTCGTAGAGCCCGCCACCCGACGGGTAAGGCCGCGACAGCAGTTCCTCACCCGGGCCGACCGGCTGAGTCTTGCGCGTGCGCGCTGTGCGGTACAACAACTCGCCGAGTTGCTCGACGGTGATCGGGCGGGCGTCGTCGAAAGTTCTTGTCGAAACACGGTCTTCGAGAACGGCTGTCAGCGTCGGGTCTTCGGTTCGTTTGGCCGTGAGGTCGGGGACGAACAGCGCGACCGGCTGGCCGGGATAATTCGGTCGGCGCGCCGGGGGCTGCGGGAACCGGTCCTTGGCCCACTTGGTCGGCCCGAAATGCTCCCAGGTGACAGTGCGTTCACCGAGCGTGCTGCGGCGGTGAAACCACAGGTCCGGCGGGCTCCAGGCCAGCGAATCGAAGCTGCGGTCTTCCTCGCCCGCCGGCCGCCGGAAGCCCCCCCAGTGCAGGTCGTCGACGAATTGGGCGGCCACCACGGCCGGCACGGGCGGCTCGGCCGGTAGGGGCCCGTCCAGCAGCGGGAGCAGAGCCGGCTCATGGATCCGCAGATCACACCACCCCAGCGGATGCTCGAGCACGAAGCCCTGTGAATCCCGGTGCAGCACAGCGAATTTCGATAATGTGGTGGTGTCCGGCGACGGTGATTCGGGGCGTGCTGTGGGCTGGCCGAACGGCAGTAGGGAGTACAGCTCGCGTGCGCCGTCGCGCACGGTAACGGTCAGCCAGCCACCGGCGGTGAGCTGGTCGATGAGTGCGCCGACGTCGCCGCCCGCCGATAGTTCCGCGATTGTCGCCGGCCCGGCGTTGAGGGTCTTCAGCGCGTGCAGCTGCCCGGGGGTCAACCGCGTCAGCTTCTCGCTGCGGGGAGGATTCAGCAGCACCGCTCCCGCGGGTGTGGTCAGGCAGGTGACGCCGGACCGAAACGCGTAGCTGGTCTGATCGGGGTAGCTGACGGCGGACAATCCGCGACCTCTTTCGCTGCTTTCACGGGATTCACCGTGCCAAGCCCATGAGCGTAGGCCAGCGGTGAGCGGGTGTAACACGACGGGCCGACGAAACGACACACCAGTATCAGCGTCACCACCAACACCAGCTTCGAAGGGACACTCATGACCGTGAAAGCGCTCGCCACCGGTGTGGCAGCCGTCGCCGCAATCGGGGCCGCGGCCGCCGGCCTGACTTCCAGTTTCAGCGGCCCGGCCGCATCCCCGGTGCGCCCCGTCGTCTTCAGCGCGCCGTTGCCACTGGATCAGACCACGACTTTGCCGACGGCCGGGCAGCTTTCCACCGTGCTGACCAGCCTCGCGGACCCCAATGTCCCATTCGCCAACAAGTCCGGGCTCGTCGAGGGCGGTGTCAGCCCGTCCGAGGCTGCGCTGGCCGACCACGCGCTGCAAAAGGCGGCCAAGAAGGGCCAGTTGCCGTTGACGTTCGGCATCTCGAATATCCAGGCCGCTGCACCGGGTAGCGCCACGGCCGACGTCGCGGTCTCGGGTCCCAAACTGGCCGCGCCTGTCACACAGAACGTCACGTTCGTCAACCAGGGCAGCTGGATGTTGTCACGCGACTCGGCCATGACGCTGCTCCACGCGGCCTCTGGGCACTAACCTTTTCCACACCGACCTCCTAATCGAAGGGACATCCATGACTGTCAAAGCTCTCGCTACCGGTGCGGCGGCCGTCGCCGCGATCGGTGCCGCAGCAGCCGGATTCGCGCCTGCCAGCTCGGCGCCAGCCGACGTGCAGCCCGTGGTCTTCAGCGTCCCGCTGGACCCGCCGCCCCCGCCGCCGGGGCAGGAGCAGCTGCCCAGCGCTGACCAGTTGGCAGACCTGTGCAACCAAGTCACAGACCCTGGCGTGAGGTACACCGAAAAGAACAATTTGGTCCAGGGCGGCATCGCTCAGAATGAGGGCATGGTGGCCGACCACGACCTGAGGAAGGCCTACCGCAACGGGAACTTCCCGGAGCAGTTCAACGTGACGAACATCGCGCCGGCCGGCCCGAATGCGGCCAGCGCCGACGTGGCCATCTCGGGTCCCAAGTTCGCCGGGCCGGTCACCAAGCAACTCGCGTTCGTCAACGAGGGCGGCAACTGGATGCTTCAGCATGACGCCGCGATCGCGCTGATCCAGGCGGCCACCGCCACCAATTAGCCGGACAGCGCGCTCAGGTCGATCCGCCCGACGCGTGCCGGGTCGGCCAGCACGTCGATCGCGGCGATGCGTTCGCCGCGCACGACGAAGCCCATGATCGCGGCCGGATGGCCGGCGACGAAGATCACCGCCCCGGCGGCGCCGTTGATGGTGGCCGGACGCGCTTCCCGCTCCGGGGCAGCGTAGGTGCGTGCCAGGCCGGCCACCGCCGACGCGCCGCGCACCCAGCGGGTCTGGTCGGGGCCGAAGTCGCCGCGCAGCACCACATCCGGATCCAGTACCGCGACCAAACCGTCGAGGTCACCCGCCCGCCCGGCCGCGAAGAAGGCGTCGACGACCGCGTGTTGGGCGCTCAGGTCGGCGTCCGGGTCCGGCGCCGCATCCTGGATGCGCCGCCGGGCGCGGCTGGCCAGTTTGCGGGCCGCCTCCGGCGACCGCTCCACAATTCCGGCGATCTGATCGAACGGCACCGCGAAGACGTCGTGCAAGACGAACGCCAGCCGCTCAGCCGACGGCAAGGTGTCCAGCACGACGAACAGGGCGAGCCCGACCGCGTCGGCCAGCAGCGCCTGGTGTTCGGGATCGAATTCCCCGACGGCGTCGACCACCGGGTCCGGAACGTGCGCGACGAGCTCCTCGGCGCGTCGGGCGCGGCGGCTGCGCAGCGTGTTCAGGCAGATCCGCGCCACCACGGTGGTAAGCCACGCGTCCAGGTTCTGGATGTCGCCGGCCTGGTCTCGGCTCAGCCGCAGCCACGCCTCCTGCACCGCGTCCTCGGCGTCGTCGACCGAGCCCAGCATGCGGTAGGCGAGTGCGCCCAGCTGCGGACGAGCCGCCTCGAATCGTGCCGCCAGCGAGGTTGTCACCGGTTGGCCGCATCCGGCAGCGCACACACTCTGCCCTCGGAAAAGCCGGAAGACCCGATCCCAAGCGCCAGGTTGAACCGCGCCCGAAAGTTGCCCAGGTTGATGACGTGGGTGAGCGCGACGAGTTGGGGGGTATCGAAGTGTCCGCGCAGCGCGTCGAAAAGCTCGTCGGTCACCTCGACCGGCGTGCGGCTCATCGCCGTGGCGTAATCGAGGATCAACTTCTCGACGTCGGAGAAGCACGAGGCCCTCTTGTAGTCGGACAGCGCGAGCAATTCCTCGTCGGTGATGCCCCACTCGCGCGCGATCTGCGAACCCAAGTCGATGCAGTACTCACAGCGCACCGTGGTCGCCGCCTTGAGCTCGGCAAGCGCGCGGTAGCGGGCACTGAGCATGTCCAGTTTGGACTCCGCCAGTTCCAGCCGGCCGATGGCGCTGAGCAGCTTCGGGATGTGGGCATACATCCGAAGCGGTTCAAGCATCGTCGCGGTTTGCAGTCCGGTCATCTGCGCCATGCGGCGCTTGGTGAAGAAGAAGGCGATCCGGGCGCCCAGCCCTGCGTCGCGGTCGGAGACTCCGGTAAGTCGTGCCATGGTGTCCTCCTAGCAAGTGGTCTCACCTAGCTCGACACCCGGCGCCGCCGAAAGGTGACGACGTAAGCCTGCGGCGACCCACTGCGCCCGGCTTCGCCGCGCTTGCGATCGCCGCCTAAGCCTGCGCACCGTCCATGTCCAGCAGCCGCGCGTGCAGCACCGTGCGATTCCGCAACGCCGCGCGCACCGCCCGGTGCAGGCCGTCCTCGAGGTAGAGGATGCCCCGCCACTTCACCGCGTGCGGGAACAGGTCACCGTAGAAGGTGGAGTCCTCGGAGAGCAGCCGGTCCAGGGCGAGCACCGTGGTGGTGGTGACCAACTCGTCCAGCCGGATCTGGCGCGGCGGTATCTGCGACCACTCCCGATACGACAGGCCATGGTCGGGGTACGGCTTGCCTTCCCGCACACCTTTGAAGATCATTCGCCGACCGTTTCTGGTGTCCGGTCCGACGTGAGCATGGTTGATAAGGCTAGCCCGCTATTGCCGGTGACCGTAACCCGCTGCTGATCACCGTAAAATGGACGCGGTCAAGGAGGTGGACTCGGAATGGGGAGTGCCGACGAGCGTCGCTTCGAAGTGCTGCACGCCATCGTCGCCGACTTCGTCGCCACCAAGGAACCCATTGGCTCGAAGTCGTTGGTGGAGCGCCACAACCTCGGTGTTTCGTCCGCCACCGTGCGCAACGACATGGCGGTACTGGAGGCCGAGGGCTACATCACGCAGCCGCATACCAGCTCGGGACGAGTGCCTACCGAGAAGGGCTACCGCGAGTTCGTCGACCGGTTACACGACGTCAAACCGTTGTCGTCGGCCGAGCGGCGGGCCATCCAGAGTTTCCTCGAATCCGGCGTAGACCTCGACGACGTGCTCCGCCGCGCGGTGCGGCTGCTGGCCCAGCTGACTCGCCAGGTGGCCATCGTGCAGTACCCGACGCTGTCGACGTCGACCGTGCGGCACCTGGAAGTGATCGCGCTGACACCCGCGAGGCTGCTGATGGTGGTCATCACCGACACCGGCCGGGTCGACCAGCGCATCGTCGAACTCGGCGACGTCATCGACGACCATCAGCTTTCTCAGCTGCGCGAGATGCTGGGCCAGGCGCTCGAGGGCAAGAAGCTCTCGGCCGCCTCGGCGGCGGTGGCCGACCTGGCGGGGCAGCTCAATGGGCACGGCGGGCAATCCAACAGCCTGTCCGACGCCGTCGGTCGTTCGGCGACCGTGCTGCTGGAGTCGCTGGTCGAGCACACCGAGGAACGGCTGCTGTTGGGCGGCACCGCCAACCTGACCCGCAACACCGCCGACTTCGGTGGCTCCCTGCGGTCGATCCTTGAAGCCCTCGAGGAGCAGGTCGTCGTGCTGCGCCTGCTGGCCGCCCAGCAGGAAGCGGGCAAGGTCACCGTGCGGATCGGCCACGAAACCGAAGCCGAGCAGATGGTGGGTGCGTCGGTGGTGTCAACTGCGTACGGCACGTCCGACACCGTCTACGGTGGCATGGGCGTGCTGGGGCCCACCCGGATGGACTATCCCGGAACTATCGCTAGTGTCGCTGCGGTTGCTATGTACATCGGCGAAGTGCTGGGTGCTCGATGACCGCGCACTCGTCTAGCGCTGCGTAAGAAAGGTCAGGCGTGGCACGCGATTACTACGGCCTGCTCGGCGTCAGCCCGAACGCCAGCGATACCGAGATCAAACGCGCCTATCGCAAGCTGGCGCGCGAACTGCACCCGGACATCAATCCCGACGAGGCGGCCCAGGCGAAGTTCAAGGAGATCAGCGTCGCCTACGAGGTGCTGTCCGACCCGGAGAAACGGCGCATCGTCGACATGGGCGGCGACCCGCTGGAAAACGCCGCGACGGCCAACGGCTTCCCGGGCTTCGGCGGCCTCGGCGACGTGTTCGAGGCCTTCTTCGGTGGCGGTTCGACCTCCCGCGGTCCCGTCGGCCGGGTCCGGCCCGGCTCGGATTCGCTGCTGCGGATGCGGCTGGATCTCACCGAGTGCGCGACCGGGGTGACCAAGCAGGTCACCGTCGACACCGCGGTGCTGTGCGACCGCTGCCAGGGGCGGGGCACCAACGGCAATTCCGGCCCGGTGAGATGCGACACCTGCGGCGGCCGCGGTGAAGTGCAAACCGTGCAGCGCTCGCTGCTCGGGCAGGTGATGACGTCGCGGCCGTGTCCGACCTGCCGCGGGGTCGGTGAGGTCATCCTCGACCCGTGCAACCAGTGCGGCGGCGACGGCCGGGTACGCGCCCGCCGGGAGATCAGCGTCAAGATTCCCGCCGGCGTCGGCGACGGCATGCGGGTGCGGCTGGCGGCCCAGGGCGAGGTCGGACCCGGCGGGGGACCGGCCGGTGACCTCTATGTCGAGGTGCATGAGCAGCCGCACGACATCTTCATGCGCGACGGCGACGACCTGCACTGCACGATCTCGGTGCCGATGGTCGACGCCGCGCTGGGCACTACGGTGAGCCTCGACGCGATCCTCGACGGGCTCACCGAAATCACTGTGCCGCCGGGCACCCAGCCCGGCGCGGTGGTGACCCTGCGCGGTCGTGGGATGCCGCACCTGCGCTCCGGAGTGCGGGGAGATCTGCACGTGCACGTCGAGGTGGTGGTGCCCGAGCGGCTCGACCACCGCGACGCGGAACTGTTGCGCGAGTTCAAGAACCGCCGCAGCCGTGACGTCGCCGAAGTCCGCTCGACGCACGCCGGCGCCACCAGCGGATTGTTCAGCAGGCTGCGCGAAACCTTCACCGGTCGCTGACGTCTGGTGCCGGGCCTGTTTTACGTCGACGCACTGCCCGAAACCGGTGGACTGGCCGTCGTCGGCGGCGACGAAGGCTTCCACGCCGCGACCGTGCGGCGCATCCGTCCCGGCGAACAGCTGATGCTCGGCGACGGCGCCGGCGGCCTGGCCAGCTGCCTGGTGGAACAGGCCGGCCGCGACGGGCTCACCGCCCGGGTGGTCGACCGCTGGATCGTGGCGCCCCCGAAGCCGCCAGTGACCGTCGTCCAAGCACTACCGAAGGCCGATCGCTCCGAGTTGGCGATCGAGCTGGCCACCGAGGCGGGCGCCGATGCGTTCGTGGCCTGGCAGGCCGCCCGCTGCGTGGCCCGCTGGGACGGGCCGCGCCTCGACAAGGGTCTGCGACGCTGGCGGGCCGTGGTCCGATCCGCGGCCCGACAATCCCGCCGGGCGCACATCCCGCCAGTCGACGGCGTGTTGTCGACCGCCGAGCTTGTCGAGCGTGTGCGCAACGAGGGCACCGTGGTCCTGGCGCTGCACGAGTCGGCGACCGACCGGCTGGCGGACATCGATGTGGCACAAGCGAATTCGCTGACCCTTGTGGTCGGTCCCGAAGGCGGCATCGCACCCGACGAGATCGATGCGCTCACCGATGCGGGCGCCGTCGCCGTCCGGCTGGGGCCCACCGTGCTGCGCACGTCGTCGGCAGCCGCGGTGGCATTGGGCGCGCTCGGGGTGCTGACGCCGCGGTGGGCTTAGCTGGTTAGGCAGCGAACGACGCCATGGTGCCGGCGATCTCGTCGATTGTCAGCTCACCGCGTTGCGCGAGGTCGTTCATGAAGGTCTCGGCGGCGTCGACGTCGAACCCCGCTGCGAGCTCAACCCCGTTGATGTGCAGGAAGGTCCAGGCCGCGGCCCAGGCGGTCCGCTTGTTGCTGTCGGTCACCGCATGATTCCGGGCCAGCAACTGCAGCAGCGCCGCGGCTTTGGAGTACAGGTCAGGGTAGGCGTCTACGCCGTAGACGGTGGTCTGGGGCCGTGCCGCCGCGGCGTCGAGCAGCCCAAAGTCCCGGATTTCGAGCGCATGACCAACGGCTACCGCGCCAGCGGTCAAGATGTCGTCGCGATCGAGGAATTCGGTCAAGCCAGACGGCGATTCAGCTCAGCGGAACGCTGAGCGATGAGAGCCGCGGCCTCGCTTACCCGGCGTTTATGCTCGCTGGCCGCGGACAGAACTGCACGGTGCGCGAATGCGCGGAGCGACAGGTTCTCACCACCGGCTGCGGCGCGCACAGCAGCCAGCTCCTCTTCGGTGAAGGTGATGTTCAGTGACGGCACGACTCGACGGTACCGCAATTGGTACCCGTTTCGGTACCAATGAGCTCAACCCGGGTCGCTGGTTACCTCGGACGAGGACCGCCCTGCCGGTGGTCAGCGGTAAACTGAACTACCGAGCGTCGTCACCCGACAACCCAGAAAGCAGGCATTAGAAACCACGTGACGCCCCGCGAGACCAACGCCGCTGACCCCTCCTCGTCCCAGGTTCGCAGCAGCATCGATGTTCCGCCCGACCTCGTCGTGGGCCTGCTCGGTTCGGCTGACGAAAATTTGCGCGCACTCGAACGGATCCTCGCTGCCGACCTGCATGTGCGCGGCAACGCCGTCACCCTGGCCGGTGAGCCGGCCGACGTCGCACTCGGCGAGCGGGTGATCTCGGAGCTGGTGACAATCGTCGCCACCGGCCACGCCCTGACACCGGAGGCGGTGCGCCACAGCGTTGCGATGCTGGTCGGCACCGGTAACGAGTCGCCGGCCGAGGTGCTCACCCTCGACATCCTTTCGCGCCGCGGCAAGACGATTCGGCCCAAGACGCTCAACCAGAAGCGCTACGTCGACGCGATCGACGCCAACACCATTGTCTTCGGGATCGGCCCGGCCGGCACCGGTAAGACGTATCTGGCAATGGCCAAGGCCGTCAACGCGTTACAGACCAAACAGGTCACCCGGATCATCCTGACCCGGCCGGCGGTGGAAGCCGGTGAGCGCCTTGGGTTTTTGCCGGGCACTCTGAGCGAGAAGATCGACCCGTATCTGCGGCCGCTCTATGACGCGCTCTACGACATGATGGATCCCGAGCTGATCCCAAAGTTGATGAGCGCCGGGGTAATTGAGGTCGCGCCGCTGGCGTACATGCGCGGTCGGGCGCAGCCGGTATCTACCAAAGTGTTGACCCCCAGTGGTTTCCGGAGGATCGGCGATCTGCAGGTCGGGGATTTCGTGATCGGCTCGGACGGCCGGCCCACCGAAGTTCTCGGCGTTTATCCGCAAGGCTTCAAGGAGATCTACCGGGTCTGCACCCAGGACGGGTCATCGACCCTGGCGTCAGGTGACCACCTCTGGTCGGTGTACACGCGGGAGGATCGGAGTCGCGGAAAGCCGCCGCGTGTGCTGGAGACCAAGGAGATGATCGGCAATCTCCGCGCGGCGCACTATCATCGCTACGAGCTGCCGCTGCTGAGCGAGCCGGTGACTTTCGCTGCGCGGCGAGTGCCGCTCGACCCGTATGCGCTCGGGTTGCTGTTGGGCGATGGGTGCGTTACCTGCTCGACGACACCTTCGTTTGCGACGAACGATCCCGAGCTCGCCGCTGCACTGGAACATCTCATCCCCGGCATCGAGGTGCGCCGGAAGTCCGCGGTCGACTATGTGCTGAACCGGGTCACCCGCCGCGGTGAGGTCATCACGATCGAAAACCCGGTGAACGGCGCCATGCGCCGCCTGGGATTGGCAGGCGCGCGATCAAACACAAAGTTCATTCCCGAGGACTACCTGTTCAATTCGCGCGATGTGCGACTTGCTGTTCTGCAAGGGCTCCTGGACTCCGACGGCGGCCCAGTTACTCAGCATGGGCGGACATGCCGCATTCAATTCACCACGGTCTCGAATAGGCTGCGCGACGACGTGGTGTTTCTGGTCCAGTCGCTCGGTGGTGTGGTCTACCAGCGCACCAGGCCCGCCGAAGGGCGAAAGCCCGGACTGGCACGCGGCCGCGACGTCCATCACCGGTCCGACGCGCACACCCTCGACATCCGACTGCCCGCGGGCGTCGTCCCATTCCGGCTCGCCCGCAAGGCCGCCAAATACGACGCGACCGGCGGCGGCCGGCCGATGCGTTTCGTCGACCGCATCGAGCCCGCAGGAACCGAGGAGGCCGTGTGTATTCGGGTCGCAGCGGCCGACTCGCTCTACGTCACCGAAGATTTCCTGCTTACCCACAACACCCTCAACGACGCTTTCATCATTCTCGACGAGGCGCAGAACACCACGGCCGAGCAGATGAAGATGTTTCTCACCCGCCTCGGATTCGGCTCCAAAGTCGTTGTCACCGGTGACGTTACGCAGATCGACCTTCCCGGCGGCGCGCGCTCTGGTCTGCGCGTCGCGGCCGACATCCTCGAGGGCATCGACGACATCCACCTCGCGGAGCTGACCAGCGCCGACGTCGTACGGCATCGTCTGGTGTCCGAAATCGTGGATGCCTACGCCAAATACGAAGAGCCGGGCCTGACGATGAACCGGGCGGCGCGGCGCGCGTCGGGCGTCCGGCACCGCCGGTGAGAATGCCATGAGCCGCGCCGGCGACGATGCAGAGCGAAGCGATGAGGAGGAGCGGCGCCATTAGCATCGAGGTATCCAACGAATCGGGCGTTGACATCTCCGAGACCGAACTGATCAGCGTCGCCCGGTTCGTGCTGGCCAAGATGGATGTCAACCCGGCGGCCGAGCTGTCGATGATGCTGCTCGACACCGCGGCGATGGCCGATCTGCACATGCGCTGGATGGACCTGCCCGGCCCGACCGACGTGATGAGTTTTCCGATGGACGAACTCGAGCCGGGTGGGCGGCCCGATGCGCCCGAGCCGGGGCCGGCCATGTTGGGCGACATCGTGCTGTGTCCGGAATTCGCTGCCGAACAGGCCGCTGCGGCGGGGCATTCGCTGGGCCACGAACTGGCGCTGCTGACCATCCACGGCGTGCTGCACCTACTGGGGTACGACCACGGCGAGCCGGACGAGGAAAAGGAAATGTTCGCCCTGCAACAGCGACTGCTCGAGGAGTGGGTCGCCGATCAGGTCGAGGCCTACCACCTGGACCGCCAGAGCGAAAAAGACCGCCGGTTGCTGGACAAGTCAAGGTATTTCGACGAACCGTGAACGTGTTTGCTCCGCTGCTCGGGGCGATCGTATTGATAGGCGTGGGCGGGCTTTTCGCGGCGATCGACGCCGCGGTCAGCACGGTGTCGATGGCCCGGGTCCAAGAACTGGTACGCGATGGGCGGCCCGGGGCGGTGCGGCTGGCCAAGCTGATGGCGGACCGGCCGCGCTACATCAACCTCGTGGTATTGCTCCGGATCACCTGCGAAATCACGGCCACGGTGTTGCTGGTGGTGTTTCTGCGGGCAAGCCTCAACCTGGAGTGGGGGCGAATCGCCGCCGCCGCGATCATGGTCGTCATCAGCTTCGTCGTGATCGGCGTCGGCCCGCGCACCCTGGGCCGCCAAAACGCGTACTCCATCGCATTGGCGGCAGCCTTTCCGTTGCAGGCGATCTCGTGGCTGCTGATGCCCATCAGCCGGCTGCTGGTGGTCCTCGGTAACGCTCTGACCCCGGGCCGCGGCTTTCGCAACGGGCCGTTCGCGTCCGAGATCGAGCTGCGCGAGGTTGTCGATTTGGCCCAGCAACGCGGTGTGGTTGCCGCCGACGAGCGACGAATGATCCAGTCGGTCTTCGAACTCGGCGACACGCCGGCTCGCGAGGTCATGGTGCCGCGTACCGAGATGATCTGGATCGAAAGCGACAAGTCGGCCGGCCAGGCGACCTCGCTGGCCGTGCGCAGCGGGCATTCCCGCATCCCGGTGATCGGCGAGAACGTCGACGACGTCGTCGGCGTGGTGTACCTGAAAGACCTTGTCCAGCAGACGTATTACTCGACCAACGGGGGACGAGACACCACAGTGGCGCAAGTCATGCGGCCGGCGGTGTTCGTGCCGGACTCCAAACCGCTCGACGCGCTGCTGCGCGAAATGCAGCGCGACCGCAACCACATGGCGCTGTTGGTCGACGAGTACGGGGCGATCGCCGGATTGGTGACCATCGAGGACGTGCTGGAAGAGATCGTCGGCGAGATCGCCGACGAATACGACCAGGCCGAGACGGCCCCGATAGAAGACTTGGGCGACAACCGGTTTCGGGTATCGGCCCGGCTGCCGATCGAAGACGTCGGCGAGTTGTACGGCGTCGAATTCGACGACGGCCTCGACGTCGACACGGTCGGTGGACTGCTGGCACTGGAGCTGGGCCGCGTCCCGCTGCCCGGCGCCGAAGTGGTATCACATGGATTGCGGTTGCGTGCGGAAGGTGGCCCCGACCATCGGGGCCGGGTCCGAGTCGGCACGGTCCTGCTGAGCCGCGTCGACTCCAACGGACAGGAGGCCAACGGTGACGGCTGAGCCGCTCGACGCCGAAGACGCGAAACTGGTGGTGCTGGCCCGATCCGCGATGGCCCGCGCGGAGGCCGGCAGCGGCGCAGCGGTGCGGGACCCCGACGGCCGCACCTACGCCGCTGCCCCGGTGAACCTCTCGGCGCTACAGCTGACCGCGCTGCAGACAGCGGTGGCCGCGGCGGTGTCCAGCGGCGCCGGCGGTCTGGAGGCCGCCGTCCTGGTGGCCGGGTCGGCCGACGACGCCGGCATCGCCGCCGTCCGGGAGCTCTCCCCGACGGCGGCGATCATCGTCACCGACCGCGACGGTAACCCGTCGTGAGCGCGCCGAGCGTGAACCCATTGCGAAAAATCGCGCAAAAAGTCGCAACAGCTTCACGTTCGGCGGGTGCTGGTTATGGCTGAATTCCATTCGGGCTTCGTCTGTTTCGTCGGCCGGCCGAATACCGGCAAGTCGACGCTGACCAATGCCCTCGTCGGCGCCAAGGTTGCGATCACCTCGAATCGCCCGCAGACCACCCGGCACACGATTCGCGGCATCGTGCATCAGGAGAACTTCCAGATCATTGTGGTCGACACACCGGGGCTGCACCGACCGCGCACCCTGCTGGGCAAGCGGCTCAACGACCTGGTTCGCGACACCTACTCCCAGGTCGACGCCATCGGGTTGTGCATTCCTGCCGACGAGGCGATCGGCCCGGGGGACCGGTGGATCGTGGAGCAGATCCGCTCCATCGCGCCCAAAACCACGCTGGTTGTCGTCGTCACCAAGATCGACAAGGTCTCCAAGGACAAGCTGGCCGCTCAACTCGCGGCGGTCGGCGACCTCGTGGACCGGGCCGAAGTCGTGCCGGTATCCGCGGTCACCGGTGAGCAGATCGACGTGCTGATCGACGTGCTGGCCGCCGCATTGCCGCCCGGGCCGGCGTTCTACCCCGACGGCGAGCTGACCGATGAGCCGGAAGAGGTTCTGATGGCCGAGTTCATCCGCGAGGCGGCCCTGGAAGGCGTGCGTGACGAGTTGCCGCATTCGCTGGCCGTGGTGATCGACGAGGTCGAACCGCGGGAAGGCCGCGACGACCTGATCGACGTGCACGCGGTGCTGTATGTCGAACGCGACAGCCAGAAGGGCATCGTGATCGGCAAGGGCGGCGAGAGACTGCGACACGTCGGCACCGTCGCACGCAGCCAGATCGAGAAGTTGCTCGGCACCAAGGTCTATCTCGACCTGCGTGTCAAGGTCGCCAAGAACTGGCAGCGCGATCCCAAACAGCTTGGCCGACTGGGGTTTTGACGCCCTAGCGGGTCACGATCTGCGGCTGGCCGCCGGTGTCGGTGATGGTGCCGTGTTCGAAGTCCGCGACCGACCCGCCGGGGATCGGCCGTGGATCACTCACCGGGTAGCCCAGCGGCCCGTCGGGGCCCCCGGCACTTTCCCACGCGGCGCGGATGGCGCCCGACAGGACATGCGCCCCGCTGCGCGGCGACCAGTAGATCACCCCGGTCTGAAACTTGCTGTACTGGCCGCCGTTTGGCGCCGGAAGCTCATTGGAGATCGGCGTGCCCAGCGGCCCACTCGGCCCACCGGCGTCGGCGTACTTGCGCAGAATTTCGCCCTGCACAACGTATTGCCCGCTGGGAGTGGGGATTCGGCTGGTCGACACCGGTGTTCCGGACTCGGCCAGACTCGACGGGTCGATACTGTTGCAGCCGGCAGCCGCCATTGCAACCGCCATGCACGCCAGGACTTTTCGACAGCGAGCCATCAACCGATCGACCCCAGAATCGCCTGTGACTCGATCAGTCCGTCGTCGCTGGGCGCGCTGCCTTCGGCGAACACCCGCCGATACTGCTTGTCCCGCAACCCCCGATGGGCCTCGGCGGGCTTGTCGTAGCCGTAGCGGGCGCGCGCCTCGGCCGGGGAGACCACCACCGGGTTAAGCGGCGGTACACCAAGCAGCACCGGAGCGACCACCGGCACCGTCGCCGGCGACAAAAGCCGCAGCACCCACAGCCGCACCGCGGGCGGGCTGGCGTTAAGTGCCGCAAAAGCGATGCGCAGCATCGGGACGACGGCGACGTCGGCAACTCGGGGCTGTTTCAGGCCGCCCATCGCGCGCATCCAGTGCGGCATCGTGGCCATCACGCCGGCCTGCAGAGTGCGGTTGATGACCCAGGTGACCGGCGCGAGGTAGCGCGGCAGCGGCGAGATCAGCGCGGCGCCGTTGATCAAGTGCTTCATCGCCTGGCGGGCGATCGGCGAACCGGACAGTTGCGGACGCATCCGCTCGAAGTAGGCCCGGATGCCCTCCCGGCTGCGCGGCACGTCGGCCGGATCGCAGGTCTGCAGTTCTGCGGCAAGCGCGCATTCCTGCCAGTACCGGGCCTCCTCCTCGGCGGAGAGCTTGCCCGGTCCGTACTTCTCGTAGGCGTAGAGAATCGAGTGCCACGCGGTCAGGTGGATCCACAGCTGGGACTGCGGATCGTTCGCGTCGTAGCGCTGCCCGCTGTACGGCTCGGTGCCGATCGCTTTGGAGTGGACCTTGACCAGCACGTCGGCGGCCTGCGAGGTGGAGCGCGAGTCGCTGAACGCCACCATCGCGAAGTAACGCAACGTGCGGTCGTAGCGGGTCCGCGGCCGGTTATAGATGTCGTGGGTGTGGTCGACGGACGCGACCAGCGCCGGGTCGAGTTCCTCGATCACCACCGCACGGATGAACCCGACCGTCAGCGACGTCGGGTAGCTCCACACTTTCCAGGTAACCGAGTCCGGACCGAAGAAGCCGTAGTCCTCGGCGGGTTGAGCCATGCGTGTTTGTCCTTCCCCTGGCCAAGTTAACGGCCATTCCTACAGTACTGTAGCATTATCTGTCATGGGCGACGCAACCGTTTCTCGGCCGGCATTTCACCGGCCTCGTGCGGCCCATCTGGGTCCGCAGCGGCGCCGCCCGCAGGTCCTGGATGCCGCCAAAGAGATTGCGCTGCAAGGCGGTTTTCCGGCTGTGACCATCGGTGCGGTCGCCGAGCGTCTCGGCGTGACGCGTCCGGTGGTCTACGCGTGCTTCCCGGACCGCGTCGAACTGATCAAGGCGCTGCTGGCGCGCGAGGAGCAGAAGCTGCTGGGCGGGATGTTGGCCGCCTATCCCACGCCGGGCGGCTACGCGAGCACCCAGGACGCATACGTCGGCGGTATGAAGGCGTGGATGCGCACGGTCGCCGACCAGCCCGACACCTGGCGCACGCTGTTCTGCTGCAACCCCGGCCCCGATGTCGCGGAGCTGTTCGCGCGTGGCCGCCGCAGAGCGGCCGAGCAATTCGCCGAGCTGGTCAAGCCCGACCTGCACCGCTGGGGAACCGAGGACATCGAGCGCAAGCTGCCTGTCCTCGTCGAGTTGTTTGTCTCGATGGGCGAAGCCGGCGTGCGCAGCCTGCTCGCCTCGGACAACACGTACACCCCCGACGAACTCGGCGAGCTGGTGGGACGCGCCGCCTATCGGGCAATCCGGGAACTGGCCTAGGAGTCAGGTCCGCCCCGTCGACACCGGCGGCGTGTCGGTACCGGTGTTCCACCACACCTCCGGCTGCTTGGCGGCCCAGCCGCCGACCGCTTCCAGTTCGGCGGCCAGCGACACGAGCAGCGGCTCGCTGTTCGCCGGCCCCATCAGTTGCACGCCGATCGGCAGCCCGTCGGAGGTGAATCCCGCGGGGATGTTGATCGACGGCCAGCCCAGCAGATTCCACGGCCAGGTCACCGGGCACGCCGCGATCATGACCCGGTCGGTCTGCAGACCGCTCAGCCCGTCGAATGCGTGCACGGGAGGCGGGGGTTGCGCCGTGGTCGGCGCCAGCACGACGTCGACGAAACGAAAGATCGACCCCACTCGGCGTTGGTCGGCCGCTTCGTGTGCCCGGGCGGAACGCAGGATCCACTGCGACAACAGCCGGCCCATCCGCATGTTGGCCAGGGTGCGTTGATCCCACTCGACGCCATCACCGAGCCGCTCGGCCCAGTCCAGCAGTCCGGAGGTGGACCGCGACAGGAAGTTCCACGATAACCGCAGTCCGTAATCCGGGTTGCCGACGATCACGGTGTGGCCGAGCAGCCGCAGTTGATCGGCCACCGATTGCACCGCGGCGCGGATCTCGGGATGCAGCTTCGCCCGAAAACCCGTGAACGGGAAGTGGGTTGACATCGCGATCCGCAGCTCGCCGGGTGCGGTGCCCACGTGGTCGGACACCCGCACCGGCGGTGGTTTGTGCAGATCACCCTCGGCGTTGCCGGAGACGGCGTCGAGCACCAGCGCCGCGTCTTCGACCGTGCGGGCCAGCACACCGTTGACCGTGATGCCGTTGAACGCCTCCGGCAGCGGCCAAGTCGAGATGCGGCCGCGCTGCGGCTTGATGCCCACCAGATGCGTCCACGCCGCCGGGATGCGGACACTGCCGGCGCCGTCGGAGCCGATCGCGGCGGCAACCAGGCCGGCGGCCACCGCGGCCGCGCTGCCGCCGGACGACCCGCCCGGCGTGTGCTTGCGTGACCACGGGTTGCGGGTGTGCCCGAAGCCGGGGCCGCTGGTGAACGGCCATTGGCCGAGCTCGCAGGTGTTGGTCTTGCCGACGATCACCGCGCCGGCCACCTTGAGCCGGCGCACCACCTCGGAGTCGGCGGCGGCGGGCGGCACAAACCCTGACGTGCCGAACGCGGTGGGCACCCCGGCCACGTCGACGTCGTCCTTGACCGCGATCGGCACTCCCAGCAGCGGTGCCTGCTCGCCGGCGGCGCGGCGACGGTCGGCCTGGGCAGCATCTGCCAGCGCCGACTCGGTGAGCACCACCCGGAAGGCGTTCAGCGTGGACTGGCTGAGGTCGATGGCGTGCAGCGAGCGGCGGACCAGTTCGTCGGAGGTCACCTCGCCGTTGGCCAGCTGGTAGAGCTGCTCGGTCAGGGTGGGAAAGCGGCGGTTAACGGCGTTACTCATCGGTATCGACATTATCGGCGCGTGGTCCCGGTGATGTCTCGGCGCGATGACAGACTGGTGTGATGCGGCTTTACCGGGACCGGGCGGTGGTGCTGCGCCAGCACAAGCTCGGCGAGGCCGACCGGATCGTCACCCTGCTCACCCGCGACCACGGGTTGGTTCGCGCGGTGGCCAAAGGGGTGCGTCGTACCCGCAGCAAGTTCGGCGCGCGACTGGAGCCGTTCGCTCACATCGACGTGCAACTGCACCCGGGCCGCAACCTCGACATCGTCACCCAGGTCGTCTCCCTGGACGCGTTCGCCACCGACATCGTCAGCGACTACGGCCGTTACACCTGCGCCTGCGCGATGCTGGAGACCGCCGAACGCCTGGCCGGCGAGGAACGGGCACCGGCCCCGGCGCTGCACCGGCTGACCGTCGGGGCGTTGCGGGCGGTGGCCGACGGACGACGACCTCGCGAGCTGGTGCTGGACGCCTACCTGCTCCGGGCCATGGGGATCGCGGGATGGGCGCCGGCGCTGACCGAATGCGCCCGCTGCGCCACCCCCGGCCCGCATCGGGCGTTTCACGTCGCCGCCGGCGGCAGCGTCTGCGGGTATTGCCGCCCGGCCGGTTCCACCACGCCGCCGGTGGGTGTGCTGGAGCTGATGTCCGCGCTGCGCGACGGCGACTGGGAGGCGGCGGAGGCCGCGCCGCAAGCGCACCGCAGCCAGGTCAGCGGATTGGTGGCCGCGCATCTGCAGTGGCATTTAGAGCGGCGGCTGCGAACATTGCCACTGGTGGAGCGGGTCTACCGGGTTGACCGAACGGTCGTCGACCGCCGGATCTCGCTGGTCGGGAAGAATACGGCCCATGGTGCGGAATCAGAAGCCGGCTGACTTCCCGCAACTGCCCCCGGCTCCCGACGACTATCCGACCTTCCCCGACACCTCCACCTGGCCCGTCGTCTTCCCGGACCTGCCTCCGTCGCCTGACGGCGGCCCGTGCCGCCCGCCGCAGCACACGTCGAAAGCCGCCGCGCCGCGGATTCCGGCCGACCAGTTGCCCCTTCACGTGGCCATCGTGATGGACGGCAACGGGCGCTGGGCCACGGCGCGCGGACTGCCGCGTGTCGAAGGCCACAAAATGGGGGAGGCGGTGGTCATCGACGTTGTCTGCGGCGCAATCGAAATGGGCATCAAGTGGCTCAGCCTGTACGCGTTCTCCACCGAGAACTGGAAGCGTTCGGCCGAGGAGGTCCGCTTCCTGATGGGGTTCAACCGCGACGTGGTGCGACGCCGGCGGGTGAACCTCAAGGCGATGGGCGTCAAGATCCGGTGGGTCGGTTCGCGACCGCGGTTGTGGCGCAGCGTCATCAACGAATTGGCCATCGCGGAGGAGATGACCCGCGACAACGACGTCATCACCGTCAACTACTGCGTCAACTACGGTGGTCGCACCGAAATCACCGAGGCAGCAAGGGAAATCGCGCGCGAAGCGGCTGCGGGCAAGTTGAACCCGGAGCGGATCACCGAGGCGACGGTCGCCCGTCACATGCAGCGCCCCGACATTCCCGATGTCGACCTGCTGCTGCGGACCTCCGGTGAAAAGCGCTCCAGCAATTTCATGTTGTGGCAGGCGGCCTACGCGGAGTACATATTTCAGGACAAATTGTGGCCCGATTATGACCGGCGCGATCTGTGGGCGGCCTGCGAGGAATACGCGTCGCGGCATCGTCGCTTCGGGAGCGCGTGATGCCGGAAGGGCCTGAGTTGCAGGAACGGCTGACCGCGGTGCTCGGCGAGATCTTGCCCGTCGACCAAGAATCCGACGGCGGGCTGACCATCCGCCACGACGGCACCTATGCGTCGTTGCGTGTGGTGGGCATCGTGGAGGGTCTCGACCTGATCTCGCTCACCCAGGTCCTGGCGTGGGATCTGGTGTTGGCCAAGAAGATTCGCGATCGGGTGGCCGACGCGGCGCACAACACGCTGTTGGGCTCGGTGGCGCTGGTGGAGAAGGAGTCCGGTAAGTCCGCCGATGTGATGCTGCGCTACAACTTTCCGGGTAACGGGCTGACCGACGAGGCGCTACGCACCTTGATTCTGATGGTGCTGGAGCGGGGCGCCGAGATCCGCCGCGCGCTAACCGCTTAACCCCTATCCGCGAGCGTGCGTGTCCCAGCTCGACACGCCGCTTGAATTTCCGGGTTTGCGCACGCTCGCGATCACTACCGCCTTATTTTCGGCACTCCGAACAGGTGCCGAAGATCTCGATGGTGTGGCTGACATCGGCAAAGCCGTGTTCGGCCGCGACCTGCTCGGCCCACGTCTCGACCTCGTGGCCGCCGATCTCGACTGTGGACCCGCAGCTGCGGCACACCAGGTGGTGGTGATGGTCTTCGGAGCACAGCCGGTACACGGACTCGCCGGTGTCGGTGCGCAGCGTGTCGAGCAGTCCCGCCGCCGACATCGACTGCAGCGTGCGGTACACGGTGGTCAGGCCGATGTTCTCGCCGCGGCGACGCAACTCGTCGTGCAACTCTTGGGCCGAGCGGAAGTCGTCGAGCGTCTCCAGCAGCGTCGAGATGGCGGCGCGCTGCCGGGTGGCGCGCACGCTGGGTCGAGTCACAGGTTGTCCTCGCCGGCGTGCGCCACAGCGTCGATGACGATGTGCGCGAGGTGGTGATCGGCCAGCCGGTAGAGCACTTCACGGCCGGACCGCTCCCCGGCCACCACGCCCGCCGCCTTGAGGATCTTCAAGTGCTGGCTGACCAGCGGCTGCGGCACGCCCAGCGCGTCGACCAGCTCGTGCACGCAGCGCTGCGATTCGCGCAGCTGCAGCACGATAGCGATCCGAACCGGCGCGGCGAGCGCCCGCAACAGCTCCCCGGCGGCGTCGAGAATCTCCCGCGGAGGTGGCGGCGGGAACGCGGCCGATCCGCCGTGCTCATGGCTTTCGACGAGCTCGTCGCCGTCGGCCGCCGCTGACGTGGTGGGGGACATGTTGGTTCCACTGTCACATGCGTAATGACGCATGTCAAAGACTTCCGGGGAGATCGCTACGATGGCGATGCCCACCGCCCCTCATCCGCAGACAGGAGTGCACCACCTCGTGGCGTCCGTCATCGACACCGTCGTCAATCTGGCCAAGCGGCGGGGGCTGGTCTATCCGTCCGGGGAGATCTACGGCGGGACCAAATCGGCGTGGGACTACGGGCCGTTGGGGGTGGAACTCAAGGAGAATATCAAACGGCAGTGGTGGAAATCGGTCGTGACGGGCCGAGACGATGTCGTGGGCCTGGATTCCTCGATCATCCTGCCCCGCGAGGTGTGGGTCGCCTCCGGGCATGTCGAGGTGTTCCACGACCCGCTGGTCGAGTCGCTGATCACCCACAAGCGCTACCGCGCCGACCACCTCATCGAGGCATACGAGCAAAAGCACGGACATCCGCCGCCCAACGGCCTGGCCGACATCCGCGACCCGGAGACCGGTGAGCCCGGCCAGTGGACCGAGCCGCGCGAATTCAACATGATGCTCAAGACGTACCTCGGCCCGATCGAAACCGAAGAGGGGCTGCACTATCTGCGGCCGGAGACCGCGCAGGGCATCTTCGTCAACTTCGCCAACGTGGTGACGACGGCGCGTAAGAAGCCGCCGTTCGGAATCGGGCAGATCGGCAAGAGCTTTCGCAACGAGATCACACCCGGCAACTTCATCTTCCGCACCCGCGAGTTCGAGCAGATGGAAATGGAGTTCTTCGTCGAGCCGTCGACCGCGCCGGAGTGGCACCAGTATTGGATCGACACCCGGCTGCAGTGGTACGTCGACCTGGGCATCAACCCGGAGAACCTGCGGCTGTGGGAGCACCCGAAGGACAAGCTGTCGCACTACTCCGACCGCACGGTCGACATCGAGTACAAGTTCGGCTTCGCCGGCAATCCGTGGGGCGAGCTGGAGGGCGTGGCCAACCGCACCGACTTCGACTTGTCCACGCATTCAAAGCATTCCGGTGTCGACCTGTCGTTCTACGACCAGGCCAGCGACACCCGGTACGTGCCCTATGTGATCGAGCCGGCGGCGGGTCTGACGCGCTCGTTCATGGCGTTTCTGATCGACGCCTACAGCGAGGACGAGGCGCCCAACGCCAAGGGAGGGATGGACAAGCGGACGGTGTTGCGGCTCGACCCGCGGCTGGCGCCGGTCAAAGTCGCGGTGCTGCCGCTGTCCCGGCACGCCGATCTGAGTCCCAAGGCACGCGACCTGGCCGCCGAGTTGCGGCAATGCTGGAATGTCGAGTTCGACGACGCCGGCGCGATCGGGCGACGCTATCGGCGTCAGGACGAGATCGGCACGCCGTTCTGTGTGACGATCGATTTCGACACGCTCGACGATCAGGCCGTGACAGTGCGCGAGCGCGACGCGATGACCCAGGAGCGGGTGGCGATCGACGCCGTCGCCGACCACCTGGCCAAGCGCCTGAAGGGCTGCTGAGAGCTACTCCCCGGCGCGCCTTTTGCGCGAGCGTGCGCGTCCCCGAACGACACGCCGAGCAAATCACGTAGATTCCGCACGCTCGCCATCCACAGGCCTGGCTACCGCGGCTGCCGACGAGGCTGCACGATTCGGCAATGAGCGACGCCCTCGATGCCCTCCTGTCGAACCAAGGCGGAGTAGCGACTACTGCCCAATTGCTGCGGCACCTCGGCCGCGCCGGGTTCGAAAGGCGCGTCGCCCGCGGCGAGCTCACCTGCGTGTGGACGGGCGTCTACACGCGGGAAGAACCCGACGTCCTGATTCGCTTGAGCGGCCTGGACCTGCGGGCCGGTGAAAAAGTCGCGATCTGTCTCGGAACAGCCGCCGCCGCTTACGGATTCGACACCGAGGACAACGTCGACCTCCATGTTCTCAACCCCGTCGGCCATCAGCTACGCAGCTCCGACGGCCTGTTCGTCCACCGCCGCGAGGGAGCTCCGCTGAGCATGGTCGACGGGAGACCGGCCACCGAACCGGGTTGGACCGCAGTAGAAGTCGCGCGCAGCCTGCGTCGGCCCCGTGCGCTGGCAACACTCGATGCCGCCCTGCGCAGCGGAACCTGCGATGGACGACAGCTGCGCGCCGCGGCTGCCCGTCAGGCCGGACGACGCGGAATCGTGAAAGTGCGCGAGCTGATCCCACTGGCCGCTCCTGAACCGGAATCGCCGATGGAAAGCGAAGCGCGGCTGGTGATGCTCGACGGCGGGCTGCCCGTGCCGGTGCTGCAATACGAGATCGTCGACCGCAACTGGCAGAGGTGGCGGGTCGACTTCGCCTGGCCCGACCAGCGGGTGGCAGTCGAGTATGACGGGTTCGACTGGCACAGCGGCCCCGAAGACCTGCGCCGCGACCGGCAAAAGCGTGCCGCGCTTCAAGAGGTTGGTTGGTCGGTGCTGTCGGTTGTGGCCGACGATGTACGGCGTCGGTCCTGGGAGATGGTGCACCGGATCGGCTGGGAGCTAACGGCGCGGTCTCGAGCGGCGTGAGCGTGTTGCTCCTATGTCAAGCGGCCGTGTTTTGCGGTGATTGATGGCTGGTTTTGTGGTCGGCTCGTAGGCGGC
>NZ_LQPE01000020.1 GCF_002101735.1 Mycobacterium kyorinense | reverse complement strand
GCCCACGGCCAAAAGGTGCAAACCGCCGGCTCCAACATGGCCAGCACCGACTCCGCCGTCGGCTCCAGCTGGGCCTAGACCCCACAGCCCAACAGTGGCCCGCACACCCCCCGGTGTGCGGGCCACACCACGTTCAGGGGCTACCCGGCCATCGGCGAGTGCGGCAGCACGCTGGATCGCAATCCGATCGACCGGACGGCGCCGTCTGCTTCCCGCCCCGCCATGCTCGGGAAGGTGACCCTGGGCATGCCGGACGCGCCGGTCGTAGATACCGCCGGGGCGGCACCGAGGTTGGCGCCGGGCAACGGCATCGCGCTGGCCGGTGCGATCGATCCCGCCCAGCTCTGCGGCACCGAGAGCCCGCCGAGCGACGCGGCCTGGCCGATGCTGGCCGAGGCGCCGGCGCCGCCCAAACCGCCCAGGTGACCCGCGCCGCCCAGCCCCGCCCCCAGCGGCGCCAAGCCACCCAGGCCGCCCAGCGGCCCCAATCCGCCGGACTCGGTCAGTTCGTCGGCGCCCAGGAAGTCCAGGCCCACACCGAGCACGTCCAGGCCGACGCCGCCGCCGTCCAAGCCGACGAGGCCCACGCCGTCCATTTCGAGGCCGACGGTGTCCTCGATCAGACCCAGCGATTCGCTGCCGCCGAACGCGCCGGCCAGGCCTGACAGCGCGCCGCCGCCAAGATCGGCGGTCTTGCTTGCACCCTTGATGGCCCCCTTGCCCGACGCGCCCGTCAGGCCCGTGAGTGCGCTTGCCGGGGCGGAGGCCGCGGACGTCGCCGCCGACGTCCCGGTGCCCATCACCATCTGCGACATCCCGGTCCCCGACCCGGTGGGCGACGCCAGGCTCTGCAGTGTCTGGGGCACCGCCGACAGCGACGACGTGATGGTCTGCGCGTGGGTGCCCGCCGAGCTGCCGGCGGACTGGGCCACCGCGGCCGACTGTCCCGCCAGCCCCGCCGGGTTGGTGTTGTGCGGCGCCGGGGTGAACGGCGCGAGCGTCGACGCGGCGGCCGAACTGGCGGCGTAGCCGTACATCGCCGCGGCGTCCTGCGCCCACATCTCGCCGTAGTGCGCCTCGGTGGCCATGATCGCCGGGGTGTTCTGGCCGAGGAAGTTGGTGGCGACCAAGGCCATCAGCTGGGCGCGGTTGGCGGCGATCACCGGGGGCGGCACGGTCATCGCGAACGCGGCCTCATAGGCGCAGACCGCTGCCCTGGCCTGGTTGGCCACCTGCTCGCACTGGGCCCCGGTCGCGCTCAGCCAGGCCGCGTACGGTGCGGCGGCCGCGCCCATGGCCTGCGATGCCGGCCCCTGCCACGGCCCGGTGGTCAGCCCGGTGACCACCGACTGATACGACGTCGCGGCGGAGTGCAGTTCGCTTGCGAGCCCGTCCCAGCCCGCCGCGGCCGCCAGCATTGGGCCGGGACCCGCGCCGGCGTACATGCGTGCGGAGTTGATTTCTGGCGGTAAGGCTCCAAAATCCATCGCGTCCTGCCCTTCGTTTGTTAGCTGGCTCACTCAGATTCGGGCCGCGTTGGCGGCCTCGGTGGCCGCATACGAACCCGCACTGGTCGCCAACGTGCTCACGAACTGCTGGTGAACCGCCGCCGCCTGGGCACTGATCGCCTGATACCTGCCGGCATGCGCGGCGAACTGCGCGGCGGTCAAGGCAGACACCTCGTCCGCGGCCGCCGGGACGACGCCGCCGGTCGGTCCCGCTGCCGCGGCGTTACCGGCGACCATCGCCGAGCCGATGCCGGTCAGATCGCCGGCCGCTGCGGCCAGCAGCTCCGGATGCGTCGTCACAAATGCGAAAGTCATTGACTTCTCCTAACTTCCCGTACCCGAACCCGCGCCACTGTCTGGGCATCCGACGTCGACACATCGTGTTGCGGCGGCCGGGGCGCAAACTTTGGCCGCAGAGTCGTTCAAGCACAAGCACTTTCAGACTTGCACCTCTTTGGTGCAGCGCCACTGCAGATCAACGGCTAAGCATCACAATATTTTTCGAGCAAACACCGCATCAAGCCGGCTGATGAGATACATAGAAAACGCATATCTGGCCGTGTCCGGCGCCACCTCGGGCGATGCCCGCAACATTTGAGAACGATATGAACTCCGTGACAGAGCGATGTGCGCCCGGGAAAATGTAGGAATATGACGGCTGTGTCGGGTTACGGGTCTGGTTACGCGCGCGAACAGCGGCCACGCCAGGCCATCCTTGGCCAGCTTCCCCGGATCAACCGGGCCGACGGCTCGCCAATCCGGGTTTTGCTGGTCGACGACGAGCCGGCACTGACCAACCTGGTCAAGATGGCGCTGCACTACGAGGGCTGGGTCGTCGACGTCGCGCACAACGGCCGCGAGGCCGTCGCCAAGTTCGACAAGGTCGGCCCCGACGTGCTGGTGCTCGACATCATGCTGCCCGACATGGACGGGCTGCAGATACTGCAGCGGGTGCGCGAATCGGACACCTACACCCCCACGCTGTTTCTCACCGCCCGCGACTCGGTGATGGATCGGGTCACCGGCTTGACCGCGGGCGCCGACGACTACATGACCAAGCCGTTCAGCCTCGAAGAACTGGTGGCCCGGCTGCGGGGACTGCTCCGCCGCTCGAATCATCTGGCGCCCCCGGCTGAGGAGGAACTGCGAGTCGGCGACCTCACCCTCGACGGCGCCAGCCGTGAAGTCACCCGCGGCGGCACCCCGCTGTCGTTGACGTCGACGGAGTTCGAGTTGCTGCGCTTCTTGATGCGCAACCCGCGCCGGGCGCTGACCCGCACCGAAATACTGGACCGGGTGTGGAACTATGACTTCGCCGGGCGCACCAGCATCGTCGATCTCTACATCTCGTATCTGCGGAAGAAGATCGACGCCGGCCGGGAACCGATGATCCACACCGTGCGAGGTGTCGGATACATGCTGCGACCGCCGGAATGACCCGGCGCAAAGCGCCGTGGTGGCCGCGATCCCTGCGCCGGCAGCTGGTGCTGGGTGTCTGCGCGGTGGTCTGCGTGGTCCTGGTGGCGGTCGACGTGGTATCGGTGCTGAGCCTACGCGCGTACGTCACCACGATGAACGACGCCGAAGTCGCCGAATCCCTGCAGGCACTGGAGCATTCGTATACCCGCTACCGCACCGGCGAAAGTTCGCATAGCGCCTTGCCCATCGAGCAGGCGATGCTGGAGTTCACCGGGCAGACGCCGGGCAACCTCATCGCGGTGCTGCACGACGGCGTGGTGGTGGGCTCGGCGGTGTTCTCCGAGGGCGAGCCGCAACCCGCTGCGCCCGACGTGGTCCGGGCCATCCAAACGCGGTCGTGGACCGACGGGCCGCCGCGCACCGAAGTGCTGGGCAGCCTGGGCTCCTATCGGGTGGACAGCCGGGCGGCCGGGCCGGACCGCTTGCTGGTCGGGGTTTCGCTGCAGCTGGCGAACCGGACTATCGCCCGCCGAACAGTCACCGCCACAGCGCTTTTGGTGGCTGCGCTGCTGCTGACGGCGGCGCTCACGATTACGGTCGTCGGGTATGCGCTGCGTCCGCTGCGCCGCGTCGCGGCGACCGCCGCCGAGGTCGCCAGCATGCCGCTGGTGGGCGACGAGCACCGGATCACCACGCGGGTGCGGCCCGACGACACCGACCCCGACAACGAGGTCGGCATCGTCGGGCACACGTTGAATCGGTTGCTGGACAACGTCGACAGTGCGCTGGCACACCGCGCCGAATCCGACCGCCGGATGCGGCAATTCCTCACCGACGCCAGCCACGAGCTGCGCACCCCGCTGGCCGCGATTCAAGGCTATGCCGAACTCACCCGTCAGGACAGCTCGGCGCTGCCGCCGACGACGGAATATGCGCTGGCCCGAATCGAGTCCGAGGCATTGCGGATGACCTCGCTTGTCGACGAGCTGCTGCTGCTGTCCCGGTTGGGTGAAGGCGAGGATCTCGACACCGAGGACGTCGATTTGGCCGACGTAGTGATCAACGCGGTCAACGACGCGGCGGTGGCGGCGCCGACCCACAAGTGGGTCACCGACCTGCCCGACGACCCGGTGTGGGTGCGCGGCGACCGCGACCGGCTGCACCAACTGGTCAGCAACCTGCTGAGCAACGCGCACGTGCATACCCCGCCGGGGGTTACGGTCACGACCGCGATCTCGCGCCACCCGGCCGGCGAGGACGGGCCGTACACGGAGCTGACCGTCACCGACGACGGTCCCGACATCGAGCCGGATCTGCTGCCGCGCCTGTTCGAGCGTTTCGTGCGCGGCGACGCGTCGCGATCCAACGCGTCGGGCAACGGATTGGGCTTGGCCATCGTCGCCTCGATCGTCAAAGCACACCACGGCTCGGTCACCGCGGAGTCGACTGGGGGGCAAACGGTGTTCCGGGTGCGTTTCCCGCTGATCGAGCAGCCGGTCAAATAATCGCGAGCTTGGAGGCTGCGTAAAGGTTGCTGACAGGCCGTTAAGAAAGCGTTAACGACGAGCGGCCTGCGCCCACCGCGCTTACCTTCATTGCAGATCCTCACCGTCGAGGGCTACATCGCAATGCCCGCATACGGTCGGCGGCCGATCCGATCGGCCGGTCGCCAAGGGCACAATTGGAGAGGCCACCGACCGTGGGAATGACATCATCGGCTGGGCAGCAGGCGATCCCACTGTCCGTTGTCGACCTGTGCAAACGCGCTTTCCTGGGCAGGCCGCTCATCAACGAGCACCTCCAATCGGAGAGCTTGTCCAATACCGTTGCACTCGGCGCGCTTTCGCCGGATGCCATCTCCTCGACCGTCTACGGACCCGAACAGATCATGGTCGAGTTGCTTCCGGCTGCCGGGCTGGCCGCGTTCGTGTTGGTGCTTCCGATCGCCGGTGTCATCCTGGTGATTCTGGCACTGGTGGCCGGATCCTATCGGCAGGTCGTAATGGCCTACACCCAGCGAGGCGGCTCCTACGTGGTCGCGCGGAGCAACTTCGGGCCTCGGGTGGCGCAGCTCTCGGCTGCCGCGCTGCTGATCGACTACGTGGTCACCGTGGCGGTGCAGTGCGCGTCCGGCACTTTCGCGGTGGTGTCGGCGGTACCGAGGCTGGGCCCCTACCACCTGGAAATCACGGTGGCTGCGTTGCTCATCATTTCCTACGCCAACCTGCGCGGAATGCGGGAAGCGGGGCGGATATTCGCCGTCCCCGTCTACTCGTTCATCGCCATGCTCACCGTGATGATCGTGACCGGTGTGGTTCGCGAAATCTTCTGGGGCTTACCGCAATACGATGCCGAGCACATTCCCGGAGCGGTGCCGGTGCACCAGGGCAGCGGGCTGGTGATGGGTGCGACGATTCTGGTGTTGCTGCGCGCATTCGCCAACGGTGGCACCTCGCTGACCGGAGTGGAAGCGATCGCCGACGCGGTCAACGTCTTCCGTAAGCCGCAGGGCCCCAACGCTCGTCGGGTCCTCACCACAATGGCCTGCATTCTCGGCTTCTTGCTGGTCGGCGTCATCTACCTGGTGCACGCCACGCATGCCACCCCCTACGTCGCCGAATATCCCTCGATGCTTTCCGAAGTCGGTCGCGCCGTTTTCGGCCAAGGGCTGATCGGAAACGCCATGTACTTGCTGTTGCAGGCGGCGAGCGCGGCCATCCTGTTTTTCGGTGCGAACACCAGTTTCAACGGCTTTCCGGCGCTCACCAGTTTCGTTGCCGAAGACAGCTTTCTGCCGCGGCCACTGACCAAACGGGGGCATCGTCTGGTGTTCTCCAACGCCATCATCGCGCTGACCGCGCTGGCGCTGACACTGTTACTGGCGACCGGAGGCTCGGTCGACGCGATCGTGCCGCTTTTCGCGATGGGCGTGTTCACCGGCTTCTCGATGGCGGGCTACGGCATGACCAAGCACCATCTCACCCACCGAGAACCCGGCTGGCGACACAAGCTGGCGGTCAATCTGGCCGCGGGCATCTTGTCGACGATCGTGGTGGGCATCTTCGCGGTGGCCAAGTTCACCGAGGGAGCCTGGCTGGTCGTGGTGGTCTTCCCGCTGCTGGTTTTCGCACTGATGCGGCTCAACCGGCAATATCGGGCCGAGGCCTCCGTTCTGCAGACGTCGCGTACCGAGCCACCCGAGTTCGCCAGGCACGCCCGGCATCGCGTGTTCGTATTCGTGGATTCGATTGACCTCGCCGAGGTCGAGGCACTGCGCTACGGGAAGGGGCTGCTCGCCGACGAGCTGGTCGCCGTCCACTTCGCGGTGGACCCGGCGCATGCCGCTCGGCTGCAACGGCGCTGGCAGCGCTTCGACCACGACACTCGGCTGCGGGTGGTCGAATGCCCGGATCGTCACCTCAGCCGGGCCGCTCACGAGCTGGTCCTGCAAACGCTGGAGGACCATCCCGGCTCCAAGGTGACAGTGCTGTTGCCACGGCGGACGTTTTCGCCGCTGCTCGGCCGGCTGCTTCACGACCGCACCGCGGACAAGATGGCCAAGGTCATCAGTCGAATCCCCGGCGCGAGTGCGCAGATCGTGCCGTACGACATCAAGTCCCGGCTCGCCCAGGCGACACCGGCGGCGAGGCGCGGTATCCCGTCTGATGACGGCCGAAGCCCCGACGGGCCGATGTCGATCGTCGAACCGACACCAATAGCGGTCGAGCAACCCTAGGAGGTGATGCGATGTGACCACATCCAACGACGGGCGGGCTGTCCCACTGTCATTTACCGACGTGTGTAAGCGGATCTTTCTCGGTAAGCCGCTAACCAGTGAGCAGCTGGAATCGGAGCGGCTCTCGAATCCGGTTGCGCTCGGCGCGATTTCACCTGACGCGATCTCGTCGACCGCCTACGGACCCGAGCAGGTGATGATCGCACTGCTGCCCCGTGCCGGAATGGCGGCGTTCACCCTGTTGCTTCCGATCATCGGTGTGGTCCTGCTGATTCTGGCGTTCGTGACCGCATCGTATCGGCAGGTTGTCACGGCCTATGCCCAACCCGGCGGCTCGTACGTGGTCGCACGGGAGAACTTCGGTCCCCGCATCGCGCAGATAGCCACCGCCGCGCTGTTGATCGACTACGTGGTGACTGTCGCGGTGCAAACCGCGGCCGGGACCGTTGCGGTGGTGTCGGCGGTACCCGTGCTGCGGCCCTACAGCTTGGAAATAGCGGTGGTCTCGGTGGTCCTCATCTGTTATGCGAACCTGCGCGGGTTGCGGCAGTCGGGCCGGGCATTCGCGATCACGACATACTCCTTCGTGGTAATGATCACGCTGACGATCGTGACTGGCCTGGTTCGTGAAATCTTCTGGGGTTTACCGAAATACGATCCGCAGAACATCGTCGGAGCGGTGCCTGTTCATCAAGGCAGCGGGTTGGTGATGGGCGCGACGATCCTGGTGTTGCTGCGAGGGTTTGCCAATGGTGGCTCCTCGCTGACCGGAGTCGAGGCGATCTCCAACACAGTCAACGTCTTTCGCGAGCCGCAAGGTGCCAACGCGCGGCGCGTGCTGACCGTGATGGCCGGCATTCTCGGGTTCTTGTTGGTGGGCGTGGCCTGGCTCACCTACGCCACCCGCGCCACTCCGTATGTTGCCGAATACCCCTCGATGCTTTCCGAGATCGCTCGTGCGGTTTTCGGCAGCGGCACCGTCGGCAACGTGCTCTACCTCCTCGTCCAGGCAGCCAGCGCGGCGATCCTGTTCACCGGCGCGAACACCGGCTTCGGCGGTTTCCCCGCATTGGCCAGTTTCGTTGCCGAGGACCGGTTTCTGCCGCGGCCGCTGACAAAGCGGGGCCACCGCCTGGTGTTCTCCAACGGCCTCATGACGCTGGCCGTGCTGGCGGTGGCGCTGCTGCTGGTAACGGGCGGCTCCGTGCACGAACTGGTTCCGCTGTTCGCAATCGGCGTGTTCACCGGTTTCGCGATGGCCGGATACGGCATGACCAAACATCACTTCAGCCACCGAGGACCACACTGGCGGCGCGACGCCGCGATCAACCTGACCGCGGGCATCTTGTCGACGCTGGTGGTGGCGATCTTCGTGGTGGCCAGGTTTACTCAGGGAGCCTGGCTGGTGGTCGTCGTGTTCCCCGTGCTGGTGTTCGCGCTGATGCGGCTCAACCGGCAATACCGCACCGAGGCATCGGTTCTCGAGATGTCGCGCACCGAGCCGCCGGAGTTTGCCAGGCATGCACGGCTTCGAGTATTCGTCTTCGTCGACTCGATCGACCTCGCCGAGATCGAGACGCTGCGCTACGCAAAGGGATTGCACGCCGCGGAGCTGGCCGCGGTGCACTTCGTGGTGGACGGAGCGCATGCCGCCGAGCTGCAGGAGCGCTGGCAGCGCTTCGATCACGACACCCGGCTGCAGGTCGTGGATTGCCCGGACCGCCATCTCAGCCGGGCCGCGCAAGAGCTGGTCCTGCAGGTGATCGACGAGCATCCGGGTTCCAAGGTGACCGTACTGCTGCCGCGCCGAACGTTTTCGCCCCTGCTGGGCCGGCTGCTTCACGACCGCACCGCGGACAAAATGGCCAAGGCCATCAGCCGGGTCCCGGATGCGACCGCGATAATCGTGCCCTACGACGTGGCGGCTCGGATCGCCCGGACCGACTCCGAGGGTTATGCCAACCTGCGCGGGTTGCGGCAGTCGTTACGACCGGCCTAGCCGCCGGTCGCCGCAATTCAAGCCCAGGCGAAATAGCGCAGCACGAGGTACCCGGCGCACAGCACCAGCGAGACGGCGCTGACCACCGCCCCCTTGCGGGTGAACTCCCAAAACGAGATGGGACTGCCTGCGCGCTGGGCGATTCCGATGACGACCACATTCGCGCTTGCACCGACCGCAGTGAGGTTGCCGCCGAGATCGGTGCCCAAGGCCAATGCCCACCACAGCACAGCGGAGTTGAGATGCGGATGAATGGATGACATCAGCTCACCGACGATCGGTGTCATGGTCGCGGCATACGGCACGTTGTTGACGAAGCCACTGGCGACGAAGGACACCACCAGGATCAGCATCGTCGTCACCAATGCATTGCCACCGGTCGCTTGGCCGGCCAACTTGGCCAACTGCCCGATCACCCCGGTTTTCACCAGCGCACCGACCATGACGAACAGCCCGGAGAAGAACAGCAGCGTCTCCCATTCCACGCTCTGCAGATAGAATTCCCTTGTCAGACCGGAGATTACGATCAGAACACCGGCACCCACCATCGCCACCAGCGATGGTTCCATGTGGATTGCCTTGTGCGCGACGAACCCGGCGAACACCGCGACCAGCACGGCCCCGCATTTGATCAGCAACTGGTGATCATGGATGGCTTCGCGCTCGTCCAAGGCCATGACGTCGGCGACCCGTTCGCCGTCGACTGTGAATGCGCCCGGGAACAAGCGCGGGAGCAGCGCCGTGAGGGCGACCATCAGGATGACGACGATCGGTGCCAGGTGAATCAGGAAGTCGTTGAAGCTCACCCCACCCCGGTCGGCGATGATGATGTTGGGCGGATCGCCGACCAACGTGGCGGTGCCACCGATGTTCGACGAAAACGCCTCGGCCATAAGGAATGGGGCCGGGCTGATCTGGAGCCGGTCACACACCAGCAGGGTGACGGGCGCGATCAGCAGCACCGTGGTGACGTTGTCCAGCATGGCCGACGCAACCGCGGTGACGGTCATCAACAAGATCATGATGCGCAGCGGTGAGCCGTTGGCGCGCTTGGCCGCCCAGATCGCCACGTATTCGAAGACGCCGGTTTGGCGCACCACGCTGACAATGATCATCATGCCCAGCAGCAAAAAGATGACGTCCCAATCGATCCCGGTCTCCCGGGAGAAGAACACCTCGTCGGAGTTGATCACCGGCAAGATGACGACGAAGACCGCGCCGCCCAGCGCTACCAGTGTCTTGTTGACGCGGTCGCTGGCGATCAACGCGTAGGCGATGACGAAGATCGCGGTCGCGACAACCGCATACAGGTTCACGTCCGGGCCTGCCGCTTCGGGCGCTCGCGACTCTGCGCGCCGCGCGGCTTGCGGGCGATCAAGATTTGAGCACCGCAGCCAGCAGGCGTGACGCGGTGATCACGCCCAGCAATTTGCCGCCCTTGGTGACCGGGATCAGCGGACTTCGCAGCCGTGCCATTACCGCGGCCACCTCGATGATCGTGTCGTCGAAGTTGGCCGGCGGCACGTCGGAAAGGTGCGCGGGCAGCATGTCGCCGACCGTCTTACCTTCCAGCCTCTCCGCGATGTGGTCGGCCATCGATTCCTCGAGCACGCCCGACAACAAGGGGTCGTCCTGTACGTAACCCGGCACGATGAAGCGAACCACCTGAGAGGCCGGCAGCACCGCGTACGGACTGCCGGAGGCGTCGACGACCAAAACTCCGGGCAGGCGTTGCTGCGCGAGCATCCGGACAGCCTCGAGCGCGGCGGAGTCGGTGGTCAAAACCGGGAACTCCTCGGCCATGTCCTCGGCACGCATAGGGCGAACGGTACTACCGCGGCAGGGCGCACGCAGCGCAGCCGGTACGCGCGGCGAGCTCCGTGAGCCAGGCCGTAAGCGGGGCAGCACGACCCGTAAAGAAAGCGTTAAGGGCTGCTGCTCTGGATACCGAACGGGCTTAGCGTCATTGCAGCCCTCATCCCCCGAGGGCCCAGTAGGTGCTGCGCAGCCGACCGAGCACGACTCGGGTAGTGAAACGGAGATGGTGTGTCTGTGGTGGTCTATCTGCTGCTGACGGTGGCGGTCTTCGCCGTGCTCGGCATGGTGCTGAAGCTGGTCGAGGGGCTGTGAGCCCCGCCAACGCTATCGGCCTCGCACTGGCCGTCATCATCGCGCTGTTACTGGTTGCGGCCCTGCTCTTTCCGGAACGGTTCTAGTGAGCACCACCACAGCGGGTCTGCTGTTTTTGGCGCTGCTGGTAGTGGCGCTGGCGGTGGTCCACGTGCCGCTCGGCGACTACATGTACCGGGTCTATAGCTCCGAGAAGCATTGGCGTGCAGAGCGATTCGTCTATCGTCTGATCGGCGCCAACCCGAAGTCCGAGCAGTCCTGGGCAGGCTATGCTCGCAGCGTTCTGGCGTTCTCCGCGGTCAGCATCGTGTTCCTGTTCCTGCTTCAGCTTGTGCAGGGCAAGCTGCCGCTGCATCTGCACGACCCGGCCACGCCGATGACTGCGTCGCTGGCCTGGAACACCGCCGTCAGCTTCGTCACCAACACCAACTGGCAGGCCTACAGCGGTGAGTCGACCCAGGGCCATCTGGTGCAGATGGCGGGTTTGGCGGTGCAGAACTTCGTGTCCGCCGCGGTCGGAATGGCGGTCGCGGTGGCATTCGTGCGCGGATTCGTCCGCAAGCGCACCGGCGAACTCGGCAACTTCTGGGTGGACCTGGTCCGCGGGACGCTGCGGATCCTGCTGCCGATTTCCGTCGTCGGCGCCGTGGTTCTGGTCGCCGGCGGCGTCATCCAAAACTTCCACCTGAACGACCAGGTGGTCACCACGCTCGCCGGCTCGCAGCAGACGATCACCGGTGGTCCGGTGGCCAGCCAGGAAGTGATCAAGCTGTTGGGCACCAACGGCGGCGGCTTCTACAACGCCAACTCCGCGCACCCGTTCGAGAACGCGTCCACGTGGACGAACTGGGTCGAGATCTTCCTGCTGCTGGTCATCGGCTTCTCCTTGCCGCGCACCTTCGGCCGCCTGGTGGGCAACACAAGGCAGGGCTACGCGATCGCCGCCGTGATGGGCACCATCGCCGCGATCAGCGTCACCGTCATGATGCTGGTTCAGCTGCAGCATCACGGCACGGTCCCGAATGCGGTGGGCGCCGCCAACGAGGGGGTCGAGCAGCGTTTCGGGGTTGCCGACTCCGCAATCTTTGCCGACGCAACGACACTCACGTCCACGGGCGCCGTCGACTCCACGCATGATTCGTACACCAGCCTGGGCGGCCTGATCACGATGTTCAACATGCAGCTCGGTGAAGTTGCGCCCGGCGGAACGGGTTCGGGCCTGTACGGCATCCTCGTGCTGGCCGTGATCACCGTGTTCGTCGCCGGGCTGATGGTGGGCCGCACGCCGGAGTACCTCGGCAAGAAGATCACGCCGCGCGAGATCAAGTTCGCGGCAAGCTACTTCCTGGTCACTCCGCTCATCGTGTTGCTCGGCACCGCGATCGCGATGGCGCTGCCGCAAGAGCGCGCCCAGATGGCCAATGCCGGCCCGCACGGCCTCGCGGAGGTGCTGTACGCGTTCACCTCGGCGGCCAACAACAACGGCTCGGCTTTCGCCGGCTTGTCGGCCAACACAACGTGGTACAACACCGCGCTGGGCCTGGCGATGGCGTTCGGCCGGTTCCTGCCGATGATCCTGCTGCTCGCGCTGGCCGGGTCGCTGGCCCGCCAGGGTACGACGCCGGAGTCCCTCGGCACGTTGCCCACGCACAAGCCGCAGTTCGTCGGCCTGGTGGTGGGTGTGACGATCATCCTCGTCGCCTTGACTTTCCTTCCCGCGCTGGCACTCGGGCCGCTTGCAGAAGGGATTCACTGAGATGCTCTCGCCCACAATCGATTCAACTGCGGCGCCGCACGCATCCGGTGGATCGGTGGCGCCTGTTCAGGGCGGCCTGCTCGACCCCACGATGTTGGTGAAGTCACTGCCGGGAGCGCTGCGAAAGCTGGATCCCCGCACCCTGTGGCGCAACCCGGTGATGTTCATCGTCGAGATCGGTGCGGTGTGGTCGACCGTGCTGGCGATCAGCGAACCCAGCTGGTTCGGCTGGCTGACCGTGTTCTGGCTGTGGCTGACGGTGGTCTTCGCCAACCTGGCCGAGGCGGTCGCCGAGGGGCGAGGCAAAGCACAGGCCGATGCGCTGCGAAAGTCCAAGGCCGACACCGTCGCACGCCGGCTGCGCAATTGGACGCCCGGCGCACCCGTCGTCGAAGAGCGCGTCCCCGCCCCGCTGCTGCAACAAGGCGACATCGTCGTCGTCGAGGCCGGCCAGATCATTCCCGGCGACGGAGATGTGGTGGAAGGCATTGCGTCGGTTGACGAATCGGCGATCACCGGCGAATCGGCACCGGTTATCCGGGAGTCCGGCGGGGATCGTTCGGCGGTGACCGGCGGGACTACCGTGCTCTCGGATCGCATCGTGGTCAAGATCACCCAAAAGCCCGGCCAAAGCTTCGTCGACCGGATGATCGCGCTGGTCGAGGGCGCCAACCGGCAGAAGACCCCGAACGAGATCGCGCTGAACATCTTGCTCGCGGCGCTGACCATCATCTTCGTGTTCGCGGTGGCGACGCTGCAGCCACTGGCGATCTACTCCAAGGCCAACAACCCCGGAGTCCCGGACACCCAAGCCCTGGACGGGAACGGGGTCACAGGCATCGTCCTCGTCGCGCTGCTGGTGTGCCTGATCCCCACCACGATCGGCGCGCTGCTCTCGGCCATCGGCATTGCCGGCATGGACCGGCTGGTCCAGCGCAACGTGCTGGCGATGTCCGGGCGCGCGGTCGAGGCGGCCGGCGACGTCAACACATTGCTGCTGGACAAAACCGGAACGATCACGCTCGGCAGCCGGGAGGCCGCGGAATTCATTCCTGTCATCGGGGTGACGGCCGATCAGCTTGCGGATGCCGCTCAACTGTCCAGCCTGGCCGACGAAACGCCGGAAGGCCGCTCCGTTGTCGTCTATGCCAAAGAGGCCTACGGGTTGCGGGCGCGCACCGCGGGAGAGCTCGCCAACGCTTCCTGGGTCGAATTCACTGCGGTGACCCGCATGTCGGGTGTCGACATCGACGGGCGGCAGTTGCGTAAGGGGGCAGCCAGCTCTGTCGCGGACTGGGTCCGCTGCCAGGGCGGCGCCATTCCCCGTGAACTCGGTGAGATCGTCGACGGCATCGCCGCCGCCGGAGGGACCCCGTTGGTGGTGGGCGAGGTCTCGAACGGGCCCGCGGGAAAGACCGCGGGAGTGCTCGGTGTCATTCACCTCAAGGACGTGGTCAAGCAGGGGATGCGGGACCGGTTCGACGCCATGCGGCGGATGGGCATCCGCACCGTGATGATCACCGGCGATAATCCGTTGACCGCGAAAGCAATTGCCGAGGAGGCTGGCGTCGACGACTTCCTCGCCGAGGCCACGCCCGAAGACAAGCTGGTGCTGATCAAGCGTGAGCAGGAAGGCGGCCGCCTGGTCGCGATGACCGGTGACGGCACCAACGACGCGCCGGCGCTGGCCCAGGCCGACGTCGGGGTGGCGATGAACACCGGCACCACCGCGGCCAAGGAAGCCGGCAACATGGTGGATTTGGACTCCGACCCCACCAAGCTCATCGAGATCGTGGAGATCGGCAAGCAACTCCTGATCACCCGCGGAGCGCTGACCACGTTTTCGATCGCCAACGACATCGCCAAATACTTCGCCATCATCCCGGCGATGTTCGTCGCGATCTTCCCGGGACTGGACCTGATCAACGTCATGCGGCTGCACAGCCCGGAGTCGGCGATCCTGTCGGCAGTCATCTTCAACGCGGTGATCATCGCCGCGCTGATCCCGTTGGCGCTCCGCGGTGTTCGGTACACGCCGAGCAGCGCATCAAAACTGCTCAGCCGCAACCTCTATGTGTACGGGCTCGGCGGGATCGTCACCCCGTTCGTCGGCATCAAGCTGATCGACTTAGTGGTGCAACTGCTTCCGGGGATGGCGTGAAATGAGTTTCGGCAATCTGGTGCGCCGGCACTGGGCCGCGTTACGCGCACTGCTCGTCTTCACCGTGCTCCTCGGTGTCGCATATCCGCTGACGGTCTGGCTGGTGGCGCAGCTGCCCGGACTGAGCGGCAAGGCGCAGGGCTCGATCATCCGGGTCGGCGGCAAACCCGTGGGCAGCAAGCTGATCGGCCAGTCGTTCACCGACAACGACGGCAAACCGCTGCCGCAGTACTTCCAGTCCCGGCCCTCGGCGGCCGGTGACGGCTACGACCCGACGGCCAGCGGCGGCAGCAACCTCGGCCCGGAAAGCATCGTCGACACGGTGGCCAGGCCCAGCCTGCTCACGCAGGTGTGTACGCGCAGCAAGGCGGTTGGCGAGCTCGAAGGGGTCGACGGATTACGCCCGTTCTGCACCGCCGGCGGCGTCGGCGCCGTGCTGTCGGTGATCGGTCCGCGTGATTCACGGGGCAACGTGGTCCACCCGACGCGGGTGGTCAGCGTCAACGAGCCTTGCCCCATCAGCCGCCGGCCGTTCCGACAGACCTACGACGGCGTCGCGGTCGAGTGCGCCAAGCCCGGCGAGGACTACTCGATCGGCCAGATCGTGCCGATCCGGGGCGCCGCTCCCGACAATCCCGCGGTGCCGGCGGACGCCGTCACCGCCAGCGGCAGCGGCCTCGACCCGGACATCTCCCCCGCGTATGCGGAGATTCAGGTCGCGCGGGTAGCCCGGGCGCGCCACATCAGCCCCGCTGCTGTCCGCGATGCGGTGCGGGATAACCTGCGCGGCCGCGATCTCGGGGTTTTCGGCGAGCCGCGAGTCAACGTGCTGGCACTCAACCTGGAACTCGACCGGAAGTATCGGGTCGCCGGCTGATGCAACAGGTGGATGATGTTGACGTGAGCGTCCTCGACCATCGTCCCAAACGCGGAGATCTGCGTATCTACCTGGGCGCAGCACCCGGAGTCGGTAAGACGTACGCGATGCTGGGAGAGGCGCACCGACGGTTGGAACGCGGCACTGATCTGGTCGCGGCGATCGTGGAGACGCATGGGCGGCGCAAAACCGCGGAGTTGCTCGACGGAATCGAGATGGTGCCGCCCCGCTATATCGAGTATCGGGGCACCCGCTTCCCCGAGCTCGACGTGGCGGCGGTGCTGGCACGCCGTCCCCAGGTGGTGCTGGTCGACGAGCTGGCCCATACGAACACGCCCGGCAGCAAGAACCAAAAGCGATGGCAAGACGTCGAGGAACTGCTCAACGCCGGTATCACCGTGATCTCCACCGTGAATATCCAGCACCTGGAGAGCCTCAACGACGTCGTCGCCCAGATCACCGGGATCGTGCAACAGGAAACGGTCCCGGATTCGATCGTGCGGCAGGCCTCGCAGATCGAACTCATCGATATTGCACCGGAAGCATTGCGGCGCAGGCTTTCCCACGGCAACGTCTACGCGCCGGAGAAGGTCGATGCGGCGCTGTCCAACTACTTCCGCAGCGGAAACCTCACCGCGCTAAGGGAACTCGCACTGCTGTGGCTGGCGGACCAGGTGGATGCCGCGTTGGCCAAATACCGCGCGGACAAACGCATCACCGACACCTGGGAAGCGCGCGAGCGCGTCGTCGTCGCTGTCACCGGCGGACCGGAATCGGAGACGTTGGTGCGGCGAGCATCCCGGATCGCCACCAAGTCCAGCGCCGAACTCATGGTGCTGCACGTCCTGCGCGGTGACGGACTCGCCGGCTCGTCGGCGTCGCGGATAGGCAAGATCCGCGAGCTGGCGGTCAGCCTCGATGCGTCGATGCACATCGTGGCCGGCGACGACGTGCCTGCGGCGCTGCTGGATTTCGCCCGCGAAATGAACGCCACCCAGCTGGTGATCGGTTCGTCACGCCGGTCGCGCTGGGCCCGCATCTTCGACGAAGGCATCGGCGCGCGGGTGCTCCACGAGTCCGGCAAGATCGACGTGCACATCGTCACCCATGAGGAGTCCAAGCGGGGCTTTCGGACCGCCTCGGTGTCGCCCCGGGAACGGCGTGCCGCCTCCTGGCTGGCCGCCGTCGTGGTCCCGTCCGCTATCTGCGCGGTCACCCTGGCCTGGCTGGACTCGTTCCTCACCACCAGCGGGTCGAGCGCGCTGTTCTTCGTCGGCGTGCTGGTGGTGGCGCTGCTCGGTGGTGTTGCGCCGGCGGCACTTTCGGCGGTGTTGTCGGGTCTGCTGCTGAACTACTACCTGACCGCTCCGCGACACAGCTTCACCATCGCCGAGCCGGACGCCGCTGTGACCGAACTGGTGCTGCTGGTGGTCGCGGTGGCGGTGGCCGTTCTGGTCGACGGTGCCGCCAAGCGGGCCCGAGAGGCCGGGCGGGCATCTCAGGAGGCGGAACTACTGACGCTGTTCGCCGGCGCGGTGCTGCGCGGGGCGGACCTTGAGACACTGCTGGAACGGGTGCGTGAGACCTACTCCCAACGATCGGTCAGCATGTTGCGCGAATACACCGACGACGGCCAGGTCCGAACCGACATTGTCGCGTCGGTTGGGAAAGATCCTTGTGTGACAGTTGATTCCGCCGACACGGCGATCGAGGTGGGCGACGACGAGTTCTGGATGCTGATGGCCGGCAGGAAGCTGGCCGCCCGAGACCGACGGGTGCTGTCTGCGGTGGCCAAGCAGGCCGCGGGTCTGATCAAGCAGCGCGAGCTGGCCGAGGAAGCCGGCAGGGCGGAAGCCATCGGGCGGGCCGACGAGCTGCGACGTTCGTTGCTGTCCGCGGTCAGCCACGACCTGCGGACTCCGTTGGCGGCGGCCAAGGTGGCGGTGTCGAGCCTGCGAGCCGAGGACATCGACTTCTCCGCCGAGGACACCGCCGAATTGCTTGCCACCATCGAGGAATCCATCGACCAGCTCACCGCGCTGGTCGGCAACCTGCTCGACTCGTCGCGGCTGGCCGCCGGCGTGATCCATCCCGAGTTGCGCCGGGTCTACCTGGAGGAGACGGTGCAGCGCGCTCTGGTCAGTATCGGCAAGGGCGCGACGGGGTTCTTCCGGTCGGGCATCGACCGTGTCAAGGTGGACGTCAACGGCTCCGTCGTGATGGCCGACGCCGGCTTGCTCGAACGCGTGCTGGCCAATCTGATCGACAACGCGTTGCGCTACGCACCGAACTGCGTCGTCCGGGTCAACGCCGGCCGGGTCGGCGACCGCGTCCTGATCAACGTGATCGACGAAGGCCCCGGCGTCCCGCGCGGCGCCGAGGAACGACTGTTCGAACCTTTCCAGCGGGCGGGAGACCACGACAACACCACCGGCGTCGGCCTGGGACTGTCGGTGGCACGGGGATTCGTCGAGGCGATGGGCGGCACCATCCAGGCAACCGACACACCTGGCGGCGGACTGACCGTCGTCGTGGATCTGGCCGCACCGGGAGACGGCCAATGACCCGCGTCCTGGTGATCGACGACGAGCCGCACATCCTGCGGGCGCTGCGGATCAACCTGTCGGTGCGTGGCTACGAGGTCGTCACCGCGGCCACTGGAGCCGGTGCGCTGCGCGCCGCTGCCGAACACCGCCCGGACGTGGTGATCCTCGACCTCGGTCTGCCCGACATCTCAGGCATCGAAGTGCTGGCAGGATTGCGGGGCTGGCTCAGCGCACCGGTCATCGTGCTGTCGGCGCGCACCGACTCGTCGGACAAGGTCGAGGCACTCGACGCCGGAGCCGACGACTATGTGACCAAACCGTTCGGCATGGACGAGTTCCTTGCGCGGCTGCGCGCCGCGGTGCGCCGTAACGCCGCGGCGTCCGAAATCGACCAGCCGGTAGTCGAAACAGACTCGTTCACAGTGGATCTCGCTGCCAAAAAGGTCACCAAGAACGGAGCCGAAGTGCACCTGACCCCCACCGAGTGGGGCATGCTCGAAGTCTTGGTGCGCAATCGGGGCAAGCTGGTCGGCCGCGAGGAACTTCTCAAGGAGGTGTGGGGACCTGCCTATGCCACCGAAACCCACTACCTGCGTGTCTACTTGGCGCAGTTGCGGCGCAAGCTCGAGGATGACCCGTCGCGGCCCGTCCATCTGCTGACCGAAGCGGGCATGGGATACCGCTTCGAGGCGTGATCGACTCATAACCCCGCCGAGTCCCTTTATAGTTACCAGTAGTTCAGGCAGAAATGGGTGTTTTATGGGGGACGTAAAGCCGCGGTTCCCACTGAAATGCTCGACGCAATTACGATCGGATCTTCCGAGCATCGGACGAGAGCATGTCGCAGCACATCATCGTCAGCGGTGACGACCCCCTGGCGACAACGATCATCGAGGAGTTGAAAAGCGCCGGCGCGAAAATCGTCAAACTCCCCGACACCGAAATCGCCGACACCGAACGCGTCCTCGCCGCCGCTGATATCACCCAAGCTTTGGCTGTGGTCTGCGCCGGGGATGACGACGCGACGAACCTCGAAATCGCGTTGCTGGCAAGGAAAGCCAATCCAGACGCGCGGGTGGTCGCGCGGGTGGCCAACGACGTGCTGCGGGAAGCGGTGGCCCTCAACAACGGGCCGGGCGCCATTCTCGACGTCGCCGACCTCGCGGCGCCGGCCGTCGTCGAGGCGTGTCTGGAGCACACGACGCACCCGTTCGATGCGGCCGGCATAACCTTCGTCGTCTCGTGCGGCGAGGCCACCCGCGACGCGACCTTACGCGAGCTCTACAGCGACCTCGCCCCGGTAGCGGTGATCCACGGCGAGAACTCACCCACCCCGGGTGAGGTGGACGTATGTCCGGGACGTGATCTGCACGTGCACGCCGGCGACTGGACCGCGATGATCGGCACCGCCGACGAGCTGGCCACCCAGGGCATCAGGGTGCCCCAACCGACCGTCACTCGGGCGCGCCGGAATCGGCTGCGCCGCGCGCTGGACGCGGTGCGCGTGCTGCGCGACGAGGTCAACCCGCTTTTCTATCCCACGATGGCCACCGTGCTGCTGCTGCTGGCCTGCTCGACGGTGTTGTTGCGCTATGCCTACCTGAGTCCAGGGATGAATTGGGTGGACGCGTTCTATTTCAGCACCGAGACGATCACCACCACTGGCTACGGCGACTACAGCTTCCTCCAACAGCCCACCTGGCTGCGTCTGGTGGCCGCAGCGATGATGTTCGCCGGCGTCACCACCACCGCTCTGCTGGTGGCGTTCATTGCCGATCTCCTGCTTTCGCAGCGGTTCCTGCGTTCGGCCGGACGGCGGCAGGTGCGCCATTTGCGCAACCACATCATCGTGGTGGGGCTGAGCGCGCTCGGCATGCGTGTCGTCAGCGATCTGGTCGGCGCCGGCTACGACGTCGCGGTGATCGAGCGCGACGAGAACAACCGCTTCCTGACGTCCGCCGCGAAACTCGATGTGCCCGTGATCTTCGGGGACGCGACACTGCGCGAGACCCTGGAATCAGCGCGCGTCGATTGTGCCCGGGCAGTGGCCGTGCTGACCCGCGACGACATGGTCAACATCGAAACCGGGATCGTGCTGGTCAAGATGCTGGGGACCCCGGTCACGCCCGACGTCTACCGGACTGAGGTCCCGCTGGTGCTGCGGGTCTACGACCGCACGCTCGGCTTCGCAGTCGCCCAGCGGTTCGGTTTCGAAAACGTCCGCTCGACAGTCGAGTTGGCCGCGCCGTGGTTCATCGGCGCCGCGATGGGCCTGAAGGTGCTGGGCACGTTTTCGGTGGGACAGAGTTCCTTTGTGGTCGGCGGTATGCACGTCGCCGCGGGCAGCGAACTCGATGGGCTGCGGATGTTCGAACTGTCCACCGATACCCGGGTCATCGCGATCACCCGGCCGAACACACCGGTCACGCTGCACCCGCGGCGCGATGCGCACCTGCGCGCCGGCGACACGGTCTATCTCGTGGGTCCGTACCGCGAACTATTAGCCACCCTGCGCAAGGGGCAACCTCCCCCGCAGCCGACGGCCGGCGAGGAGCAGCCGCGCGACGGCCAAGAAGTCGACGTCGCGCGCGAAGCGAAGGCGGGGCTGAACACCGGGCCGGCACAACCTCGGCGACCCGACAATATCGGACGTTAAGAGCTCGTTAGCAATTAATATCGTCCCGGTTGCCCCTTTATCACGTGGCTGACGCCTGGCTGGGAAATAACTGCCGAGCGCCAACAAAAATGCTGTAAAGAAACCGTTAATACTACGCACGGATCCTGTCAATAATTGATAATGAACCGGTCCAATGGCCTTCTGCGGCAGCCCAATCAGGCTTTGTCCGACCGAGTAAAGGGATTCATGTTTTCCATGACTATCAAACTCGAGATGCCGCGGTCCGTGTGCATTCGGCAGTGCTTCCCTGCTGACTTGCTAATGGCCTGAGCTGCAATGGATTTCGCGGTTTTGCCGCCGGAGGTCAATTCCGGCCGGATGTATGTCGGTCCCGGTTCGGAGCCGCTGCTGGCCGCTGCTGCGGCCTGGGACGAACTGGCGGCAGAACTGCAGTCGGCGGCCGGCTCGTATCAATCGGTGGTGGCCCACCTGACAGCAGGGCCGTGGCTGGGCCCGTCGGCAGTGTCGATGGCGGCCGCGGCCGCCGGTTATGTGGCGTGGCTCAATGCCACCGCCGCGCAGGCCTCGCAGACGGCCGGGCAGGCCAAAGCGGCGATCGCTGCTTACCAGCAGGCGTATGCATCGACGGTGCCGCCGCAACTGGTCGCGGCCAATCGCAGCCTGCTGACGAAGCTGGTGGCGACCAATCTGTTCGGCCGGAACGCGCCGGCGATCGCCGCCACCGAAGCCCGCTACGCGGAGATGTGGGCCCAGGACGCCGCGGCGATGTACGCCTACGCCGCGTCGGCGGCCGCGGCAACAAGGCTGACACCGTTCAACCCGCCAACGCACAACACGAGCCCGGGTGCGGCGGCCGGACAAGCTGCTGCGGTCGGTCAAGCCACCAGCACCTCCGCCGGCAACGTGCAAAGCACCGTCTCCTCGGTACAACAGGGTTTCTCCGCTGTACCCAACGCGTTGCAGAGTCTGGCCACCGCGGCACCGGCAGCGGCCGCGGACCCGCCGGACCCGCTGAGCACGTTGAGCAACCTGATCACGGTCTTTCTCGACGCACCAGCCGCAATCGCCACCTTCCTGGCCGACATACCGCTGGGCGCAATAGGGGTGGTGTCGCTGCCCTTGGGCATCATCGGCGCCGGGACCGGTCTGCACACCGACGAAATCGTCAGCGGCTGGGCGGGACAAGAAGCCTGGCCGGGGACCGGGGAGCGACCACCGACCGAATTCAAGGGCATCATCACCGGCCCGATACGGCCGTCGACGCCCGCGCCGGCCCTGTCGGCGGGTCTGGGCGAGGCGAACACTGTTGGGACCTTGTCCGTGCCACCGACATGGACCATCGCCACACCGGCCGTGCGCCCCGTCGCGGTGGCGTTGCCTGCGCTGCCGGAACCCGGCGTCGGGCAGATCCCCGTGGTGGCCGCCGCGGAGACGGTGGAGCTCGGCTCGGGCAGCACGCTGGGCGAGATGGCATTGGCCGGTATGGCCGGGCGAGCGATGGCGGGCGCCGTGGGCACCGGTCGCGCCAAAGACAGCGGGGCCGCACCGGGCAAACGCGGGGCGGCGCGCGCGCCGGCGGCAGCGACCGGCGGTGCAAGCGCGCCGGACGACGGCGATGGCGACACGTCGCAGACCAAACCTCGCAGCGTGGTGACGGGCGTCGCGGCCGAGTTGCGCGAGTTCGCCAAGCTTCGCGACGAGGGAATCCTGACCGACGAGGAATACACCGAGCAGAAAAACCGCCTGCTCGGGCGCTGAATTGCGCTTCGCCGCAACCGCTGTTATCTGGAAAGAGGATGTGTCGCAATGGATTTCGGTATTTATCCACCGGAGATCAACTCCGGCCGGATGTATGCCGGTCCAGGATCGGGGCCCATGCTGGCCGCGGCGCAGGCCTGGGAAGCATTGGCCGACGAGCTCTACATCGCTGCCGGCTCGTATCAGTCCGTCGTGTCGGGCCTGACCGCCGCGACATGGTTGGGTCCTTCGTCGGCGTCGATGACGACCGCCGCCGCTTCGTATGTCGCGTGGCTGAGCGCCACCGCCGTACAGGCCGCGGAAACCGCGGCCCAGGCCAAGGCCGCAGCCGCCGCCTACGAGGCGGCGTTCGCGTCGACGGTGCCGCCGCCGGTGATTGCGGCTAACCGCGCACTGTTAATGGCCCTGGTCGCGACGAACTTCTTCGGACAGAACACCCCGGCGATCGCAGCCACCGAGGCGCAATACGCCGCGATGTGGGCCCAGGATGCCGCGGCAATGTACGGCTACGCGGCGGCGGCGGCGTCGGCGACCGTGTTGACGCCGTTTCACCCACCTCGGCAAAACACCGACCCCGCGGGCCCCGTCGGCCAGGCCGCCGCGGTCAGCCACGCCGCCGGCACCTCCGTCGGCAACGTGCAGAACACCGTATCCGGTGTCGCGCAAGCGATTTCCGTAGCGCCCGCGGCTGCCGCGGACCCGCCGACCCCACTGACCACGTTGAGCAACCTGATCTCGATCTTTCTCACCGGGCCTGCCAACGCGACCACTCTTTTCGGCCTGGTGCCGATGGATGTCCTGTCGGGCCCGGTGTCCCTGCCCATCGACTACATCGGCACGGTGTCCGGTCTGCACACCGATGACGCCGTCAGCGGCTGGGCGGGGTTGAAGCCCTGGCCGGGCACAGCGGAAGTGGCGCCCCTCGAGTTCCCGGCGATCATCACCAACCCGGGCCCCATCGCAGCGTCGGCTGTGTCGGCGAGTGTGGGCCAAGCCAACACGATCGGGGCACTGTCGGTGCCGCCGGCGTGGACCGCCGCCACACCGGCGGTGCGCCCCGTCGCGCTGGCGTTGCCGGCAGCCGGCAACATCCCTTCGCTAGCCGCGGAGACGGTTGAACTGGGTTCGGGCAGTGCCTACAGCCAGATGGGACTGGCGGGCATGCTCGGACCGGCCATGCGCGGCGTCTCGGGCGGCGGCGTTACGGCAGCTGATCGCGCAGGCGCGCGCGCGACCGGCACGACCGAGGCTAAAGTCCTAGTGCCTCAAGACAATCCCCGCACCGTCGTGACGGGTGTAGCGGCCCGGATACGTCAGCTCGCCAAGCTTCGCAGCGACGGAACTCTCAGCGAGGAGGAATTCAGCGACCAGAAGAATCGACTGCTCGGTCGCTGAATGTCAGCCGGCAAGCGACAGCGCGATCCCGTCGAGGATGTCGTGTTCGCTGACGACCAACTCCTCGATGCCCGCCCGCTCGCGCAGGGCGAACGCCAACTCCTCCACGACAATCGCTCCGGCGCCTATCACGTCGGCGCGGCCCTCATGCATTGGCCCCAGTGCGGCACGCTGCGCGCGGGTCATCGCGATCAACCCGTCGCACACCTGCAGCAGCCGGTCGATGCGGACACGCGAAAGATGAATGGCCGCAGAGTCATACGTGGCCATGTCGTGAGTCAGGGCGGCGAGCGTCGTCATGGTGCCGGCCACCCCGACCCAGGTGTGGGCCTGTTGCACCGGGACGGCGTGCAGCGCGTCGGCGAGCCGCTCGCGGACGAGCTCACGGGCCGCGTCCACCTCACCAGGAGTTGGCGGGTCGGTGTGCAGGCAGCGTTCGGTCACCCGCACGCAGCCGATGTCCGCGGAATAGCTGGCCGTCACTCGGTCTGCGCCCAGCACGATCTCGGTGGAGCCGCCGCCGAGGTCGACCACCACGAAAGGCGCTCCGGCCGAATCCAATTCGTCCACTGCTCCGCGGAAGGACAGCTCGGCTTCCTCGGCGCCGCTGATCACTTCGGCGCTCACGCCCAGCACGTCGGTGGTCATCGCGAAAAAAACGTCGCGGTTGGCGGCGTCGCGGGCAGCCGAGGTGGCGACCATCCGCACCCGCTCGGCGCCGTGATTGGCGCATAGGGCGGCGTAGTCGACGAGCGCACCGCGGGTGCGGTCCAGTGCATCGGGCGCGAACCGGCCGGTCGCGTCGACCCCCTGGCCAAGCCGCACGATGCGCATCTCGCGATGCACGTCGCGCAGGCGGCCGTCGACCTGCTCGGCGATCAGCAGCCGAATCGAGTTGGTACCGCAGTCAATTGCCGCAACCCTGGTCATCGCCACTGCTCCGCCACCAGGATCCCGGCCATCGCCGGCTCATCGGCCAGCACCGCCAGCGCCTCGTCGCCGAGCGGATTCATCCCGCGGCCCTTAGCCAACGAATGTGCGATCAGCACGTGCAGGCATTTGACCCGGTCCGGCATGCCGCCGGCGGAAACCCGGGTGCCCAGCGGCTCGATGGCATCACGCTCGGCCAGATAGGACTCGTGGGCCCGTCGATAGGCCGCCGCAAGATTGGGGTCCTGGCGCAGCCGCTCGGTCATCTCCCGCATCATTCCCGATGTCTCCAGTCGGCTCGCGGCGGCGGTCAGCACCGGGTGAGTCAGGTAGTACAACGTCGGAAACGGTGTGCCGTCAGGCAGTTTCGGCGCTGTCTTCACCACAGCGGGCTCACCGTTGGGGCAGCGGTAGGCGACCTCGAGTACTCCGCGCGGTTCGCGGCCAAGCTGGCGCGCCACCGCGTCGAGGTCGGCGCGGTCAACCACCGGGCGGCGGGGGGCTCGGCGGCACGGGCGGCGCTTGCGACGGAGGACCGTGCGGGGTGTCGGCGATGGTGTGCCACAACGCCGTATACCAGGGATCCCCCGAAGCGGCGGTCGGACCTTCCGCGCCCGGTTGCGACGGCACAGCCGCCGACGGCGGCAGCTGCACCTGATAGGGAACCTCGCCGGGCATCACGAAACCGAGACGCTCGCGGGCCTGGGCGGCGATGTAGGCCGGGTCGGCCAACTTCGCCTTTTGCTGCTCGAGGTCGGCAATCTGGCGCCGCAGCGCGGCCTCCGACGCCGCCAGCTGTTTCATCTCGGTGCGCTGCGCGAAATACGTGCGCACCGGCCCGGCGATGGTCAGCGTCAGCACGCAGACGACGGCGGCCAGAATTGCGGCCCGGCGCGCGGTCAGCCCGAGCCGCTGCTCCGAACGCTCCTCGGCCTTTTCCTGTGCCCCGGCGACGATCCCGCGTTTGACGGGTTCCACGGACTCGGGTGCGGCGCGTGACCCGTTGGGACCCCGACGGCCGGCAGCCGACTTACGCGGACGGCCCTGGCCCGAATCGCCGGCCTTGCCCGGTCGCGGCGCCGGTGCGCGCCGCTTGGGGTCGGGCCGTTTGGCGTCGGGCATGGCAGCCGGCTACTTGGCTTCCAAGCCGTATCGGGGGAATGCCAGGTCGCCGGCGTAGCGGGCGGCGTCGCCGAGCGCTTCCTCGATGCGCAGCAGCTGGTTGTATTTGGCGACGCGCTCGCTGCGCGCCGGTGCGCCGGTCTTGATCTGTCCGCACCCCACGGCGACTGCGAGGTCGGCGATCGTGGTGTCCTCGGTTTCGCCGCTGCGGTGGCTCATCATCGTGCGGTAGCCGCTGTGGTGGGCCAGCGCCACGGCGTCGAGTGTCTCGGTCAACGTCCCGATCTGATTGACCTTGACCAGCAAGGCATTTGCCGCGCCCTTGTCGATACCCTCTTCGAGCCGTTCGGGATTGGTGACAAACAGGTCGTCGCCGACGATCTGCACCCGGTCCCCGATCGCCGTTGTCAGCGCGATCCAGCCGTCCCAGTCGTCTTCGGACAGCGGATCTTCAATGGACACAAGCGGATACGAGTCCAGCAGCTCGGCGTAGAAGCGAGTCATTTCGTCGGCGCTGCGGGTGCTGTTCTCGAAGTTGTAGCCGGTGCCGTCGGCGTAGAACTCGGTGGCCGCCGCGTCGAGCGCCAACGCCACGTCGGCGCCGAGCTTGAAACCGGCGGATTCGATCGCCAGGCTGATCACGTCCAGCGCCGCCTCGGTGCCCGGCACGTCGGGGGCGAAGCCACCCTCGTCGCCCAGGCCGGTGGACAGCCCCTGCTTCTTGAGTTCCGCCTTGAGCGAGTGGTAGACCTCCGCGCCCCAGCGCAGCGCCTCGGAGAAGCTCGGGGCACCGATGGGGGCCACCATGAACTCCTGGATGTCCACGCCGGTGTCGGCATGTGCGCCGCCGTTGAGGATGTTCATCATCGGCACCGGCAGGATGTGGGCGTTGGGTCCGCCGAGGTAGCGGAACAGCGGTAGCTCGGCCGAGTCGGCGGCCGCCTTGGCGACGGCCAGCGAGACGCCCAGGATCGCGTTGGCGCCGAGCCGGGACTTGTCCGGGGTGCCGTCGAGATCCACCAACGCCTGGTCGACGAGCCGCTGGTCGTCGGCGTTGAGCCCGATGACGGCCGGGGCGATCTCGTCGAGCACCACCTGTACGGCCTTCTTCACGCCTTTGCCGCCGTAGCGCTCGCCGCCGTCGCGCAGTTCGACGGCCTCGTGCTCGCCGGTCGACGCGCCGGAGGGCACCGCTGCCCGCGCGAATGTCCCGTCGATGAGCGCCACCTCGACCTCGACGGTGGGATTGCCGCGGGAATCGAGGATCTCGCGGGCCCCGACCTGCTCGATAATGGGCACTGGGTTCTCCTTGCTTTGCTAGCTGCGGACCGGGTCCAAGCCTAGAGGGGGCTTCCCGCCGCATAGGCGGTGGCCCAATCCCGCACCGCGCGCGCGTACTGGTCGGAGTTGTTGTAGGCCCGCAGCGCTGTGATCCACCCTCGCGGCGTGGCGAGATCCTTTCCGCGCCAACACAAATACCCGGCTGCCGACAAGGCGGCGTCGTCGATGTTGTCGACGCTGACTATTCCGTCGTTGTTGGCGTCCACCCCGTAGAGGCGCCAGGTCTCAGGAATGAACTGCATGGGGCCCATGGCCCGAATCGTGCCGTCGTCGTCGGCGAGGCTGCCCGCCTCACTGTCGACGATGTGCAACGTGCCGCCGCTGCCGTCGAGGCGCACGCCTCGAATCGGCGGACGCACATCGCCGTTGGGCGCCACCGTCGCGTGGCGATAGGTGCCGTGATGGCTCTCGATCTCACCGATGCCCGCCAGTGTCGTCCACGACATGTGGCAGTTGGGGTTCTCGACTTCGGCGACCCGCGCCGCATAGGCGTAGGCCTCGAGCGCAACGATCGGGATTTCCAGCCTCGACGCGCGCTCGGCCGCCCACTCGTAGAGCTGATCGGCAGGCCGGCCTTTGGCGTGGGTGTCCACGGCCGGCACCGGATCACCCGCCGGCGGCGGCACCCCCTTGGGAATCGGTGTGCCCAGCTGCCAGGTGCAACTCGATGCCAGCAGCAGCGCCGTCGCCCCCACGACGGCGACCGCCCGCAGCCAACGCACCGGCGACACGAAACTCCCTTGATACTCCCCTGGACCACGTTTCCTTCGACCATGGTCCCACGGGAGACGACGGGGCCTTCGCGTCGCGGCTGGCGTCGGCGCGGTGTATCCCGATTGTCCAGGGCGAATACGGACTGGTTGCGGGCCGCGGCAAGCTCAGAACTATGGTCAAACTCCGAACTTGACCCGAGCCTCCTCCGTGACCGGAGTGAACAGGTTGACGAGGTTCCCATCCGGATCGCGGAATAACAGCGCGCGATTCCCCCACGGCATGGTTGTCGGCTCTGTCACCACGTCGCCCACCCGCCCGCGGAGTCGCTCGTACTCGGCATCCACGTCGTCGACGATGAACTCGACAATCGCGCTGCGGTTGGCTGCAGGTTCGGCGGATCCTGCTCCGAACAGCGGGACGGTCTTGTCGCTGCCGATGGCCAGCGTGCCGATCGGCGTCGGAATCTCAGCGAATAGCTCGTTTCCCCATACCGCGGCGATTCCGGTGACCATCTCATAGAAATCGACGAGCCGATTGACGTCGGCCGTGATGATCCGGGTCGAAATGAACTTCATGGAGCCCTCCTTACGGCCGTGGTGGCCATTGGTGTCATCCGGCGTTCGGTACCAATCGGTGGCCGGAGGTTTCGTGATGTTATGCGGTGGGGCCGACATTTCCGGCGGTGCTGCTAAGCGGCGTGACGGGGCCGCGGTTGCCGGGCGGTTGCAGTAGCCGCGCGCAGGTGTTGCAGGGCCGCGGATGCACGGTCGAGTACGCGATGCTGATACAACTGGTCTTGCCGGGAAGCGGACGATAACCTTTGTGCGGCAGCGGGTTTCGCTGAAGGCGCGTTGGATAGAGTTCGAGTGCCTCAGCGTTGACGGGAACCGTAGAGGTAGGTGGGGGCGAAGAGCGTTCGGTAAACGCAGCCAGCCGGAGCGCCAAAGTCGCCATAGTGATTTGGTGCATATGCGCCACCAGGGGCGACGGTAAAATTCCTCGAAGTAGTCGTGTGTCCGGCGAGAGGGACGCCAGCGTGGCTGAGTTACGGGTCGACCCCACCGAGCTGCACCTGACAGCGACGCAGCTGGAGGCACACGCTGATGAATTCTCGGCAGCACATCAGCAAGCACATTCGCGGGCGTCCCAGGTGTCGATCGGCTCGGGTGCGGCGCGCGCGGCGTTGCCGCAAATGCTGGAGGAGTGGGCCATCTCCGGCACTCGCTTCAAGGAACACCACATCCGTCACGCCGACGGGCACCGCGAAGCGGCCGACAGGTACATCCAAGCCGATGACCGCGGTGCTGACCAGATCGAGGACGCCGGGTCCGCGCTGTGAGGTGGATTCGTGTCGATGACGTTGCAGGAACTGCTGGACTGGGTTCCTGAAATCGGCGATCTGGCTAAAGCCGCCCATGACGCGTCGTCCAACCACGCCAACTCAGCGGAGTTCCTGCGAGGGGGCGAACTTTCACGACGGTAACCCACAGAATTTCACTGTTGAAGCGCACGTCGGCGACAGCCCAACAAGCATTTTGGATCCGCAACTCCCACCAACCGTGGTGATGAGTAATGACCCCAGCTCGCCAAATTTCGTGCCTGTTCCCTACGGCGGATACATTCTGCCTGGCTCCACACTCGACAATCTCGGAATCTTTGGCAGTCAGTGGTATCAGCCGCCAGGTGCACCAGTGCACTACGACGTGCAGGATATTCGCGCTAACGTGGCACCCGGATAGCAGTAAACGCAGGCACTCACTATTGCAGGATGGACAGCATAATACGCCTTGAAGCAGCATTACCTCTGCTGATAACGGTAGGGTTGACCTCAGCCTGCGCAGCCACCGCTGAGCCACCTAAGCCATCCGGACCATCCAAATTCCCGGATATGAGCCGCTATACTCCCGTCGACCCCAAAGACTACGAAATACAATACGAAACACCCGGACGACCCAACGCTAAGACCACCGTATACAGATTCACCACTCCTGACGGGATTTCGTGCAGTTTCGACCATCTTCCAGCTGCGGGATGCACTGGCAATAATTTTCCTGGCGTCCCTCCATTGAAATGCGATCTATCGGGCCGGATGTATGGGATAAACGTGATCAGTACAAATAGGGAGTTGTGGCAAGCCAGCGATACATCATGCGCCCAGGCCCCTTCGGGTAAAGTGCTGCCTCCGTTCCATACGCTCACGGTGTACGGGGTCACGTGCGGAGTGGACGACAAGAAGATGACCGCATGCAAAGACCCTCAGGGACGAGGATTCGTGCTGTCGCCATCGTGGTCTGGCTGGCTGCCCCACGTGTGACCACGACGACGTGACTGGGGTGCCCTAGTCGTCCCTGTCGGTGGAAGGTACTTCGGGGCCTTCAACGTCCGCTGCGATGAATTCTCCTGTGCCGTATAGTGTTTCGCTCGCAGCCTCGCCGTAACAACCTCGGCCTGGACATCGCCCACCGTGGGCGGCGCCATAGATACGCCACTCCCCCTCGGCGACGGTCCTCAGCCGACCTTGGCGCGGATCGGTAGCCCGAACTTGTCGGTGCCCGCTGCGATGATTCGGGTATGTCTTCGATCGCTTCGTCTGCGGTGGCGCTGAAGCCTGTTGAGCGGGTGGAGGTGTTGTTTGATGAGTTGGCGGAGTTGGCTGGTCAGCGTAATGCGATTGATGCGCGCATCGTGGAGATTGCCGCGGAAATGGATCGCGACGAGTTGTGGGGGATGACCGGGGTGCGCTCGCTGGCGGCGCTGATGGGCTGGAAGCTGGGTTTGTCGTCGACGACTGCGCACACGATCGCCACGGTGGCGCGCCGACTGGACGAGTTTCCGCGCTTGGCGGCGGGCATGGCCGAGGGGCGGTTCTCGCTGGATCAGGTCGGGGTGGTCGCCGCGCGGGCCCGGCAGGGCTCCGATGAGCATTACGCGGCCTTGGCGGCGGTGGCCACGGTCAACCAGTTGCGTACCGCGGTCAAGCTCGAGCCGCGACCCGAACCCGATCCCAAACCCGAGCCGGCGCGTTCGATCACCAAGACCAGCGGCGGGGAGTCCACGTGTTGGCGGATCAAGCTGCCCCACGAGGAGGCGGCCACGTTCGACGCGGCCCTGGCCTCTCATCTGGATGCGCTGGTCACCGAGTGGAAACACGACCGCGGCGAGGGCGGCTCGCAGAACGCTCCGCCGATGCCCAGCACCGCTGATGCGTTTATGCGGCTGGTCGAGTCGGGCTGGGACGCCGAGGCGGCGCGCCGCCCGCACGGGGCGCGCACCACGGTGGTGGTGCACCTCGATGTGGAGCGGCGCGCGGCGGTGCTGCATCTGGGTCCGCTGCTGTCCGAATCGGAGCGCCAATATTTGAGCTGTGATGCCAGCTGTGAGGTGTGGTTCGAACGTGCCGGGCAGCCCATCGGCGCCGGGCGCACCACCCGGGTGATCAGCCGGCGGCTGCGCCGGGCCCTGGAACACCGCTACCCGATGTGCGCGGTGCCCGGCTGCGGGGCCACCCGCGGCCTGCACGCCCACCACATCCGCCACTGGGAAGACGGTGGTGTGACCGAATTGTCCAAGCTCAAATGTCGCTAAACTACCCTCATGGCGAAACCGAGAACTCCCGGTCAACGCGTCGGGGTGCGGTCGGCGGCGATCTACGCCCGGATCTCCGCCGATGTGGAGGGCACCGGGCTGGGAGTGGCACGTCAGTTGGAGGACTGCCGCAAGCTCGCCGCTGATCGGGGCTGGCAGGTCGGCGATGAGTACGTCGACAACGATGTATCGGCCTACTCGGGCAAGCCGCGTCGCGAGTACGCCCGGATGTTGGATGACCTGAAATCCGGTGCGCGTGATGCGGTGATCGTCTACAACCTCGACCGTCTGCATCGTCGCCCGGTCGAGTTGGAAGACTTCGTCACCCTGTGTGAAGTGGCGGGCGTGCGCGATGTCGCCACCGTGACCGCCGACATCGATCTCGGCAACGATGACGGGTTGTTCATGGCCCGGATTTTCGCCGCGTTCGCCGCCAAAGAATCCGGCCGCAAATCCGCGCGTATCCGCCGCAAAATGCTGCAGAACGCCGAACAAGGATTGCCGCACGGCCCAGCGCGGCCGTTCGGCTACGAACCCGACAAAATCACCCTCCGCCCCGACGAAGCGAAAGTCGTTCGGGAGATGGTGGACCGCTACCTGGCCGGGGCATCGATCCGATCGTTGACGATTTGGCTCAACGACACCGGGATCGCCCCGCCCGCGTCCACGTCGTGGCAGACCACCACCGTCCGCCACATCCTGGCCTCAGGACGGATTGCCGGGTTGCGCGAGCATCACGGGGAGGTGATCGGTCCCGCGGCGTGGCCGGCGATCATCACCCCCGCCGAGCGGGACCGCATCCTCGCCCGGATGACTGCCCGCTCAGTGACCAAGACCCGCGCCCCACGCACCTACCTACTGTCTGGGATGCTGCGCTGCGGACGCTGCGGGAACCGCTTGTTTTCCCAAGCCCGCCACAACAATCCAACCAACCGAGTCCGCCGCTACGTCTGCCTCAAAGGCCCCGACCACGGCGGCTGCGGCCGACTCACCGTGGTCGCGCAACCAGTCGAAGAACTGTTGACTGACGCGGTACTGACCCGACTGGACTCCCCGCAGCTCGCCGACGCCCTGAACGGGAAAGCCAGAGTCGACGCTGATGTCGCCGCGCTCGCTGCGCAGCTAGAAGCCGACCAGGCCCGCCTCGACGAGCTCGCCGCACTCTATGCCGAGGGCGCGGTGACCGCACGGGAATGGATCGCTGCCCGCGACCCCATCACCAACCGCATCACCCAAACCCGCCGCGACATCGCAAAAGCCACCGACACCAGCTCAATAGTGGACCTCGTGGGCACCGGCAACGCGCTACGCGGCCAATGGGACGGCCTCGACATCGACCGCCAACAAGCCATCATCAAATCAGTACTCGACCACGCCGTCATCGCACCCGGCACCCCCGGCTCCCGCGGCCTCGACATCAACCGCGTCCAGCCAGTTTGGCGTGTGTAGATCGCGCTTCTGTCGCGCAGGCACGACTGTCGCAAACTGTTCCAGATTGGACCCGTGTGACAATCCGGCTGGTGTCCGACTTGCTATTTCGTCGTTCATGCCAGGCGTCCTGGTCAACGGCGACAGGCGCTGCCGACTTAGCATCGGATCACAGAGGGCGCACTGTGCAGATCAGTCCTGGCGACCGGTGCGCCATGATCAGCCATGAGTGACACCTGACCGGCAGTGTGAAACCGGGTCACCTGAACAGCTCAGCGCCGGATCTCACGGGCAGGCGCATATCTGTGGCGAGTAGGGCATCGATCAGAGCGATAGTCTGGTTTTGGTCTCGGTCGAAGATCTCGGTGTGAGCTTGCGCGACCAGCCGCATCGTATCGATGAACGGTATGTGGCGCAGTTTCGCTTGTTCCACTGCCGCGCGTTCATCGAGAACTGCAACCAGTCCACGATGTTTGGCACAGGCGATGACGGCGCACTCGCCCATGTGCTCACCAGTGCCGCCCCCAAGCACCACTTTGACGTGCAGTGCTGTCCATTGTTCGTCGTCATTCATGAATATCCGCTCTGCCCACGCTGCCGAATCCACAGAAGGCACACCAGGATGGAGGTTTCTTGCCTTGTCGATCTCCACTTCGACCTCGCGCGGCACCAGCACGATGCCCTGAGGAGCCAAGCGCTCAAGGACACCGCTGTGACCGGCGCGGCAGAAATGGGTGAATGTGCTGGTGTCCATCACCCATTGCGCGGCGGGGTCAGTCCCCACCGACCGCGAACAGCGTTCGTAGGCTGGCGAGAGATTCCGTTTCCCGCTCTGGAAGATCGTCGCGGGTCATCGTTGCGCGAAGCAGTTCGATTGTCCTGGCGGCGGTCAATCGACCGGATGTGTAGCCCTCTACACATGCGGCGGCGAACCCTGGTGAAAGATAAGGGCATTTCGGTTCGTCGTCCCAGGATAGTTCCAGCCGAACGTAATCCCCGTGGCGGGGTTCATGGTCCAGTAGAGACTGAAACACCTCATATGAAATGAGGTCCAGGTTCTTTAACTGACCGACCGCCGCCTTCCAGCTCAGCCGAAACTGTGCTCCGACAGCGAGTGCACGGTCACGGGTGCTCCATTCGCTGTGTTCGTTCCAGACCTTTACCACTCCTGCACGAGGAGCGAGGAAGTGGATGGCGAATGACATGATCATCTTCTCGTGATCATCACCTGGTGACCCGTCATAGGCGTCGCCACACAGCCAGTGCCCGAGTTCATGCGCGAGGGTCATACGCCGTCGACCAGAGCGAACGTGCCCGTTGACAACGGCAACCGCCACGCCGTGGCTGACCTCAACGCACCCACCGTCAGGTCCGTTCTCGCCCAGCGACGCCGCATAGGTGTACAGCCCCAATCGTTCGCACACGTGCGCGAGGTGGTGTACGGGCTCATTGCCGATATCGAGCTGGTCTCGGACGTGCCTCGCCAATTGCTCGGCATCCTGGTGAGTGTGCGGGGTACGTGCCTCCTGGTCCCGCTTGACGGGATGAAGCAGGCCCATGTCGAGCAGCGTCCGCGTATCGCTGGCGAACAACTCGATCTCGTCGTCGAGGGCCCGCGAGGTCTCATCGGGTCGGGCGCTGTCTGACCGGCGGCTGACCACTGCTGGCAGCGGCTCGTTGACGAAGAAGGCGAGCGGACGCCTCAGCGCCTCTGCGATGGCGACCATCTCGGTCATGGCGAGTTTGCGTTCGCCCTTCTCGGCACGAACCAGCGCCGTGCGCTCCATGTCGACCAGCTCAGCGAGTTTGCTCTGAGGGATGCCCGCGTCTTCTCGCGCTCGGGCAACACGGTGTCCAAGCGTTACGTGGTCCATGTGTGCGATTTTCACACATGAAGGTCGGAGTGTCGATACCGGGCCCTCTACCTGCGGAATTACGCGGCTGTAGTTCCCAGCCCAACGACACCACTGCCGCAGAACCATGGGAGATGGTCACGGTCTCCGGAGCCGGCGAGATCGGACTCACGCAGCGGTCCAGTCCGCCTTGGGACCGTACTTGAGTAGGTCGTAGATGCACACCGCCTTCGTGAACTGTGAGGTCATTTTGCCGTCCTCGTCGGTGTATTCATTCTCACATTCGATTAGGAAGTTCTTGAGCACCCGAGGCTCTATTGCGGTGTGCGCGAACGCCCCGAAGTGTGCCAGCACCTCATCGGTCGTGCAGTACTGGATCATCCCCTTGAGCGACTTATGTGTCTGCGCAAGAGTTTTCGCCTTGCGCATAATGCTGGTGCTGGGCCGCAGGTTGCTGGTGTCCTGAATGCGTTTCAGCAACTTTGGTGAGATGTCCTGGTCGTCCTTGATGTGCCCGCTGGTGTCGAGATACCCCGCCGCCCTCAGATACTTGTACATCGGGAAATTGCCGGCACGACTCATCATCTCGGGCAGCGTCATCTTCACCACGAAGTCAGAATCGAATTCCGCTGTCTCGTGCAGCACGTCGTGGCAGAGATCCTGGCGGGCGACCATCTTGTATCCACGCTTCTGAACCGCGGCAATAACTCCCACTCCGACGACGAACTCTGCATCGTCGTCAACAACTGCGTCGAGGTCGGTCACGTGCAGGAGCCTGTCCTGAGCCTCACTGTCGAGTACGAGCTTGTACAGTTTCTCCTTGATCTGGCGCAGGGTCCGCCTCGGAATCTTCTGATCGAGAGCGGCTAGGACATCGAAGATCGCCTGGAAGTCGGGCACGGTGATCGCGCGAACGGGCACGTTGTGGGCATTGGCACCAATAACCGTCGGCACCATCGAATGCTGGCTACCTTCCTGCCAGTTCACGAACAGCAACCGATCCTGCAACCGCGACATGTGCTCGTCGGTGAGACAACTGGCAAGACTTCCAAGGATCGACTGGACGTTGCTGTCGGTCATGCTGTAGCCGATGAAGATCACCGGATGCTCGGCGAAGAACGTCAGGAGCTTCGCCGCGAGGTAGGCGTTGCGGTCGCGAAACACTGCGTAGTCGGACTCTGTGATGACTAAACTGTTCGGGTCGTCCAGACTGCCGTGGATCTTGTAAATCTCGGCGATTCCAGTCGGATCGGAGAAGACAAGCTCATCCTGCCCGACGAACACACGATAGTCGGGGAAGACCGTCTCAAGGAACGGGTCGTAGTTCGTCGTGATGATCGCGTCGACCTTGGCGTTACTCAGTGCATCGACCTCTGACCTCAGCGCTCTGGGAATCGAACTCTTTAAACCTATGTCCTTCAGAACCTCGGCGACATAGATCTTGAGCGCGCTGTCGGGTCGAATCAGCTTGTCGGAGTGCTTATTCCGCAGCGGCTTCTCCTTGGCAGTCCACAGCCTGTCCTTGAGCGGCTCCACGAGTAGCTCGGCAATCTTCGGCAGGTCTTCGCTGGCGGTCGACCTGTAGTAACTGAACTCACGGTCGGTCATGCCTGCCAGCATTTCCAGCAGTGACTGCCAGTCCGGCATGTTGAGATATCGCCGCGAAACCCCCGACCCAGCGAACAGGATCGGCGCAGCGGCGAAGCGCGCGAGATGCGCAGCAAGGTCGCTGCGGAACTTGTCATCGAACCCTGCCACTGATCACCTTCCGATTGACGGCAACGTCAACCGGCAGAGTATCGCGGCCGTTGCTGTTAACTGGGCTAAATAGGTGTAAGCGATCAGAGTCCGCATGGCTCCGCCCCCCGGTCTTGACGGCAGGGGGCGACTCGACCCAAGCGGAATTAGGCGCTGGTTGCCATGTGATGCTGTGCAAGATGGCTGCGCGCGTGCTTCTCGACGAACAGCGGAACGAAATCTCGAATCGGACTCGCATCAAACCGAGCGTGAGCCTTACGGACCGCAGCATCAACATCCGCCAACGTGACCCCGGGAAACTCCTGGATCAGTCTGCGCTCAACCTCGGCCAACACCGTCTGCTCGGCAATCTCGATCATCGGCCACCAGGATCCATGTCCAGTCCGATCGCCGTCAACCAACAGAACTATGAACCTCAGACGGCCGGCGAAGGTAGTCCGCTGGCACACCAGGTCACCGCAGAAGTGACACGATAATCCTCATGACCGATCCGAATGTCGCTCAGGCCGCGCTGCTGATCACCGCCATCAACGAGCAGCTTCGCGACATGACACGGAGGCTGGCGGTCGCCGAGCGTGAAGGGGCCTGCGGGCACCACCCGGCACGGGCACAAGAGATGCGCTCGGTCACCGCCGAGCTTCGCCGCGACATCGACCGGGCCCAGTTCCTCATCACGCGGCTACGCCACCGCTTCCCCGAAGTCGACGTCTACGCGCCGACTACGGCGGCGGACGGGACGGAAGGTGAGGTGCCGATCACCGAAGCCGCTCGCAGTGACAATGCCCGGAATCGGGCACCAAACAGCTCGACGAGCAGCGACGTGCGCCGAGTCATCGCAGGCTGAACCGCAGCACTTACTGCCCTCAATAGTGCGGCCGGCAGGTCGTCTCCCAGGGATATACCGCCCTCAGATTCGCGGCGAGAACAGCTGACGCCCAGCGTCACAGATCGACGTCGGTTTCCACTCTCCCCGACGACTCCTGATGTCGCCGCCGGACCGAGACCATCGATAAAGCACTACATCGACGACAACAACAACCGTCCCCTCGTCTTCTCTGGTCGCAGGCGACGGTGCGGGTCGTGACGGGTGATGTCAAGGCTCGAACCGTGGTTCGCCCGCACGCGGCGCTGGCGTTGACATCACCCGTCACAACTCAGCTTGGAGTTCTTGCATCCAGGAGAAGAACAGTGCCATATAGGCGCTTCGTCATGCTCGGCGGGATCGACTACTCGTGGTTTACCGCAGCAACATCGCGATGTCAGCCAGCACGGTGGGGTTGGTGACGGCAACCGATACCTGTTGGCGTTCGCACGATTCCGTGAGCCATTCGGTGAACTCTTCACGGCTGTACGATCTTTCGTCTCGGACATTCTTGGCGGTGTGGGGTTGTGGGCTAACCATCGAGCACCTCGACAGGAGCGCCACGGCGGGGCTGTCTTGCCTCGCGCGCGGTATGACGCTGCTGGATGCGGCGTAGTGAGGCGCTGATGATCAGTGTGCGTTCGCCGAGGCTCGCGTGCCCCGCGCGGTCGAATTCCCACGCGACCAGATCGTCATCGTCAACAGCGCCGCTGGAACCCCTATACGGTCTCTGATCAGGGTGTTGTGCAGTGCTCTTCGATTGTTGTTCGCGGGTCCAGGTGGCGCGCCGTTGCCGTAGGGCGGTCATGGTGGTGGAGTAGCGGCGGGACTTGGAGGTGATGTGACCGCGGAACCCGAGAGTGTGCAGCCACCGTCTGATCCCGCTGAGTCCTTTGTCGGCGAGCGCGCTGATGGTGGTCAGGATGGCACGCACATGCTCGGACACGTCCAGGTCGCCGATCGCTTCGGTGGAGAGGCGTCGTGCGCTGATTCCGAGGTCGGCCAGGGACTTGGTGACGTACTTGGCGAGATAGCGCGCCACCCGCCTCCCTGACAGTGACCCGGCGATACCTGAATTCTGCTCAGCCGAACCCGTTTTCTCGGGAGCCGAGGATGCGGTGAGGGGTTGGGTGTCGATCTGCGTACCGAACCTGATCCTCCGCACGGCGCTGTCGGTGGTGGGATCGGTCAGGGCGAGCGTCACGGTGCGGGCCGCGTGCTCGATGATGGCGGCAAGTTTGGTTGCACTGGTGGGTGATTCCCAATCGGTCTGATCCGGGTCGTCACCGTTCTCGTGCGGATCGAGGCGGATCAGGGCGTGGATGTGCGGGATGGCGCGGACTTGCAGTTCAATGATTTTGATGAAGCTGACCCGCACCCCGTCCGGATCCACACCTGTGGCTTTCAGTTCTTTGTGTAGGGCGCGTCGCAGGGTGATGGTGAAGCGGCGCCACAGTTCAGGTAGGTGCCAGGTGAACAGCACATGCCCGACGTAGTCGTAGCACTCGCTACAGAGCGGCTGACCGACACGGCCTTCGCCATGATCATGGACGGTGCTGCACCACAACGGTTTTCCATGAGGGCAGCGGCGATAGCCACCGATGCGGTGATGATCCCGACACATGCCGCGCTTGCCGTCGCCACCGCGCGTGGCCGCATGAACGGCCCCGTAGCTGGGGGCGGTAAGGGTGAGGAACACTTGCGGCCGGTCGGCCACCGTGATGGGCATGCCGTGATGCCCGCCCGCGGCGCCGGCATGGACGAGTTGCCAGGTGTCGCGAGCGTAGAGGTCCGAGCAGGAGGGGCAGATGTGGGCGCGGCGATTATTGCACCGCGTCCACACCACCCGATCCCGCCTGTATTCATCGGCACCGACGAGTTGGATGGGGTGGGCGCAGAATCCAACTGATTCGGCTCGCCGCCACCATGATTCGAACCCCATCGAAGATGCTCGGCGCACCATCTGCTCGACCACCTTCGCCGTGTCGACCGTGTCCGGCACCCCGGGCAGGGCGAGCTGGCCCAGGTAATCAACGCTGTTCACTGTTGCCCTCACCCGAAGTGTGGCCGGCATCGGTGGCGCGTGGCCGGCGGGTGCTGCTTGCTCGGCTGGTGGGGCGGCGGAAGCGGCGCGCGAGGGTGGTGATGTCGTGGTCGGTGACGTGGAAGGCCCGCACCCGCTGCGGCTGAGCGGTGCCGTCGATCAGCATGTACCCGACACCCGGGGCGGTGTCGGGGATCCGGTCGCATTCCGCCCCGGCGTCACGGGCTCCTTGCCCGAGGACCATGGTGGTTTGGGTGGCTTCGGTCAGCCGCAACCCGATCCGCACGGTGAACAGCTGCCGCACCGGCAGGGTGTCTTTGGCCGGGTCTTGCACCGCGGCCACCACACTGATCCCCACTGCGCGGCCTTGGGAGAGCAGCAGGCCGAGGAGTTGTTCAATTTCGGTGCGGACCTTGCGGTCGGTCACATACGCAGTCAACGCGGCGATCTCATCGATCACCACTACAAACAACGGCTCAGCCGATGTCGGGGTGTGTAGCCGGGTGTGGCCACGCAGCCGGTTGGCCCGTGCGTGCATCACCGTCACGAGTTGGCGGAGGAGTTCCAGGGTGGTGTCGGTGGCGTCGTGGGTGAACACCGTGAACATCGGTGCCCCGGAGCCCAGTTCCATGCCGCCTTTGGGATCGATGACACACAACCGCACCAGCCCGGTTTTCACCGCTGGGGCGATCCCGGCAATCAGCGACCACAACACCGAGCCTTTCCCGGCGCCGGTGGCTCCCGCGATCAGCACATGATGGCCGAGCAGCGGTAGCTGCCAGCTGTGGCGGGTTTCGGTGATCCCCACCGGCACGGCCCCCAGATCCACCGGGGTCACCGCGGTGGGTATCGGCAGACCAATGGGTTCGGCGAGCACATCCCCGCGCATCAACGTGATCTTCAGTTCGCCGGGGGCGGTCGCGCGGATGGTGATCCGGTCGGCGCGCCACGCGGCGGCCAACGCATCGGATTGCTTGTGCCAGTCGGCCGTCGATTGGCCGGTGACGATCCGCACCGCCAACACATCGGTGGTTCTGCCGATGCGCACGTAGCGCAGTGTGGGTGTGAGGGTGCGTTCGCCGAGGCGGGCGGCCAGGCCGTGCAGGGTGCATGTCGATTCCCAGCTGCGGGTGTAGCGCGACCAGGTCAGCCACCGTCGGCGTACCGGTTCGGTCACCCAGCCGCGAAACGAGCCTCGATCGAGCCACGCCCAGCCTGCATACGCGACGCTCAGTGCGAGCGCGCAGACTAGGCCCGCACGCGGGCCATGGGTGATGCCGAGTGCGAGGCTGGCGATGATGGGGAGGCTGATGGCCGGGAACAGCGCCGCCCACCACAGCAGATATCCGGCCGCGGTGAACAGAGACATGACCAGATCCCCGAACCAGTCATCATCATTATTCTGCTCAGTGTTGTTGGTGTTCCTATTGTTTAATGCCATGTCAGGTGCCCTTCGCGAGCGAAATGGTCGGCAGGAGTTCCCCGGGGGTGGGGCGCGACGATCTGCTCAACGCGCGCCCCAACCCGCTCAGCGGTTATTTCTGCGGACGGGCCTGCTCACTCGACCCAGCACCGTTCGGGGTGGTGGGGCTGATCGCGTCGGCTCGGAACGCCACACCACTGCGATCGCCTTGTGCCCATGGGATGGCCACCAACCCCGACACTGAGACTGGTTGCGTGACTGTCACTTTCGGGTCACCTGCGACGGTGACGTTGAGGACTTCACCGCCGGTGTCATCCAACGCCAGCACCTGGGTGGCAAACAGCGGCACCCCGGTGGCGGTGTCGACTTTCGGGCTGCCGGTCTCGAAGTTCAGCCTTGGCTCAGCCGCACGGGTGACGATGAACCGGGTTCCTGACGTATCGATTCTCAAACGCATTGTCCTACTGGTCCTTTCATGATCTGCTTGCACCCGTTTCGAATGCTGGGCACAGTTCACGTGGACACCGGGGACGTAGCGAGGGACATTTACAGGCATTGCCGACACGGCCTCGGACGTTTCAGACACGACCGAGACACACCAGCGGACGTCGCACGGGCATTACCGTCACGGAGTGGCGACGGACCCATGGCAAACTAGGAACCACGCGTAGAGGATGGACAGAATCGACACGGGAAGATGTGCGCTGACACGATGGACGATCACGACGATGCTGAGGCCGTGACGATCCCCAACGAGCGCCTCGCACAGCGGCTACGGGCCAAGGGCCTATCCCACGCACGGTTCGCCACTGCCGTGGGTGTGGATATCAAGACAGTGCGACGCTGGCTGGCCGACAGTGACTACAAGGTCCGAGAACACAACGCCCACCGGGCCGCCGATGTGCTCGACTGCACCCCGTACGACCTGTGGCCCAACCAATACCCGCCCTCCACTGCGCACCCACTGGCGACAACGTCATCGGGTGGGCCGTTCACCGCGACGCTGTATGCCAGCCGCACCCAGCTACCGATCACCGCATGGCAGCAGCATTTCGCCGACGCCACCACCAGCATCGACATCCTCGTCCTGGCCGCCACGTTCCTCTTCGACACCCTCGACGGATTCCTCGACACCCTCCTCGACGCCGCCGCCCGCGGCGTTGCAGTGCGATTTCTCGTTGGTAACCCCGACACCGCCACCACGATCCTGCGCGGTCAAGACGAGGGGATCGGTGAAGCCGTCATCGCCCGATGCCGCACCTCCGTCGAACTGCTCACCCCCCACGCCGGCACCCCAGGACTGAACATCCGCACCCACGACACCACGCTCTACACGTCGATCTTCCGCGTCGACGATGCGATGATCGTCAACTTCCACATCTACGGCTCACCCGGACGCAACAACCCCGTCCTCGTGCTATCGCGCCACCACGAACCCCGCCTCTGGGCCACCCTCGAACAGGCCTTCACCCAGGTATGGGACAACGCCACACCCCTGACCGCGAAAGGCTGAACCCATCGATGCGCACCGACTACTACAACGACCCCAACGCCCCGCAGCCCAACAGTGTCGTCCCCTCGGCTTCGGCCATCGTCACTGACGAACAGGGACGCATCCTGCTCATCAAACGCCGCGACAACACCCTGTGGGCGCTACCCGGCGGTGGACACGACATCGGCGAAACCATCGCCGATACCGCGGTACGCGAGGTCAAAGAAGAAACCGGGCTTGACGTCGAAGTCACCGGACTGGTCGGTGTCTACACCAACCCGCAGCACGTGGTCGCGTTCTCCGATGGTGAAGTCCGCCAACAGTTCTCGCTGTCCTTCACCACCAAGGTGCTCGGCGGAACCCTGGCGATCGACGATGAAAGCACCGAAATCGCCTGGACCCATCCCGACGACATGACCGGCCTGGACATGCACCCATCGATGCGGCTGCGCATCGACCACTACCTGCAACACCGCGACGCTCCCTACCTCGGCTGATCCGCGAGCAGTAAGGGCGGCTACTTCCAGGCGCGTACCCGTCCTACTGTCGCCAGCAACTCGTCGCGACCTGCGTCGACCGCCCGGTGCACCGGATCCTCGGGCCCGTAGCGCGCTAACACGTCGCTCAGGCGATCCTGCGGAGGTATCGGTAACCCGTCAGGTCCGGTCGTGAGATCGCAAAAGGTCAACGCATCCAGAACATCGCTGGGTGGATCGCCGAACGCCGATAAACCCGACACGCCTCGCTCAGCAGCCTCCGCGAGCGCACCGGTGTGAAACGCCACCAACGACGCGACCAATTCCCCAAAACCCGCCCACCGGGCAAACTTCGCGCCGTCGAGAGGATGAAACTCGGTTTGGCGCACCGACGGTGCGTAGCCGATATCGTGCAGCCACGCCGCCGCCACCAAGCAGTCCGCTGTGTCCGCATCGAAACGTCGACTCAACCGCTCGGCAGCCGCCGCGACACCCCGCACATGCGCCAACCGCGGCAACCCAGCCAGCCGTGCCTCCGCCTCTCGCCGTGCACGCTGCGTCAGAACCCCGCTCACAACCGCCAGCCTACGAGTCCCACCGCCACTGTGCAGGCCCATAGCTGATGGCCGTTGCAGCATTCGTCTCCGAAGCCCGTAGAAATCCGGCGGCTACCTGCGGGCTTCGCTACGCTCGCTCTGCTCCCGTCCGCTGGCGCTCCCGTCCGCGCCGCTCCCTACGCTTCGCCCTCCGTCCGCCGCCAACACCAGCCCGCGCAGACATCCAGTGCCCGCATCTCAATGCCCACCACACCCTGGCAGCACGACCAGCCTCACTGTCCTCGCCCCCGCCGCATCGAGACGCCGCGCGCAGCAGGCGCGACCGATGCCCGCCTGACCGCCTTGACCTGCGGTGTGATAACTTTCCTTACTGCTATCAAGGACGAGACCACGCGGCGCATCGTCCGGCCGAACTGTACATGTATTTCACCAAATCGTTCGAGAGCGCAGGCCTGCCGAAATGTAGGCAATTCGGCTCGCACCCGATTGGGAATCCCGGTCAATAGAGGTATGACGGGTATGGCTGAGCCGTCGGTAGCGCCATCGCTATACCGGTAGGTACAGTCGCTGAGTGACCATGACCGCAGCCACGGTTTCGGAAGACGAGGGCGCTTTGGTCGCTGCACTTCGCGCCGGCGACCATCGAGCTTTTGCTCGGTTGGTCGATCGTCACACTCCGGCGATGCTGCGGGTGGCACGTGGCTACGTGCCGAGTGAGCAGCATGCCGAGGACGTCGTGCAGGAGACGTGGATCGCGCTCCTCAAGGGCTTGGACAGATTCGAGGGACGGTCGTCCCTACGTACTTGGCTTTTTACGGTTCTTGTCAATATCGCCAAGACTAGAGGGCTCAAGGAACGCAGGCACGTCGACACTCAGATCAAAGCGTTCACCGGCGGCACAGTTGACCCCGAGCGGTTCCGTGCTGCTGGCGACGAGCTACCCGGGCACTGGAAGGCGGAGGAGACACCGACTCCTTTCCCGGACACCCCTGAGGGCTCGGCTCTCAGCAGAGAACTCACCGACGTCGCCAAGCGCAATCTCGATACCTTGCCTGAGCGTCAGCGCATTGTCGTGACGATGCGCGACATGCTCGGTCTCGATTCCGATGAGGTCTGTGCACTACTCGAGATCAGCGCTGCGAACCAGCGGGTATTGCTTCATCGTGGCCGTGCGGTCATTCGAGAGGCTCTCGAAAATTACCTGAAAGATGCGTCGTGAACCCACTCGATTGCAACGAGCTCGTCGAAATTGTCACTGCCTATCTGGACGGCTCACTCGACCTCGAAACGCGGGCGCGCTTCGACGAGCACCTGCTCGAATGCGACGGATGCGATAACTACCTGCAGCAGTTTCGGGTCACTATCAGCACGGTCGGCCGGATCCGTGAAAGCGAGTTGGCACCGGAATTCCGCGCGCAACTACTTGAGGCTTTCAAGGATTGGCGGTGACGCCCTTTTACAACCACAGAGTGCCACCTGCGGGCCAAATGAAGCAGTCCCGGCGCCTGGCAAGCACGCGCGATCGTGCGGGGATGGCGCCACAGTTGTTGGTAGGCGCTATTTGACTCGGGCATCGGCTTGCGAAGGTCGCAGCGGGCTTCGTCCCGAGTAACTTGACCAAACCTATTCGTGCGCAACTATTTGCATGCTTACGCTCTTGGTCAGCGGCATTGGTGTATGGTGAGCCTCCCCGGTTTCAGTGGACACCCGAGATAGCGGGGCACGGGGTTCCGCTGGGAGGATGTGGGTATGTCCAGGACTCGTCGGTCGTTCACGGCGGAGTTCAAGGCTCAGGCCGCTCGGCGGGCGATTGATGGTGGCCCAGCCGGTCGCCGAGATCGGCCGGGAGCTCAATGTTCACGAGCACCTGTTACGTAAATGGGTGGCGGCCGAAAGGCTCCGGGACGGCGCTGCCACCGATGCGCACAGGGTTCCACCGGATGGTGGCTGACCGCGATCGAGCGTGCCGAGTTGGCACCCGGTTCCGTACGGGGATCGCCGAGAAGGAACGCGATATCGCGTTCGTGAGAAAAGTATCGGCGTACTTTGCGGCACAGCAACGCAGTCGTTTCGAGCTCATCGCCGCGGGGTTCGGGCTACCTGTGGGCGGTTCCGGCGCACCACGGTGCCCGGTCGGATGCGCATTCGCGCAAACTATCCTGTCACCACTTCTGTACCGGACATTAATCCGCACGACGCCAACGGGACGCAATGGGCTCATGCGATGAAGCGTTCGCGGCCCATGATCCGCGCTTCGGGCTCGTGGGTGACTCAGCGGTCGCCGATGATGGAGGATGCTGGTGAAAGCTGGGAATGATTACTGTCACGGAGTCGCCCGGTGGTGCGAATGTCCACTTCGGAGCGGAGAGTGCGGTGCACTGGACACCTGCTGGCGATCTCCATGAGCCTGTCGCGTTGGATGGCGCTCAGTGGTCCCTGCAACATAATGTGACGTTCAATGCGATCGATGAACCCTTTCGTTTTGTCGAGCTCGGCACAGTCCTGCGCGTGGACACGGGAATGGCGGGCATCGACAACCACGCTTTCCAGTGGCCATCGTTTGCGTTCGGCGTACATCCTGATCGTCATCGACGTACAGGCTCCCAACGCGGCGAGCAATAGGTCGTACGGGGTGGGGCCCATGTCGTCGCTGATCGGACGAGGTTCATCCGCAACAAGGCGGTGCGAGCCGACCGTGATGTCCTGGGTGAGACTTCCCGCATCACCCCGCTCTGCGACCCGTACGACACCGTCGTCACTAGGCGGAGGGCCGCTGCGAGTCAGAGCTGTGCTCGCATGGTGCTTCAGGTAACGGCCAGCCCAGGCAGCTATCACAGTAGCGGCGTACTCGGCGTCGTCGCGGCAGCTGAGCAGATGATCAGCGCCGTCAAGTGCGACAAAGGATTTAGGGTGCCGCGCGATGTCGAAGATCTCTCGGGCATTGTCGACTGAGACCACCTGGTCGGTCGGCGAGTGCAACACTAGGAGTGCAGCGTCGGCCGCTCGGATACGTTCCCGCTGGGGCTGTGCTGCGATGTCGTCGAGGAACTGCCGCTGCAGACGGAACTCGCGACCGGCGATAGATATAGTCGCCTCACCTGCCGCGATGTCGTCGCGTGACTGGCGCAGCAGGCCCGCTACGTGACCGGGATCTGCCGGTGTACCAATAACGGCAATGGCATTGACATCATTGATTCGCGACGCCGCCGCAAGCACCGCAGCCCCACCGAGGGAGTGCCCAATCAGCATCGTTGGCGCACCGTGGCTCGCTCGCATGAAGTCGGCTGCACACACCAAGTCATCGACATTGGAACTGAATCCTGTCGCGGCGAAGTCGCCCTCGGAGTCCCCCAACCCCGTGAAGTCGAAGCGTAGGACGCCGATACCACTGCCGGTGAGGGCACGAGAGATTCGCGCCGCAGCCGAGTTGTCTTTTCCACAGGTAAAGCAGTGCGCGAATACCGCCCACGTCGTGGGCGGCTGTTCTGGAGTCTCCAGCCGCCCAGACAGCGAACCGCTACTGCCAGCGAACGTCACGCGTTCTGAATTGCTCATCGGGACGACCTCCTCATCGCTAGAACTGGCCGGATGTGTCAGTCCGCCCGCGGTGTCCAGTTCGCGGTGGGCGGGGTCGTAAGCCCGACGAACGCAATACTTGTCCTTCCACTCGGGATCGGCTTGCCAGCAGACCCTGCACACACGGTGCTCCAGCGCGAGCATCGCCACGCTGAACCCTATAGCACTCTGCGGGACGGCCGAGACTTGTAACGCTTGACCGTCGTCCGCACACTCATTGGTCGCACGTGATAGTACGAAGAAAACCTTGGCCGCGGCACACAATCCGGTCGACCATAAGAAAGCAGGATGAACGATGGCTGTCCAACTGTCCGAGGCACGCGTTCTCATCACCGGCGGAACTAGCGGAATCGGGCGGGCTGTTGCCGTCTCTCTGGCTAGTCACGGTGCCGTAGTGGCAGTGTCAGGCCGGAACGCGGAGCGTGGGCAACAGGTAGTAGGAGAGATCGAGTCCACGGGCGGCAAGGCCGAGTTTCTCAGCAGTGACCTGCACGACGCCGAATCCGCGAGGCTGCTCGCTGCTGAGGCTGTTACAAGGCTCGGCCATATCGACGTGCTGGTGAACAACGCCGGCGTCTATCCGTTCGGACCAACCGAATCGATGACCGAAGAAGATTTCACCGCGGTGTTCAATCTCAACGTTCGCGTTCCGTTCTTCTTGGTAGCCGAACTAGCCCCCAAGATGGCCGAACGCGGCAATGGCGTGATCGTCAATGTCACTACGATGGTCGCCGAGTACGGAAACGTCGGAACCAGTCTGTACGGCGCCAGCAAAGCTGCGGTCGTATCCCTCACCAAAACGTGGGCAGCCGAGTACGGACCGCGGGGCATACGGGTCAACGCGGTCAGTCCAGGACCGACATTCACCGAAGGCACCGCAGCTATGGGTGAGGGGCTTCGCAGGCTGGTTGGCCCTGCTCCCGCGGGCCGTCCCGCGCAGGCTGAAGAAATCGCCAACTCGATTGTGTTCTTGGCGAGCGACCAAGCCAGCTACATCCACGGGGTCACCCTCGCTGTAGATGGCGGCCGCACCGCCGTCTGAACACCAGCTAACCGCACAGTCCATGCTGCCATCAATTCCGATCACACGGGAGCCGAATGCAGCGTGCATCGATTAATAAGTGTCCTGCTCATCCCATTGAAATATGAGGTATATCAATATGTCTAGCCGTCGGAACCTGCCTATTCGCGTCGGTGTGCAGCTGTGGCCAGGAGACACCCCTGACTACCGCACATGGCGCGACGCAGTGATCACCGCTGAACAACTCGGCGTAGACGCAATCTTCGGCTACGACCATTTCCATAAACCCGCAACCGCCCCGACCTCCGACGGGTTGCCCGAGCTCCTACCCGTGCAGCCCGACGTCAATAATTTCGAAGGCTGGACGTCGCTGGCCTCATGGGGCGAGATCACCTCACGCGCCGAGATCGGCTTGCTCGTAACTGGTGTCGGTTACCGCAATCCGGATCTTCTCGCTGACATGGCCCGCACAGTCGATCACATCAGCGATGGCCGCCTGATTCTGGGGATTGGATCCGGTTGGTATGAAAAGGATTACGTCGTTTACGGTTACGAGTACGGTACCGTCAAGTCACGGATGGACCTATTTGAGAGCAGCCTGAAACGCATAAGCGAGCGGCTCGACAAACTGATACCGGCTCCGACACGCAGCATCCCGATTCTCATCGGCGGCATGGGGGTGCGCCGCACGCTGCCTTTGGTGGCACGGTACGCCGACATCTGGCATACGTTCGCCAGCCCCGCCGAGTACCGGCGTAAGAATGCACTGCTTGGCGAGTTGGCACAGGTAGTAGGGCGCGATGAGTCGGCGATTGAACGCGCAGTGCACTGGACAGGCCGCGCCGACGCCGACGCATTTGCGAGTATGGGGGTAACGTTCTTTACCACTGAAATCCACCCGGACGCAGACGGATTCGACTTTCGCGAACTCAAAGATATGATCCACTGGCGCGATACATACAGCTAGACTGGGTCAGCTCACCGCGACCCTCGCGGGCCGCCCGTGTCCGCGCTACCCAGCGTGCCCTCATACGCGCTCAGGTCACGAGCAACCTGGGCGATCCGGCTTACCCGTTTCTTCGACGATCTGGACCGCACCCTCACGGAACTCCTAGTCGTACTTCTTCCGTTTCTCTGGCATCTCGACCCCTATTGTCGATGCCTCCACGCTCTCGGGGAACTTCACCGAGCTAGTCCGCCGGCAATCTGGGCATCTACCCGGTCACCCTTCTCAGTGGACCAAGCAAAACGACATCGAACACCAAGTGCGCCAAGGTGTCCCGACGAGGAAGCCCCCGCACCAAGTCGGTCCCTGATACGGCTGACCGGCATCTACACTTGCCCGGACCAGAGTGGCTCCAACGTCCACTGCGGTGCGGTCACAGTCGATTATCTGGTCAGCCCCTGCTACAGCATCTCGTTCCAAATAAGTTGCAGGTCAATGCTATATGTCCAACACCGCAGCAGCGAAGGCTGTTGCACTGCTGCGCTGTCATCGACAGGGTCAGTCGCAGCATCGTCGGCTGACCGATAGCCTCGAAGGCGATTGCCACCTTGGTGGTCAAATCATTAGACATGGCCATCAGCGACGGCCGCCCAGCCTCAGGCATGTCCTTGCTGATCACGAAACACCTTCCACTTCACGGGTTTCGGATGAAAGATCCGGGTGGCTAGACTGGGTCTGTCGTTTGGATCGATTGGGATGACCTTGGCAGTCTCTTGGGCACGCTCAGCAGCCGAATGTGAATCCGCAGGGCACCATTGCCTTGACGGCTGGCTCAGCGAACGGCGTGCGAGGTTCAGAAGGAGCCGTCGTCTTGGTCGTCGTCTCGCCGAGTGTCATTCTGATGCTGGGCGATTCAGCTCCAGCATCGCTAGCAGAATCCTCAGCTGTCGCCGTTGCGGCGAATACTATCGCAGCGACGCACGCCGACCCGGCAAGTAGCAGCTGGGCGACTTTCGCTGGGCGCCGCGTCAGTTGCGGCCCTCGCAGATTAATTGCCGATCGGAGCGTCACTCCTACGATTCTAATCCAGATATCGCGATATCGCTATATCTAGGAAGGTGGTATTGGAGCGTCTTAGTCTCGATTTCCGTCCAAGGCGATGGTCGCCGGACTCCGGGTCGCAGTTGACGGGGTCAGGCTTGTGGGCGGGTCGCGGTTGCTGGTCTCGTGGCGCCGGGTGGGACGGGCTTCCCAGTGCCAGAGGGCCTTTCGGTTGATCGGTCATAGGCGGTCCAGTGTGAGCCGAAGGCGCCGCGGGGCGCTCTCAGCCGAACTGACGGTGGGCCAGCGGTTTGCTCATCGCTGACCAGGCCCGCTTGGATGGCGTGGCGGTGCGCGGGGTGGATGAGCACGTCTGGCGGCACGGGCCGTAAAGCCGCGTACACCGGTTACTGCCACACTCACAGCGCAGGCACCGTCGTACGGCTAGATGGCTATCAGTGCTGGTGCTCGTTGCGCGTTAGCCAAGCGGGCATGTCAACGATGGAGTCCAGAGTGGTTTCTGCGGGATGTGTCTGGGTAAGGTCGATTTGGTCGGCATACATGCCGGTGCGTACCTGGATTGTGTGTGCGCCTACCGCGTTTCCCATGGCAATATCGTTGGCGGGTTGGTCGCCGATCAGCCAGAGTGCGTTCGGCTTGACGGGCACGCTCGCTGCGGCGGATCGCAGAAATTCTGGTGATGGTTTGCCGAGGAGTTTGCTGGTGACGCCGGTGGCGTGCTCAAGCGCTGCCGTGATCGCACCGGTGTCGATATGGTTGCCGTCGGGGCGTTTTCGATACTTCCCTCTTTGGAGTGCTATAAGGGTCGCACCGCGCTCGAGAGCGCGAAACGCCAAGTCGAGTAGCTGATGCGTTAGCGTGTCGTGAGTGTTGCCGACGACGACATGGGTGATCGCACCGCCGGCGTGGCGGTAGGGGGCAAATGTCGGAAGCAAGGCGCTTGACACCACCGGCAATACGTTGATCCGGCCGCGCGTTGCTTCAAAGAGTTGCAGGGCAGCGGATACGGGGGTGAAAACTTCGCCGACACGAACGTCGAATCCGCGCTCGCGCAGTGTTTCTTGGAGGGTCTGTGGTGGCACAGTATCGGTGTTGGTGAGAAAACGGAGCGTGCAACCCATGTTTCGGAGTCTTGTCACAGCCTCAGGCGCGCCGGGAACGAGCTCGTCACCAACGTATAGCGTACCGTCCAGGTCGCTGAATACTACAGGCGTTGGCGTCATCGATACTCCGCGAAATGACTGACCTGCCGCATGTGCCGGATGTATCGAGAACGTTCGGGAAGAGCGATTGGGGCGGCGCCGATCTGTTTGTCAGAACTTGGTGACATAGTGGAGTTGCCTCTGTAACGGTATGGCGTTGACGTGGATGCCGGGCTGGGCTGCGCGAAGCGATATCAAGCCGTCTCAGTTAATGATGGTAGCCCCGCGTCCTTGCGTGTTCAGTTAAAAGTGAAATGACGGCTGTAGCTTTTACCACAGGCTATTACCTGGCTGGCTCGTGCTCAGTTGGTCAGCGAAGGAGAGCGCGCAGCGGTTAAATCAGCGCATTCAAGGCTTCCAGCAGCGACTCAATATTCTTTTCGTGCCGTTTGTAGTACGTCCAGGGCCCGATCCGTCGGGAGGTTACCAATTGCGCGCGTTGCAGAACTGCCATATATGACGACACTGTCGACTGTGATAAGCCGACATGCTTTTGAATGATACTCACGCACACGCCGACTTCTTGTGGATCGATATCCTGTTCGGGGAAATTTTTTCGCGGATCCTTGAGCCAACTGAGTATCGTTAATCGGGTAGGGTTATCGAGGGCTTTCAATGCCTCGTTGACATCAATACTTATTGAATTCTGGGAATTAGTACGTTCAGGTGAAGTGCTCAGCATTTTATGATCCCTTTCGTGGTCATGCTACGCGGGTGGGCCGCCGATCTGACGGATGTTGCACAGTAGTTAGTAAACGTGGGCCTACATCCAGTGGCGGCGTTGCTAGTTCGACACACCGGGAGCTGGAGAACGGACATGTTGCGGATCCTGTCGTGTATAGGGACTAGCGTACCTGCGAGTTTGTGCCGATGCGCTGGGTAGTTGGCCAGAACGCTGCGCGGCCCATCGGTGATCGTCGTCGGCGCATGTCGTACCTCGTTGGCGGCTTCGCGGTTGGGTCCGCATGAAACGTTTCTCGTAGGCGGTTCGGCTGGGCCGCGGAGCGTCCGAGGTGCGACTCGTCTTGCCGTGCAGCCTGATCGACTGCACGGCAAGACGTGGTTCGGTTACTAGCTACGGTAGGTGGGGTAATCGGTGTAGCCTTTCTCGGTGCCGCCGTACATGGTGCTCGGGTCCGGGGTGTTGAGCGGCCAGTCGTTGGCGATCCGTTCGGGCAGGTCTGGGTTGGCGATGAACGGTCGGCCGAAGGCGATCAAGTCGGCCCAGCCAGCCTCAATGGCACGGACTGCGCGTTCGGCGGTGTACTTGCCCGCCAGTAGGATGGTTCCGCTGAAGTTTTCGCGCACTGCGACACGGAAGCTTTCCGGCATTTCGGGAGCGTTGTCCCAGTCGGCCTCGGCCAACGACACGTATGCGATGCCAACCTCTTCGAGGATCTTTACCGCCTCGATGTAGGTCTCATGGGGGTCATCTTCGACAAGGCCAAGGTAGACACGGTCTTCGCCAGTGGTGGTGAACAATGGCGAAAACCGCACACCCAGACGGTCTTTACCGACGACGCCGGCAACTGCCTCGACCACCTCGCGCAGGAACCGGAGGCGATTCTGCAGGGAACCGCCGTATTCGTCGTTGCGGTGGTTGGTATGGGTGGACATGAACTGGTTGACCAAGTACCCGTTGGCTGAGTGGATTTCCACCCCGTCGAATCCGGCGTCGAGAGCATTGCGCGCGGCGTCGGCGTAGAGCTGCACGACGTCTTTGACCTCGCCGGTCGTCAGAGCCCGCGGCGGCGACGGCGGCGCCAGCGCTCCGGCTCCCGGGCCCGTTTCCACGAAAACCTTCACGGCGTCCGCGGTGATGGCCGACGGGGCGACCGGTGCGCCGGCGTCGGGCTGCAACGAGGTGTGCGACACCCGTCCCACATGCCAGAGCTGGTTGAAGATCACCCCACCGGCGGTGTGAACCGCATCGGTGACTTTGCGCCAACCCGCAACCTGTTCAAGGTTGTGGATCCCGGGTGTCCAGGCGTAGCCCTGCCCGCGCGGTTCGATCTGCGTACCTTCGGTCACCATGAACCCGGCACCACTGCGCTGCGTGTAGTAATCCGCCATGAGTTCGTTGGGTACGTTGCCGGGCTGCGAACTGCGCGAACGGGTCAACGGGGGAAGAACGATGCGATTCTTGACCTCATAGGGGCCGAGCTTGGTAGCGGTGAACAGCACTGAGTCTTTCATTTCTTTTCTTTCCGGTGTTGGTGTGATGGTTTCAATCTTGTGCAGCGATGGGATACGCGATTTAGAACAGTCCGCGCGGAGCTTCGTTCATGCTCACGTAGATGTTCTTCTTGTGGGTGTACGCGTCAAGCATGGATTTGTAGGCTTCGCGGCCCAGACCGGATTTCTTGTAGCCCCCGAAGGGTGCATGCGCAGGGATCTCATGGGCGGTGTTCACCCACATCCGACCGGTCTCCACCGCGCGTGCCACGCGAAGTGCACGGTTGATGTCTTGGGTCCACACTGTGCCGGCGAGTCCGTATTCTGAGTCGTTGGCCAAGGCGATAACTTCATCCTCGTCCTTGAATGGGATAACAACGAGAACGGGGCCAAAGATCTCTTCCGATGCAACGCGCATATCGTTGCGCACATCGACCAATATTGTCGGCTCGACAAAGAATCCGGAATCGTAGTCCCCGCCAGTGAGCCGGCGACCACCCGTCAAAACCGTGGCACCTTCAGCACGACCGGTTTCTACATAACCCAACACGCGCTCCAGCTGGGCTTTGCTGATCAACGAGCCCACCTGGGTGTCTGGTGAGAGGGGATCCCCCACGCGGGCCGTGGTGAACTTGGCTTTTAGTTCGTCGATAAAACGGTCGTAGATCGACTCGTGAATGAAGAGGCGAGCTCCGGATTCGCAGGCTTGGCCTTGATTCCATAGAATCGCCAGGGCTGCCCCCTCGACGGCCTTGTCCCAATTCGCGTCGGGGAAAACGATATTCGCCGATTTGCCGCCCAGCTCCAGCGTTGCTGGTACCAGTCTTTTGGCTGCGGCTTCGGCGACGGTGTAGCCGACTCGGGTGGAACCGGTGAATGCCAGCTTCTGTACCGTCGGGTGATCCAGCACGGCCTGGCCGGCAACCGGCCCTGTGCCGGTGACGATGTTGACGACACCGGGGGGAAGAACTTGCGCGAAAATCTTTGCCAGTTCGGAAATGCTGACCGGCGTCATCTCCGATGGCTTGATCACCACGGTGTTCCCTGTGGCGATTGCCGGGGCAATCTTCCAGGCTGCCATCAACAACGGAAAGTTCCAGGGGATCACCTGACCAACCACACCAAGCGGTTCGCTCAGCACGAGGCTGAGGGTCTGTTCATCAAGCACGGCCGCCTCGTCTGAGTGACTGCGAATCACTCCGGCGAAGTACCTGAAGTGATCAATGGCGATGGGCACGTCGAGAACGCGCGACTCGCGAATCGGCTTGCCCACATCCAGCGACTCCAGGACCGCGAAACGCTCGGCGTCAGCCTCCAGCAGGTCGGCGATCCTGTTCAACGCGTTCGCCCGTTCCGTCACCGTGGTCGCCCTCCAGCCCGCAAACGCACGCTGCGCCGCCTGGACCGCGCGATCGACATCAGCGGCTGTTCCACTAGGAATACGAGTCAGCACCTCACCCGTCGCGGGATTGATACTCTCGATCGTCTCCCCGGACTCCGCGTCCACCCATTGGTTGTCGATGAACATTCCGTAGCTGCGGTCCGGAGCATACTGGGACGTGGACATGGCGCGCTTCTCCTTCTGATTGGCGGGCGGGCCGGAAGTACAACCGGCTCAACCTCTTCCGTGATTTCGTTGTTCACCACCCCTGACGACGTGGTGCCACCAACCCTAACCTAGATATCGAGATACGTCAATATCCCAATAGCACGATATTCAGATGGGCGTAAAGGGGGTGTCTTCCTGCGCTAACACCGCCGGGTCGGCTGGTTGGTGGCCGTCGGTGCGTGACCGTGCTTGAGGTGCGCTCTGCTGCGCGGCTTAACTCGGACGATCCCCACTCAATAGGGACTCGCCGAACTGCGCAGGTTCGACCGTGCCATCCGGCCAGGAACCCGCAGTCGAATGAAATCGGCAACGATACGAAAACCGTGAACCACCCCAGGTTTGACGCGCATCAAACCCAATGCCGTTAACTTTGTAGGTGGATGAGTCGGATCTCGGGTGGCGCTCTGTGTCTGATGTTCCTGTGGTGTAGTGCTTTTCGTGGGAACTTGGTGGCGGCTGCTCGTTTGGTGACGCGGGGGTAGGTGCGGTGGCCACTTGATCGATTCTCGCGCAGCGTCTACTTCCTGGGCCGAGGTCTGCTGCAACGCCGCAAGCTTGCCGAGCATCGTCGACCTCGTCATGTGCACCATGCCTGTCAGCTCCGGTCGAAAAGTGAGCAGGTAGTTCCGGTTGAAAAGTGAGCACTTCACCTTTCGATTGGAGAGTGATCACTGTGGAGGATTGGGCGGAGATTCGCCGGCTGTATCGGTCGGAGAAGCTGTCGCAGGCTGCGATTGCGCAACATGGTCGGACCATCGCTCCTAGCCGTCGATAGCCTCTCAAGGTCGCCCAAAACTGGAGAGACCCAGCACTGTCTGGTGGCGGTCAGTGCGTTTAGGGTTGCGTTCATCGCCTTGCTCAAAGCAGATTGGTCGCCAAATCTGTTCGGCCGTTAGTTAGTCGCGACACAGCAAATCGGCACTATGAGCCGTCCCGGGGAGTCCGGAGACTGATTGTGTTGGATCACCCCGCTTTTGGTGGGGTGCGTCTGTGATCGTAGT
>NZ_LQPE01000019.1 GCF_002101735.1 Mycobacterium kyorinense | reverse complement strand
TGGTCGAGGATCTGGGTCGGGTCGCGGTTCGAGCTTGACCGCGGTGCGCAACTGATTGACCGTGGCCACCGCCGCCAGGGCTGCGTAATGCTCATCCGACCCCTCACTGGCCCGCGCGGCGATCACCCCGACCTGATCCAGCGACAGCCGACCCTCAGCCAGGCCCGCCGCGCAGCGGGGAAACTCCTCGAGCCGGCGCGCCACCGCGGCGATCGTGTGCGCAGTGCCCGACGAGGCGCCCAGCTTCCAGGCCACCAACGCCGCCAGCGACCGCACCCCCGTCATCCCCCACAACTGGTCGCGCTCCATCTCCGCGGCGATCTGCACCACCCGCGCATCGATCGCATTGCGCTGACCGGCCAACTCCGCCAACTCCTCAAACAACACCTCCAGCCGCTCAACCGGCTTCAACGCCACCGCAGACGCTGCAATCGACGACATAACCGCATCATCGCAGCCAGGTCCGACAACTTTTCGGCCCCGATCCGCGACCGGGTTCGTCCCGAAAACCCCCGACCTAGACCGCGGGTCGTGCCGAAGGCGGTTCTCACGGTGCCCACATTGGCCACCAGGCAGCCGCGTCGGTGCTGGCAATCAGATGTTCCGCGAGGAACCGATGGTCGACTTCCATTCCCCGCAGACACCGCCGCTCCCGGCAGCTCCAACGACCACAGCGGCTAAGTTCAAGTGCCGCAAAAGGTTTGGTACGTGCCGAAGTCTTCGGGAGCGGGCTCGGCGTAGCGCTCGAATCCCGGTCGTTCCCGGTACGGCGCAGACAGCGCCACGAGCAGCTGCTCGAGCGGGGCCAGATCACCTTCGGTGGCCGCGGCCAGCGCCTCCTCGACGAGATGGTTGCGGGGAATGTAGACGGGGTTGGCGCGGTCCATCGCGTCGGCGTCCGGACCCAGCGGCAGCCAGCGAGCCAACCAGGCTTCGAACCCAGGCAGCTCAGCTGCTTCGCCGCGCGCCGCACGGCTGAGTTGGCGGAAGAACGAGGTGTACTCGACCTTGTTGTGCTCCAGCAATTGGGGCAGCTCGCTGATCAGCTCGTCGCCGTGGGACAGGCCGAGTTTGGTCCGCATGCCGGTCGACCACGCGGCGTCGTAGCGCGGCCGAAAACCGCTCAGCGTCTCCACGGCAACCGCGACTGCCTGCTCCCGGTCGTCGGCGAGCAGCGGAAGCAGCGCTTCGGCGAACGCGCCGAGGTTCCACTCGGCGATGGCCGGCTGGTTGCCGTAGGCGTAGCGGCCCCAGAAGTCGATCGAGCTGAACACCGTGGCCGGGTCGTAGGCCTCCATGAACGCGCACGGGCCGTAGTCGATGGTCTCGCCCGAGATGGTCATGTTGTCGGTGTTCATCACCCCGTGCACGAATCCGACCAGCATCCACTGCGCCACCAGCGACGCCTGGACCGCGATCACCGCTTCCAGCAGCGCGAGGTAGGGCTGCTCGGCCTCCGCGGCGTGCGGGTGGTGGCGGGCGATCGCGTGGTCGGCCAGGCGGCGCAGCAGGTCGACGTCGCCGGTGAGCGCGGCGTACTGGAAGCTGCCCACCCGCAGGTGGCTGCTGGCGACGCGGCAGAGCACGGCTCCCGGCAACGCTGTTTCGCGTTGCACCGGTCGTCCCGTCGCCACCACGGCCAGCGATCGGGTGGTCGGGATGCCCAGGGCGTGCATCGCCTCGCTGACCACGTACTCGCGCAGCATCGGGCCGACGGCGGCCAACCCGTCTCCGCCGCGTGCGAACGGCGTGGGCCCGGACCCCTTGAGGTGCAGGTCGCGCCGTTGCCCGTCCGCGCCGACGAGCTCGCCCAACAGCAAGGCGCGCCCGTCGCCGAGACGTGGGACGAACCCGCCGAACTGGTGCCCGGCATAGCCCTGCGCCACAGGATCGGCGCCGTCGGGAACCAGGTTGCCGACCAAAAACCGCAGCCCGTCGCTGCTGCGCAGCCACTCGGCGTCGAGACCGAGTTCGGCGGCCAGCGACTCGTTGAGCACCAACAGGCGCGGCTCGGCAACCGGTTCAGCCTTCCACGGGATCGCCATCTCCGGCAGCTCACGGCGGAAGCGGTCGTCTAGGACGACGGTCGTCTCCGGGGTAACGCTCACCCCACCGAGAGTACGGAGGCGCAACCATGGTCATGGCCGTCAACAAATGATGACGGCCGGGGAGGGAGCACCGGTACGGCCACGGACAGGGCTTACCCGCGTTTGGCACGCACCCACTGAATCGTGCTGAAGTTTTTGACCCGCACGCTGATGAAGCCGTGGTCTTCCAGGATGTCGGCGAGCTCGTCGTCGTCGAACACGTGGGCCCCGGTGTTGGGGAGCATGCGCCAGAACCGGGCGGCCCGCCCCGCGGTGGGCACCATGATGGCGAGTCGTCCGCCCGGCCGCAGCACGCGCGCGATTTCCGCCAGCGCCGCCGCGGGCTCCGGTATCAGCTGCAGCACGGCGATCGACACCACCGCATCGACCGTGTCATCGCGAAGCGGAAGGCGTTGCGCGTCGGCCCGCAGAAAGCCAACCTGCGGTCCGGATTCGGCGCGCACCGCGCGGGCAAGCATCGGCTCCGAGATGTCGACACCCAATGCCAGGCCGTCGGGGCCGGCCGCCCGCGCCAGTGACGCCGTGACCGTGCCGGGGCCGCAGCCGACATCCAGCGCGGTCCCGCCCGGCGGGATGTTCAGCCACTCGACGGGGTGCTGCCAGGCGGTGAGCAGCCGGCGCGCGACCGCCTGAGTGTTGTCGTAGAACAGCGACCCGATCGGCGACGCCCACAGCGCCTGAATCGCGCCGGTGTTCTTCGGGACCGGCGACTCGTCCAGCAGATCGAGATAGCCCTTGCTGACGTCGGGTTCGGCGGGCGGATCGGTGAGCAACTCCAGCGCGCGCCGTAACGCCGGCGGCAGATCGGTCATATGCATCCCTCCCGTCCGGCAGCCTACGCGCGAATCTCTGTCAGACTTTGGGCATGAGTTCGGTGTCACGGCTGCTCGACGAGTACCGGGCTTCCGGACGATCCTTCACCGCGGACGGCATCTCGTCGTTCGTGCTCGACGACGGCCCGCGCGATGCCCCGCCGGTGGTGTGCGTGCACGGGGTGCCGGCGTCGGCGTATCTGTACCGCAAGGTGGTTCCCGCGCTGGCGCGACGGGCCCTGCGCGGCATCGCCGTCGACCTGCCGGGGCTCGGCCTGGCCCAGCGACCGAAGGATTTCGACTACCGCTGGAGCGGACTGGGGCGCTGGCTGCTCTCGGCGCTCGACGCGCTTGAACTGAAGCGGTTCCATTTGGTGCTGCACGACATCGGCGGACCGGTCGGATTCGAAGTGGCACATGCGGTTCCGGATCGCGTGCTGTCGATGACGCTGCTCAACACGCTCGTCGCGGTCGAAACATTCCATCGACCCTGGCCCATGGAGCCGTTCGCACATCGCGGCCTCGGCGAGGCCTGGCTGCAGTCGATGCGCATACCGGGTGCGTTCGAGGCGATCATGCGCATGGTCGCGGTGAGCCGGCATGTACCGCTCGCCGAAATCTCTTGCTGGAAGCCACTATTGTTCGGCGACGACGGCGGCCAAGCGTTCCTGAAGATCATGCGCGGCTTCGAACTCAACGCCGATGCTCAGCGTCGTTATTTGGCGGCACTGCGCAACGTGCCCTATCCGATCCAGATCGTCTGGGGGATGCAGGACCGGATGCTCAGCTGGCGCCGCCATGGCGTGCAGGCCCAGCTGGCCACGGGCGCCCAGCAGGTAACGTTGTTGCCCGCCAAGCATTTTCTGCAAGAGGACTGTCCGGAGGAGATCGCCGCGGCGGTTCATCGATTCGTCGAACAGCGGGCAGATGAGCGTGGCAGCTAAGACCATCGACAAGCTGGCCAACCCGGCGCGCATCACGGATCCCGACAGGCTGCGCGACGCCGTCGCGGGCAAGACGGTGCTGGTGACCGGGGCGTCGTATGGTGTCGGTGAGGCTACCGCCCGCAAACTGGCCGCGGCGCAAGCGACGGTGTTGGCGGTGGCCCGCTCGGCCGACCGGCTCGACGACCTCGTCGCATCGATCACCGCGGGCGGCGGAAATGCGTTCGCCTACGCGGCCGATCTGAGCGACGAAACCGCCATCAGCACGCTGGTGACACGGATCGCCGACGAGCACGGCCCGCTCGACGTGGTGGTGAGCAACGCCGGCAAGTCGCTGCGCCGCTCGCTGCGCCACCAGTACGACCGGCCGCACGATTTCCAGCGGACCATCGCGGTCAACTATCTCGGCCCGATTCAGCTGCTGCTCGGAGTGCTGCCCGCGATGCGTCAGCAACACGGCGGGCACATCGTCAACGTTTCCAGCGTCGGTGTCCGCGTTCCGCCCGCCCCGCAGTGGGGCGCCTACCAGGCGTCCAAAGGAGCGTTCGACCGCTGGTTACGCAGTGTCGCACCGGAATTGCGTTCCGACGACATCGACGTCACGTCGATCTACTTCGCGATCGTTCGCACCCGGATGATCGAGCCGACCCCGATTCTGCGCAGGGTGCCGGGCCTGGATCCGCACCAGGCCGCCGACGTGGTCGCCAAGGCGATCATCGAGCGGCCGCGCACCATCGCCCCGGCGTGGACGTTGCCCGCTGAGGTCGCGTCGGTGGTGCTGGCAGGGCCGATCGATCGGGCGGCGCGGATCTGGTACCGCAATGTCGTCGACTCCGAACGGGGCCGGCGATGAGCGCCATCGGTGCTGCTGCCGCCGCCACCCGCGCCGCGTTGCGGTCTCGACTGCTCAGCCCGCCCGGCCCGGCCGCGCTGGCCCGCGTCCTGAACGAGGCGCGTCGAGGCGGGATGAACACCTTCACGCTGCTGGCCGTCGCGGCGGCACGATGGCCCGACCGGACCGCGGTAATCGACGACGACGGCGCGGTCAGTTACCGCGAGGTGCAATCGAAAACCGAAGCGCTGGCCTGCGAACTGCAACGCGCCGGCGTTCAGCCCGGCCAGGCCGTCGGTGTCATGTGCCGCAACGGACGACGCTTTGTCGAGGCGCTGTTCGCCGTCGCCTTGGTTGGCGCCGACGTGGTGCTGGTCAACACCGAATTCAGCACCGACGCGCTATCCGCCGCGCTGAGCGCCCATGACATCGAAACCGTGGTCTGCGACGCCGAATTCACCGAGCGGGTGCAGGCCGCCGGCGACTCGGTCACGGCCGTCGATGCGGCGCAAACCGACGAGCCGGCTTCACGGCCCAGGGTGGCGCGGACGGGCCGGATCGTGCTGCTCACTTCGGGCACGACGGGAAAACCCAAAGGCGTGCCACGCGCGCCGCGGATAGATCCGGGCGTACTGGGCGTCGGCGTGACGATACTGGACCGCACCGGTCTGCGCGCCGGCGCCCGAAATGCGTTGGCAGTGCCCATGTTTCACGGGCTGGGCCTGGGCATGACGATTCTCACCGTAGCCCTGGGCGGCACGATACTCACCCATCGGCGATTTGACGCCGAAGCGACGTTGGCGCAGGCGTCGCTGCATCGCGCTGACGCGTTGACCGTGGTGCCGGTGATGCTGGCGCGCATTCTCGAGTTGCCCCAACAGGTTCGGGCCCGAAACCCGGTGCCGTCACTGCGGGTAGTGCTCTCCAGCGGCGCCCGGCTGGAACCGGGGCTGGTGCGACGGTTCACGGAGGCCTACGGCGACGTCCTCTACAACGGTTACGGCTCCACCGAAGTCGGCATCGGTGCGCTGGCAACCCCGGCCGATCTGCGCGACAACCCCGAAACGGTCGGAAGACCGTCGCTGGGCTGCCGGGTGCGCGTACTGGACGACAACGACAAGCCTGCCCGCCCGCGCGTCACCGGACGCGTCTTCGTCGGCGGCGAATTGACGTTCGAGGGTTACACCGGCGGCGCCGCCAAGTCCGTCGTCGACAACATGACCGACACCGGCGACATGGGCTATTTCGACGAGTCGGGTCGGCTGTTCATCGTCGGCCGAGGCGACGACATGATCGTTTCGGGAGGTGAGAACGTCTATCCCCGCGCGGTGGAAAACGCTCTCGCCGAGCATCCCGACATCGTCGACATCGCGGTCGTCGGCGTCCCCGACGAAAAGTTTGGTCAACGACTGGCGGCGTTCGTGGTGGCCCGGCCGGGCAGCGCCATCGACGAAGCAGCGCTGCGGGAGTACTTGAAGGGCAAGGTGTCTCGCTTTGAGCAGCCGCGGGACATCAGCATCGTCGAGAGCATTCCGCGCAATGCCGCCGGTAAGGTGCTGCGGAACGACCTGCCGACGTGAACACCGGATCAGTCAGCCGCTCCAGGTGGATGCGTCGCGTGTTGGCCGCCCTCCTACTCGTCGTCGGCGTACTCGGAGCGATGGTGACGACCTCGTTGTCGCACTGCCGCAACGGATGTGGTCCGGCGGCGCCGGACGCCGCCGCAATGCGGGCCCCCGCGAGGCTGACCATCAACCCGGCACCCAGTGCGCGCAACGTGGACCCGCTGGAGCCCGTGTCGGTGAGCGCCGAGTCCGGGACGCTGACCGATGTGCAGATGGTCAACGACAACAGCAAACACGTGCAGGGCGTCATCACACCCGACCGCGCGTACTGGCATCCGGTGGAGCCGCTCGGCTACGGACGCACTTACACCATCACCGTCGCCAGTCGCGGGCCGGGAGGAATTCCGGCGACTCAGGTGTCCGAATTCTCGACGTTGATGCCGCGCAACCAAACCAAGGTGACGTTCCGGGCAACGGCCTTTTCGGGCAGGAAGACACCAAAGTCTCGTTCACGATTGGCGACGCGCACATTTCCGTCGCCGACGACACGACCAAACAAGTCAGCGTCTTCGACAACGGCCGGCTGGTGCGCACCATGCCCACGTCGATGGGGATGGGCGGGACCGAGCAGATCAACGGTCGCACGCTGTCGTTCTGGACCCCGCCGGGCATCTACACCGTGTTGGACAAGGGCAACCCGGTGATCATGGATTCGTCGACCTTCGGGCTGCCCAAGAACTCTCGCCTCGGCTACCGGGAGACCATCCACTACGCGGTCCGGATCAGCACCGACGGCATCTACTTGCACCAACTCGACGACACCGTGTGGGCGCAGGGCCGCATCGACACGTCGCACGGGTGCTTGAACCTCAACGGCGAGAACGCGAAATGGTTCTTCGACTTCTCCCAGCCCGGCGATGTCGTGGAAGTGCGCAACACCGGCGGCCCGCCGCTGCAGCTGTCCCAGAACGGCGACTGGACCGTTCCGTGGGATCAGTGGCGGCAGGGCAGCGCACTGCACTGACAGCCGACTACTCGACGAGGTGTAGTCGCGGCGTCGCGTCGGGCGTGGCGGGTGTTTCGTCGCTGGTTGTTTTGATCAGCCAGTTGGGCGCCACCACCGAGATGGCGGTGGCCGCCGCGGTGGAACCGATCACGCCGGTCCACGCCACCGGACCCAGCGGGGTGCAGCCGAAGAAGTGGCTGACGCCGGGCGTTTGGACGATGCCCACCAGCACGGCCGCACTGCCCAGCGCCGTCGCCACCACCAGTGGACTATGCCGGCGGGTGAGCAGCGTCTGCGCCAGTTGCGTACTGACAAGCGCCGTCAAACCCATTGTGGCCGTTCGTCGTTCGGTTCCGGGTGTCCAGCGTCCGATGGCCCAGGCCGCGGTCGCACCGGCGGCGGTCACCGCGCCGCGGCTGATGATCTGCCGCATCAGCGGCACGTCGAGCGACGGCGCCGGCTCGGTCAGTATCGCCCGTTGATAGGCCCAGCGCGCCGCGTCCGCGTCCTGATCCTCGGCTTCCTCGGGCTGCGGGTACTGCGGGGTCACGGCCACGGCGAGTGCCGGGAACATGTCGGTCAGCAGATTCACCAACAGCAGCTGACGGGTGCCAACCGGTGCGCGGCCGGCGCCGAACGCCGTCCCGATGATCGTGAAGAGCACCTCGCCGACGTTGCCGCCGACCAGCATGGTCACCGCGTCACGTACGCCGGCCCACATCCCGCGGCCCTCCACCAGGGCGTCGAGCAGCACGCCCAGGTCGTCCTCGGTCAACACCATGTCGGCGGCGCCGCGGGCGGCCGACGACCCGCGACCGCTGACCCCGATGCCGACGTCGGCCATCCGGATGGCGGCAGCGTCGTTGGCGCCGTCGCCGACCATCGCGGTGACGCGACCGCAGCGCTGCAGTGCCGCAACGATTTGCACCTTCTGTTCCGGGCTGACCCGGGCGAACACCTGGACGTCGGCGGCCAGTTTGGTGCAGGCGTCCTCGTCGAGTCCGGCGAATTCGGCACCGGTGACCACCCGCGCGTCGGACGGCAGGCCCAATTGGTGGGCGATCGCCCGCGCCGTCACCGGATGGTCGCCGGTGATCAGTACGACTTTGCGTTCGGCGTCCAGCAGCGCTTCGATCAACGGCCGCGCCGACGGCCGCGCGGTGTCCGCCAGGCCGACATAGCCGAGCAATTCCAGGTCGTGCGCGGCGGCGTCGACGGCATCGGCGTCGGTGTCGTCGTCGTCGCTGGTGTCGTGGTCCCAGCTGCGTCGCGCCACCGCCAGTACCCGCAGGCCCTGCTCGGCCAGGCTGTGCACCAAGGACTCCGCATGATCGAAGTCGGCGTCCGAATCGGCGAAGCGACACCGCGGCAGGACGACCTCCGGGGCGCCCTTGAGCATCAGCACCGGCGCCGCCGGGTCTGTGCTCAGGGTGCCGATGGCAGCGGCGAAGCCACGACTGGACTCGAACGGCACTTCGGCGAGCAGCGTCCACCTCGAATCACCTTGGCTGTCAAGGGCGTTGGCTGCGGTGAGGATGGCCTCATCGGTGGCGTGCGCGTGGCCCTGACCGTTGTGCGGCTGCGTGGATGCACGCGCGGCGGCGCGCAACACCTCGACGGCGCTGGGATCGGCGGCGTCGGGGAACGGACCACGGGGGCTGGTGGTGGCCGGCACGGCCCGCACGACCCGCAGACGGTTCTCGGTAAGGGTGCCGGTCTTGTCGAAACACACGGTGTCGACACGACCCAGCGCTTCCACGGTGCGCGGAGCACGGACCAGCACCCCCAGCGCCGACAGCCGCCGCGCCGCGGCGAGCTGAGCCAACGTCGCCACCAGCGGCAGGCCCTCGGGGACCGCCGCGACCGCGATGGCCACCCCGTCGGCGACGGCCTGCCGCAGCGATGCCTTGCGCAGCAACGCCAAACCGCTCACCGCGGCCCCACCGGCGAGCGTCAGCGGAAGGACCTTGCTGGTCAGCTCCCGCAGCCGGGCTTGGATCCCGGCCGCCGACTCGATATCGGCGACCGCCGAAATCGCACGCTGCGCCGCCGTGGCACTGCCGGTCGCCACCACGATCGCCCGGGCGCGCCCCGCGACAATCGTGCTGCCCTCGAACAGCATGCTGGCGCGCTCGGTATCGCCGGCGGCCACCGGCTCTACTTGCTTGTCCACCGGCAACGACTCACCGGTGAGCAAGGATTCGTCGACCTCGAGATCGTCGGCGAGCAGCAGGCGGGCGTCGGCGGGCACGACGTCCGGAGCGGCCAGGTCGATGACGTCGCCCGGGCGCAACGCGCTCGCCGTCACCGTGACCGTGCGCTCGGTGTGCCGGGCCGCCTCCAGCCGGCGCCGGATGGTCGCGACGGCGGGGACGACGACGCGGCGCGCGAGCTGATCCTGTTCGGCGAACAGTTCGGCGGCGGCCGCGTCGGCCCGCAACCTCTGCACCCCGCCCGTGATCGCGTTGGCGGTCATCACGCCGGTGACCAGAAGGGCGTCGATGTTGCTGCCGACGATCGCCGACGCCGCCGCTCCGACGGCCAGGATCGGAGTCAGGGGGTCGGCGAGTTCGGCGCGCGTCGCGGCGGCCAGCCGCATGAGGCGGGCTCCCGGTCCGCGCAGGGGCGCCACCAGCGGGTTGTAGGACAGGTCCTCGAGGAACCGCCGCCACGGCGCCGTCCCGGGCTCCACTGCCAACGGTCGTGCACCGCGTGCCAGCCGCGCGTAGACGATTTCGGGGTCCAGCGCATGCCAGGCGGTCAGTGGTTGCGGGGTCGGATCGGGCAGGCGCAGCACCTTGGTGGCCGAGAACGCGCCCGAGACCAACGCTGTCGCCGCGGCCGCGTTGACCGGGTTGAGCCAGCGCCGCACGGCCAGCGGGCTGGTCGGCCGCGAGTCGCCGGTGACCAGCAGCAGGCCGGCCAGCGTGCTGCCGCCCTGGGCGAGGCGCACCGCGGATTCACTGGCCCGCCGGGCGGCGGGCACGGCCGACATGATGCGCACGGCCGCCGCGAGATCGGTGCCGGTGATGATGTCGGCGGTCCAGGGCGTCGCCGCGTGCGGATCGTCGAGCGCCACCCCGACGTCGGCGACCGCCAGCGCCGCCAAGGTGTCGGTCGACGCGAAGTCGCGGTGCAGCGCGGTGATCAGCAGCACCGGGCCGCGGTCGGAACGCAGCTCGCGCACCAGCTTCAGCAGCGGCGTGCCGGCGGGATGACTTTCCGCCACGCTGGCAGCCAGGTCCTGCGTGCCGGCGACGTGCCGCAACACCACCCGGGCGCCTGTGCGGTGCGCGGTCTGCAGCAGGGCGACCGCGAACGGGTCGACTTCCCAGCCCACTTCGACACTGCCCACGCATTCGCCGTCGACCAGCAGGTCGGCGCGTTCAAGACCCTGGGCGGGCGCCGCCGACGGGCCCTGCGCCGGAACCCATCGCAGCCGGGCCCCGGTGGCCGGCAGCTCGTCGGGGTCGGGCTCCGGCGGCTGCTCGGCGTGCAGCAGGGCATCGGCGACCTCGTAGACCCGGTCGTCGTCCCAGCCGGGTGCGTCTCCGCGCGCATGCAGGACAGCGCGGGCGTCGCCGCGCAGCGCTGCGCCGTCGATGAGGATGACTTTGATCCGATCCAGCCGACGCAGCGCGCCCGGGTCGAGGACCATGTGTCCGTCGTTCGCCAGCCCGCGGCCCAGGACCGCCCCGAAGGTCTGCCGGCCCATGTGCGCCGCCTTGGGCACACCGGCCAGGATCGCGCCGGCGGCGTCCTCGGTCCCCCCGCCGCCGAGCAACGCGCCGGCCGCGGCCACCAACGAACCGTTGGCGGCCGCAGCGGCGTACTCCTCCACGGGTCCGGCCATCGACCCCTTCTCGGTGTCGATCGCGGCGTCGATGGCGCCGTCGACAACCACGTGCGAAGCCTCGCCCGCCTCCGCGGCCGCCCAGCTGTGCCGCGGCGTATGCGAGCCGGGCCCGGCGGAGGAGATCACCGGCACCACCGGAGCCTGCGGCCGGCGGGGCGAGGCCAGCTCGGGTTCCCGGCGCCGCCACCTGTCGCGGTGTGCCGCCGCCTCCGAAATCTGCAGGGCCCGCTGGGCGAGGTCCAGCAGCGGTGTGCCGACCGCTTGGGTCAGCCCGTTCGCCGCAGCGGTCGAGGCGCTCAGCGCAATATCGGTGCCGACCCGGCCCAGCCGCGACTCGAGAAACGACACCACCCGCGGCTGATTACTGAGTAGAGCGGCCGCGGCTCGGGTGGTTCGCGGTGCGGCGGGCAGCCGCACGACCCAGCCGGTGACCGCGGCGCCGATCGCCACGATGTCCATCGCCGCGGCGGTCAGCGGAACCACGAACGCCAACGGGTTGCCCGGGTCGGCGAAGGGCGCGGTTCGGGCCGCGGCCTCCGGTGCGGTGGTCGCCAGGTCGGTGGCAACGGAAGTCACCGTTTCCCGCACCGCGTTTAGGACACGCTCGCCGTCTTCATCCTCGAGGTCATCTCGGAGCTCGACCACCAGCCGACCCAACGCGCCCTCGACATGGGCGGTGGCTACTCCGGCGATCCGGCGAACCGGCTCCTCGACCACCGCCGCATGCTCGTGCCAGCGGTGGAAGGGCAGCAACGGATCCGGATCCAGGTGCACTCGCCGCACGCTTTGCCAGCGCACCGGCGGCGCGGCGTGGTCGGGGGAGCCGTTACCGGCGTTGCCCGTGCCGAACACGCGGGCGGTCGTGTGACCGACCGACTGCACGACGGGGCCGGCCAACGTCTGTACGGCGCCCGCGGCGTCGGCGGCGCCCTGTACCCCGGCCCGCACGAGCTGCAACGCTTCACCGGTCATACCACCGACGACGGCGGCCACTCCCGGAACCTTCATTCCGTCACCCTTCAACGAGGTCTACCGCGTCAATACTTGTGGCGTCTTAGCTACCTGTCCACAAATGGGCGCTAGCCTCGCGTCTTACCGGGTGGCCCCCATGCCGAAGGCGGCGAACAGCGTCGGGTCCAAGAACACGGTGATCGCGCCGATCCCGTCGCCGCCGGCGCTGAGGACCTGTATCGAGTGCGCCCGCAGGACGCCGTCGTCGCTTCGGCGGTACTCCGCAACAGCGGGTTGCCGGTTTGCGCCAGTCGGGATCATCGCCACATCACCGGGTTCGGCGATGGCCCGGGTCTTGAGGAAGCGCATCACCGCGTCGCGCCCACTGAACCACACCGCCAGAGGCGGCATTTCGAGCTTGACGTCGGCTTGCAGCAGTTCGGTGAGCGCAGCGATGTCGGCGTTTTCGAAGGCTGCGCAGTAGCGGTCGACCAGCGCACGCAGGGCGGCATCGTCGGGTTCGGCGATGTCGTCCTCGTTCGGGGCCACCTCGGCCAGACGAGCGCGCGCCCGCTGCAGGGCGCTGTTGACCGACGCCGGTGTGGTCTCCAGGAGTTCGGCAACCTCGGCCGCGCTGAACTGCACCACGTCGCGCAGGATCAGCACGGCCCGTTGCCGCGCCGGAAGCTGCTGCATGGCGGTGACGATGGCCAGCCGAATGCTTTGCTGCCCGGTGACCGCCGTTTCAGGGGTCAACGTGTCCGGGAGCGGCTCGATCCAGGGATAGTCTCCGCCGTTGCCCGTGAAATCCGCGTCCGGGTCGACTGATCCGCTGCCCACTCCGGTGGGTAGCACCCGGCGTGCGCGGTTTTCCAGCGCTCGCAGGCACGCAGTCGTCGCGATGCGGTATAGCCAGGTTCGCAGCGCCGCGCGTTCCTCGAATTGTTGGTAGGCCCGCCAGCCGCGCAGGTAAGTCTCCTGGACCAGATCCTCGGCGTCGTGCACCGAGCCCAGCATGCGGTAGCAGTGCGCGATCAACTCGGCGCGATACGGCGCCGCCCGCGCCATGAACTCTTCCTGGACCGGCACGTTGCCTCCTTTATCGCTACAGATACGCCGGGCCGCCGGAATTCAGCGGCCGGGCACCGATGAATCCCGGGAGCGGCACGTATCTGCACCAACGGAGGTCGAACACGTCAACGACAAGATCATGGTGCAAACCACCGATAAGACAGTTCTGGTTACCGGGGGCAACCGCGGCATAGGGCGGGCGCTGGTCGAGGAAGCCTTGAGCAGAGGCGCAAAGCACGTGTACGTCGGTGCCCGCACGCCCGTGGCCCATCCGGACAACCGTGTCACGCCCCTGACACTGGACGTGACCGACGCGGCGCAGATTCGCCGAGCGGTCGAGGAAGTCCAATCGCTCGATGTCGTGGTGAACAACGCCGGCGTGGCACTTTATGACGATTTGAGCGACGGCTCCGCAATCGAACGCCACCTCGCCGTCAACCTGTTCGGTGTATACGCCATGATCCAGGCCTTCCTGCCGTTGCTGACTCGTTCCGGGGGCGCCATCGTCAACAATCTGTCGGTGAACGCCCTTGCCCCCTTGCCGCTTATTCCGGCCTACTCGATCTCGAAGGCGGCCGCGTTCAACCTGACGCAATCGCTGCGTGCCCTGTTGGCCGGCCGCGGCGTAACTGTTCATGCCGTCCTGACCGGCCCCACGGACACCGATATGACCAGAGGCCTCGACATAGAAAGGCCGCTCCGGAATCCGTCGCACGAGCGATCTTCGACGGAGTCGAGAAAGGCGACGAGGACATCTTTCCGGACCCCATGTCGAAGTCTGTAGCCGATAACTGGGGCAGCGGTGCGGCCAAGGCACTGGAGCGCCAATGCGCGGCGCTGCTCGCTACTGCCGCCGACCGATGAGTTCCGGCGGCGCCACGTATCTGCATTAGTGAGCGAACAACGTCAGGAGACACCATGAACCAGAACGATCTCGCCGGCACGACGGCGATCGTCACCGGGGCCAGCCGCGGATTCGGCCGCGGCATCGCGACGGCATTGTCCGCGGCCGGCGCTCACGTCGTCGGCGTCGCCCGCAACAGCGCACAGCTCGACGAGGTGCGCGACCAACTGGGCGACACCTTCACCGCAGTGGTCGCCGACGCCGCCGATCCAGCGACCGCCGGCCGGCTCATCGACGAACACCAACCGCGCACGCTGGTGCTCGCCGCGGGGGCCACGCCGCAGATGAGCCCGTTGCAGGACCAGACGTGGGAGTCGTTCAGCGAGAACTGGAATGTCGATGTGGCGCAGGCCTTTCACTGGGTCGGTCAGGCATTGCGACGTCCGCTGGCCCCGGGCAGCGCGGTGATCGCGATCTCCAGCGGCGCCGCGATCAACGGATCGCCTCTGAGCGGCGGCTACGCCGGGGCGAAGGCCACCGTCAAATTCATCACCGACTACGCGGCAATCGAGTCGGACCGGGCGGGGCTAGGGATCAGCTTCGTGTCCGTTCTGCCGCGGCTGACTCCGACCACGGACTTGGGCGCCACGGCAGTGGCTGCCTACGCCGAACGCCAGGGCGTCGATGTCGACACGTTCGTGCGGTCGGCCGGGCCCGCGCTGACTCCGGAGCAGGTCGGAAAGTCCGTGCTCGAGATCGCCGCCTGGCGCGAATGGGTTGGGACATACCGTGGTACACGATCACCGACAGGTTCGACGCCAACTTCGGCGTGGACGAGTGGCACGGCACCAATGCGTTCATCCGAGACGGCGACCGCGTGTTCCGCACCTACTTCATCAACAATCGCGGCGACGAGGCGTTCGAGAACACCTGGACATACCTGGACATGACCGCTCTTGGGCGCCAGGAAAACTGGGAGGACTCGCCGGAGGGCTATCCGCAGACTCCGCCCTACGAGTGGTGGGACTGGCACGACGAGTACGGCGAGCATCAGCCGTCCCGGTGGTTCGGCGACCCCGACCCCGGCAACCCCAACGACCCACGACCGTTACGGATTGTGCAGTAACACGCGTGTCGCGAATACCGCCCGACCGCATGATCGCCTACAAACAGCGCATGGGCCAGAACTACCCGTGGATGGCAGCGCCGGCGTTACGTCTGGCCGATCGTCGCGCTGCTGCTGGTGCAGTGCTGCTGGTAGTCGTCGTCGGCCTGGGATGGTGGCTGACGGTCAGCGAGGCGCGACGGATGCCGGGAATGGTCGACGGGCTCGCCCGCGCAGGCGGTGAGATGGCGTTCGACACCGGGCCAGTCCGGTTCGCGGGCATGTGGATTGCCATGCTGGCGGCGATGATGTTGCCGGGCATCATCCCGCTGGTGGCCCGCAGTAGCCATGCGCGTCCACTGGCCGGCACAGCCGTCGCTTCCGGATACCTCGCCGTATGGTTGCCGACGGCTGCGATCGCGTTCGCGGCATTGACCGCACTCAACGAGGTCAGTCAGCCGAGCCCGTGGCTGCGCCGCGCGGGAGGTGCGGTCATCGCGCTTGCCGGTGCATACCAGTTCACCCGCTACAAGCGCCAGCTGTCGGAAAACGACTGCGGGCGTGGTCAACTCGGAGTGGCAGAAGCGTTCGAGTCCGGGCTATCCCACGGTGTCCGCTGTCTGGGCTCGTCGTGGGCGCTGATGGCGGTGCTTCTCGTGGTCGGCGTGATGAACGTTGGCTGGATGGCGGTGATCAGCGTCGTCACCGTGGCGGAAAAGGCCTGGCCTCAGCGCAGAACGTTGCGGTTCGGAATCGGGTTGACCCTTATCGCCCTTGGTTTCGCGATTCTGCTCAGCCCTCAAACGTTGGCAGCGATCGCTGAGCTCCGCCCGGCTGTTTGATGAACACGCTCACATGGTTGATCAGCCCGTCGTCGCCCTGCTCGAACCGGATGCACTCGGGATACTCCATTCGCGCTCCGTCGACCTCGAAGCCCTCGACCAGCTCCACATACGAAGCCCGGTCGGATACCTGCGAGATCCGTGTCACCGCCAACTGATGGTCCGCCAATGGCGCAACAACGTCGCGCAGATACGCGACGTAGGGCTGCTTGCCCTCGACGACGTCGCAGAACGGACCCTCCCGATGCAGGCTTTCGTCGGAGATGGTGGCCGCCAAGCCATCCCAATCATGCGCGGCCAGGCAGGTCAGATAACGCTCCACCGTGCTCATGACTTCGTCCCGGCGGTGACCAGATCCGAGATGAACGTGATCCACGCGGGCCGGGGGACCCGGTGTTGATCGGTGACGTGTAAACCGGCGTCCTCGAACATAGCCCGTATTTCTGCCTGCGACGCGTGGTGCGCGGGTTTCCACCGGCTGGCCACAGGCCCCTGCAGCAGCGGTTGCCGCGCGCTGAGCGCAACGACCACAGCCAGGCCGCCGGAAGCCAGTACGCGGTGAAACTCACGCACTGCAGCCGGCTGGTCGAAGAAATGAAACGCCGAGGTCGTCACGACCGCATCGAGTGCGCCGTCGTCGAACGGCAGGTGCTCCGCCGGCCCCTTGAGCCACTGCACCCGGTCCGAGCGGGCCCGCGCCTGGGCAAGCATCCCATCGGACATGTCCACCCCGTAAACCTCGTCGGGCTTGAGTTCGTGTTCGATCCGATCAGCTAGAACCCCCGTGCCACAGGCGATATCCGCAATGCGGCGAGATCCGTGGGCACGCAGCTGTGCGATCACTTCGTTCTGCGGCGGACGGTAAACCCATCGCTGGAGCACCGGAAGGTTGTAGGCGGGTGCTGCGAAACTCCAGAACCGGGTGACGGCTTCGTTGAAGCCACGTCGTCGAGTCGTTGCCATGGCTCAGCCTAACTACCCCGTCCAGTCCAGCAATCGCTGCCACAACAGGTGGCGGGTCGACGCCATGTTGTGGCAGTGTGCGCTGCCCGGAACGACGAACGTCGTGACGTCGGGGCTGCGACTGTAAAAGCGCGCCTCGCTGTGCGGATCCGGCGACACGTCCATCTCGCCGTAGCCAAGGAAAACCGGCACGTCCACCAAAGCCGCCTCGTCAGCGGTCACGCCCGGAATCGCTGCTGCGGAAAAACACTGCGGCGCAACGGATATCGTCGTCAGATTGTCGGCCTGCACCACGTCCGGCGGGACGTCGGCGAGATGAAACCAGCTCTGCAGCCAATCCCGCGAAGTGTCCATGTAGGGCTCGGGGATCATGCTGGCGAACTGGTCGATCAGCGCCGCGCGACCTTGCGGCGTGGCCGCCGCGGCGATGAATTCCGGATCGAGATTCAGCGGCGCGACGTGTTGGTTGGTGCAGCCGAGGATGGCCAGCGCCGTGTAACTGCGTGCCGCGGTTTGTTGCAGTTTCGCGAGGTACCCGCCCAGCGAATGCGCCAGCGCGACAGGACGTTCTGTGCTGCCGGTGATTTCCGGAAGACCAGCCACGGCGCACGCGAGCGCCGCGCCGATATCCGCCAACGAGATGTCGCGGTTCGGCCTGGTGCTGTCGCCCGTGCCAAGCGGGTCGATCGCCACCACCGAGTAGCCGCGCTTTGCGGCGTATTCGGCGAAGTTGTAGCGCCCTCGGCCCGGTACATCCAGGTGCCAGTAGCCGCGGTTGTACGTCCCACCGGGCAGGCACACCAGCACGGTCGGGTTCGGTACGTGAGAGGGGTAATAGCTCGCCGCCAGCGACGCCGTTTCGCCGACCGCCTCGCTGACGTCGAGCCGTAGCTCACGCATTGACGTCGCTGGCAGCGCGACTCACGCGCCGCCCTGTCGAGTCGATCTGCTTGCGCGTCAACGCCTGCAACGGATGCACGGCCACAATCATCGCGACCCGGCTCCGATCATCGAACACCGGCGCGGCGATCGTGGCTACCGGTCGTGCCTCGCGCGCCGGGGCGTCATCGGGAAGAAAGCCGATCGTGGTGAATTCGACCAGCAACCGCTCGGTGATCTCCCGAACGTGAGCAGGAAGCCCGTCGCTGGGCAGCGTTCCCACCACCCGCGCCGCTTCTGTCAATGCCGGTGTCGTGCAGTCGACGTCGAACCCGCGCTCCCGCGTGCGCGCCAGCAGCTCTTCGAGGCGCCGCGCCAGCGTGGTATCTGTCGCGGTGCTGCGCTGTATCCAGGCGCGCTGTTCGTCGTCGGTGTCCCACGCGGCGAACGCGACTCCAAACGGCGGTGCGTAGCGGATGCGGTCACCGGGCGCGCTGGCGGGTTGGTGGCCGCCGCCCTCGAAGGCGGTGATCACCAGCGAATCGCCGAACCGTTCGACAACCGATGCGGGATAACCCAATTCGCGAGAAAGCTGCAGCGCTGCGCCACGAGCGGCGTGCGCGAGGGGCCGTGCCAGGTCTGTGCGTGTCGCCACCACCGCGAGGGCGGGCCCCAACGAAAATGTTTTGTCGACAGGGTCGCGGCTAGCCCAGCCGCGATCACACAGTGTCGTCAAGATGGCATGCGCGGTGGCCTGAGTCAGACCGAGTTCGCGGACCACGTCGGAAAACCTCAGTTCCCCCGATGCGCGATTGGCAAGCAACTCGATGACGTCGAGGACGCGGATCGTCGGAGCGGACATCGAACCAGGAATGTCTTGACTTCCTCTCGGCACAGTTCCTACCGTCGAATCAAATTATCGAGATAATACTTCGAATAATCGAAAACAGCCAGAAGGGGCGATCCATGCGTGCAGCGGTATTGCGGGGCGGCCGGCTCGACGTTCGGACGACCGCCGATCCGGTTCCCGGTGAAGGCGAACTGCTGCTGCGGACCCTCAGTACCGCGATCTGTGCATCCGACGTGCACTTCATGGACCACCCGGACTTGAGCGTTGATGATCCGACGGGACGTTCGCTGTACGACGCGGACCGTGACATCGTGCTCGGCCACGAGTTCGTCGGCGAGGTCGTCGGCCACGGCCCCGGTTGTGGCGACCGGTTCCCGGTGGGCACGCGAGTCACCTCGATTCCCATCCGCCTGGTCAACGGCGGCGCCGACGGAGCCCGGATCATCGGCCAACACCCGGAAGCTCAGGGCAGTTTCGCCGAATTCTTGGTGGTCGCCGAGGCACTTGCCAAGCCCGTCGACGGCGGCGCTTCCAGCGACGCCGTTGCCCTGACCGACGCGTTCGCGGTCGGCGAGTTCTACGTGCGCGCCGCACGGATGGAGCCGGCAGAGGTGCCAATCGTCATTGGCGCCGGCGCGATCGGCCTGTCAGCCGTCGCCGCCCTCTCCAGCAGGGGCATCGAGCCGATCATCGTGTCGGATTTTCAGGCCGAGCGACGGCAACTTGCGCGCGACAGCTTCGGCGCGCACATCACGGTGGACCCTGCCGACAGGTCGCCCTTCGACGTGTGGCGGGAAGTGCGCGTCGAGCGCGGACTGTGGGGACCGGCGGTCGTCTTCGAATGCGTCGGCGCTACAGGGTTGATCCAAAACATCGTGGATTCCGTCGACATGGGCACCCGCATCTACTGCGCCGGCGGGTGGTACACCGGTGACTCGCTGAGCATCACCGACGCGACCCGCCAAGGCGTCACGATCCAGTTCGGCGGCGGACCGCATCCGCAAGACTGGTACGGCACCCTCGACGCCATCGTCTCCGGGCGACTGGATCCAATGCCCTGTGTCGGTGTGGTCGTCGGCCTCGACGGGGTGCCCGACGCGATCGACCTCGCCAGAAAATCCAGCGGACCGCCGCGGATTATCGTGCACCCGAACGGAGACGTCGCATGACCGACCGAGACGATTGCCAGGACATTTCTGACGTACTGGTGCGGTACGCCACCGGAATCGACCGCCGGGACTGGCCGCTGTTTCGCACCGTCTTCACCGAGGACTGCGAACTCGACTACGGCGATATCGGGGCGTGGACGGGCGTCGACGCGGTCACCGAATTTATGCGGCAGGCCCACGCGATGGCGGGTCGCACCCTGCACCGGCTGACCAACCAGGTGATCACCGTCGACGGCGACAGCGCCGAGGCGCGCACGTACGTCGACGCCCTCATCATGGTGGGGGACAACAAGTCCGGCGTTAACGGGATCGGCTATTACGACGACGAACTGGTCCGAACCGACGCCGGATGGCGCATCACCCGTCGCCGCTTCACCACGGTGCGCGTCGCGACAGTCGGAGAAGCGTCGTGACGTTCGCCGCCAAGTACGGACCGTGGGCGCTGGTCGCGGGCGCGTCCGACGGCGTCGGCGCCGCGTTCGCCGAAGGACTCGCCGAGCGCGGGCTCAATGTCGTGCTGGTGGCCCGGCGTCAAGCCGTGCTGGACGAGGTCGCCGCCAGCATCTCCCGGGCCGGTGTTGAAACCCGAACGCTGGCCGTCGATCTCGCCAAGCCCGACGTCGCGTCGGCGATTGTCGCGGCGACCAAGGACCTCGACGTCGGATTTCTGGCCTACTGTGCGGGAGCCGATCCCCACTTCGAGCCGTTCCTCACGCAGCCGATCGCAGCCGCCGAAGCGATGGTGCAGCGCAACTGCATGGCGCCCATTCAGCTGTGTCATCACTTCGCGCCGGCGATGGTGCAGCGCGGCAGCGGCGGCATCGTCATCTTCAGTTCGGGCGCCGGATTTGTCGGCGGACCGAACATGGTGGCCTACGGCGCCACCAAGGCGTTTGACATGGTGTTCGCCGAAGCCCTGTGGAGTGAATTGCACGACAAAGGCATTGACGTGTTGGGACTGGTTCTCGGCAAGACCGACACACCGGCGCTGCGCCGGCTCGAGCACAGCAGGGGCCAACTCAGCTCCGAAGACGAGGCGCCCGCCGGTGCCGCCACCGTGGACGAGGTCATCAGCGAGGCATTCGCTAATCTCACCAATGGGCCGACATGGATGGTGGGCGACCAAATGCGGGCCGCCGCCCGGATATTCGGCTCGATGACCCGCAACGAGGCTGTCCGGCTCATGATGCAAGCCAGCGCCGCGGCGATGGGCACTGACTAGCATTTCCGCGAAACAGCATCCACGGTTGTGATTGGTGCAGAGAAACGAACCTGGCTTCTGTTTGGCGGTACGGAAGTTGGCTGAGGCAACAGATATACATTGTCAGTGTGAGCTGGTGGATCACCCAGCTGGAGCGGACGCTGACCGAAGAGGTGCCGGCGACGCCGGATGACGTGCGCGACTTCTATGTCGGCCTGGACAACATCAAAGCGGTTCACCCGCTTGTCGTTTCGGTGCGCACGCTGTCGCGCACTCGTACTGCCGACGGGTACCAGCAGACCTATCGCGTGGTCGACCGGATTCCGTTGGGAATCCTAAATCTGCGCGTCAGCTATTGGGCACGGCTACATGTGCCCACACAAGGTGACGTGATTACCGAGGCTCGCCAATTCCCTCGCGTGCGGCTGAGCGGTCGGGTGAGCTTCGACCCGAGCGCTGTCGGCACGTTGGTCACGGAGCGACTACGGATTGCGGCGCCTCGACCGCTGGCCGGCATAACCGAGCACGAGGCGGTCGATGCGCACCTCGCGATGCTGAGCGGTATCCGCGACTGGTTTCAGTCACGAGCGTGACACGGCCTCGAATTCGGCCTCGATCTGTTCGAGCGACTTGCGCGACGGCTCGGGGCCGAGCAGATAACCAACGATGGTCAGTAGCCAGAGTCCAGCGCTGGCCAGGAAGGGAATCGTGGGACCGAAAGCGGTGATGCCGGCACCCACCAGCAACGGAGCAAAGATGGCGACGAATCGCCCACCGCCGACGGCCAGACCGAAGCCGGTTCCCCGGATCCGGGTCGGAAACAGTTCGCTCACGTAGGTGTCACCAACACCCCACAGCCAGCCGAGCAACGCCATCATCAGCGCACCGAAAACGAGGAAAAGTCTGAGCGAGGAAGCCGTCGTTGCCACGACGGTGGCGGCGATCATCAGCGCCGCGCCCGCAATCCCGGCGGGCCGACGTCCGCGCCAATCCGATAGGGCCGTGCCCAGGTAGGAGAAAAAGAACTGGGCCACATAGAATCCGATCGCATAACCGATCGCGGTGGTTGGCGAGACGCCGAATTTCTTCACCATGAACGTGGTGAGGAAGGCGCTAAGCCCCCAATAGCCGGTCGCGTTGGCCGTGTACAACAACCAGCCGATGCCAATCCGCTTGGGTACACCGGGGATTCGCCAGATCCGCTCCTTCGTTCCTGGAGAGCGCGACTCCTGAGCGGCCCGGATCTTGTCGTCGGGCTTTCTGGATGGCGTAGCGGACCGACTCTTGCACAACGCGCCGCAGCGCGAAGACCGCCACTGCGGGGACGATCGCGATGATGAAAGTCCATTGCCACCCGAACCGGGGTGCGATGTAGAGGGCGGCCAAGCCGGCCAGAATGTAGCCGAACGAGAAGAGCGAGAACATGATTCCGCCGACACCGACCGCGCGGTACCGCAGCGGAAACATCTCGCACGTGTACGGCGCGCCAACCGCCAGTTCACCGGCACCGCCTACACCGGTGAGAAACCGCAGCACCGCGAATATCGGGATGTTGGCGGTCAGTCCGCCAAGGGATGTGGTGGCCCCGTAAAGGAGGATCGACACACCAAGGGTGTCCTTGCGACCCCAGCGGTCTGCAGCGATACCGAAGCCGATCGTGCCGACCATGTAACCGACGAGAAAAATCGAGCCGATGAAGCCCAGTGTGGTGAGGTCGACCGCGAAGCTGGCGGCGATCAGCGGGAGAACCAGCCCGTAGATGTTGACTGCGTAAGCATCGAAGCTGTACCCCAGCCCGGCGGTGACTGCTACCAGCAACGAGTCGCGAAGCGGGATCTGCTCGCTCAAGTCACCGCTCGCAGTTGTGGGGAGATGCCCCTTTTCTTGCTGGATCGATACGTCGCCGGTCGTGGTCGATGTCATTCGTCGGATTGTGTGCGTCATGCGCCGCGATGGCACGGCTAAACCGCGGCGTGATCAAAAGTGCTCGCGGATCAGGCCAGCTGTTGCCGCAGTTCTCGCTTCAACACCTTGCCGTAGCTGTTCTTCGGTAGCTGGTCCACGAACAGGTAGCGCTTGGGGCGTTTGAACCGCGCGATGCGTTGCAGCAGATGGGCATCGAGCTCGTCGGCGCCTGCCGAGCCCACCACGAACGCCACCACGACCTCACCCCACTCCGGGTCGGGCGCCCCGACGACGCATGCCTCCGACACGGCGGGGTGTTCCAGCAGCGCCTCCTCCACCTCGCGCGGATAGATGTTGCTGCCGCCGCTGATCACCACGTCCTTGGAGCGGTCACGCAGCGTCAGAAACCCTCGCGCATCGAACGAACCCATATCGCCCGTGCGCAGCCAGCCGTCGCGCAGTGCCTCACGGGTAGCGTCGGGATTGTTCCAGTAGCCGGACATGACGACGTCGCCGCGGCACACGATTTCACCAATCTCATCCACGCCCGCCGGTGCGCCGTCGTCGCGCAGCACCGCGACCTCCACACCCGAGCGCGGGTAGCCGACCGACCCCAGCACCGCGTCGTCGGCATCGTCGTGGTCGCGGCGTCGCAGACCGGTGATCGTCATCGGCGCCTCGCCCTGACCGTAGATCTGCGCAAAGATCGGCCCGAACGCCGCCAGCGCCTTTTTGATGCTCTCCACGTACATCGGGCCGCCGCCGTAGACGATCGTCCGCAGTTGCCGCGGACAGGCGCGGCCGGTATCGACCAAGCGCTGCACCATCGTTGGAGCGAGGAACGTACTGCAACCGGGATGACGATCGCACAGGTCCAAAAATTCGTCGGCGTCGAAGCCGCCGCCCGCCGGAACCACCTGGCGGGCACCGCGCAGGACGTACGCGGGGATGTACAAGCCCGAGCCGTGCGACATCGGTGCGGCGTGCATGAAGCTGCACTGCTCGTCGGGCGCATCGATATCCGCAAGGTGGGCGACCGTCATCGCCATCAGGCTGCGATGCGTCAGCATGGCGCCCTTCGATCGCCCCGTGGTGCCGCTGGTGTAGAACAGCCACGCCAGCGCCGAGGGGTCGCTGCACGGCGGCACAGCCGGCGAGGCGGCAAGCAGTCGCGAATATCCGGCCGTCCCAATGGTTTCGATCGGCACAGGCGCGACCGGGTGCAGTCCCTCCGCAATCGACGGTGACGCGAATACCCTCGATGCGCCGGCATCTGCCAGGATCTGCGCCATCTCGAGGGGATGCAGTTTGTAGTTGATCGGGACGGCCACGCACTCGGCCGCCCAGATCGCAAACAGCAGTTCCACGATCTCCGGGCGGTTCTCGCTGGCAATGGCGATGCGCGCACCCGCCGGTGGTAGTGAGCCGGCCAGCCGGAGGGCGCGCTCACGCAACTCGCGCCACGTGCAGAACAGGCGCTCGCCCTGATAGACAGCATCGCGGTCGGGGAATCGGGTCGCTGTTCGGTCGAGGATTGTGAAGACGTTCAACGGCCGGCCCTACGCGTCGGACAGGTACTTCGTCGAACTCCATCCGCCGTCGACCACGATGGTCTGGCCGTTGATGAAGCTGCCGCCGGGTGAGCACAAGAATGCGACGGTGCTCGCGACGTCGTCCACCGTGCCTAGTCGCTGATGCGGTGTCATCTCGGTGTTCATCCGGCGGAACCGCTCGTCGGCCAGCCGATGCTCGGTCATCGGTGTCTGGATCACACCGGGAGCCACAGCGTTGCAACGGATTCCCTGCGCCCCGTACTGGCAGGCGATGTGGGTGGTCAACGCGGTCAGCCCGCCCTTGGCGGCCGAATACGCGCCGCCGCGCAGGCCGCCGACCACGGCGAACGTCGACGTGATGTTGATAATGGCCGAGCCGGGCTGCATGTGCGGGAGCACGTCGCGCGCCAGCCGGAACGGCGCCCGTAACATCACGTCGAGGAAGTAATCCAATGTGTCGTCGTCGGTTTCGTGCAGTGGCTTAGGATTCCCCACCCCGGCGTTGTTGACCAGGAAGTCGATGCGGCCCCACCGCTCGACGGCGGCGTCCACAATCCGTCGCGGTGCGTAGTCGTCGGTCAGGTCGGCGGCGACTGTCATGACCTCGGAATCGCCTATGGTGGTGGCTAATTCGGTGAGCTTCGCCTCGTTGCGGGCCGTCGCCAGGATCGCCATGCCTGACTCGGCCAGCTTGGTCGCGCAGCCGAAACCGATGCCGCCCGTCGCCCCGGTGACGATTGCTACCTGCATCTCACCTGCCCGCCTTCATCAACGTCGCTTTGATTTGATGTTTGAGCACCTTGCCCGCATCGTTGCGCGGTAACTCGGACCAGATCGCCACCTGCTCGGGCGCTTTGAACCGCGCCAGCCCCTGCTCCTGCAGAAAGCTGCGCAGGCTGGCCACATCCGGGCCCGGCGGATCGGTGGGGACGATGACCGCGCACGCCCGCTCCCCGGTGCGACTGTCGGGCAGGCCGACGACGGCAACCTCCGCGATGCCCGGATGGCCGATGAGGATGTCCTCGATCTCTTTGGGAGCGATGTTTTCACCGTTGCGGATGATGACGTCCTTGGCCCGCCCGGTGACCACCAGGAAGTCGCCGTCGACCCAGCGCCCCAGATCGCCGGTGCGGAAGTAGCCTGCGTCGTCGAAAGCGTCGATCTCTTCCTCGCGATGCAGATACCCGACGAGCATTTGCGGTCCCCGCGCGCAGATCTCGTCGTTGTCGAGTTTGACGTCGGCGATGCCGGCGCGGCCGTCGGTATCGGCGGCGTGCCGGGTGTCGGTGGGTGCACCAACCGTCGTCACCGGCACTTCGGTCGAACCGTAGACGCGGGTGACCGCGGCCCGCTCGAAATACCCGGCGGCGGTACGGATCAACGAGGGCGACACCGACGCGCCGCCGCAGACGAACAACCTCAAGTCGGGCAGGCGGGTGCCGGCGCGCGGTGCGGCAACGAGCATCTGCTCCAGAAACGGTGTGGCACCGGCGATGTGAGTGCAGTGCTCGGCCCGCATGAGTGCGACGGCCTCGTCGGCGTCCCACCGATCCATCAGCACAGCGGTCGTACCAAGCAGCAGCGGGCACTCGAAGGCATAGATCGACCCGCCGATGTGCGCGATCGGCGACGGAACCAGGAACGTGTCACCGGGCCGCACCTGCCAGAAGTCGCGGATCTGACAGATCAGTGCATGCATCGAGTTATGGCTGTGCAGAACGCCTTTCGGCCGGCCCGTGGTGCCCGAGGTGTAGAGGAGCATGCGCACCGCATCCGGGTCCAGCGCAGGCAGCTCGGCCGGGCGCTTTCCAGGCAGCGGAGCATCGCCGCGCACCACCACAACCTCGGGCGGCGACGTCAGCTGTGCCGTCACCCGAGCCAGCATCGACGCGTAGTCGTGCCGGCCGAAAACCGATGGCACAAAGACCATCCGGGTGTCGGCGTCTTCGAGAATGAAGCGCAGCTCGCGGTCCCGCAGCGACGGCAGGATCGGGTTCACCACCATTCCCGCCAGCGTTGCCGCCAGGTAGATGATCGCGGCCTCGTGCCAGTTGGGCAGCATGAACGACACCACGCTGCCGGTGGGCATCCCAGCCACCATGTACTCCGCCAGTGCCGACGCTTTCTCGTAGAGGCTTCGGCAGTCCAGCCGGTGTTCGCCGTCGACCACCACGACACGTCGCGGCGTGCGCTGCGCGGCATCGGCCAGCGCATCGGCCAGCGTGGAGCGTACCCACAAGCCGCGGGCGTACGCGTCGTCGGCGTCCCAACGGTGCGGCCGGCGTCCGATCGGCTTGGTGTTCACCTCGTGCGACATTCACGAACCACGCTAGCCGCGGACCCGTCGCATCGTCATCGAGTGCCGGAACCGCGACGCCGGATGGGTGTTGATCGTGACCTGGGCGACTTCACCGTCCGACGTGGTGTAGGTGCGGTGCACTTCCAGCGCCGGCGATCCGGGCTCCAGGCTGAGCGCGCCGGCGAGCTCGGCCGGGATCAACACCGCGGCGATCTCCTGGCGGACCTCGACGATGCTCAGCCCGAACAGATCCTCGATCAACGGAAAGATCGGCCCGGTGTGGCGTTGCAGCAGCCTGCCGACCGCGGCGAATGCGCGGTTGATGTAGTACTCGGTCCGGCACAACGGAAAGTCCGCGCCCTCTGTGCGCCGAAACCCGCGAACGGCCAACCATTCTTCGCCGCTGGCCAACCCGGTGCGGCGGGCCTGCTCGTCGTCGATCGTCACCATCTTGGTGGACTCGATCGCGAATTGCGCGCCGGTCGCAAACGCCAGCAGATCGTTGATCGAGACGACGTCTTGCACATAGGAATCCGCGGACGGCCGGGGAACCACCAGCGTGCCCGACCGTGGCCGGGACGCGACGAGGTTGTCATCGCGCAGCCGCCGCAGCGCCTCCCGCACGGTGTAGCGGCTGACCGAAAACCGCTCGCACAGTTGATGTTCCGTCGGCAGCTGGGATCCCACCGGATACACGCCGTCGACGATTTCCTTGCGCAGGGTCCGTGCCACTTGCAGGTAACGATGATCGGCGTCAGCCATTGCGGTTCTCCCGGTGAAGCGCAAGCACGCTGCCGTCGCCGTCGGCCGAAACGTACAGGGTGCCATCCGGTCCGGCGGCGATACCGGCGAACGGGCCCTGCGGCCCGGAAAACGGCGGCATTCCCTTCAGCGGCTTGGGTACCACTCCTGGCGGGGCGCCGACCGGCAGCTCTACGGCGATGGTGCGACGGGCTCCTGTGGCGAAGTCGAATTCGACCAATTCCTTGGCGCCGGCGTCGACCACGTACATCTGCCGGTCGAGCACCAGGACGCCCTGCGGCCGCTGCAAACCGTCCAGCACCGTCTCGACACGCGGTCCGCTCAGCATCACGACCCGACCGGCGCCGGACTCGCTGACCAGGCAGCCGCCGTCGGGACCAATCGCGACCCCGACCGGGTCGTGCAGGCCGGCGGCGATCACCTCGACCTGCCCGGCCCGGATCGACAGCACCCGCCCGGTTCCGAGTTCGGCGACCACGACGGTGTCCCCGGACGTGGTCACGCCGTACAGCTGGTCGAATCCGTCTGCCAGCACGGTGCTTTCGCTGTCGCCCGGCCGGTACCGCGACACCTGACCGCCCGAGGTGGTGACGACGAACTCGCCGGGCCCGGCCGGCACCAGCCCGCGCAGGAAGCCGGGATAGCCCGGCGTGAACAGCATGCCGACGGTCTGCAGCGTGCGGTCGGGACGCAGAACGTAGAAGTAGGTGCCGTCCGCGACATAGAGGTTGCCGTCGGCTCCGACGGCCAAATCCAGCGGCCAATTCAGCCCGCCCGGCAGCACAGTTCGTGTTGCGCCGTCAAGGATTTCGGTGATCTCACCGGTGAAGTTGGAGACGAACAGCCGCTTGCCCACGAACGTCAGGTTGTCCAGCCCGGGATTCAGGCTCGCCAACACGGTCTGGCCTCCGGTGCGCGGATCGATCCGCAACACCTGGCCGCTGTGCACCTGCGTGGACACGATGTAGCCGTCGGAATCGAACTTCACCGAGTCGGGCACGCCGAGGCCGCTCGCCACCCGCTGCGGCTCACCGCCGTCGAGGTCGACACGCCAGATCTCGTTGGCGCCCATCACCGGGAAGTACAGCAGGCCGTCGGGGCCGACCTCCATCGCGTTGGGCGACGGCACATTCTCGAGCAACACCCGGGGCGCGCCGCCGTCGACGTCGAGTTCGAGAAGCCGCCCGCCTTCCCGGCATTCGCCGATGAATAACCGGCCATCGTGAACGGTGATGCCGTTGGCGCTCGGCACGTCGTCGCGCAGCACCCGGGTCTCACCGTCAGGGTTTCGGACGCTCACCCGGCCATCCATCACTTCGGTGGCGTAGAGGTTGCCGCGCGGATCGAACGCCACGTCGTCGGGTGCGACGATGTCGCCGCCCTTGGGACTGACGGTCTCCAACTGACCGGTGTCGATATCGAGCGCGCTGATCTGACTGCCGGTCACCTGCGCGATGTAGACCCGGCCGTCCGGACCAGTGCGCAGGCCATTGGCGCCGAACAGCCGGCTCGGCGGAGTGAGCCGTTCCATGCGCCAGCCATCGGCGAGTCGGACCGGACTGCCGGCCGGGTAACGGCCTTCCTGCAGCAACATCGGCGCGGTCTCCCAGTGGTAGCTCGGTGGCTGGAACGCTAGCAAAGCGGCTTTGGTCCATACAATAGCCACTTTTTGAGTCACCAGGCTCGCGTCGACGGCGACCAGAAGGCTCTCTCCAACGGTGGTAGCCGCGCTTGACCCCGCCAGCAGCCGTGGTGAATGATGTTCTGCATCGCGTAGAACGGTGTTCTTAGGCCAGCGCCAGAGGAGAGATACGACTTGTCCAGACAATTAATCGCCATAGGTGGCGGCTATCGACGCGGTGGCGAGGTTTGAGTTGGCCATGAAGGTCTACGAACGCATCCTGGATCTCTTCGAAGCGGAGGACATCGCATCCCTGTTCGGCATCCCCGACCCGAACTTCGTGCATCTGTTTCACGAGGCACAGCAGCGCGGTTGGGATGTCGTCGCGCCGCATCACGAAGAATGTGGCGGATTCATGGCCGAGGCCGTTTCGCGCATGACCGGAAAGCCGGGCCTGTGCATCGGAACGCTGGGCCCGGGCCTGGCCAATCTGGCCGGAGCCATGATGTGCGCGAAAGTCGAGAACTCGCCCGTCATCTTCCTCGGCGGTCAGCGCGCCAGGATCACCGAACAACGGGTCCGCCGGGGTCGTATCCAATTCGTTTCGCAGACACCGCTGCTCGCGCCGTCGGTGAAGTACGCGGCCAGTATCGAATATGCGGATCAGACCGACGAGATCGTGCGCGAAGCGCTGCGCAGCGCGCAGACCGGTACGCCAGGGCCAGCCTACATCGAATATCCGGCACACGTCATCCTCGAAGAACTCGATGTGCCGCCACCGCTGCCACCCGACGCGTACCGCCTGGTCAACCAGGGCGCCAGCGCGCAGATGGTCGACAAGGCCGTCGAGCTGATCAGAAAAGCGGACCGGCCGATTCTGCTGGTCGGACACGCCGTGCAGTGCGCGCGCGCCGGCGAGTCGGTCGAGGCGTTGGCCAAACTGGTGAATTGCCCGGTGATTCAGACGTCCGGCGGAACCGCGTTCATCAAGGGCATCGAGGATCGCACCTTCCCGTACGGCTTTTCACCCGCAGCCGTCCAGGCGGTGGTGGGCTCGGATCTGTGCATCGCAATCGGCACCGAACTCGGCGAGCCGGTGCACTACGGGAAGGGTCGCCACTGGGCGGGCAATGACGCGAATCGGAAGTGGATCAGCGTCGAGCTGGACCCCAAAGCGATCGGGGTGAACCGGCGCATCGACGTCCCGCTGGTCGGTGACCTGCGCGCGATCGTGCCGCAGCTCGTCGAGGCGCTCAAGGATTCGCCGCGTCCGCCCACGCCGGAGCTCGACGGCTGGATAACGCAGGACGCCGCCCGAATCGCCGAGCTCGCGAAAACCGCACCATCCCAAACACCGGTACACACAGCGCGTTTCGTGGTCGAGGCGACCGAAGCGTTCCCCAGCGACGGCATCATGGTCCGCGACGGCGGTGCCACCGTCATTTTCGGGTGGACCTATTCGCAGGCCAAGCCGCACGACGTCATCTGGAACCAGAACTTCGGTCACATCGGGACCGGTCTGCCCTACGCCATCGGGGCGTCGGTGGCCGACGGCAGGAAACGCCCGGTCATGCTGATCACCAGCGACTCGTCGTTCATGTTCCACATCTCGGAGCTGGAAACCGCGGCGCGGCTGGGCCTTCCGCTCGTGTGCGTCGTCGGCGTCGACTACCAGTGGGGCTTGGAGGTGGGCGTCTACAAGCGCACCTTCGGCCAGGGATCGCTGGAAACCGGCGTGCATTGGAGCACCGACGTGCGATTCGACAAGATCGCCGAGGGATTCGGCTGCTACGGCGAATACGTCGAGCGTGGCGAGGGGATCGGCCCGGCGATCCAACGGGCGTACGCCAGCGGCAAGGTCGGCGTCATCCACGTGCCGATCGACCCGAAGGTGAATTCGGAGGAGATGCCCAGCTACGACGAATTCCGAACGTGGTACGCGGAAGGAACCCAGTAATGCGCGAAAATCTCCAGTTCTACATCGACGGCCAATGGGTCGAGCCGGCCGAGCTGACCATCAGAGACGTGGAAAATCCTGCCACCGAACAGGTTTGCGGGAAGATCGCGCTCGGTTCGGCCGCCGACGTCGACAGGGCGGTCGCGGCGGCGCGGCGGGCTTTCGCCAGCTGGTCGCAGACCAGTCGGGAGGAACGGCTCGACGTTCTGCAGCAGATCCTTGCCGAATATTCCCAGCGCACCGAGGATCTCGCCGCGGCGATCACCGAAGAGATGGGCGCGCCGGCCGCCCTCGCCGCCGGCCCGCAAGTCGGGCTCGGGCTGGGTCACTTGAACACCGCCATCGAGGTTCTCAAGGCGTACACGTTCGAAGAACAGCGCGGCGCCACGCTCTTCGTGAAGGAGCCCATCGGCGTGTGTGGGCTGATCACACCATGGAACTGGCCGATGAACCAGGTCGCCGTCAAGGTGTTCCCCGCGCTGGCCACCGGCTGCACGATGGTGCTCAAACCATCGGAGATTGCACCGTTCTCAGCCCAGATCTTTGCCGAGATCCTCGATGCCGCGGGCGTTCCCGCCGGCGTGTTCAACCTGGTTCAGGGCGACGGCCCGGGTGTCGGAGTCGCGCTGGCCAGCCACCCGGATGTGGACATGATCTCCTTTACCGGCTCGACCCGTGCCGGTATCGACATCGCGCGCAACGCGGCGCCGACCGTCAAGCGGGTGACCCAGGAACTGGGCGGCAAAGGCCCCAACATCGTTCTCGACGACGCGGCTTTCGCCGCGAACGTCAGCGCCGGCGTCGCCAACATGATGAGCAATTCCGGGCAATCCTGCAGTGCCCCTTCGCGGATGCTCGTGCCCAACGTCCGCATGGACGAAGCCGCACAGATCGCCCGTGAGGCGGTGTCAAGGCTCACCGTCGGCGCCCCCACCGGGGATGTCACGCTCGGTCCGGTCGTATCGGGAGCACAGTTCGAGAAGATCCAGTCGCTGATCCAGAAGGGGATCGACGAGGGCGCCACCCTGGTCGTCGGCGGGACCGGACGGCCGGACGGGCTCGAAACGGGCTACTACGTCAAGCCCACCGTGTTCGCCAATGTCAGCAACGACATGACGATCGCCCGAGAGGAAATCTTCGGACCGGTCCTGTCGATCCTGGGCTACGCCGGCATCGACCAGGCCGTTGAAATCGCCAACGACACCGAGTACGGCCTGGCCGGTTATGTCGCCGGCACCGACCTCGAGAAGGCCCGTGAAGTCGCTCGCCGGCTGCGGTCGGGATGGGTGGTCATCAACGACGGATTCGACTTCCAGGCGGGGTTCGGCGGCTACCGCAAGAGCGGCAACGGGCGCGAGTGGGGCGAGTTCGGCTTCGACGAATACGTGGAAACCAAGGCGATTCTGGGCTACGCGCCGGAAGCCGCTGGCTGAAAGCAGGCTGTGCAGAACTTTGTGAACCTCGAAGGCCGCATCGTCGTGGTATCCGGTGCCGGTGGCGGCGGCATCGGCACCACAGTGACGTCGATGGCCGCCCGAGCGGGCGCCACCGTCGTCGCAGTGAGCCGATCCAAGGAGAACCTCGACGAGCACGTCGAACCCCTGGCCCAATCCGGTCTCGCCGTCATACCGGTCTCCGCCGACGCGTCGACCGACGACGGCATCGCGGCGGTCATCGACCAAACCCGCTCTGCGCCAGGTGATTTATACGGGCTGGTCAATGTTGCGGGCGGCGCCGCGCCGTCGACCTGGATGCCGTCGACACGCGTGCGCCGCAGCGACTGGCGTGAGCTGTTCGCGGCCAACCTCGAGACCACCTTCTTCATGAGCCAGGCCGTGGCCGCGGAACTGAAAAAGGACGGCAAGCCCGGCTCCATCGTCTCGATCTCGTCCATCAGCGGCATGAACACCGCGCCGTTCCACATCGCCTACGGAACCGCCAAGGCCGCGGTGGCGGCGATGACCCGCACGATGGCCGTCGAATTGGCGCCGTTCGGTATCCGGGTCAACGCGATAGCGCCGGGGGTGACCGAAACGGCGGCGTCGCGCACCTACGTCGACGACGATCCAGACCGCGACCGCCGCGCGATCGCGATGGGCCGGCGCGGCCGACCCGAGGAGCAGGCCGGCGCCATCGTGTTTCTGCTGTCCGATCTTTCGAGCTATATCACCGGTCAAACCCTGCTCGTCGACGGCGGCCTGAGCCTGCGCTGGAGCCACCTCGACGCGGACAACACCTCCCTGTTCCTGCGGGACGAAACCTTCCGTGCGGAGGTAAAGCGTTGGGACGACCCGAATTCTCGAGAAGCGAGGACGCAGTGACGACTAACGGCGACGAGCTGTCCGCGCCCGTGACGATCGGCGTGGACGCCTACATCTCGGAGGACTACGCCCGAGCCGAACGCGACAAGCTGTGGCGAAAAGTGTGGCAGCAAGTCGGGCGGGTCGAAGAGCTGCCCGAGATCGGCAGCTACCTTACCTACGACATCCTCGACGACTCGGTCATCGTGGTACGGACCGGGCCAAACGAATTCAAGGCCCACCACAATGTCTGCATGCACCGCGGGCGCCGCCTGATCGACACTCCGGCCGGCGCGAAGAACGCTAGTGGGCGGACGCGAAAGTCGTTCGTTTGCGGATTCCACGGATGGACATACGGTTTGGACGGTGCGTGCACGTATATTCGCGAACAAGCCGACTGGCAGGGCGCGCTGACCGCCGAGAACACGCACCTGGCCAGCGTCAACATCGACACGTGGGGCGGCTGGCTGTGGATCAACATGGATCCCGAGTGCGAGTCGTTGATGGACTATCTGCACCCGGCAGCAAAAATGCTGGACCCGTTCGGCTTGGACAACATGCGCTACAAGTGGCGCAAGTGGCTGCACTTCGACTGCAACTGGAAGGTCGCGATGGAGGCCTTCAACGAGACCTACCATGTCGCGACGACACATCCGGAGTTCAACAAGTTCGGCGAGTTCAAAGGCTGGGCCAAGGCGCAGGGAAAGCACAGCAACATCGGCTACGACGCACCGGAGGACCTCGAGGCGACCAAGTCCAAGGTCCGGTTGGGGATCGGTGCCGACCCCCGCGTGTCGACCGCCGAGATGCAGCTCTACACACTGCAGGAAACCAACGCCACCACCACCCAGACACTCGTGGATGCCGCGCTGCGACTCGTCGACGAGTTGCCCGAAGGCACTCCGGCCGACCAGGTTCTCGAACACTGGCTGTCGTCGGCGCGCCGTGACGACGAAGCCCGCGGCGTGATTTGGCCGACCATCCCTCCCGACGTCTTAGGCCAAAGCGGGACCGCGTGGCAGATCTTCCCGAACTTCCAGATCGGACAGGGCCTGACCAGTGCACTGTGCTACAGCGCCCGACCCGACCCGAGCTACGACCCGAACAAATGCATTTTCGAAGTCGCCGTCTACGAACTGTTCCCGAAAGGCCAAGAGCCGCGGACAGAATGGGAGTACACCCCCGTCGGAGACCCGAGATGGCTCAGCGTCTTACCGCAGGACTTCTCGAACATGGCGGCAGTGCAGCAGGGCATGAAGTCGATGGGCTTTCCCGGCACCAAACCCAATCCCTATCGCGAACGCAGCACGGCCAACCTGCACCGCCAGCTCGCGAAGTACATGGGCACCGGCGAGCCGAGGGAGCTCGCATGACGTGTGAGCAGCCGACACAGACCCCGCAGGACATCGACATCGCCGCGCTGCGGGAGAAATACCGCCAGGAGCGGGAAAAGCGGCTGCGTCCAGAGGGATCCAAGCAATACGTGGAGCTCGAAGATGACTTCGCGGGATACTACGAAACCGATCCGCACACGCCGGTGGTGCCTCGCGAACCGATCTCGGCCGACATCGACGTCGCGGTCCTAGGCGGGGGATTCGGCGGCCTGCTCGCGGGCGCGCATCTGAAGAAGGCCGGCGTCGAGGACGTCCGGATCATCGAGCTGGGCGGCGACTTCGGCGGCGTCTGGTACTGGAACCGCTACCCGGGGATCCAGTGCGACAACGAATCCTATTGCTACATCCCGATGCTCGAAGAGCTCGACTTCATGCCGAGCAAGAAGTTCGCCGACGGCGCCGAAATCTACGAGCACTGCCGGCGCATCGGCAAGCATTTCGGACTCTATGACTCCGCGATCTTTTCCACCCAGGTGCGTGCCCTGCATTGGGACGAGGAGGTCAAGCGCTGGCGGATCGACACCAACCGCGGCGACGACATCCGCGCCCGCTTCGTCGTGATGGCATCGGGTCCGTTCCACCGGCCCAAACTGCCCGGCATTCCCGGCATCAAGAACTTCAAAGGACACAGCTTCCACTCGTCGCGCTGGGACTACGACTACACCGGCGGGGACACCAGCGGCGGCCTGCACAAGCTGGCCGACAAGCGTGTCGCGTTGGTGGGCACCGGCGCTACCGGCGTCCAACTGGTTCCCTACCTGGGGCGCTATGCCCAGCACCTCTACGTTTTTCAGCGCACGCCGTCGTCGGTCGACGCCCGCAACAACACCCCGACCGACCCCGAATGGGTGAAAACGCTGCAGCCGGGCTGGCAGAAGGAGCGGCAACGCAACTTCCACGCCTGGACCTTCGAAGGCATGGCGTTGGGACAGCCCGACCTGGTCTGCGACTTCTGGACCGAGCTCGGCCGCAATACCGCCGCCCGTGTGCTTGCCCTGGACGATCCCGCGTCGCTGACGCCCGAGCAGTTCATGGCGATCCGGGAAGAAGAAGACTACAAGGTGATGGAGCGGCTGCGCCGCCGCGTCGAGGCCATCGTCGAAAACCCCGAGACCGCCGAGGCGCTCAAGCCGTACTACCGATTCCTATGTAAGCGGCCATGTTCCAACGACGAGTATCTGACGACGTTCAACCGGCCCAACGTCACGCTGGTCGACGTCTCGTCGTCCAAGGGCGTCGAGAAGGCCACCGAAAAGGGTCTCGTCGCCAACGGCGTTGAGTACGAAGTCGACTGCATCATCTACGCCAGCGGTTTCGAGATCACCACCGAGATCAGCCGCCGCTATTCGATCGACACGATCGAGGGCCGCGACGGGCTGTCGCTGTTCGACTACTGGCACGACGGCTACAAGACGCTGCACGGCATGACGAGCGTGGGCTTTCCCAACCAGTTCTTCACCGGCTTCACCCAAGTGGGAATCTCGGCCAACATCGCCGCCAACTACGAGCTGCAGGGCGAGCACATCGCCTACATCATCGCCGAGGCCCTGGCCCGTGGCGCGACCACCGTCGAACCGAGCCGCGAGGCACAGGACGCGTGGTGCAGAACCATCCGCGAAACCGCCATCGACAACTCGGCTTTCGACGCGCAGTGCACACCCGGCTACTACAACAACGAAGGCGGTGGCGGCGGCGAGGGCATCCGGTCACATCTGGGTGAGCCGTACGGGCCGGGTTTCTACGCCTTCGGCGACTTGTTGGCGGAATGGCGCGCCAAGGGCGATCTCGACGGTCTGGTGCTGGGAACGTGACGGAACTGCGCTTCGACGATCGGGTCGCCGTCGTCACCGGCGCCGGCCGGGGACTGGGGCGCGCGTACGCCCTGTTGCTGGCATCGCGCGGCGCCAAGGTGGTCGTCAACGACACCGGCGCCAGCCTGACCGGAGACGGCGCCGACCCCGGGCCCGCCGGCCAGGTGGTCGACGAAATCCGGTCTGCTGGCGGCGATGCCGTCGTGTGCACGGAATCAGTGGCGACGGCCGCCGGGGGCGCGGCGATCATCGATGCGGCGGTGCAGCATTACGGTCGCGTCGACATTCTGATCCACAACGCCGGCACCGTTCGCCGCGCACCGTTGGTCCAGATGAGTTCTGACGACTTCGACGCTGTGCTGGATGTCCACCTGCGCGGCGCTTTTCATGTGGTACGCCCGGCCTTCCCGCTGATGCGCGACGCCGGCTACGGGCGCATCGTGTTGACGTCGTCGATCGGCGGGCTGTACGGCAACCACGACGTGGCCAATTACGCTGCCGCCAAGGCGGGTGTCATCGGTCTGGCCAACGTCGCAGCGCTGGAGGGCGCCGCCGCTAACGTGAAGTGCAATGTGATCGTTCCGTCTGCCGTCACCAGAATGGCTGAGGGCCTGGACGTTTCGGCGTACCCGCCGATGGAGCCGGAGCTGGTGGCGCCGGTCGTGGGTCTGCTGGCCCACGAATCCTGTCCGGTCAGCGGCGAGATGCTGATCTCGGTCGCCGGCCGGGTGGCGCGCGCGGTGGTCGCCGAGACCCCTGGCGTGTTTCGCCCGTCGTGGTCCATCGAGCAGGTGTCCGAGCAGCTCGACGCCATCCGTGATGCCAACGCGCCGTTGGTTTTTCCCGTCGTGCCTGACGGGCATGCCGAGCACCTGCGCTACAGCTTTGAGATGGCACGAGGGCTCCGTCATGGTTAGCAGCGGCCCGCTGGCCGGGGTGCGGGTGGTCGATCTCACCGCGATGGTGATGGGGCCGTACTGCACCCAGATCATGGCGGACATGGGTGCCGACGTGATCAAGGTCGAGCCGCCTGAAGGCGACAACACCCGCTACATCTCGGTGGGGCCCGAGCCGTCGATGAGCGGCGTGTTCGTCAACGTGAACCGGGGCAAGCGCAGCGTCGTCCTCGACCTGCGGTCCGAGGCCGGCAAGGCGGCGTTGCGGTCGCTGGTGGAAACCGCCGACGTGTTCATCCACTCGATGCGGGCCAAGGCGATCGCGCGGCTCGGATTCGGCTATGACGACGTCGCGGCGATCAACCCCGGCATCGTCTACACCAACTGCTACGGCTACGGCCGGCGCGGGCCGGACCGGGATCTGCCCGCCTACGACGACACCATTCAGGCGGAATGCGGGCTGCCGGCCGTGCAGGAACAACTGACCGGCGAGGCCAGCTACGTGGGGACGATCATGGCGGACAAGGTCGCCGGCCTGACCGCGCTCTACGCGACGACGATGGCGCTGTTCCACCGCGAACGCACCGGTGAGGGCCAAGAGGTCGAGGTCGCCATGTTCGAAACCATGGCATCGTTCATGCTGGTCGAGCACGCCAACGGCGCAATGTTCGACCCGCCGCTCGGGCCGGCGGTCTATCCGCGCACGGTGGCGCCCAACCGCCGGCCGTATCGCACCAGCGACGGCTACGTCGCCGCGCTGATCTACAACGACAAGCATTGGTCGGCGTTCGTCGACGCGGTGCGACCGGCCTGGGCCAACTCGCGGTACGCGACGCTGGAATCTCGGGCCCGCCAGATCGACGCCGTCTATGCATTGCTCGCCGAGACGCTGGCGGAACGCACCACCGAAGAATGGCTGAAGCTGTTCCGCGAACTGGAAATACCGGCGGCACCGCTGGGCACGCCCGCCGACCTGTTCGACAACCCGCACCTGAACGCCGCCGGATTCTTCGAGACCGTCGACACGCCGCACGGCCCGGTGCGGTTTCCCGGTGTGCCGACCTGGTTTTCACGGACCCCGGGCCGAGTCGCCGGTCCGGCTCCGCAGCTGGGCGCGGACACCGCCGAAGTGCTGGCCGAGGTTGCGCGAGCAGACGCAGAATCGCATTGATCGCAGCCGGCTGGTGCGATTCTGCGTCTGCTCGCCCTCAGGCGTGTCGTCCCCGTTATGCCGTGCAGTCGCACCTAAACTGGCCCTGATCCAAAAAGGGAGGAGCTGCGACGTATCGGCGGCGACACCGACACCGACACCGACCAGGTAAGCGGTCGGAGTGCGACAGGGGCGACCATGGGACCGGCCGGGGTGTATCCCGCGCCGGTTCGCTGCGTTCGGCGGCCCCGCTGGGTTGCCCCGATCCCACGCACTCGCCCGATCACCTCGCGGAGTAGCGACCGGCCCCCCGGCATTCCGGCGCTCGACGGCCTGCGCGCGGTGGCCGTCGCTCTGGTGCTCGCCGACCACGGCGGCATTCCCGGCATGGCCGGCGGATTCCTCGGTGTCGACATCTTTTTCGTGCTCAGCGGGTTCCTGATCACCTCGCTGCTGCTCGACGAGCTGGGCCGCACGGGTCGCATCGACCTGACTGGGTTCTGGATTCGACGGGCACGACGGCTGCTGCCTGCGCTGGTGCTGATGGTGCTGGTCGTTGCGGTTGGGCGGCAATTCTTTTCGCCGGAGGCCGTCGCCGGACTGCGCGACGAGGCCGTCGCCGCGTTCTTCTGGGCCGCCAACTGGATGTTCGTCACGCAGAAGACCGACTACTTCAGCCAGGGCGCCCCGCCGTCGCCGCTGCAGCACGCCTGGTCACTCGGCGTGGAGGAGCAGTACTACACCGTGTGGCCACTGCTGCTGATCGCGGTGGCGGTGGCGTTGGCGGCCCGGGCCCGCCGACGCGGCATGCTGGCGACGCTGGGCGGAGTGCGGCTGACCGTGTTCCTGCTGGCCAGCCTGGGCGCGCTGGCGTCTGCCGCGCTGGCCATTGTGCTCGCATCCGATGCCACCCGGGACCGGGTCTACTTCGGCACCGACACCCGCGCCCAAGCACTGCTGACCGGCGCGGCGGCGTCGGCGCTGCTCGTCGGCGACTGGCCGGCGCTGAACCGCGGCTGGTCGCTGATCCGCACCCGCTGGGGCAAGTGGACCGCGCGGCTGCTGCCGGTGATCGGCCTGGCCGCGCTGGGCGCGGCCGCCCACTACGCGACGGGCAGCGCCGCCGAATTCCGGCACGGCCTGCTGATCGCGGTGGCCGTGGCGGCCGTCGTGGTCATCGCGCCGGTGGCGCTCGACCAGCGCGGACCGGTCGCCATCGTGTTGTCCTGGCGTCCGCTGGTGTGGCTGGGCACCATCTCCTACGGCGTCTACCTGTGGCACTGGCCGATCTTTCTGGTGCTCAACGGGCAACGCACCGGGTGGTCGGGGCTGTCGTTGTTCGCCGTGCGGTGCGCGGCCACCCTGGGCGTGTCGATCGTGTCCTGGTGGTTGATCGAACAGCCCGTCCGCAAGTGGCGGCCCGCGCGGGTGCCGCTGTTGCCGCTGGCCGGAGCCACCGCCGCGACGGCCGCCGCGATCACGATGATGGTCGTGCCAGTCGGCGTCAAATCCCGCGGCGCATCGGACAGCAGCCTGCCGCCCGGCATCTCCTCGGTTGCGGTGGTGTCGCCGTCGCCGCCGACCGGACCCCGACCCGCGCGGGCCGTCGGGCAGCGAGATCCGCACCGCCCGTTCACGGTTTCGGTGTTCGGCGACTCGATCGGCTGGACCCTGATGCATTTCCTGCCGCCGACACCGGGATTCGACTTCGTCGACCACACCGTCATCGGCTGCAGCCTGGTGCGCGGCGGACCGTACAAATACCTCGGCCAGACCTTGGACCAGAAATCCGAATGTGAGTCGTGGCCAAGCCGATGGTCCAAGCAGATCGCGGAGGACCGGCCGGATGCCATCCTGTTGGTGGTCGGCCGCTGGGAGACGGTGGACCGGGTCAACGAGGGTCGCTGGACTCACATCGGCGATCCTGCATTCGACGCCTACATCACCGGCGAGTTGGTGCGCGCACTCGACATCCTGGGCTCGTCCGGGGCGCCGGTGACGGTGGCCAACCTGCCGTACAGCCGCCGCGGCGAAAGGCCCGACGGCAGCCTGTACCCAGAGGACCAGCCCGAGCGGGTGGACGAGTGGAACGCGTTGCTGCGCAGCACCATTGGACAGCGCCGCAACGTCGGGATACTCGACTTGCGCAAAAAGCTGTGTCCCGACGGCGTCTACACCGCCAAGGTCGACGGCATCACCGTGCGCAGCGACGGCGTCCACCCGACGGAGGAGGCGGTGAAGTGGCTGACGCCCTGGCTCGAGGAATCGCTCAGATAGCCGGCGCCCGCCATCGGATGAAGACGCGCCCCAAGAGAAGTCGCGATACGTCAGCACCCGGCAATTCGGCCCGGACATAACGCCGCAGTTGATGAACCGTGTCGCGTGGCGGCCATACCGTGGGAGCGCTGTGTTCCCACTTGCCGCGCAGCCGGATTGCAATTCCACGCAGCACGACGGTGAGCAACGCCCATGGCAGATCTCGCCATCCGGCACGCGCGAACGTCACGATTGCCAGTGTCCCGCCCGGCTGGACGAGGTCACGCAGGCGCCGCAACGCAACGCAGGTGTCCGGGAAATGATGCAATGCGGCGTTCGACACCACGGCATCGAAGTGGCCCAGTTCGCCAGCGACGTCGAGGACGTCGCCGTGCTGCCAGTGCACCGGCGCGTCCGGGAAGCGCTGCTTGGCCCGCTCCAGAACCGGCTGGTCGACGTCGACCGCGACCACCCGGGCTATGCGCCGCGACAAGCGCGCGGCCAAGAACCCGTCGCCACATCCGACGTCAAGCACGGAGACTGCGTCATCGGGAACGGACGCGTCGAGCTTGGCGTCGTAATGAATGTTGACATTCCACGGCGCGTCGGCGCGGCCGAACGCCGATGCGCGGCCAATCACGCGGCGCGGCAGCTGATTTCCATGCTGTCGCTTTCCCGGGCCTGGAAGTTGACGCTGACATATCCGTTGTTCGGGTTACGCACGTAGTCCAAATAGGGCTGTGTGTCGGCCATTTCGGTGTTGTCAGCGACGACGAGACTTCCCGCCGACAGACGCGGTTCGAGCAACTTGATCACCGGCAGGTACAGCTCTTTCCAGCCGTCGAGCAGAACGAAGTCGACCGGCCCGTCGAGCTCCTTCAGCGTCTCGAGCGCATCGCCGTCCAGGACGGTGATCAAGTCGTCCAGTCCGGTCTCGGCGAAGGTCTGTTGTGCCGCCGCAATCTTGCTGGCGCTGAGCTCGGTCGTGACCACCCGACCGCTGCCGTTGTCGCGTACCGCCGCTGCGAGGTGGATGGCGGAGATACCGAACGACATGCCGAATTCGACGATCGTGGCCGGACGAGTGGCCCGCACCAGTGAATACAGCAGCCGGCCGGCCTCCGGCGTCACCGGGATATAAAACTCGCTCATCGCGTCGGCCCGTTCCTGTGCGCCGGCGGATGACTGCGCAATTCGTCCGCCCCCTTCCCGCAGCTTCGGTAACTGCTCGTTGGCCGCGGTGTACATCCGGTCGAGAGCTGTCGCAACTCTGGGGTCCTGCAAGGTGGTAGCCATGGTTTCGAGCCTAAGCGTTGCGCCGCCGCGGTGGACTCCTACCTGGTCCAGCGTTTGACGGGCGCCGGGGTTGATGCCACCATGGAACGCGCAGCACCTCGGTAGGTGAGGCGTCTGCACGGATACAGGCCACTGACCCCGAACGTCGAGAGACGCCCCGGGTCAGGACAGCTCTTCCCGGGCTAAGGGTTGAGCCCAAGTGGCTTCCGGACGCGGTCCGGATACGCCGTGCAGTGCCGAAGCTCCGACGAGAGGGGTGCGTGCCCAGCGGGTTTGCCGCGGGCCCTCATTCCTCTTTGTGCGCGCACTGTAGTGACACCCGCGTGTGTCCTGGCCGTGAGGAGGTGAGGGCGAGATGAGTTCCAGCGATAGTCCCTATCCGCAGTCCATTTCCGTTTCGTCCCGACCCGGTCGCGGCCTTCGTGCCGCCTGACGCGTCTTCGCGCTGTCCTCGCCGGTCGGGCTTACCGGCAGGAGAAGATCATGGCTTTCGTTGTTACACACCGCGTTTCGCCAATGCTGCACGTCGGCCGGCGGGTGGCAGGCCGGTTGCGGGCACGCCGCAACCTGACTCCGCAAGAGCGGGCCAACCTGTATGTGTCGCGGATGGCCCCGGCGGTGATCACCGCCTCGTTGGGCGGTCACCCGACCCACATCGACGTCAACCGCCGCTGACGCGTCGGACCGGGACCCCCCGAGCGGCTGCTACCGCCGGGGTGTCCCGGGCCGCGCTGGTCGTCGTCACGATCGTTGAGCCTGGTATCGGCCGAGCGGCTGCGGCAGCAGCACGATTTTGCCGTGCGTGTGCCGTTGCTCGAGCTGTTCGTACGCGTCGGCAACTCGCTCGAGGGGATAGGTGGCGGCGATGTCGAAATCGATTGCGCCGCTGACCACCAACTCGGCCATCTCCGCTAACACCTCCGGCGTCGACGCGTCCATGCTGCCTTCGGTTTTGGCGCCGACCTCGGCGGCCTTGGCGAACGAGATGATGGTCTCGATCCGCTCCGGGTCTACGCCGAGGTCCACCGCGAGTTGGACGTAGTCGGGCCCGAACAAGTCGATGAACGCGTCGATCCCGTCCGGAGCGGCGTCGCGCAGCCGCGTCGCCAAGCCGTCGCCGTACTCGACGGGAACAACAGCGTGTTGGCGCAACCAGTCGGCGTTGCGCGCCGAGGCGATGCCGAGCACCCGCGCCTGCCGGTGGACCAGCAGCTGTACCACCAGGCTGCCGACCCCACCGGCGGCCGCTGACACCGCGACGGTCTCACCCTGCTGCGGCGCGACCGCCCGCACGGCGGCATACGCGGTGACTCCCACCACATAGAGTGAACCGGCGACCTCCCAACTCATTTCGGGCGGTTTGGGTATCAGTTGTTCGACCGGGACGACGGTGTGGGTGGCGTGACTGGACCGGCGCAGGCTGAACCCCAGCACTTCGTCGCCGACCGAGAACTGGGTCACCCCGGGCCCGACGTCGACGACGACACCGGCCAGGTCGCTGCCTTCGCCCGACGGAAACGTGGCCGGGAACATCTCATGCATCGCGCCGACCCGGATGCCAGCCTCGCCGGGGTTGATGCCGGCGGCCATGACTTCGACGAGTACCTCCCCCTCGCCGGGAGTCGGCGTGTCAATCTCGGCCACATACAGCACATCACGGCCGCCGTAGCGGTCGAAGCGGACGGCGCGGGGTTTCTCAGGGGGCATCGCGAACTCCTTGGTCGGGGTCGTCCGCCTACCAGACTGCTGGAACCCAAGCGCCGACGTCGAGCCGAGAGCCAGATTTCCTGATTCGAATACGGAAATCTCTGAAAACGCGCAATGGCGATCTCGCCACCCGGTACTCTCCGGACCGTGCGCGCCGGACTATCGCTCACCGCCATTACCGCCGTTCTCCTCTTTTATTGTGCCGCACCATGTTTCGTTGAAGTGCCGGCACACGCCGACGTCGACTTCGAGCAGGAGGGCGACCAGAGCCAGTACGACGAGTTCTACACGCCGCCCGACCCGTTGCCGCCCGGCCTGCCCGGCGACCTGATCCGCACCGAACCGTCGCGACTGGTGCTGGAGCCGTCCGGGCAGCTGGGCGCGTTCGTGGCGACCGGCACCCGAATCATGTACCGCAGCACGGACGCCCGCGGTCGGCCCAACGCCGTCACCGGTACCTACTTCGAGCCGGACAACCCATGGCCGGGTGAGGGTCCGCGCCCGTTGATCGCGTATGCCCCCGGCACGCAGGGGCAGGGCGATCAGTGCGCCCCGTCGCGGATGTTCAACCAGGGCATCCACTGGTCGCCGTGGCTTGACATCATGTTCAACTACGAGGAGATGTTCGTCGCGACGATGGTGGCCCGCGGCTTCGCCGTCGTGGTGACCGACTACGAGGGTCTGGGCACGCCCGGGGTGCACACCTACGTCAGCCGGATCGCCGAGGGGCAGGCGCTGATTGACGCCGCGCGGGCGGCGATGCGGCTACCCGACACGTCGCTGGACTCGCACGGCCCGGTCGCATTTTGGGGCTATTCGCAAGGCGGTGGGGCGGCCGCCTCGGCTGCCGAGCTCGCGCCAACCTACGGCCCGGACCTGCATGTGGTCGGCACCTATGCCGGTGCGCCGCCGGCCGATTTGATGGAGTTGTTTCCCTACGCCGACGGTAGCGCGCTGGTCGGCGTGGTCGGGTATGCGCTCAACTCGGTCATTGCGACCTATCCCGAAGCCGAGGCGGCGATTCGCGAGAAGCTGACGCCGCGGGGCGTGGACCTGCTGGCCAAGACCCGCCACCAGTGCGTCGGGGAAACCCTGATGAAGTTCATGTTTCGCCATTTACAGCCCTACTTCACCGAGGACATCCACGAACTGGTGCACCGCGAACCGTTCCAGACGCTCTTCGACCTGCAGCGCATCGGGCGCTACAAACCCAATGCACCGGTGCTGATCAACAGCAACCGCTACGATCCGCTGGTGCCGTGGACGGCCGCCAACCAACTCGGCCGCGATTGGTGCGCGCAGGGCGCCGACGTGGAGTTCCGCACCAACGAGGAGCCGCCGTTCCTCAACAAGCTCGTCATCAACCACGCGTTGCCGATGCTGGTCGACGGTGAGCCGGCGATGCAGTGGATCGCAGGCCGGTTCAACGGTGTTGCGACCACGCCCAATTGCGGCCAGTTCTAAGCTGTTACGCCACCACTTCGATCGGGTCGCCGATATGCACGGTGTCGAAGTACCAGGCGGCGTTGTCGGGGCTCAGGTTGATGCAGCCGTGGCTGACGTTCGCGTATCCCTGCGAGTCCACCGACCACGGCGCCGAGTGCACGTAGACACCGCTCCAGGTGACCCGCACAGCGTACTGGCCCTGGATCAGGTAACCCTCGGGCGAGCTCAGCGGGATGCCGATGGTCCGGGAATCGAACGTGACGGTCCGTTCTTTCGACAGCGCGGTGAACGACCCAATCGGCGTGGGGCGACTGGGTTTACCCATCGACGCCGGCATTGTGCGCAGTACTTCGCCGTTGACGCTGACGGTGAATGTGTGCGCAGAGATGCTGGCGACGGCCAACACTTCATCGCCGGTCTCGAAGCCCGTCGACAGGCCGTGCACCTCGACGGCTACATGACTGTGAGAAGGCCAGTAGGTCTCGGGAATCCACTGCACGACGTGGTCGTCGTCCCAGCTGAATCGTCCCGCGGTGTGGGCCGGTGAGGTGATTTTGATGGACCGCTCGGCGGCCGCGCGCTCGGCCACCGGCCCGGCGAACGTGACGATGACCGGATGCGCCACTCCGACCACCTCGCCGTTGGCCGGCTGGATCGAGGCGACGGTCATGCGCGACGGTGCGACCGCCGCCACGCTGGGGCTGGCCGATCCCGCCAGTGCCAGCGCGGCAACCACTGCCGCCACCAGCACTTGTCGAATCGCTCTACGCATCGTGGCCATCCCTTCGAGATTCCGCTTCTTTAATACATACCCTAACTGTCGCTCAGCAAACGCTTTTGGTTACACAATCGGCGACATCCGACGAGGTGGTCAGCGGGCCGCGGAACTAGCCGGCAAGCTCAAGGCCGCCGCGTTGTGTTAAACCGGACCTGATGAGCAATCCGTACACCCGTCCACATCCGGGCTCGGCGGCGCTGGTGTTGATCGACGTGCAGCGCGACACCTATGCCGACGGCGCGCCACTGCATGTCGCCGGCACGGCCGCGGCGATCCCGGCCATGGCGCGGCTCGCGGCGGCGTTTCGGGAGCGCGGGCGGCCGATCGTGCACGCGGTGCGGCTGTACCGGCCGGACGGCTCCAACGTCGACCCGGTGCGCCGGTTCTCGATCGAACAGGGCGCTCGACTGCTGGCGCCCGGCAGCCGCGGATCCCAGATCGCACCGGAGTTGTTGCCGAATCCCGTTGAGCTGGACCACGAACTGCTTCTGAGCGGCAAGTTCCAAGAGATCGGACCGCGCGAGCATGTGATGTACAAGCCGCGCTGGGGCGTCTTCTACCAAACCAACCTGCAGCGGCATCTCGATGAAAGCGGCCGCGACACTATAGTTTTCGCTGGCTGCAACTTTCCCAACTGCCCGCGGACCTCGATCTACGAGGCATCCGAACGCGACTTCCGGATTGTGCTGGTGTCAGATGCGATGTCGGGTGTTTACGATCGGGGCATCGAGGAATGCCGCGGCATCGGCGTCGACGTTCGCGACCTGTCGTCCACCCTGGGTTGGCTGGATCACTAACGGCCGTCACGGCTTCGAGCGTAACGCCACGGCGGAAAATCGCCCGATTCCCCGCCCTGGCGTTACAGTCGGCGGGGCACGGCGCGCCGATGCTCAGCCGGCGGCCTTCACCCGCGCTGCCGCGGTTTCCGGCATGGGTTCGTAGCGGACGAACGAGCGGGTGAACGAGGCGGCGCCGTGCGACAGCGACCGCAAGTCGATCGCATAACGGGTCAATTCTACTTGCGGCACTTCAGCTTTCACCAGCGTGCGCTCGTTGCCCGCGGTGTCGGTGCCCAGCACCCGGCCTCGGCGCCCGGACAGGTCGCCCATCACCGCGCCCACCAGATCGTCGGGCACCAGCACCGAGATCTCGTCGATCGGCTCGAGCAGAATCACCTTGGTGGCCGCCGCCGCTTCCTTCAACGCCAGCGCCCCGGCCATCTGGAACGCGAAGTCCGACGAGTCGACGCTGTGCGCCTTGCCGTCGAGCAGCGTGACGCGGATGTCGACCACCGGATAGCCCGCCGCCACACCCTTTTCCATCTGCGCGCGCACGCCCTTTTCGACGCTCGGAATGAACTGGCGCGGCACCGCGCCGCCGACCACCTTGTCGAGGAACTCGAAGCCCGACGCCTCCGGCAGCGGTTCGACTTCGATGTCGCAGACGGCGTACTGGCCGTGCCCGCCGGACTGTTTGACGTGCCGGCCGTGGCCTTTGGCCTTGCCCGCGAACGTTTCTCGCAGCGGTACCCGAAGCTCCACGGTGTCCACGGTGACGCCGTAGCGGTTGGCCAGCGCGTCCAGCACGACGCCGGCGTGCGCCTCGCCCATGCACCACAGCACGACCTGGTGGGTCTCCGGATTCTGCTCGATCCGCAGCGTCGGGTCCTCGGCGGCCAACCGGCCCAGCCCGACCGACAGCTTGTCCTCGTCGGTCTTCGCATGGGCCTGGATGGCGACCGGTAACAGCGACTCGGGCATGGTCCACGGTTTGAGCACCAGCGGTTCGGACTTGTCCGAAAGCGTGTCGCCGGTTTCGGCCCGGCTGAGCCGCCCGATCGCGCACATGTCGCCCGCCAGTACGACGGGCGCGGGCCGCTGCTGCTTGCCCAGGGGGAACGACAGTGCGCCGATACGCTCGTCCTCGTCGTGGTCGGCGTGGCTGTTCGACTCACCGAAAAACGACGCAAAATGGCCCGACACATGCACCGTCGTGTCGGGCCTGATGGTCCCGGAGAACACCCGGACCAAACTCACCCTGCCGACATACGGGTCCGAGGTCGTCTTCACCACCTCGGCGAGCAGCGGCCCGTCGGGGTCGCAGGTCAGCTTGGCGTGCGAGGCACCCTGCGGCGTAAAGACCTCCGGCAGTGGATGTTCCAGCGGAGACGGGAAGCCGCGGGTGGCGATCTCCAGCAACTCCAGGGTGCCCACGCAGGTCGCGCTGCAGACCGGGATCACCGGGAAGAACGATCCCCGCGCGACCGCCTTCTCCAGATCCTCGATCAGCACCGACTCGTCGATCGCCTCGCCGCCGAGGTAGCGATCCATCAGCGACTCGTCCTCGGACTCCTCGATGATCCCTTCGATCAGCGAGCCGCGGAGTTCGTCGATCTGGTCGGCGTACGACGCGTCCGGGGGGTGCGTGGTGCGCTTGCTCCCGTCGTATTCGTAGTGGGTTTGCGACAGCAGCCCGATCAGGCCGTTGCCTGCCGGCAGGTACAGCGGTAACACCTTGTCGCCGAAGGCTTCTTGGGCCGCCGACAGCGCGCTTTGGTAGTTGGCGCGGGCGTGGTCGAGTTTGGTGATCACCACCGCGCGGGGCATGCCGACCTGGCTGCATTCCTGCCACAGCGACTTGGTGGGCTCGTCGACGCCCTCGTTGGCGGCGATCACGAACAGCGCGCAGTCCGCGGCCCGCAGCCCGGCGCGCAGTTCGCCGACGAAATCGGCGTATCCCGGGGTGTCGATCAGGTTGATCTTGATGCCGTCGTGTGCCAGCGACGCCAGCGCGAGCCCGACCGAGCGCTGCTGGCGGATCTCGGCGTCGTCGTAGTCGCAGACCGTGTTGCCGTCGGCGACGGTGCCGGCCCGCGACAACACGCCGGAGGCCACCAGCAGCGCCTCGACGAGCGTGGTCTTGCCGCCGCCGGACGGGCCGACCAGCACCACGTTGCGGATCGCGCCGGGACTGTCCGCGGTGGGAGCGGCTCCTGCGCCTTGGGATGTATTCGCCTTGTCTGCCATGACGTGTTTCTCCTCGTACCCACTACTAGGTCACCTTTCCCCTTCGCACCCATGCAGCACAAGGCCTTCGGAAGCAGGGAAAGTCAGGCATGCCAGCTGCTCCAGCGCTGCACCGCGACGGCGATCACCGGGCCGTCCAGCGGAACCGCTTGGTACTGGCGGTATTTGGCGCGCAGCAAGTCGTAGCCGGCCTGCTGCGTGTTGCCTTCGCGGTGGATCAGCGCGATGCCGTCGGCGCGGACCCACCACAACTGTGCCCAGTCGTCGGCGTAGTGGTCGACCAGCACGCTGACCCGGGGATTGTGCTCGATGTTGGCCAGCCGGCGCAGCCGCTGGGTGGACTTGGGCTTGGCGTCCACAGCGGTGTAGACGACGTCGTCGCGAAGCACGAACACCACCGGCACCAGGTGCGGCGTGCCGTCGGGCGTGACGGTCGCCAACCGCGCCACCGGCGCCGCAGCGAAGCTGGTCTTCGGGTCGAAGTCGACCACGGAGCCCACCGTATTACTCTGGGCGGCTCAGTTTGCCAAGACGGCGCCGCGGTTACTCCGTAGCGCGTGTCGACACCGTATGCTGCGAAAAACCGTGCAGTACGGCTTGACCCTTGCAGGAGGTGACGGGATGAGCGGATCACACCGCCGAACATCGCAGTGGTGGTCGTGGTTACTCAGTGTGGCGTCGGTGATGGCAGTGGTCTTGGCCGCAACTCCCGCGTATGCGTCGCCGTCGGCTCCGCCCGTACCCGCAGCGCCCCACCCGCCGACCGACCCGCTCGCCACGGTGTCACAGGTGGGGCCGCAGATCGTCGACATCGACACCAAGATGGGCTACCAGAGCGCGGTCGGAGCGGGCACCGGCATCGTGATTGACCCCAACGGTGTGGTGCTCACCAACAACCACGTTATTGCCGGGGCGACCGACATCACCGCCCGCGACATCGGCAACAACCAGACCTACCCCGTCGAGGTGATCGGCTACGACCGCACCCACGACGTCGCGGTGCTACAACTGGGCGGCGCGTCCGGCTTGCCGGTGGCCAACATCGGCGACTCCTCGGCAGTGGCGGTCGGCGACCCGATCGTTTCGCTGGGCAACGCCGGCGGTGCCGGCGGAACGCCCAGCGCGGTGTCCGGCAAGGTCGTCGCACTGAACCAGACCGTGTCGGCGTCGGACTCGCTGACCGGAAGCTCGGAGACCCTCGACGGGCTGATCCAGGTCGACGCCCCCATCCGGCCGGGCGACTCCGGCGGCCCCACGGTCAACGCCGGCAACCAGGTGATCGGGATGAACACCGCCGCGTCCGAAAACTACAAGCTGGGCCGCGGCGAGGGCTTCGCGATCCCGATCAACCAGGCCATGGCCATCGCCGGGCAGATCCGCTCGGGTGCGGCGTCGCCGACGGTGCACATCGGCCCGACGGGCTTCCTCGGTGTCGGGGTCTCCGATTCGCAAAACGGTCAGGGCGCCGCGGTGGTGCGGGTGTTGCGCGACGCCCCGGCTGCCCAGGCGGGAGTCATGCCCGGCGACCGGATCGTCTCGGTGGACAACAACCCGGTCAACTCGGCCACCGCGCTGACGAATATCCTGGATCAGCACCACCCCGGCGACACCATCGCGCTGGGGCTGCAAACTGGTGGGGGCGCTCCGCGCACCGCCAACGTGACGTTGGCGCCCGGGCCGCCCGGCTGACATTCGTGCGGATATCGACTGGCCGGTATCGCTCAAAGATGGCGTGCCGCAGACGATTCCGTGTGTCCGGTGTGGGGTACGCGAAGAACTGTGGATTTGACTAACGAGGCCGACAACAGCGTCGAACACGATCCGGCTGAGGGCAGCCGCGTCGAGGCCGGGGTCGTCGAGCACCCCAGTGCCGACGACTTCGCCGACGCCGCGGTCCTGCCCGCCGACCCGACCTGGTACAAGCACGCGGTCTTCTACGAGGTGCTGGTTCGGGCGTTCTACGACTCCAACGCCGACGGATTCGGTGACCTGCGCGGGCTGATGGAGCGCCTCGACTACCTGCAATGGCTGGGTATCGACTGCATCTGGCTGCCGCCGTTCTACGACTCGCCGCTGCGCGACGGCGGCTACGACATCCGCGACTTCTACAAAGTGCTGCCGGAGTTCGGCACCGTCGACGACTTCGTCGCGCTGGTGGACGCCGCACACCGGCGCGGCATCCGGATCATCACCGACCTGGTGATGAACCACACGTCGGATTCGCACCCGTGGTTTCAGGAATCTCGCCACGACCCCGACGGGCCGTACGGCGACTATTACGTGTGGAGCGACACCAGCGAGAAGTACGCCGACGCGCGGATCATCTTCGTCGACACCGAAGAGTCCAACTGGACCTACGACCCGGTCCGCCGCCAGTTCTACTGGCACCGGTTCTTCTCCCATCAGCCTGACCTGAACTACGACAACCCTGCCGTTCAGGAGGCGATGCTCGACGTCATGCGGTTTTGGCTCGATCTCGGCATCGACGGGTTCCGGCTGGACGCCGTGCCCTACCTGTTCGAGCGCGAGGGCACCAACTGCGAGAACCTGCCCGAAACGCACGCCTTCCTCAAGCGTGTCCGCAAAGTGGTCGACGACGAATTCCCGGGCCGGGTGCTGCTGGCCGAGGCCAACCAGTGGCCCAGCGACGTCGTCGAGTACTTCGGCGATCCCGACACCGGCGGCGACGAATGCCACATGGCGTTCCACTTCCCGCTGATGCCGCGCATCTTCATGGCCGTGCGCCGCGAGTCGCGGTTCCCGATCTCGGAGATCCTGGCCCAGACGCCGCCCATCCCGAAGATGGCGCAGTGGGGGATCTTCCTGCGCAACCACGACGAGCTGACGCTGGAGATGGTCACCGACGAAGAGCGTGACTACATGTACTCCGAATACGCCAAGGACCCGCGGATGAAGGCCAACGTGGGCATTCGCCGGCGGCTGGCCTCGCTGCTGGAGAAGGACCGCGACCAGATCGAGTTGTTCACCGCGTTGCTGTTGTCGCTGCCCGGTTCGCCGGTCCTGTACTACGGCGACGAGATCGGCATGGGCGACGTCATCTGGCTGGGCGACCGCGACGGGGTGCGCACCCCGATGCAGTGGACACCGGACCGCAATGCGGGCTTTTCGACCGCCAACCCCGGCCGGTTGTATCTGCCGCCTATCCAGGACCCGGTCTACGGCTACCAGTCCGTCAACGTGGAGGCGCAGCGCGACACGTCGGCGTCGCTGCTGAACTGGACCCGCACCATGTTGGCGGTGCGACGCCGTCACAATGCGTTTGCGGTCGGCACATTCGAAGAAATGGGCGGATCGAACCCGTCGGTGCTGGCTTACGTGCGCCAGGCCGACGACGACGTGGTGCTTTGCGTTAACAATTTGTCGCGGTTCCCGCAGCCCATCGAATTGAATTTGCAGCACTGGAGCGGATATACGCCGGTTGAATTGACCGGCCACGTGGAATTCCCCGCCATAGGCCAGTTGCCTTATCTGCTGACCCTGCCAGGAAACGGGTTTTACTGGTTCCAGCTGCGCGAGTCTGAGGAGTCGCAATGAATTTGCCGTGGTCAGAATGGCTTCCGCAGCAACGCTGGTACGCCGGGCGCAACCGTGAACTGTCCGCCGCCGAAGCCGGCCTGGTGATCCCGCTGGGTGACGATCTCGACCTGACGCTGGTCGACGTCAGCTACGCCGACGGTTCGGCGGAGCGCTATCAAGTGATCGTCAGCTGGGACGTCACCCCGGTTGTCGAATACAGCAGCGTCGCCACCATCGGCGCCGACAACGACCGCACCGCGTACGACGCGCTCTACGACCCGGCCGCCGCCAAGGCCCTGCTGTCGTTGATCGACGCGTCGGCGGCCCGTGGCCAGGTGGCCTTCGCCAAGGAACCGGACGCCACGCTGCCGCTGGAAGCGCACCCCCGAATGTCGGATGCCGAACAGAGCAACACCAGCGTGATCTTCGACCGCGACGCGATCCTCAAGGTGTTCCGGCGGGTCATCCCCGGCACCAACCCCGACGTCGAGCTGAACCGCGTGCTGGCCCGTGCCGGCAATCCGCACGTGGCCCGGCTGCTCGGCAGCTACGAATTGACCGACGACCAGGGCGCGTCCTGGTCGCTTGGCATGGCGACCGAGTATGCCGCCAACGCGGCCGAGGGCTGGGCGATGGCCACCGCCAGCGTGCGTGACTTGTTCGCCGAGGGCGACCTGTACGCCCACGAGGTGGGCGGCGACTTCGCCGGCGAAGCCCACCGGCTCGGCGAGGCCGTCGCCTCGGTGCACGCCACGCTGGCCGAAACGCTGGGCACCGAACAGGGCACCTTCCCGGTCGACACCATGCTGGCCCGACTCGCGGCGACGGCGGCCACCGTGCCCGAACTCGGGAAGTACGTGACGACCATCGAAGAGCAGTTCGGGAAGCTGGCGCACGAGACCATCACCGTGCAGCGCATCCACGGCGACCTGCATCTGGGCCAGGTGCTGCGCACCCCGGAGACCTGGCTGCTGATCGACTTCGAGGGGGAGCCGGGCCAGCCGCTCGAGGAGCGTCGCGCGCCGGATTCTCCGCTGCGCGACGTGGCCGGCGTGCTGCGCTCCTTCGAATACGCCGCCTACGGGCAGCTGGTGGACCAGGCCGACGACAAGCAGCTGGCCGCGCGCGCCCGCGAGTGGGTCGAACGCAACCAAACGGCGTTCTGCGACGGTTATGCGGCCGCGTCCGGTGTCGACCCGCGCGAGTCCGCGGCGGTGCTGGCCGCCTACGAACTGGACAAGGCGGTCTACGAGACTGGCTACGAGTCGCGGCACCGGCCCGGCTGGCTGCCGATACCGCTGCGGTCGATCGCCCGCTTGACGGCCGCCTGATCGCGCGTCGCGCTCGGGGCGACGACGCCCGTCTCAGTCAGCTTTTCCAGACGACCTTGTCGACGCCGGCAGCATCCCGGTACACGACGCTGTCGGGCGCTGTGCCGCCTTTGACGTCGAAGTACAGCCGCCCGCTCGATTGGCTACCTGTCGCGATGGGCTGGTTGGGAAGCCCGTCCACCTCGTTACCCTTCATGACCGCGTAGGTCGAGCTGTTGACCGCACGCGCGTTGAAGTCGGCGATGTTCGGCGTCGGGGAGCCACTCACGGCTTGGGCGGTGACGTCGGAGTACCAGATACCGTCGTTGTGTCCGCTGGGTTGCAGGTTGCTGACGGTGTAGTTGATGGCCCCGCCCGGGCTGGGAATTTCTGCCGATTGACCAAACGATACGACTTGCGGATCTGCCAATGCCGGTGTCGCAGTTAGGATTCCAGCCGCTGCAATACCGACGGCAGCTGTCGCCGTCTTGATAGTGATGTTGGAGAACATGACGTCAAACTCCTTCCTCGCGGGGTTGTACCCAGCCTTGCGGATTTCAAACCTGCTCGACGCGCTCAGCTGCGGCGTGGAATGACCAGTCGCCCGCCGGCGACCAGTGACGCGGATTGCTTGAGTCGTTGCGCCCGGACGCTGATGTCGTAGGCCCGGATATCGTCGATGGCCGCGAGGTTTTCAGTCAGATAACGGTAGAGATCGTCGGCGTCGCGGCAAATCACCACAGCCAGCAAGTTATTGCGGCCACTAACGGCAGCGGCGAAAGCAACCTCGTCGTGGGCTGCGATCTGCTCGCCCACACGCCGGAGGTGCAGCGGCGTAACCGTGAGCCATAACATCGCATTGAGGTGAAAGCCGAGCCGCTCGCCCAGCACTTCGACGTCATAGACCAACGCGCCCGAGGTTTCCAGGGCCGCTACACGCCGAGCTACCCGTGCCATCGACCATCCGGTCCGTTCGGCCAAGTGTGCCTGCGTGGCACGGCCGTCTTCGGCGAGCGCATCGAGGAGTGGACGGTCTTGCGTCGTAGGCGTGATGAGCTGCCCCGACGCTACCTGGCTGATCGGTTCGCCAAGGATCTGATTGGCTTGCTCGTTGCTCAGTTTGTGGCCGTAGCCGGCCCATTGCGCGCTCGCCGGTTCGCCGAAAACGTGCAGCACAAGATCGACGCTGACATCGAGCACCGATGTGGTTCGCGGGAGTTGTTGCAGCAGTGGACTTTCGCGACTTTCGCCAACCGGCGCGCGGATGACACAGACCAACTCGGTCCAGCCCGACAGGATATTGGCATGGGTGACATCTGAACGCCGCGCCAGCGCGTCGCCCAGTTGGGAGATGCGGTCGGGTTTGGCGCGGATTCGGGCTATCCACTGTGCTTCCCCGTGGACCCGGGGATTGACCAGCCCGACGACCCGCACCACGCCATCCCGACGCAACCGCTGGTAGCGGCGGGCGACGGTTTGCTCGGATGCACCGACAACAGTGGCGATACGCCGAAACGACACTCGTGGCGACAGCTCCAACGCATGGAGGATTTGTGCGTCAAGAGCATCTGTCATGAGGAAAGTATGCGGTTTAAGCCAGACGGGCAAGGGTTTATCAACGTTTCCATCGTGTAGGTAGGCATTACGGAGCGGTGGCTGCAACTCTGGGCCGCGTGCGTCGAACGAAAGGCAATGCCATGCAGTGGGCGGGCAACACCATCCTGGTAACCGGCGGCGGCACTGGAATCGGGCGCGGCTTGGCCGAATCATTACAGCGGCTGGGCAATCACGTCGTTATTGCCGGCCGGCGCCGAGAGCCGTTGCGGGCCGTCGCCGACGCCAACCCCGGCATGGGCTACCTGACTTTGGATCAGGGCTATCCAGGCGACGTCCGTCGATTCGCCGGCGAACTGATCGACCGCTACCCCGGACTGAACGTTGTGATCAACAACGCTGCCATCATGCGCGTCGAGGATGTCGCCGCCGGTGATCTCGATGCGGCGGAGGAGGTCGTGGCGATCAATCTGCTGGGACCCATCCGGCTGACCGCGGCGTTGCTGCCTTCGCTACTGGCCCAGCCGCATGCGGCGATCATCAACGTCACGTCCGCACTGGCGTTCGTGCCCAAAGCGATAACTCCCACATACAGCGCGACCAAGGCGGCGATGCACTCCTTCACCGAATCTCTGCGGTTCCAGCTGCGGGACACCGGGGTTCAGGTGATCGAAATCATCCCGCCACGGGTCAAGACCGAGATCCAGGAAGCGCTCGAGTACGACTCCAACACGATGCCGCTGGATGCCTTTGTTGCGGAGACGATGGCGCAATTGCGAACTCAGCAGCAGGCCAGCGAGATCGTGATAGAGCGGGCCAAACCGTTTTGGCGTGCCACACACGACGCCACCTACAGCGAGCTTTTCCACGCTGTCAACCACGCGCCCTCAGCGTGAAAACGAAAGGACTCTCAATGAAGATGTCAAGCCGCCGACTTGGTGATCGGGGGTGATTCGGGTTGCCAGGTGCGGTTGTCA
>NZ_LQPE01000018.1 GCF_002101735.1 Mycobacterium kyorinense | reverse complement strand
CCGTTCAGCCGCCTTGTGCATGCGTGGAGCTATCCGCTGTGGTACCTGTGGCGGCCCTATATTGTCATCCGCAGCCGTGTCGCGAAGCAGCCCCAAGAGCCGGGCACCGGCGGGCGGAAGTGGCGAAAGATTGGTGTCCCCTACTGAGACCGACCGGGCAACCGGCGTCCGCGAAGCGGTACGAACGCTGCATCCCGGCTACTTCGCGCTGGTGATGGCCACCGGCATCGTTTCGATCGGCATGCACAACCACGGCATGTACGCCCTGTCGGTGGTGTTGCTGTGGCTGGGCTTTCTGGCGTTCGGCGTCCTGGTGGTTCTTACCGCGGCACGGATGATCGTTTTCCGTGCCGACTTCGCCGCGGACCTGCGCGACCCGCGCCGCGCGTTCGGTTCGTTCACGTTCGTCGCCGCAGCCGACGTGCTGGGCACCCGGCTGGCCGTCGACACCCATTACCGGATTGCGTCGGCGCTGTTGCTGGTCGGCTCGCTGGCCTGGTTGGTTCTGGGCTACGTGGTGCCCTGGGCGGCGGTGTTGCGCACCACGCACCGGCCGGTTCTGCAGCACGCCAACGGCACCTGGTTCATCTGGGTAGTGGCCAGCGAATCGGTCGCGGTGCTCGCCGCCGCGCTGGAGCCCGAACTCGAAACCGGCCGGCGCGAACTGGCATTGCTGGCGGTGCTCTGCTGGTCGGTCGGGGTGTTTCTCTACGGCGCCGCCGGCATCTTCGTCGGCGCCCGGATGCTGCTGTACGGGCTGCGGCCCGAAGACCTCACCCCGCCGCTGTGGGTGTCGATGGGCGCCACCGCGATCACCGTCGTCGCCGGCGCTCGCATCGTCGAGATGGCGCACGCGCCGATGGTCGACGCCACCAGCGGCCTGATCGCCGGGATGTCGGTGGTGTTCTGGGCTTTCGGCACGTGGCTGATCCCGCCGCTGATCGGCGCCGGCATCTGGAAGCACGTGGTGCATCGCATCCCGCTGCGCTACGAGGCGCCGCTGTGGAGCGTGGTGTTCCCGCTCGGCATGTACGGCGTGGGCGGCGACTACCTGGGCAAGGCCGACCGGCTGCCGATCGTCGAATACATCGGCGCCGACGAAAGCTGGATCGCCCTGGCGGCGTGGGTCATCACGTTTGTCGCGATGCTGCACCACCTGGTGACCACGCTCGGCTTCGGTGGCGGATCTAGCCAGCGGGCGGCCCAGGCGGCTGCGCCGGCGCAAAGTTCCAGTGGTCCGGGTTCCTCTGCGAGTACACCACCGGCAGCAGCTGACCCATCGTCGGCCAGTCGTCGACATTGACCGCCATCCGCTGATAGACCGGGTGCTCGTTGACGGTCGGCCCGTTGATCACGCCGGTGATCGTGACGAACTGCTCGCCGCTGGCGTCGGGCCGCGGGCTGACACCGGTCACCAGCAGTGTGCCGCTCACCGCGTCCGCGACCCGTCGCTGCCGGAACCTGGGCGCCAAAAGCACCAGCACTGCCCCGATCAGCAAAAGAAGCACACCGAGTTCCCAGCCCACCCGGCCATGGTAGGACTACCAGCATGACGCGCCCCGACGATCTCGCGGTGGCGCTGGCGCTGGCCGACCGTGCGGACGCGGTGACCCTGGCCCGGTTCGGCGCACTGGATCTGCAGGTCGACACCAAACCGGACCTCACGCCGGTCACCGACGCCGACCGCGCCGTCGAAACCGAGCTGCGCGAGGCGCTGGCCCGCGAGCGTCCCGACGACAGCATCGTCGGCGAAGAGTACGGCGGCTCAACGACTTTCACTGGACGACAGTGGGTTGTCGACCCGATCGACGGCACCAAGAACTTCGTGCGTGGTGTGCCGGTTTGGGCCAGCCTGGTCGCCCTGCTCGACGACGGCGTCCCGCGCGTCGGCGTCGTCAGCGCACCGGCACTGCAGCGGCGGTGGTGGGCGGCCACCGACGCCGGCGCGTTCGCGACGGTCGGCGACTCCGCGCCGCGACGGCTGTCGGTGTCCTCGGTGGCGGAGTTGAGCGCGGCCAGCCTGTCGTTCTCGAGCCTTTCCGGGTGGGCCCAGCTCGGGCTGCGCGACCGCTTCGTCGCACTGACCGACGACGTGTGGCGGGTGCGCGCCTACGGCGACTTCTGGTCGTATTGCCTGGTGGCCGAGGGCGCCGTCGACATCGCCGCCGAACCGGAGGTGTCGGTGTGGGACCTGGCCGCCCTCGACGTCTTGGTGCGCGAGGCGGGCGGGACGTTCACGAGCCTCGACGGCACGGCCGGCCCGCACGGCGGCACCGCGGTGGCCACCAACGGCTTGTTACACGAGCAGGTGCTGACCCGACTGCGCGCGTAACCTGACCATCGGGTTAAGCGATGAGTGATCCGTTCACGATCCCGACACAGCACTGGCATCGCCTCGACGACGGCCGGATTCAGTGCGACGTGTGTCCGCGGGCCTGCAAACTGCACGAGGGTCAGCGCGGCCTGTGCTTCGTCCGCGGCCGCTTCGACGATCAGATCCGGCTCACCAGCTACGGGCGTTCGAGTGGGTTCTGCGTCGACCCCGTCGAGAAGAAGCCGCTCAACCACTTCCTGCCCGGCTCGGCCGTGCTGTCGTTCGGCACGGCCGGCTGCAACCTCGCCTGCAAGTTCTGCCAGAACTGGGACATCTCCAAGTCCCGCGAGACGGACACGCTGGCCAGCCGGGCCACGCCCGACGACATCGCCCGGGTTGCCGACGAATTGGGTTGTCGCAGTGTGGCTTTCACCTACAACGACCCGACCATCTTCTTCGAATACGCCGCAGATGTCGCCGACGCCTGCCACCAGCGGGGCATCAAATCGATCGCGGTGACCGCGGGCTACATGTGTGCGGCGCCGCGCGCGGAGTTCTACCGGCACATCGACGCCGCCAACGTCGACCTGAAGGCGTTCACCGAAGACTTCTACCGCAAGGTGTGCGTCGGGCATCTCGACGACGTGCTGGACACACTGGTCTACCTGTGCCGCGAAACCGACGTGTGGGTCGAGATCACCACGCTGCTGATTCCGGGGCACAACGACAGCGACGCCGAAATCGCCGCCGAGTGCGCATGGATCGCCGAGCACCTGGGCGTCGACGTGCCGGTGCACTTCACCGCGTTTCACCCGGACTACAAGATGACCGACACGCCGCCGACCCCGCCGGCCACGCTCAGGCGGGCCCGACGGATCGGGATCAAGGAAGGCCTGCGCTACGTCTACACCGGGAACATCCACGACCCCGACGGCGGAACGACGTTGTGCCCGGGATGCGGTTCGGCAGTCGTGGTGCGCGATTGGTATGCGATGCGCCGTTACACGCTCACCGACGACGGCCACTGCCGCGGGTGTGGTTTCCGGCTGGCCGGCATCTACGACGGGCCGGTCGGGCGGTGGGGCCGGCGGCGGCTGCCGCTGCTGGCCAGCCTCTCCGGGATGTGAACTATTTAACAGGCGCCTTCTATCTTACTCCGGAGTAAGATCGGCGGTACCGCATTGGCCCAATGACCGTGCTCGATAAAAGGCTGCTGACATGACCAACACCGTCCCCGCCACCAACGGACGCCCCAAGCGAACCGGCCGAAAGACCGCCGTCGGCGAATACAAACACAAGCGAACCGGGATCGATATCAGCCTGGCGCTGCTCACCCCGATCGTCGGCCAGGACTTCCTGGACAAATACCACCTGCGCGATCCGCTGAACCGGACACTGCGCTACGGCGTCAAGACCATGTTCTCCGCGGCCGGCGCCACCAACCGGCAATTCAAGAAGGTACAGGGTCTGCGCGGCGGGCCGACCCGGCTGAAGGCAAGCGGCAAGGACTACTTCGACCTGACGCCCGACGACGACCAAAAGCTGATCGTCGAAACCGTCGAAGAGTTCGCCGAAGAGGTGCTGCGCCCGGCCGCACACGACGCCGACGAAGCCACCACCTATCCCTCCGACCTGATCGCGAAGGCGGCGGAGCTCGGCATCACCGCCGTCAACGTCCCGGAAGACTTCGAGGGCATCGCCGAACAGCTCTCCAGCGTGACCAACGTGCTGGTGGCCGAGGCACTCGCGTACGGCGACATGGGCTTGGCACTACCGATTCTCGCGCCCGCCGGCGTGGCGGCGGCGCTCACCCATTGGGGCAGCGCCGACCAGCAGGCCACATACATCAAGGAATTCGCCGGCGAGAACGTTCCGCAGGCGTGCGTGGCGATCGCCGAGCCGCAGCCGTTGTTCGACCCGACCACTCTGAAGACCACCGCCGTGCGCACACCGAGCGGCTACCGGCTCGACGGGGTGAAGTCGTTGGTCCCGGCGGCCGCCGACGCCGAGTTGTTCGTCGTTGCTGCGCAACTCAATGGCAAGCCGGCGTTGTTCATCGTCGAGTCGTCGACGCAGGGCTTGACAGTAAAGCCCGACCCCAGCATGGGGATTCGCGCTGCGGCGCTGGGTCAGGTCGAGTTGGACAAGGTGTCGGTGCCGTTGAGCGCCCGCCTGGGTGAGGACGACGCCAGCGACGCCGACTACTCCGAGGCGATCGCGCTGTCGCGGCTGGGTTGGGCGGCACTGGCGGTCGGCACCTCGCACGCGGTGCTGGACTATGTCGTTCCCTACGTGAAAGAACGTGAAGCGTTCGGCGAGCCGATCGCCCACCGCCAGTCGGTGGCGTTCATGTGCGCGAATATCGCCATCGAGCTGGATGGCTTGCGAATGATCACCTGGCGCGGCGCGGCGCGGGCCGAACAAGGCCTGCCGTTCGCCCGGGAAGCGGCGCTGGCCAAGCGCCTGGGCGCTGACAAGGGGATGCAGATTGGCCTGGACGGTGTGCAATTGCTCGGCGGCCACGGCTACACCAAGGAACACCCCGTCGAGCGCTGGTACCGCGACCTGCGAGCCATCGGCGTCGCCGAGGGCGTCGTGGTGATCTGAGCCGTCATTTAAGACCTTCTACGAAAGACTAGTCATGGCAATCAATTTGGAACTTCCCAAGAAGATGCACGCCGTCATCGACAAGGCGCACCAAGGTGCCGCCGAGATGATGCGGCCGATCGCCCGCAAATACGACCTGAACGAGCACGCCTACCCGGTCGAGCTCGACACCTTGGCCAACCTGTTCGAGGGAGCCATCGAATCCAACGGCTTGGGGCTCTCCGGGGCCGAAGCGTTCCGAGCGGGCGAAAGCAAGGACGAAAACCGCAACGGCGCCAATATGGCCGCAGTGTTGCAGGCGTTGGAAGCCAGTTGGGGCGACGCCGCGATGATGCTCTCGATGCCGTATCAGGGGCTCGGCAACGCGGCGATCTCCGGTGTGGCCACCGACGAACAGCTGCAGCGTCTGGGCAAGGTGTGGGCCGCGATGGCCATCACCGAGCCGGGGTTCGGGTCGGACTCGGCGGCCGTGTCGACGACGGCCACGTTGGACGGCGACGAATACGTGATCAACGGCGAAAAGATCTTCGTCACCGCCGGTTCGCGGGCCACCCACATCGTCGTGTGGGCAACGCTCGACAAGTCGAAGGGCCGTCCGGCGATCAAGTCGTTCATCGTCCCGCGCGAGCATCCCGGCGTCACGGTCGAGCGGCTGGAGAACAAGCTCGGCATCAAAGGCTCCGACACCGCGGTAATCCGATTCGACAACGCGCGGATCCCCAAGGAAAACCTGCTGGGCAACCCCGAGATCGAGCCCGGAAAAGGGTTCGCCGGGGTGATGGAGACTTTCGACAACACCCGGCCGGTAGTGGCGGCCATGGCCGTCGGCGTTGCGCGGGCCGCCCTGGAGGAACTTCGCAAGATCCTCACCAACGCCGGTGTCGAGATCTCCTACGACAAGCCGGCGCACGCCCAAAGCGCCGCGGCCGCAGAGTTTTTGCGAATGGAGGCCGACTGGGAGGCCAGCTATCTGCTGACTCTGCGTGCTGCGTGGCAGGCCGACAATCGTATTCCCAACTCAAAAGAGGCGTCGATGGCGAAGGCCAAGGCCGGCCGGGTGGGCAGCGACATCACGTGTAAGGCGGTCGAATTGGCCGGCACCGCAGGCTATTCCGAGCAGAGTCTGCTGGAGAAGTGGGCACGCGATTCGAAGATCATGGACATCTTCGAGGGCACGCAGCAGATCCAGCAGCTGGTGGTGGCGCGACGGCTGCTGGGGTTGAGCTCGTCCGAACTGAAGTAGGTCTGCGCGCCCCGCGCCCGCCGACGTGCGGCTGGCCGCACACTCGGGCTAGCTGAACAAGCCGGTGACGGTTCCTTCGGTGTGGGCCATCGCCTGGCCGGCCTCGCTGATCGTGTTTGCGAGGTTCTGCAGCGCGTCGTTCAGTTCTGTCGCGGTGCGATCCCAGCGGGTTTGCACAGCCTGGTAGGCCTCCGAACCGGCCCCGGTCCAGGCCGCCATCAGCGTGGTAAGCGAACCCCTGCCCTCGTCGAGCAGGCCGTGGGTAGTCTGGACCGCCGCCTGAAGGTCACTGGCTCCGCCTTCGATACCGGCGAAATTCCATACCTGTTCGCTCATGGTTCTCAATGCTACGACGCACACAGCGGTGGTCAGCACACTTTTTCCGTGAGTTAGGCGTATCTCACCGTGTTGCGCTGTGTGCCCAGGTCAATCGTGTGGTCGTCGGTCGCGACGCTGGTCTCGACGACGTCACCCTCGGCCAGATACTTCGAGTTTTTGGCTTGCCGGGTGAAGAACGCCTTCCATTTGACCGCGGGCGGTAGCAGCGAGCCGACGATCTCCATCGGCTTGGGCGGGGCACTGAGCGCGGTGCCGACGGGGGTTCCGGTCAACACCAGATCGCCTGGGTCGAGGCGCTGGAAACGCGTCAACGCCTGAAGCGCCTGCACCGGGGAGTAGAGCATGTCGCCGTCGACCCGCATGTCCTGGCGGAGCTCACCGTTCACCCGCAGTCGTAGCCGCAAATCACCGAAGCGCTTGAGTTCGTCGCGGTCCAGCAGCACCAGGTTGGGACCAACCGGGGTGAACGTCGGGTACGACTTCGACTCGTAGAACTGAGTCTTGGGAAGCTGCACATCGCGCGCGGACACGTCGTTGGTCACCACGAGGCCAGCCACGTAGTCCGGCAGGTTCGCGTCGGTGATTGTGGTGCCCACCGGCAACTCGCGACCGATGACCACACCGATCTCCACTTCGTAATCCAGGAACCGGATGTGCTCCGGCTTGACGATGTCGTCGAAAGGTCCCGTGATCGAACCTGAGGCCTTGCGGAAGAACGTCAACGGAACCGACTTCGGATCCATCCCGGCGTCTTTGACGTGCGAGGCGTAGTTGGTCATCTGCGCCACCACCCGGCACGGCGCCGTCACCGGCGAAAGCAGGTCCAGGCTGTCGAGCGGCACCGTGTCGGCGCCGGATGACGCGGCCTCGATAGCCGCGCGATCGGCCAGCAGCTCCCCGGTCGTGGCGGCCGGGGTGGCGATCTGGGCCGCGCCGCTCGCGGTTGCGACCCACCAGGCGTCGTCAGTGCGCAGGATTGAAATGGTCATGAGTTGGCTACTTTCATCAACCCGATGAAGCGCTTGAGATCGAATTCGTTGTCGTCGCGAAGGCCATGGATCATCGAAAGTGCCTCGTGCGGGACGGCTTTGGGGTTGATACCGAGGAAATCTTTGCTGACTGGAGGTCCCCACTGTGCTAGTCCGGACGCGGTGAACGGCGCCCAGCCCGGCTCCAGCGTGGAGTCGAACATGTCGCCGTCGGTGAAGTGCTCCACCAGGAAGTCGTCCGGATCACGCCAGTAGTCGAATATCTGGCTACCCTGGATGTGGCGGCCGATGCCCCAGGATCGTTGATAGCCACAATCTTTCAGATACTCACCGCCGGCGGCCAGCGCGTCGAGATCGCACACCTGGTACGCAGAATGCACATAGCGGTTGCTTAGCCCCAACGCGATGGCCAGAGTGTGGTGGTCGGTGGGCGTCTGGCCGCGATCGCAGCGGATGAAACTCATTGTCGGCCCGCGGTCACGCTGGCCGGGGAAGTACAGGAAGTCGCTGACGATCATCCCAAGGTGATCTAAATACCAGTTCAGCGCCTCGCGATATTTCGTCGTCTGCAAGACCAGATGCCCGAGACGTTGCACCCGCGCGGGTTCGCGGAGCGGCCGCTGGGTGCGGTTGGCGCGCCGCAGCTCGTGGCCGAAGTTGAAGGTGTGCGCCGTTTGCGCCGGAAGCGCTTCGACTTCGTGGATGTCGGCGACCACCTTGACCGGAATACCGCTCGGATCAACCAAATCCACGGCCAGTCCGCCAAGGGTCTCGGGCAATGCCCGCGTTGGCGCGCCGGTGGCCTTGGCCAGCTGCCGGACGTCGGCCTCGTCGGCGGCCCTGAAGGCCATCCCGGCGAACCGCGAGCGAGGGCAGCGCCGGATGAGCACGCAGGGCCCGCCGGCGTCGGTGCCACGCAAGTGCAGCTCGTCGTCGGTGCGCAACAGCGTCGTGAAGCCGAACGTCTGCGCGAAGGCTTCGGCGCGAACCAGATCCGGCTTCTGAAACTCCAGCCAGGCAAGGTCTTGGACTTTGATCATTGGACTTCGGGATCGGCCCGGGTGTTCGCCTCGTCGAGGACCGTGCTCGCTGTGCAGGCCGTGGTGGCCGTCTACCGTGTCGCTCATCCGGAACTCCTCTCCGCGCTCAAGTCAAGCGCGATGTCGATGAGCATGTCTGCCTGTCCGCCGACCAACCCGCGGCGACCGGCCTCTTCGAGAAGGGTCCGGGCGTCGAGGTCGTAACGTGTTGCGGCTGTTTCGGCATGGCGCAGGAAGCTCGAGTACACCCCTGCGTAGCCGAGTGTGAGAGTTTCGCGGTCGACGCGTACTGGTCGCTGTTGCAGCGGGCGGACGATATCGTCGGCGGCGTCCTGAAGGGCGTGAAGATCGCAGCCGTGCTTCCAGCCCAGCCGGTCGGCGGCCGCAATGAACACCTCCAGCGGTGCGTTGCCGACGCCCGCGCCCATGCCCGTCAGTGAGGCGTCGACGCGACATGCGCCGTGCTCGACGGCGACGATCGAATTGGCGACACCCAGCGACAGGTTGTGGTGGGCGTGAATACCGATTTCCGTTGTGGCTAGCAGGCTTTGGCGCAGCGCGTCGACTCGGTCGGCGACGTCACCCATGGTCATGGCACCGCCGGAGTCGACGACATAGATACAGGTGGCGCCGTAGCCTTCCATGAGCTTTGCCTGACCGGCCAGTGCGGCGGGCGTGGTCATGTGGCTCATCATGAGGAAGCCGACAGTATCCATCCCGAGTTCGCGCGCCGCAGCAATGTGCTTGGCGGAGATGTCGGCTTCGGTGCAGTGCGTGCCTACCCGTACGACCTCGGCACCCGCGCTGTGTGCGTCCTTCAGCTGGCGCACGGTGCCGATGCCGGGCAGCACCAACGTGGCGAGCTTGGCGCGACACACGACATGGGCGACGGCTTCGATCCATTCCAGATCGGTGTGGGCGCCGAACCCGTAGACACAGCTGGATCCGCCCAGCCCGTCGCCATGCGCCACCTCGATGGAATCCACCCCGGCGGCATCAAGCGCCGCAGCGATGGTCACTGCTTGCTCGATGCTGTATTGGTGGCGCACAGCATGCATGCCATCGCGCAGGGTGACATCGCTGATGCAGATCATGATGTGGCTCCGGTACCCGTGACTTCGAGCAGAACGCTCACCTGGGAGCCGGTGAACTTGCCGGTCTCGGGGATATGCAACGGGTTGTGAGAACTGAAGGTTTCGAACTGAATACGCTGCTTCAGCCGGTAACCCGGCACGTAGTCGTTGACATGCTCGACCATCGCAAGCACGTCGCTCTCGATCCGCTGATGGTCAGCGTTCCCGTCGACGAGGCAGTAGACCGTGTTGCGCATCATGATGGACGGGTCGGCGGAGTTGAGGACCATGATCGCCTTGGCGCGCTGCGCTCCGCCGAGGACTTGCAATGCTGCCGCGGCGGTTTCGATGAATTCATCGATGTTGGCGCGAGCACAGGGGCTGGCGGACTTCGAGGAAATCGACGACACAATCTCCGCATACGACACAGATCCGCTGCGCGCCACCGCGGTGACGATCGGCACGGTGGCTGCCAGAGTGAGGTCAAGCTCGGTACCCATGGTTTTGCCTTACGTGAAGCTCAACGACACCGCACCGAGGCCGCCGATGGTGGCGGTGACGTCGTCGCCGGGGTGTACGAATGGGGCTGAGGTGATCGATCCGGAGATGACGAAATGGCCGGGCATGATCTCGGTTCCGAATGAACCCAGCGCGTTGGCCAGCCAGGCGACCGCCGCGGCCGGCTCCCCCATCACCGCAGCGCCTAGACCCGAATCTATTTCGGATCCGTTGAGCGACAACGATGCCCGTACACTAGGGAGGTCAAGCCCCTCGTAGGGCATCCAGTTACCAAGGACGACGGCTCCAGAGCTGGCGTTATCCGCGACAGTGTCGGGCAGTGTCAGTCGCCACTTGTCGATTCGGCTGTCAACGACCTCCAGCGCGACAGCTACCGCCTCCGGGGCGGCGCGGACGTCGTCGTCCGTGATCCCGGGTCCGCGCAACGGCGCGTGGAACAGGAAGGCGACCTCGGGCTCGACCCGCGGCGCGCAGAACCGAGCGGCCGACACCGCCGACCCGTTGGCGAGCACCATGCCATCGAGGATGTAGCCGAAGTCGGGTTCGTCGACTCCGAGCAGCGTTTGCATCGACTCGGAGGTGAGGCCGATCTTGTGGCCCACCAGTACGCGTCCCTCGCGGAGCCGGCGTCGCAGATTGACCTGCTGGATGGCATAGGCATCGGCCACGGTTAGCCCGGGATGGCGCTCAGTGAGCGGACCAATCGGCGTTCGGGTGGTTTGCGCCACATACAACAGATCGGCACTCTCCTGGATCACGTTGTGTGTCAGGGTCATTGGTCAGCGCTCTCAGACAGCATCCGCGCGGCAGTGGCGTAAAGCGCGTGGGCATGTGACTCGAACAGCCCGATCAGGTCGACGGCGTCGCCGCCGATCTCCTTGGCGATGAACAGTCCGTCGGCGCCGGCGATCGCGTAGGTGACCAACTGATCGACCTGGGCCTCGGTAAGCCCTGGGCTGAGTTCAGCCAGAGTGGCGGCAAGCTGATCCTGCGTTTGCGCCCGGACTTGGATGAACATCGCCCGCGCCCGCGGCTCGACCGGTCGTCGCTCCAGCGCCAGCATCAGCCCGAGGCGAATGAAGTCGGGAGAGTCCAGCAGGGCCTTCGCGATTTGCATCGCCATGCTCACAACGCGGTCATCTGCCGCGCCTTCGTCGGGGACCTGCCAGGCCTTCAGCCAGCCGGCGAAGCTGCGCTCGATGACCGCCGCGATGAGGTCGTCTTTGTCCTTGAAGTGCCAGTAGATCGAACTGGCAGGCAAGCCGCATTTGGCGCTGACCAGCGCGATGCTGGTGCCTTCGTAGCCACGCTCCGCGGCGATCTCGGTCGCGGCATCGAGGATCCGTTCCCGCGACAATGCCCCGTCGGCGCGCTGTCGACGGCGCTTCGGCTGGTCCTTGGCTGCCATTCAGGTCTCCTCTTGACTCCGTAGTGATCGCTACATTACCGTAGTGATCACTATAGAACAAGGGCCCTCGACGACGAGAGACATCGTGACCACTTCAGACAGCTATGACGTAGCGGTGATCGGCTACGGGCCCACCGGTGCCACAGCGGCGAACCTGCTGGGCCAGGCCGGCCTGAAAGTCGTTGTGATCGAGCGCGATCCGGATGTGTATGGCCGCGCGCGGGCGATCTCCACCGACGAGGAAGTGATGCGGATATGGCAGTCCGTCGGTCTGGCGGACCGATTGCAGCAGGACATGCTGCCCGACCGACCACTGAATTTCGTCGACGCCCGCGGGGTGCCGTTCATCGACCTCAAGATCGCTCCTCGCGGTGCGGGACATCCGCCGCAACAGTTCTTGTATCAACCCGCGGTTGACCATGTCTTGCGCGAGGGAGTGCGGCGATTCGCAGGCGTCGATGTGCTATTGGAACACGAATGCCTGCGTGTGTTGCCCATGCGCGACGAAGTCGAGCTGATGCTGGCCGACCTGCGCACCGACACCTTCAAGCGGATTCGCGCGTCGTACGTGATTGCCGCCGACGGTGGTTCGTCCCCCACTCGCGGTCAACTGGGTGTCGGCTACACCGGCCGCACCTACGCGGAGCGATGGGTCGTGATCGACACCGAGGTCCTCAAGGAGTGGGACGCCCACGACCGGTTGCGGTTTCACTGCAATCCGGCGCGACCGACTGTCGACTGCCCGACTCCACTCGGTCACCACCGCTGGGAATATCCCGCACGCGCAAGCGAAGACGACGACGAGCTGTTGCGTGAGGAGGCGATCTGGACAGTTCTGGGCGATCAGGGCATCACCCGCGAGAACGTGAAGATCCTCCGGGCCGTGATCTATAGCCACCACGTCCGTGTCGCAGACCGTTGGCGGGTCGGGCGGGTCTTTCTGGCCGGCGACGCAGCGCACGCCATGCCGCCGTGGATCGGCCAAGGCATGTCGGCCGGGGTCCGCGACGTAGCCAACCTGTGCTGGAAGCTCGCGGCCGTTGTCCGCGGACAAGCGCCGGACTCGCTGCTCGACTCCTACCAAGCCGAGCGCAAACCCCACGTCATCGAGGTCACCCGACGCGCGTGCTTCGCCGGCCGGATCATCACCGAACGCAACCGAGTCGTCGCCGCGGTGCGCAACCATGTGTTGCGCGCACTCACCCGTCTGCCCGGCCTGGACGTCCGCGTTCAGCGACTGACGTGGATGCCCGATGCCCGCTACCGCGCGGGCTTTTTCGCGGCAGGCACGCACGCGGCCGTCGGGTGGCAGATCCCGCAGCCGTGGGTGACGAACGCCGACGGCACGAAAGTTCGTCTTGACGACATTCTCGATGGGCAGTGGGCCATCCTGCACGTCGGCGAGCGGCCGGCAGGCGCACAGGCCTGGACCGCGTTGGGCGTCCGGTCTCTTCAGATCACCGAACCCACGCTCATCGAATGGCTACGGCGAAAAGAGGCCGCAGTCGTCGTACTGCGACCCGACGGATTCATTTATGCCGCAGCAGAATCCGGGTATCCACTGCCCCTACCGCCAGACATCCGCATCGAGACAGAGGCCACCGCATGACCACGACCAATCTGACCGAACGCACGATCACCGTCGCCGGCAAGCCCATCTTCTTCGCAGAAGCCGGCAGCGGGCCGGCCGTGGTGATGTTGCACGGCGGCGGCCCCGGTGCCTCCGGCGTGTCCAACTACTCGCGCAACATCGACGCCCTCGCAGCACGCTTTCGGGTGATCGTGCCCGACATGCCGGGGTACGGCCGCTCGGCGAAGTGCGTCGACCAGGACGATCCGTTCGGCTACCTGGCCGACATGATCCGCGGCCTGCTCGACGAACTCGGTATCGACACCGCGCATTTGGTCGGCAACTCCTATGGCGGCGCGGCCGCCTTGCGGCTTGCCCTGGACACGCCGCACCGGGTCGGCAAGCTCGTCCTGATGGGCCCCGGCGGAATCGGGACCACCCGCGGGATCCCCACAGCCGGGCTCAAGTCCCTGCTGTCGTACTACGGCGGCGACGGCCCCAGCCGAGACAAGTTGGAAACGCTCATCCGCAATTACCTTGTGTACGACGATGCGTCGGTCCCTGACGAGCTGATCGACCTGCGGTATGCCGCCTCCATCGACCCCGAGGTGATGGCGAACCCGCCGTTGCAACGCCCGTCCGGCCCGATGGCACTGCGCACACTGTGGCGCATGGATCTGACCCGGGATCGACGACTCAATCATCTGGCGACGCCGACGTTGGTGTTGTGGGGTCGCGACGACAAGGTCAACCGCCCGGCCGGCGGGCCAATGCTGCTCAACCTGATGCCCAACGCGGAGTTGGTGATGACGTCTCACACCGGTCACTGGATGCAATGGGAACGCGCGGAGCTTTTCAACCGTTTGACAAGCGAATTTCTCAGTACACCTTCGGTTTTCGAACAATGAGCATCTTCGGCAACGTGCACCTCGGCTACATCGTCATCGAAACCGACAAATTCGCCGACTGGCGCCGCTTCGGCCGCGACGCCATCGGCATGCACCTCGACGACACTCTGCGCGACGTGCTGCGGTTTCGGCTCGACGGCAACGAATGCCGCTTCCTCCTCCAGCGCGGGCCAGCCGAGGACGTCACCACCCTCGGCTGGCAACTCGACGACCACAACACCTTCGACGAAATCGCCAGCCGGATCACCGGACACCGTGTGCCCATCACCGAGGGCACCGCGGAAGAGGCCGCCCTTCGCGGTGTCGAACGGCTTGTGCGGTTCCCCGGCCCGAACGGCCTGGCGCAGGAGATCTTTACCCGCGCGCACCCCAGCAGCACACCGTTGGATATGGCGGTGCGCGGCGACTTTGTCACCGGAGATGCCGGTATCGGGCACGTCGCCATCACGACAAAGAAACCGCACCAGGTACGTGGCTACTACAACACTGTGTTCGACGCGCGTTTGTCCGACTACATCGACGAGACGATCAGCGGGCTCAAGTTCAAAATCCGGTTCCTGCGGGTCAATAACCGCCACCACTCCGTGGCGATCGCCGCCGTTAACCGGCTGCCGATCAACCCGATCCGGACCCGCATTCAACACCTCAACATCCAGGTCGCCGATCTCGACGACATGACGGCGTCGTATCAGCGAGTCAAAGAACTCGGTTTCCACATGGCACTGGCCGTCGGTCAGCACACCAACGACCGCGAACTGTCCTATTACGCGATAACGCCGTCGGGTTTCGAATGGGAAGTCGGGTGGAATCCCCTCGCCATCGACGAGAAGACCTGGGAACCCACTACCTATCAAGGGATCAGCATCTGGGGCCACACTCCGGAAGGTCAAACGATCGTCGAGAAGCTCGCTCAGTTCAAGACCGCGGCCGCCTCGCTTTTACACCGCGAAGACACCATCCCGGCGCTATCCGGCGCAGGAATTCCCGACGACTAACGAAGGCGATCATGCTGCGCATCGACACCCACCACCACCTGATCCCGCCCAATTATCGAAAAGCACTGCAGAAAGCCGGTATCGACGAAGCCGGTGGACGCGCACTGCCCGACTGGACCGCAGAAGCGGCACTGCAGACCATGGCTGAACTTGACATCGCCACCGCCATCGTGTCCGTCTCCACCCCGGGCACGACCTTCCTGCCCGGACCCGCCGATGCCGCCAGCCTGGCTCGCGGCCTCAACGACTACACCGTCGAACTCGTCGCCGCCCAACGTGATCGGTTCGGCTTTTTCGCCACCGTGCCGATGCCGCACATCGACGAGTCTGTTACCGAAACGGTTCGCGCACTGGACGAGTTGAAAGCCGACGGCGTGGTCCTCCTCGCCAACAACGCCGGCACCTACCTCGGTCAAGACGGCCAGGACCCGTTGTTCGCTGCCCTGGATGCGCGCTCTGCCGTGGTGTTCATCCATCCGGCCGACCTGCCCGGTCCCACGGTTCCGGGAATCTCTCCCTTTGCCGCCGACTTTCTGCTGGATACAACTCGTGCGGCATACCTATTGGTGCGCAACGGCATCCGCCGTCGCTACCCGAACATCCGGTTCATCCTCAGCCACGCCGGCGGGTTCGTTCCGTACGCCAGCCATCGGATGGCGGTGGCCATCACCGCCGACACCGGTGCCAGCCCTGCCGACTGTCTCGACGACTTCTCCAGCTTCTACTTCGACACCGCACTGTCGTCGAGCACCGCGGCACTGCCCACGCTGCTCGCCTTCGCCAAGCCCGGCCACGTTACGTTCGGCTCGGACTGGCCGTTTGCACCGGTTGCCGCCGGGAAACTGTTCGCGGCGGGTCTGGAGAACTATCCCGGTCTCGACACCGGATCGCGCAACGCTATTGAGCGCACCAACGCGCTCGCGTTGTTTCCGCGGCTCGGTACCGCCCCGGCTCCGATTCCCCAGTCGCCGGTTCAGCGGCTACAGCACACGGTCAGCCGCGGTGTCATGCGGGCCGCCGCCCGGTTGATGAGCACCAACTGACCGTCGAGCACAGGTTCATCCAATGGGACGCTTCGCGAATGCCTTCGGCCCACACGCCGCAGCGGCAACCTACATCGACCACTCCGTACCCGAGCACCTCTACGACACCGGCGAAGTGCACCTCAACTACGTGACCGTCGGCGATGCGAGTCATCCGGCGCTATTTCCAGAGTTCTCTCCCCCGCCACCTAGCCCGGGCCGTGACTTATCCACAGCCCCAGGACAACCGGCGCGGTTCTGTCGGTCGGCCCACTTAGCATGCGGTCATGACGAACTGGATCAATACGGTCAGCCGTGACCATGTCGAACAGGGGGTGCGCGGTCGCTTCACCCAGGCCAACCACGGCAAACCGCACATGCTTCGCAAGATGGCTAGAGGTGACTGGATCATCTTCTATTCACCGAAGACCGCCTACCCCGACGGTGAGCCGCTGCAGTCTTTCACCGCCATCGGCCAAGTCGCCGATGACGAGCCATATCAAGCGGAGATAACGCCCGACTTCGAACCCTGGCGTCGCAACGTCGACTTCCTCGACTGCACCGAGACACCGATCCGGCCGCTGATCGACCAACTCGACTTCATCGAAGACAAAGCCCGGTGGGGCTACAAGTTCCGATTCGGGGTGTTCAAGATCGACGACCACGACCTCGAAGTGATCCGCTCGGCGATGACCGGCAACCGGTCAGAGCTTGGCGTCGACGGCGTCCGGTAGCGCGTTCAGCAGCTTCGCATCGGCAGTGAGCAGCGTCAGCCGCTCAACATCCGCCTGCGCCACCAGGATTGCATCGAAGGGATCCTTGTGAGGCAGCGCCGTCAGGTCAGACGCGAGCGTGTGACGCCGCGTAACCGGCAAGTCCCGCAGGGCGGATCGATCGATGGCGTCGTCGAGATCGTCGGGCAGCGTGAGCTTGCCAATGGCCGCCTTGATGGCGAGTTCCCACGTGCTCGCCGCAGAGACGTACACAGCTGCGCTTCTGGTTATCCGATCCCGCGCCTCGCTACCCAGCCGCGGACTGTCGTCGAGCAGCCACAGTACGACGTGAGTGTCGAGCAAGAGACCGCTCATTCGATGCCGAACAGCGCGTTGAGATCACTGTCGGTGTCGTCGAAATGATCCGCGTCGTAGTCGAGCCGGCCGGTTAGGGCGCCAAAGGCAATGTCGGCACGTGTGTGCGGGACGAGGTCGGCGATCGGCTTGCCGGCGCGGGCGATCGTGATTGTTTCGCCATTCTCGACGCGCGCAAGCAGGTGCGACAGGTGAGTCTTCGCCTCGTGGATATTGACAGACGACATAGTGAGAGTGTACTGGACTTAGTCTAGTCGGACTAGGTCTGATATCCTGCGGTCAATCGAAATACCGCGCGGTCGAGCGCCGGCACGATGTCTGTGATAGCGATCTCGCCGGTGGCGAAGCGTCCGATCAGGCCATGCACCAGGCTCGACAGGACGGTGTCGAGATCCTGAACCAGCTCGGCATCGACGTCGGCAAGCACCGTCATCGCCGCCGGAACCACTGCGTCGAAGCCGCGGCGTACCAGATTTTGACCGCCGGGCGCGGTCCGCGCGCGAAAATACGCTTCGAGCATGCCGGGGTGACGCTCCCACGGCTCGAAGATCGTGCGCAGCACCCGCATCAAGCCGGTGTAGATCGACTCGTCCGCGTCATGGGTTTGCCCGGTTAATCCGGCGTAGCGGTTCTCGTCCATCCAGCGCTGCAGCGCGGCCAGGATCAGTTCGTCTCTGGTGGTGTATCGCTTGTAGATGGTGGCCAACGACATTCGGGCGCGGCGCGCCACTTCGCGCAGTTGAACCGCGTCGTACCCGTCGGTCTCCAAGATGTCGACGACGACGTCGAGCACCCGGTCCTGGGGTTGGGTGACCTCGTCGGTTGTCGCTTCGGTGCTCGTCACGTGAAAAACCCTTGCCCCTCATGGTGTAACCAGGTTACTCTACACCGGTAACCAGGTTACCGAAACGCAACGAAGCGAGGCCCGATGGGTTGTTTGGACGGCAAGGTCGCCTTCATTACCGGCGTCGCGCGCGGGCAGGGACGCAGCCATGCGGTCCGGCTGGCCCGCGACGGCGCCGCCATCATCGGCATCGACATCTGTGCCGACATCGAAGCCAACCACTACGCGATGGCCACCCGCGAGGAACTCGACGAAACCATCGGGCTAGTGGAGGCCGAGGGCGGCAAGATGCTGGGCACCGTCGCCGACGTTCGCGATTTCCATCAGGTCAAGACGGCGCTGGACGCCGGCGTCGAGCATTTCGGTCGACTCGACATCGTGTGCGCCAACGCAGGTATCGCGCCGGTGGCCTTTCGCGAGCTGAGCATCGAGGAGGAACTGGCGCAATGGAAGGCGGCGATCGGGGTCAACCTCGACGGCGCCTACCACACTGCGTGGGCGGCCATCCCACATCTGCTCGCCGGGCAACATGGCGGCGAAATCGTATTCACCAGTTCGACAGCCGGGCTGCGAGGCTTCGGGGGCCTGCAGGGCGGCGGGCTGGGATACGCCGCGTCCAAACACGGGATAGTCGGCTTGATGCGGACACTGGCGAACACGTTGGCGCCCTTCAGTATTCGGGTCAATACGATCCATCCCACCGCAGTACGCACGATGATGGCCATCAATCCGGCGATGACCGAATTCCTCGAAAACTATCCCGAAGGCGGTGCGCACCTGCAAAATCCAATGCCGGTCGAAATGCTGGAGCCCGAGGACATCAGCGCGGCGATCGCATACCTGGTCTCCGATGAGGCCAAATACGTCACCGGGGTGACCTTCCCCGTCGACGCCGGCTTCTGCAACAAGCTATGAGCACCGGACGGGTAGCCGGCAAGCGGGTCCTGATCACCGGGGCGGCGCGCGGTATGGGCCGCAGTCATGCTGTACGCCTCGCCGAGGAAGGCGCCGACGTCATTCTGGTCGACCTCTGCGCGCCGATACCGGAAGTGGAATACCCGCTGGCTTCCGAAGAAGACCTCGGGGAGACGGCCAGACTCGTCGAGAAGCATGACCGCCGCGCCGTCACCAAGATCGTCGACGTGCGCGACGCGCCAGCGCTGGTGTCGGCCGTCGACGAGGCGGTCGCCGAACTGGGCGGGTTGGACGGCGCGGTGGCCAATGCCGGTGTGCTGACGGTGGGAACCTGGAACAAGACGACGGCCGAACAGTGGCGCACCGTCGTCGACGTCAACCTGATCGGGACGTGGAACACCTGCGCCGCAGCACTTCCGCATCTTGTCGATCGCGGCGGCAGCCTGGTGAACATCAGCTCGTCGGCCGGCCTCAAAGGCACACCGCTGCACCTGCCCTACACCGCCTCCAAGCACGGCGTGGTCGGGTTGAGCCGCGCGTTGGCCAATGAGCTTGCCGCACAGAATGTCCGGGTCAACACGGTGCATCCGACCGGCGTCGAAACGGGTATGCGACCGCAGTCGCTTCAGAGCCTGCTCGGCGAAGAGCGGCCCGACCTGGTCCCTATCTTCCTCAACGCACTGCCCGCTGTCATGGCCGAAGCCATCGATATCAGCAACGCGGTGCTGTTCTTGATCTCCGACGAATCCCGATACGTCACGGGGCTCGAGTTCAAAGTCGACGCGGGCGTCACCCTCAGATGACGACGGAACGCAGTCAGCGCGGCAGACGGCAGTTCGCCGAGGTGATGACATTTCCGCCGCCCGACGATTCCAGCGCGACGGCAACCGGTTTGGTCGACTTCGTCTTCGGCGACGTTTGGTCGCGGCCCGGACTGAGCCGCCGCGACCGCCGGTTCGTCACCCTCCCCTGCGTCGCGGCCGCCGACGCCCAGGAACCGCTCGACCAGCATGTCTACGCGGCGCTCAACAGCGGTGACCTCTCGATCACCGAAATGCGGGAAGCCGTCCTGCACTTCGCCGTCTACGCCGGATGGCCCAAGGCATCTCGGTTCAACATGGCCGTCGACGCGCAGTGGGACCGCATTCACCGCGAACGCAGGCTACCGGTGCCGCCCGCCGAACCGCTGCTGCCGCTGTCCACGCCGAGCGAGCCGGAGGCGCGGCTAGCCGGCGGCGAACACTCGTTCCGGGAGATCAACTGCGTGCCCTATGTGCCGCCACGCGACAACCCGTACTCCGGAGCGGGCATCCTCAATTTCGTCTTCGGCGAAATGTGGCTGCGGCCCGGCTTGGGCATGAAGGAACGCCGGCTGATCACGGTGGCGTGCGTGGCTATTCAGGACGCGCCGATTCCGATCATGTCTCACGTCTACGCCGCGCTGAAGAGCAAGGACGTCAGCTTCGACGAAATGGACGAAGTGGCACTGCATTTCGCTGCCTACTACGGATGGCCCAAAGCGATGCACCTCAGCCAGGTCGTCGCCGAGCAGAAACGACGCGTGCTCGACGAAACCGAGATGCCCGCTACTTGAGCATGCTGCCTGCGTCGACGGTGACCGGAAGGCCGGTGATGTAACGGGATTCGTCGGACGCCAGGAACAACACCGCATTGCTGATGTCCACCGGCTCGACCCAACCGATCGGCAGCACATGCATGAATTGCGCGGCCACTTTGAGGTCGTCGGGGCCGGGGTTTTCCAGGTCCGGCCGGAACAGCTTCATCGTCCCCTCGTTCATGAACATTGGCGTGTTCACGTTGGTGGGGTGAACGGAATTGACCCTGATGAAGTGCTGACCAAGCTCCACGGCGAAGGTCCGCATTAGGCCCACCACCCCGTGTTTGGCCGCGATGTAGTGACCGGTATGCGGGTAGGCCTTGAGTCCGCCGACTGAACTGGTCAGGATGATCGAGCCGCCTTGACCCTGGGAGATCAGTTGTGGGACACTTGCTTTCACGGTTTTCCAGACTCCGGACAGGTTGACGTCGATCATGTCGCGCCAGTCGTCTTCGCTGGTTTTGTGCAGGGTCTGCCCGCCGTTGCCGATCCCGGCGTTGGCGCAGATGATGTCCAACCGGCCCAGCCGCTCGACGCCGCTGTCCACCGCTGCTTTCAGCGCGTCGTAATCACGGACATCGACCTCGGCGGTCACGATGCGCCGGTCGAGCCCCTTGACGAGGTCAGCGGTTTCGGCCAGGTCATCCGGCGTAGACGGCGGAATCTCGTTGCTGCTGCTGATCGGTTTGCAGATGTCGACCGCGATGATGTCGGCGCCTTCCTGGGCGAGGCGCACCGCATGGCTGCGTCCTTGCCCGCGGGCCGCGCCGGTGATAAAGGCAACCTTGCCCTCGACTCGTCCACCCATGACTGCACCTCACTGATTTGTTGGTCGATCGATCAGGAAGCGTCGCACTAATCGGCCGAAGTGTCAACTATGTGCCGATGCGGGCGCGGCCGCCTTGAGTAGGTCCAGCCGGCGTTCGACGAACGCGCGTAACTCGTCGTGGCCCTGCGTGACACCGACGGCGCTCTCGTTGCACAGGCTGCGCGCGGTCTGCGCGATCAGCATCGAGATCGCCACGGGCGGATACTCGGCCAGATCGATGCCGTTAGCACGCAGTACCATCGTCACGGCCGCCGTCTCGATGTCGCGCACGCGTTCGGCATACGCCTTGAGTTCCGCGCCGATTGCCTTGCGGTGGTTGGCCAAAGCCATGAACTCCGCGTTCAGCGTTGTCGCGGCGGGATCGCTGTTCAGCAGCCAGAGCGCCCGGATCGGATCGTCGTCGGTCAACACGGCGCGCATCCGTGTCAACGCCGCCTCCGCGCCGGTGCGCAGCACCTCCACGAACAGGTCGTCCATCGTCGGGAAGTAGTAATAGACCAAGGCTTGCCTGACACCAGCCTCCGCGGCGACGCGACGGGAAGTGGCTGCGGCATAACCCTCTTCGCGCATGACCCGGGCGGTCGCCTCGATCAGCTTGCGGCGGGTCCCGGCCTCGCCATTCTTCTTGCTCCGCGGACCCGCGGATTTGCTTGACCGTCGGCTGCGATCCGTGGTAGGCATACCTCATCCTAACAATTTGGTCGATCGATCAGTCAACGGCGCGAGGAAGGGTTTGAGCTCATGACCGATCTGGCCGATGTCGACTACTTCACCGACGCCGACGTCGCGCAGGACCCGTACGAATACTGGGACTATTTGCGCGCCCAGGGGCCCGTGTTCCGTGAGCCGCACTACGGGGTGGTGGCCGTCACCGGTTACCAGGAAGTGCAGGCCGCGTTCAAAGACGTGGACTCGTTCTCCGCGGTCAACGCGATCGGCGGCCCGTTCCCGCCGCTGCCGTTCGCCCCGGAAGGTGACGACATCAGCGACCAGATCGAAGCGCACCGTCACGAATTTCCGATCTTCGAGCACATGGTCGTCATGGACCCGCCCGAGCACGACAAGGCGCGGTCTCTGTTGGGCCGCCTGCTGACGCCTCGCCGGCTGCAGGAAAACAAGGACTACATCTGGCAACTGGCCGACCGGCAGATCGACGAGTTCGTCGGGAACGGCCGATGCGAATTCCTCGGCGAGTACGCCAAGCCGTTCGCGACACTGGCAATCGCCGACCTGCTCGGGGTGCCCGACCAGGATCGGGCGGAGATCCGCCGCAATCTCGGCGCCGGGACGGCGCCCGGGACCAGGGTCGGCGCCCTCGATCACGAGCCCGTCGGCAGCAATCCCCTGCAGTACCTTGACGACCTCTTCAGCCGCTACATCGCCGAACGCCGAGAACGGCCCCGCGACGATGTGCTCACCGGTCTGGCCACCGCCACGTATCCCGACGGCTCCACCCCGCCGTTGCTGGAGGTCGTCAGGCCGGCCACCTTCTTGTTCGCGGCTGGACAAGAGACGGTGACCAAGCTCCTGAGTTCAGCAGTACAGGTGCTGGGCGACCAGCCCGAGCTGCAGGCGCGCCTGCGCGTTGACCGGAACCTCGTCGGCCCGTTCATCGAAGAGGCGCTGCGCATGCAGAGCCCCACCAAGGTCGACTTCCGGCTCTCCCGCAAGACCACCACGCTGGGCGGGGTGCATATCCCAGCCGGCACGGTGCTCATGTTGTGTTTAGGCGCAGCCAATCGTGATCCGCGGAAGTTCGACAGCCCCAACGAATTTCGGGTCGACCGCAAGAACGTACGCGAGCACATCGCCTTCGGGCGCGGTATTCACACCTGTGCGGGTGCGCCGCTTGCACGGGTGGAAGGGCAGGTCACCATCAACCGGCTCCTGGACCGGACCCGTGACATCGTGATCAGCGAGGCCAAGCACGGCCCGGCTGACAACCGCCAATACCAGTACGCCCCGACCTTCCTGCTGCGCGGACTGACCGAGTTGCACATCGAGTTCACCCCGGCGGACTGACGGAAACAGGTAGGCTACCTCGGTAACCTGGTTACAGGAGAAGTGCATATGACCATCTCCCACGAGACCGACGTCTACTACGACCCCTACGACGTCGGCATTGTCGCCAATCCCTATCCGGTGTATGCGCGGCTTCGCGAAGAGGCGCCGATCTATTACAACGAGCGTTACGACTTCTGGGCACTGTCACGGCATTCCGACGTCGAGAAGGCGCTGGCCAACTGGGAGACGTTCTCCAACAGTCGCGGCGACATCCTCGAGCTCATCCAGTCCGATTTCGACATGCCGCCCGGCGTCATGATGTTCGAAGACCCGCCGATGCACACGATGCTGCGCGGCCTGATGTCGCGGGTGTTCACCCCGCGGCGGATGGCGGCGATCGAGGACCAGATTCGCCGATACTGTGTGAGCTGCCTTGATCCGCTGCTCGGTTCGGGCGGCTTCGACATCATCGCCGAGTTGGCCGCGATGATGCCGATGCGGGTGATCGGAATGCTGTTGGGCATCCCGGAAGACGAGCAGATCAGTGTGCGGGATGCCAACGACGCCAACCTGCGCACGAAGGCGGGCGCGCCGATGAAGGTGGTCGACGCTGACAAGATCGCCGACGGGCGCATCTACTCCGACTACATCGACTGGCGCGCCAGGAATCCTTCCGACGACCTGATGACCGCATTGCTCAACGTCGAATTCGAAGACGAGCACGGCGTGACCCGCAAGCTGACCCGCGACGAGGTGCTGCGCTACACCCAGGTCGTCGCGGGGGCTGGCAACGAGACCACCGGACGGCTCATCGGCTGGCTGGCCAAGGTGTTCGCCGAGCACCCCGACCAACGCCGTGACGTCTTCGAGGACCGGTCTTTGCTGAATCGGGCGGTGGACGAGACGCTGCGCTTCGAGCCGACGGGCCCGCACGTCGCCCGTTGGATGGCAAAGGATTTCGAGTGCTACGGCACGACGGTGCCGGCCGGCAGCGCGATGCTGCTGCTGTTCGGTGCGGCCAACCGCGACTCCCGCCGGTTCACCGACCCCGACACGTTCAACATCCACCGCAACGACGGTTCGCATCTCACCTTCGGCAAGGGCTTGCACTACTGCCTGGGCGCCAACCTGGCCCGCCTGGAAGGCCGGGTCGCGCTCGACGAGTTGCTCAATCGCTGGCCGGAATGGGACATCGACTACGAGACAGCGCAGCTTGCGCCGACGTCGACCGTCCGCGGTTGGGAGCGGCTGCGCGTCATATTGCCTTGAGGCTCAGTACCTCATGAGCTCGCGGGCGAGCCGTGCACCCGATTCCCTCAGCTTGTTCTTGACGTGGTCGAGATCGACGTCGATCAGCGCGTGATCCCGTTTACGCCATCGGCCGGCGACCATCACCGCTTCGATGTTGGCAAGGCCCGCGTGCAGTGCGGCAGCGATGGGATCGTGTACGGGCCAGAGGTTCAGCGCGCGGGCGTCGATGACGACAAGATCTGCCTGCATGCCTGGCTCGAGATGGCCGACCTTATCGGCCAGACCGAGTGCTCGTGCTCCCTCGACCGTCGCCCACGCCAGCGCCTGCTTACCGGTGACCGACGCCGTCGGCGACATCATGCCCCTTGCATGTCGGTGTTTTGCGTGGTCGAGGTCACGCTGATGGGCCAGTGCGATCCTTGCGGCAGTGAGTATTTCGCCGGATACCGCGGTATCGGTGTCTGTACCCAGCGATGGTGCAGCGCCAAGGCGCAGCAGCCGTCCCGTGATCGGCGAGCAATGGCCGTGGCTGAGTTCGTTTTCCGGCGTGGTGGTAAAGCTGACGCCGGCCTCCACTAATGTGGCGACCCAATCGTCGCTCAGGCCAGCGCCGTGCACGACGTTGGTACACGGCCCGAACAGTCCGGCGCTCCGAACGGCTTCCCATGCGGCGGCCGGCTCGCCGCCGCTCTGGTGCATCGACGCGACGAGGCCGCGCTCACCGGCGGCACGCAAATCGGCCACCGCGACATCGGAAGTCGAGTGTTGCGGTCCCGCGATCGCCATCCCGACGGTGAGCAACTCGTGCGCCCGGGCCGAGCGGTCAAGCAGCCGGTCAACCTCAGCCAACGGATGGGGGACGTCCGGTGCTCGACCTGGTGTGCCGTGCAAAAAGACGGCGCGAATCCCGGACTCCCGCAGCCCTTCTACGGCGGCATCGGTGTGCTCAGGTGTGGGGTTGTTATGACACCAGTCCCCGAGCGTCGTAGTACCGCAATTGATTTGGTTCAGTGCCCCAGCAAGATTGCCGATGTAGATGTCAGCCGGGGTGTAATGCGGGGCGACGACGCCATGCATTCGGTGCAGGTATTCCAGCAGGGTCCAGTCGGCGCCCGCGAGGCGCAGGGCGCTCTGCCACGTGTGCAGGTGTGCATTGATCAGCCCGGGAATGATGATGCGCCCCGACAAATCGACGCTTTCCGCCTCGGGCCGGTCGATCTGCTCAGCGAGTTCGACGATGCGGTCGCCCTCGACGAGGACATCGACGGCTTCGGCGTCGGGCCTGCCCGGTGACATGGTGATCACCTGCGCTCCACGCAACAAGGTGCGGATCACGGGCAAGCCGCCTTAGTCCGGGTCTGGCGCGTCCCAGGGGACAGTGCCCGAAATCCAATGGGTGATCTGCTCTTCCTGATCATTGCGGTAGAGGTGCCGCGGCGGCTGCGCGAATGTCGCGTAGGGCCGACAGCGAACGACCACGCGGTCCTCCTTCTCGGCCATCGCCTCGACGACGGGACGGCCTTCATCGGGCAACGGCTGGCCCGACATCCGTCCGGCGACCGCCATCATCACATCGACCACGAGGTCGCGGTCGCGCTCGATCACTGCGTCGGCGTACACCTGCAGATAGGCGAAGGGCCAACGTTCGTCTAGTACGCACAGACTCACTTTGCCGTCCCGAGCGATCACGCGCGCCTTACCGCGTCCTCCCATTGTGGACACCAGCAACTCGTCATCGTCGGTGGGAACGTAGTACACGACCGACATGGCCGGGCCATCGTTTTTGCGGCGGTAGCCGAACACGCACGTGCGATGAGTGCGGACGAATTCGCGCCGCTCCGAAGGGAGCATCTCGCGATCGGTCGGAGCGGTGAATGGCTCCGTGGCAAGTGGTAACAGCATGACAAGCGTCCTCTCAGCGTCGACCCCGACATATTGGCTACAGTGTTGCCGATATTGCGCCTGCTGTCAAGAGCCGCAATACTGGGCCGGTGACCACCGCACAGGCTCGTCGCTCCCCGGGGCGCCCGCCGATTCCCGCCGATCGGATTGTCGACATGGCGCTACAGATCGTGGATGAGCAAGGCGCCGACGCATTGTCGATGAGAACGCTTGCCCAGCGGCTGGAGTCGGGGACGGCCACGCTTTATCGCCACTTCGCCAACCGGGGCGAAGTGATCGCCCGAGTCGTGGACCGCGTGTTCGGCGAGGTGGAATTCGACACCGAAGAGCTCGCGGCGAAGGGATGGCAGCGGGCCTGCGAGTCTTTCGCGCGAGCCATGTTCGAGGTGTTCCGCCGCCACCGGAACGTGACACCGCTGCTGAGCGCGCAGGCGCCCATCGGCCCTAACGCCATGGCTCAGCGCGAACGATTGTTGGCGGTACTGCTCGACAACGGGTTCACGCCGCAGCTCGCGGCGCGCTCGTATGCGACCCTGGCCCGCTATGTACTGGGCTTCGCGATCCAGCTTGCGAGCCACGAATTCGACGATGCGAAGCTGGCCGACCACTTCGACACGCTGGACCCGCGGGCCTTTCCCGCGACCCTGACCGTGGCCGACCACCTGCCAGTGCCATTGGACGACGAATTTGCGCTCGGCCTCCAGCTCATCGTCGACGGCCTCGCAAAGTTGCGCCGCAGCACAAAGCGCTAGCGTCGAGCAGATGGAGACCTTTCAGGCGTTGATGGCGCGCAAGGACGGAGATCGGATCACCACCGCCGTCGAAACGTTGAGCGCTGCTGACCTGCCACCTGGCGACGTGACCATTCGTGTGCTGTATTCCAGCGTCAACTACAAAGACGCGTTGGCGCTGACGCCGGGCGGCGGCGTGGTCCGCGACTATCCGGTCGTACCGGGCATCGACTTGGCCGGCGAGGTCGTCGAGTCGGGGTCGCCGGAGTTCAACGCCGGCGACGTGGTTTTCGCCCATGGCTACCAAATCGGCACCGGCCACCACGGCGGGTACGCCGAATACGCCCGGCTGCCCGCCGACCAGGTCGTGTCGCTTAGCGGGCTGAGCCCGTACGACGCCGCCGCAATCGGCACCGCCGGTTTCACCGCGGCGATGAGCGTGCAGGCGCTCATCGATTGGGGTGTGGCCACCGACGCCGGGCCGGTCGTGGTGACCGGGGCCAGCGGCGGCGTCGGCACCATCAGCGTCGATCTGCTGGCTGGGGCCGGCTATCAGGTGGTGGCCTCCAGCGGAAAGGCCGAGGCGGCGGAGCGGCTGAAACGCTTTGGCGCGGCAGAGGTTATCGGTCGACTGCCGACAGATCCGGAGGCGAAGCCGCGTCCGCTGGCCAAGGCACGCTGGGCCGCCGGCGTCGACTGTGTGGGCGGTGCGACGCTGGCCGACGTGCTCAGCGCCGTCGACTACGGCGGAGCGGTGGCCTGCAGCGGGCTGACCGGCGGCGCCGCCCTGCACACCACCGTGATGCCATTCATCCTGCGCGGCGTTGCCCTGCTCGGCATGGACTCCGTGCAGATGCCGATCGGCCCACGCCGCAAGTTGTGGGCGCGCCTCGGCGATTCGTTGCGGCCGCGTCATCTCGCGGAGATGACCACAGACGTCGACGTCAAGGACGTAATCGACGTGATCGACCAGGTGCGGGCCGGCGCATTCTCCGGCCGAGCCGTGGTGCGGGTGGCCGGCAGCTTTTAGACGACCGGACGTTCGTCGAGTGTGCAAATCCATACGCTCCGGTCCGCGTGTCGCGTATGAAACTGCACATTCGCGAACGTGGCAGAATTGTGGAGGAGCAAAAGGAAAAGTAACGTTATTTTCAGTTCTAGGGCAACCCGGGGAGTCACCGATGGAATCCTTCGTCCACCTGCGCAAAGGCAGGACGCCGCGACGGCTGCACGCTGATCTTGACGGCCTGAAGGACGACGAACTCGGCCGCGGCGGCTTCACCGGGCGCACCGCCAACATGTATCGCCGCCACGACCCGACCGCCTACCGTGTGCAAGGCCCACTGCGGCCGATCGACGTGCTGACGAGCGAACTCAAACCGAGCGACGCCACCGACGCCGACGGCGGGCCGCTGCTGATGTTCTCCAATCCCGACTGCCGCATCTCGCTGTCACGCCGCGGCGAACCAATGCCGTTCTACGTCCGCCACGTCGACGGCGACCTGCTGTGCTTCGTGCACACCGGCGCCGGCGAACTGCAGACTGAATTCGGTCCACTGCCCTATCGCCAGGGCGACTGGGTCTACCTGCCGAAGGCAACGACGTGGCGCCAGCTGCCCAACAGCGAAACCACGTTGCTGATGATCGAGGCCACCGACGAGTTCCGCGTCCCACCGCCGGGCCCGCTGGGCCGCCACTTCCCGTTCGACCCGTCGCAGGCCACCATCCCCGAACCGACGCCACTGGACGACGACGGCCGCGACGAATACGAAGTGCGGCTGACCCACGACGGCGGCCCGACAACGCTTTACTACCAACACAATCCGCTGGACGTCGAGGGATGGCGCGGCGACAACTTCCCGTTCACGTTCAACATCGCCGACTACAACGTGGTCACCTCCGACAGCGTGCACCTGCCGCCCACCGTGCATCTATTCATGCAGGCCACCGGCGTCTACGTGATGAACTTCCTGCCCAAACCCGCCGAAGGCGTGCCCGGCACCGAACGCACACCGTGGTATCACCGCAACGTCGACTACGACGAGATCGCCTTCTTCCACGGCGGGTCCCTCTACGGCATACCGATGCCGCCGGGCCTGATTTCCCATGCGCCGCAAGGCGTCCACCACGGCGCGCCGGAGAAGGCGCGGGAACGTGCGCGCCGCAAGTTCGACGACTTTGACAGCGTCGACTGGCAGGTGATCGCCGTCGACACCCGCCGCCGCCTCACCCCGTCGGCCGAAGTGCTGGCGCACGACCTAGGACAACACTGATGACGCAAAGCACCCGAGTCCGCCACGAATACGACCGGATCCCGTATCTGGTTGCCTTCCAGAACAATTCCGGAGTGCGCGACGTCTACGGCGGCCTCGCCGAGCTGGTGGTGCTGGAGAGTCACCTGCTCAAGCCGCGTACCAAGCCGTCGGACACCGTGCTGGTGTTCATGCATCCGATTGGCGGCGGCGCCTACCTGCCGATGATGAACGCGCTGGCCCGCGCCGGACATCATGTCATCTACTGCAACAGCCGATTTCGCGGCACCGACTCCGCGCTGCTGATGGAGAAAGTGGTGCAGGATCTCGGCGAGTGCATCAAAGACGCCAAGGAGCGGCTGGGCTACGAGAAGGTGGTGCTGGCCGGTTGGAGCGGCGGCGGCTCGCTGTCGCTGTTCTACCAGCAACAGGCCCAGCATGCGACCGTGACGTCGAGCCCGTCGGGCGACGGCCCCGACCTCACCCAGCTGGACCTGCCCGCCGCCGACGGCATCATGCTGCTCGCGGCGCACATCAGCCGGCACGGCACGCTGACCGAATGGCTCGACGCGTCGATCCTCGACGAGTCCGACCCCACCAAGCGTGATCCGGAACTCGACCTCTACAACCCGGACAACCCCAACCAACCGCCCTACAGCGCGGAATTCCTGGCCCGCTACCGGCAGGCGCAGATCGACCGCAACCGCCGCATCACCGCGTGGGTCAAAGCCAAACTGGCCGAACTGAAGGCAGCCGGCCGCCCGAACGACGAGTTCGCGTTCGTCGTGCACGGCACCATGGCCGACCCACGCTGGCTGGATCCCACCGTCGATCCGAACGAACGCACCCCGGGAACCTGCTATCTGGGCGAGCCTCAAGTGGTGAACATGGGACCCGTCGGGCTGGCCCGGTTCTGCACGCTGCGCAGCTGGCTGTCGCAATGGAGCTACGACGACGCCAACGGCGACGGCGTGACGTGCGGGCGCGACATCGCCGTGCCGGCGCTGGTGATCGGCAACCTCGCCGACGACGCCTGCACTCCCAGCCACACCCGGCGGCTGTTCGAGGCGATCGGCCATCCCGACAAGGAGATGCACGAAATCCCCGGCGCCACTCACTATTACGCAGGACCCGACCAGCGGGACAAGCTGCGCCAGGCCGTCGACATCGTCACCGACTGGCTGGTGCGTCACGACTTCGCGGAGGCCGAGTGAGCGGACCGCTGGAAGGTGTCCGGGTGCTCGAGCTGGGCACTCTGATCGCCGGCCCGTTCGCCGGCCGGCTGCTCGGCGACATGGGCGCGGACGTCATCAAGATCGAGCCGCCGGGCAGCCCCGACCCGCTGCGCACGTGGGGCCAGGCCGAACTCGACGGGCATCACTTCTTCTGGACCGTGCACGCCCGCAACAAGAAAGCCGTCACGCTCGATCTGCGCAAGGACCGCGGGCGTGAGCTGTTCCTCGATCTCGTCGAGAAATCCGACATCGTGGTCGAGAACTTCCGTCCGGGCACCCTGGAGAAGTGGAACCTGGGCTACGACGTGCTGCGCCAACGTAATCGGGGCATCATCCTGGTGCGGGTCTCCGGCTATGGGCAGACCGGTCCGGACGCCCACAAGGCCGGCTACGCCTCGGTGGCCGAGGCGGCCAGCGGGCTGCGTCACCTCAACGGCTTTCCCGGCGGTCCGCCGCCCCGACTGGCGCTGTCGCTAGGCGACAGTCTGGCCGGCATGTTCGCCGCCCAGGGGGCGCTGGCCGCCTTGTATCGCCGCGGCGTGACCGGCGAAGGCCAGGTGGTCGACGTCGCGTTAACCGAATCCTGTTTGGCCATCCAGGAATCCACCATCCCCGACTACGATGTCGGCGGCGTGGTGCGCGGCCCGTCGGGCACTCGGCTGGAGGGCATTGCACCATCGAACATCTACCGCGCCGCCGACGACAGCTGGGTGGTGATCGCCGCCAACCAGGACACCGTGTTCGCCCGGCTGTGTCAGGCGATGGGCCGCCCGGAACTCGCCGCCGACGAGCGGTTCGCCACCCACGGCGCCCGCGGCCGCAACCAGGACGAGCTCGACAAGATCATCGGCGACTGGGCTGCGCAGCGACAGCCCGGCGAGATCATCGAAACCCTCAGCAGCGCAGGCGTTATCGCCGGACACATCAACACCGTCGCGGAGGTCGTCGAAGACCCGCAACTGCGGGCGCGGGGTATGATCGCCGAGCACTGGGACGAGCGAGTCGACAGGCCTGTCCTGGGGCCCGGGATCGTGCCGGTGTTCTCCGAATCCCCGGGCGTCATCCGCAACGCCGGCCCGGCGCGCCCCGGACAGCATAACGACGACGTCTACGTTGGGTTGCTCGGCAAGACCGCCGAACAACTCGAGGCGCTGCGCGCCGAGGGGGCGCTATGAGCCATGTGACCATCCGTGAGGTGGCGCTGCGCGACGGGCTGCAGATCGAGCAGCCAATCCCGTTGTCCGCCAAGCTGGAACTACTGGAGACGATAGCCGCCACCGGGGTCCGCGAGATCGAGGCATGCGCGTTCGTGTCGCCGTCGAAGGTGCCGTCGATGGCCGACGCCGCCGAGCTGGCCGCAGAGCTGCACCGCTTCCCCGACATCGACTTCTCGGCCCTGGTGGCAAGCCCCAACGGCGCCAAACGAGCGGTCGCCGCCGGCTTGCCGGCGATCGAGTATGTGGTGGCGGCCTCCGATGCGTTCAGCCAGGTCAACGTCGGGCGCTCGGCCGCCGAGGCCACCGCGCAGATCTCCGACATCGTCACCATCGCCCACGCGGCCGACGTGTTGGTCGAAGTCATCATCGCCACCGCGTGGGACTGCCCGTTCGACGGTCCCACTCCGCCGCAGCGCGTCGTCGACATCGCTTCGGCGGCACGCGAATACGGCGTCGACCGGTTGTCGGTCGCCGACACCATCGGCACCACCACGCCCGGCCGGGTCACATCGCTGATCGCGGCGCTGCGCCCGGTCATCGGCGACCTGCCGCTCGGCGGACACTTCCACAACACCCGCGGTGCCGGGCTGGCCAGTGCCTACGCGGCCGTCGCTGCAGGGGTCAGCAGACTCGACTCTTCGGTCGGCGGGCTGGGCGGCTGCCCGTTCGCGCCGGGCGCCACCGGCAACATCGCCACCGAGGATCTGGTCTACCTTCTGACGGACAGCGGAATCGACGTCGACGTCGACCTCCAAAAGGCGATCGCCGCTGCCGACGTTGCGAGATCGGCGGTCGGACACGACCTTCCCGGCGCACTGCTGCGGGCCGGTGATCGGAAACGGATTAATGGCCACTGAGCACGCGCTTAGTCCAAAGGGCCGCCAGACGCGCCAGGCGATAGAGCAGGCGGCGCGCAAGCTGTTCGCCGAGCGCGGCTTTCACGGCACCACCCTGGCCGACATCACCTCCGCGGCCGGCAAGTCGTCGGCAGTCTTCTACCGGTATTTCGCCGACAAAGAGGACCTGCTGGCCGCGCTGGCGCAATCGTTTCTGCACGATGTAGTCGCGCCGTCCGGGCTGAGTGTCTCGTTGCCGGACTCCCCCGACGACACTGCGTTTTTCACCTCGGTGGTGACCGGTTACTGGAACATGTTCAAGCAGAACATCGGCATCATGATCGCGGTAGCGCAGTTGGCGTCCACCCAGCAACGGTTCGCCGCCGTTCAGAACGAGTTTCGGCGTTTCGGAATGGACATCGTAGCCGCCTCGGTGCGGCGCGCCCAACAGCAGGGCTACGCCGCCGACCTCGATCCCGAGCACACCGCTGCGGCGATCGCGTTGCTGTTCGAGAACTTCACCACGGTATTCGTGGGCCCGTCGGGACTGGGCCTGGAGATGAGCGACGAAGATGCCATCGCCACCCTGTCGACGATCTGGAAGAAAACGCTCTACGGCACCTGAGGAGAGATCAGAGTGGATTTCACCCTGCCCGAACACCTTCCGCGGCTGCTTGCCGAGATGGACGCCTTCATCGAGGCCGAGATCGCGCCGCTGCAGGCCGAAAACATGCAGTACTTCGACCACCGGCGCGAGTTCGCCCGCACCGACGTCGAGGGCGGCGGCATCCCGCGCCGCGACTGGGAGGACCTGCTCGCCGAGATGCGCCGCCGAGCGGACAAGGCGGGCTGGCTGCGCTACGGGCTGCCGTCCTCGCTGGGCGGGCGCGACGGGACCAACCTGGACATGGCCGTCATTCGGGAACACCTGGCGGCCAAGGGGCTTGGCCTGCACAACGACCTGCAGGACGAGTCGTCGATCGTCGGCAACTTCCCGCAGGTGATCATGATGGAGCGGTTCGGCACCGACGCGCAGCGCCGGGACTGGTCGGAGGCACTGATCACCGGGGAACGTTCGATGGCGTTCGGGCTCACCGAACCTGCGCACGGCTCCGATGCCACCTGGCTGGAGACCCGCGCCCGACGCTACGGCGACAGCTGGGTGATCAACGGTGCCAAGCGGTTCAACACCGGCGTGCACCGGGCCACCCACGACCTGGTCTTCGCACGTACCTCCGGGGAGCCCGGCCAGGCCACGGGCATCACCGCGTTCCTCGTGCCCACCGACGCCGACGGTTTCACGGTCCCGTTCTACTGGTGGACGTTCAACATGCCCAGCGACCACGGGGAAGTCGAACTCAACGATGTCCGGGTCCCCGACGACGCCGTGGTCGGCGAGGTGGACCGCGGCCTCGAGGTGGCGCAGACCTTCCTGCACGAGAACCGGATTCGGCAGGCCGCCAGCAGCCTGGGCGCCGCCCAGTACTGCATCGACCGCGCCGCCGACTACGCCGGCAAGCGCACGGTGTTCGGCAAGCCCCTGTCGGTCAACCAGGCAGTGCAGTGGCCGCTGGCCGAGTTGCAGACCGAAGCCCAAATGGTGCGGCTGCTGGTGTATTACGCGGCCTGGCACCTGGACCGCAATCACCACCTCGAAGTCTCCGACAAGGTATCCATGGCCAACTATCGCGCCAACCGGCTGGTGTGCGACGCCGCCGACCGCGCCATGCAGATCTTTGGCGGACTCGGCTACAGCCGTCACGAGCCGTTCGAACACATCTACCGCCACCACCGCCGCTACCGGATCACCGAAGGCGCCGAGGAGATCCAGATCCGCCGAGTGGCCCAGCGGCTGTTCAAGTTCGGCAAAAAGTGACCGGCGTCGACGAGTTGTCCGCGGCGCTGACCCGAGTAGTCGGGGCGGAACTCGGCGCCGGCGTCGCGATCGAGAACCTGCGGGCACTTACCGGTGGCGCCAGCCGCAGCACCTGGGCGTTCGACGCCGTCGCACCCGACGCGCGCCGGTCACTGATCCTGCGCATCGGACCGCCCGACGACGTGCATGCCCCGATGGAGCTCGAGGCCAACGTCCAGGCCGCCGCCGGGGCGGCCGGTGCACCGGTCCCGCATATTCTGGTTGCGTCTAATTCCGCTGCGGCGCTGGGCAATCCGTTTCTGATCTGTGACGAAATCAAGGGCGAGACGATCGTGCGGCGCATCGACCGCCAACTGAACGACGAGGGCCGCGAGCGGCTGCTGCACCAGTGCGCGCAAGCACTGGCGGCGATTCACCGGGCCGACCCGCAGGACGCAACACTGCAAACGCAGGATCAGCTCGGCGAGTGGCGCGACCGCCTCGACGCCATGGGCGATACGACCGCCACCTTGGAGTGGGCGTTTCGCTGGCTTTATGCACACCGGCCGGAGGCGTCACCGGCGCGGCTGGTGCACGGCGACTACCGGATGGGCAACCTGATCGTGGACGGGTCCGACTTGGCTGCCGTACTCGACTGGGAGCTCGTGCATTTCGGCGAGGTGTATGAGGACCTGGCCTGGTTTTGCATCCGCGCCTGGCGATTTGGCGCGCCGGCCAGCCGCGCCGCGGGCGGACTGGGCAGCATCGAGAGCTTTCTTCGTGCCTACGAGGAGGCCAGTGGGACTACGGTTGACCGCAACGCGTTTCACTGGTGGCTGGTGCTGGCCACCCTGCGTTGGGGCGTGATCTGTCGGTACCAGGCCGAGCGACACCTGAGCGGGCAGGCCCGGTCGGTGGAGCTGGCGACGATCGGCCGGCGGGTCTGCGAGACCGAGTGGGACCTGCTCACACTGCTCGACGGAGCCGCGCCGTGACCGGCCCGCACGGTCGCCCCACCGCTGCCGAACTGGTGGCGGCAGTCGCCGAGTTCCTGGAAACCCATGTGCGAGAGGCGACTACGGGACAGGTCAACTTCCATGCCAGGGTGGCCGCCAACGCGTTGCGCATCGTCGAGCGTGAACTCCTCGTCGACTCGCTCGACGCCGTCACCGAGGCGCTGACGGCCTTGGGCTTCGACGACGAAGCCCAGCTGGCGGCGGCCATCCGGGCCGGCGAGCTGGACGACGAGGCCGAGAAGGTGATGCCGTGTCTGCGGACCCTGGTACGGCATCGGCTGGCCGTCGCCCATCCCGGCTACGACGGCTAATTGTCGCTAAAAGGCTTCTGCCGCACCGCAGTAATGCGGTAGCACTCCACGAAGTCGCCATAACCGCACGTTTCGGCAAGCGCCAGCTCGCCTTCCCGGTCAACCTCCTCGAGGTCGTCCATCCACTGCCGCACGTATACCGCGCCGGTCTGGGGCGCCGCCGGCAATGCCTGCTGGGCAGCGCGCAACCGGCTCAGGCAGCGAATGTACTGGTCGGCCAGCGTCAACCGATGAACTCCGGTGACCAAATCGATTGCCTCACCGGCCCATAACCGCACCATGCGGCGATAGGCGGTGATTTCTTCGCCCGGCAGACCGGCGTCGGTGAGCACGAAGCGCGCTTTGCCCACCTCGGCCAGTAACTCGGCACGCCTTCTTTTCAGATTTTCCCGCGACGAGAGCAAATCCGCTCCGATCCGGTCACCGGCGACCAGATCGGTGGGCCTGGTTATCGACGGCGGATGTATCGCGAGGCCGACGTCCACCCGTGCCCAATCGCCGAAACTCTCGGCCCACAGGCCGAACTCGCCAATGGCGACATTGAGCTCGGCACGGTGTGAGTCGAGGTGCGCGGCGAATTTGCTTCGCCCCTTGGCCCTCATCAGCTGTGACGCCTCGACGGCCGCCTGCGTGAACGCGCCGTGCGCCGCGACCAGGGCGCAAATCTGGTCGCGGCCGCGCCGCTTGCTATCGATGTCTATCACTGGTCCTTTACCGCGGTAGTTGCGTCGTGCGTCGCCATGGTCGAAGCGCTTCCCCCGCAGGAATCGAGATCGAATTCTTGGACGTGGCTCAACACATTATCGACCAGCTCGTCAAGGTCGGCGCGAGCATCGATCTCAGCGAGTCGCCCGGCATCGCTGTAGGTGGCCACCCGGCGGGGCTGGAAAAGCTGACAGCAGTCCTGATGCGGCAGGGCGGCGATGTCGGCGGTGCCGATCCGTCGTGCCTCCTCGAGAATCTCGAGCTTGTCGAAGGCGAGCAGGGGTCGCAGCACCGGCATGCCCGCGGCCTGATCGGCGGCCGCCAGATTCGACAAGGTTTGGCTGGCCACCTGCCCCAAGCTGTCACCGGTGACCAGGGCCTGCGCGCCGATACGGCGAGCCAGCGCGTCGGCCAGATGCAGATACAGTCGCCGCTGCGCCACAATTTGCGCCTCACCGGCACCACTGGTGGCCAACGTGCGCTGGGCGCGTCCGACGGCGGCCACGTACAGGCGCGAGCCGGGCTGGAACCGACTCAGCTGACGCGCCAACGCATAAGCCTTGTACGTCGACGTCGCGTCGGTGTAGGGGGCGCCCGTGCAATGCAGGAAGTCGCAGCGCAGACCACGGCGCAGCGCGCGGTAGGCCGCGACCGGCGAGTCGATCCCGCCGGAAAGAAACACCAGGGCATGACCGCTCGATCCGACCGGCAACCCGCCTTGACCGCGGTGCCGCTCCACGCCGAGGAAAATTTCACGCCGGTCGACCTCCACGGTCAGCTCCACGTCCGGGTGGTCCAAGTCGACCGGCCAGCCGAGCTCGGCACATATTTGCGCGCCAATGCGGGCAGCCAGCTGCTCCGAGGTCAGCCCGAAACGCCTGTCGCGCCGGCGGCAGCGCACCGCGAAACTGGCTGTGGCTGACGCGGCGACGTGTTGGCGCAGCAGCCTCACCGCGGCGGCCTGAGCCATGACAGCCGATTTGGGCACCCGCCACATCGGTTGCACGACACTGATGCCGATGACGTCCCGCGCCCGCGCGAGCACATCCCCCTGGGCCAAGGTTGGCGAGGACACCACCAGAACCCCGCTGCGTCGCCGCAATCGCACCTGCGGAGCCGGGTCCAAACCGCGGGCCAACGCGTATCTGAGGTTGCGGACCAGATGCCGCTCGAACCATTGCCGGTTGCCGCGTTTGAGCGCCAGCTCGCCGTACTTCAGCAATACGCACGGCTCGATGCGCAGTCGGTTCGCCGTCGAGGTTTGGCTGACCACAGCCAACTCAGAAGAGGCTGACGTCATTCTTCTGGAGTGCCCACATTCGACACGATGCTACCAACGACTCGGCGATGCCTCGCAATCCCATCTATAATCTATGGCTCAACAGATAGATTTGCTTCCACCTCGGACGCCGCCGATCGCCGTCCCACCAGCCTGCACCTCCACCGTCAACCAGGGCCGCCACAGCCATAGTCCCCACTTGCGAGGCCCCGCAGATTGTGGTATCAAAAAACTATATCAGCAGACATAGATTCCCTACAAGAGCAGCGAGGCAAGAGATGGTGTTGGTACGTACAGATTCGCCGCGCGAACTGGACCGGCTCACCCGCCAGCTCCTGGGCACGGCTGCCCGACCAGCGGCCATGCCAATGGACGCCTGGCGAGACGGCGAACAGTTCATCATCGAAGTCGATTTGCCGGGTATGAAGCCAGATTCGCTCGATCTCAACATCGAGCGCAATGTGCTCACCATCCGCGCCGAGCGCCCCGGCATCGACCAGGCCCGGGAAGTGATTTCCGCAGAACGCCCGCGCGGCGTATTCAGCCGTCGATTGTTTCTCGGGGAGACTCTCGACACCGACAAGATTGCCGCCAGTTACCGCGACGGCGTGCTGCGGCTGACAGCTCCGCTATCTGAGCACGCCAAACCTCGGCGTATCGCGATCAACCGCGATGGCCGGAAAACCAGCGCCCACCGCTCGCCAGCCGGTGAACGAGAACCATGGTGGCGTCGCCTATTTGGTCGTTAGGGACGCGCTGAACTCTGGGCCGGCCCACTTTCGGACCGGCCAACGAGAGGTGCAAAACGGTTGTGCCGCGCAATGACTGGGCGCCGGCACCACAGATCTGATCGCCTCCCCAACCACCCACATCGGATGAGCCGCCCGCGCTCTGCTGGCGCGGACGGCTGCCACCAACATGACCGATCAGGCGGCGCTGATGGCTTGCTGAGCGCCGGACTGGATGGCGATCTTGCGTGGCTTGGCTTGTTCTGCCACTGGGACCGTCAGCCGCAGTACCCCGTCGGTGTAGTCGGCGCTGATGCCCTCGGTGTTCAGCTGGTCGCCGAGGAACAGCTGTCGACTGAACACCCCGTGCGGGCGTTCTGCGGTCACCCAGTCGTGGCCCTCGTCGCCGGCGTACGGACGCTCGGCCTTGACCGTCAGAGCGTCGTGATCCACGGTGATGTCGATCGAGTCTGGCTTGATGCCCGGCAAGTCGAGCTCCACGACGTACTTGTCGCCCTCACGCCAGACATCCATAGGCATCGCCGCCGGACGTGTGGCGGTACCGACTGCGTGCCCCCATAGCTGCTGGGTGAGTCGGTCCAGGTCACGGAAGAGTGGTTCAAACCTCAGCATCGCTACCACCTCCTTCATCTCTCAGGATCGATCTGTCTTTGTCACCACAGAAAACTTGCTGCTTGCGAGCCATATTCCCGATGAGAGAGAAAAAATCAGAAAAATTTCGCCGCCGAGCCGAGGTACGGTCGTGGCTGCGCAGCTTGGTACCACCCGAGACGACGCAGGAGCTGCCATGCCCACTGCCGACGCCGCCACCGTCACCGCGGTGGCCGACCAATTGTTCGCGGCGATCGAGAACAGCGACACGGCGACGGTGGCCCGGCTGTGGAGTGACGACATCGCGGTGTGGCGAGTTGGGGCGAGCCGGGATCGCGACAAGGTGCGGGCGCTGCGCGTCATCGACTGGTTCGTCGGCGCGACCGCGTGGCGCCGCTACGAGATCCTGGACCGCCAGCTGTTCGCCGGCGGATTCGTCCAGCAGCACATCCTGCACGCCACCGGACACAACGGCGGCTCGATCGCCATGCGGGTCTGCATCGTGATTAAGTTGGGAGGCTCCCCTAGTTCTCAAGCCCTGATCACCCGTATCGACGAGTACTTCGACCCAGCCGAACTCAGCCCGCTGGTGAGTTAGCTGCAACGGAGGCGCAGATGACGACCGTGGAAACGCTGCTGAGCGATCCGGACACCGCCGGGGTGTGGAATCTGGTTCCGGACCGATCGAGCTTCACCTTCAAGATCAGGAACTTCTGGGGCCTGATGAACGTCAAGGGCCAGTTCACCGACGTCAGCGCCGACGGGCAGGTCACCGGTAAAGGCGCGGTCTTCGGCCGCCTCGACATCCAGACGGCGTCGCTGCGCACCGGCATCCGCAAACGCGACGAGCACCTGCGCTCCGCCGACTTCTTCGACGTCGAGCGTTTCCCGGAGATGAGCGTCGTCGTCACCGCGGTGCAGCCCACCACCGGCAACGCCGCCGACCTGCGGGCCACCTTCACCATCAAGGGGATCAGTGAGCCGCTGCCGCTGCCGGTCCAGATCACCGTGCTCGGCGACGGCACGGTGCGCGTCACCGCGAAGATCAAGATCGACCGGGCGCAGTTCGGCCTGGGCTGGAATCGGCTCGGGATGATCGGCAAGGCGGCGACCGCCTCGGCCGACGCCTGCTTCGCCCGCGGGCAGTAGGCTCTGCACCGTGCCTGCCACCAGTGACGCCCTGCGGATCCTCGTGTACAGCAACAATGCGAAAACCCGCCAGGATGTGATGCTGGCACTCGGCAAGCGGGTCCACCCCGACCTGCCCGAGCTGAGCTACGTCGAGGTGGCGACCGGTCCGATGGTGATCAAACAGGTCGACGCCGGCGGCATCGACCTGGCCATTCTCGACGGCGAGGCCACGCCGGAAGGCGGGATGGGCATCGCCAAACAGCTCAAGGACGAGGTCGCCCAGTGCCCGCCGATCGTGGTGCTCACCGGGCGGCCCGACGATGCCTGGCTGGCCAGCTGGTCCCGCGCCGAGGCCGCCGTCCCGCATCCGGTCGACCCCATCGAGCTGGGCCGCACGGTGGCGGGCCTGCTGCGCACACCCGTGTCCTGATAACGCGAATCACCCTAGCGCCGTAGCACTTTCGCGGCAGCGCTGACGCATAGGTCTGCCCGATGCTGGCTGTGGTCGAGGTCACATCCGAACCCGTGAGCGGAGCCACACACATCATCGCTAGGCTGTGGTTGAAGTCACAGGAGACAGCCAGGAGGAGCAGCGCCGCGCGATGAATCTCTACACGCCGATCCTGGTGCTCGGGGGGATCGCCGCCGCTTTCGCGGTCTTCTCGGTGGCGGTGGCGTTGGTCGTGGGCCCCTCGCGGTACAACCGGTCGAAGTTGGAGGCCTACGAGTGCGGGATCGAACCCGCCCACCAGCCGGCAAATGCCCCGCACGCCGGCAGCGGACAGCGGTTCCCGGTGAAGTACTACCTGACCGCGATGCTGTTCATCGTCTTCGACATCGAAATCGTGTTCCTGTATCCGTGGGCGGTCAGCTACGACGCGCTGGGCGTGTTCGCGCTCGTCGAGATGGTGGTGTTCATGCTCACGGTGTTCGTCGCCTATGCGTACGTGTGGCGTCGCGGCGGCCTGACGTGGGATTGAGGTAGGGCGTGGGCCTGGAAGAGAAACTGCCCAGCGGTTTCCTGCTGACCACCGTCGAACGACTGGCGGGTTATTTCCGGAAGAACTCGTTGTGGCCGGCGACATTCGGATTGGCGTGCTGCGCCATCGAGATGATGTCGACGGCCTCGCCCCGGTTCGACATCGCGCGCTTCGGAATGGAGCGTTTCTCTGCGACGCCGCGGCAGGCCGACCTGATGATCGTCGCCGGCCGGGTCAGCCAGAAGATGGCGCCGGTGCTACGCCAGATCTACGACCAGATGGCCGAACCGAAATGGGTGCTGGCGATGGGCGTGTGCGCGTCGTCGGGCGGGATGTTCAACAACTACGCAATCGTGCAGGGTGTCGACCACGTTGTGCCCGTGGACATCTACCTGCCCGGTTGCCCACCGCGCCCGGAGATGTTGCTGTACGCAATCCTCAAGCTGCACGAGAAGATTCAGCAAATGCCGCTGGGTGTCGACCGGGAGCGTGCCATCGCCGAAGCCGAACAGGCCGCGCTGGCGGCCAGGCCCACGATCGAAATGCGCGGACTGCTGCGATGAGCTCACCGGATGCGGCCGACCGCGGCACCGACGAAGTGATCGACGTCCGGCGTGGCATGTTCGGGGTATCCGACACCGGTGACACGTCGGGATACGGCAGGCTGGTCCGCCAGGTGGCGCTGCCCGGCAGCAGCCCGCGTCCCTACGGCGGCTACTTCGACGAGGTGGTCGACCAACTGGCCGAGGCGTTGCAGGCCAACGGGATCGACTTCGCCGACGCGATCGAAAAGGTCGTGGTCTACCGCGACGAGCTGACCCTGCACGTGCGCCGCGAGATGCTGCCGCAGGTCGCCCAGCGGCTGCGCGACGAGCCGGGGCTGCGCTTCGAGCTGTGCCTGGGCGTCAACGGGGTGCACTACCCGAACGAAACCGACCGCGAACTGCACGCGGTGTACCTGCTCAAGTCGATCACACACAACCGTCGCGTCCGGCTGGAAGTCGCTGCGCCGGACGCTGATCCGCACATCCCGTCGCTGTTTTCGATCTATCCCACCAACGACTGGCACGAGCGGGAGACATACGACTTCTTCGGCATCATCTTCGACGGCCACCCGTCGCTGACCCGCATCGAGATGCCCGACGACTGGCACGGCCATCCGCAGCGCAAGGACTATCCGCTGGGCGGCATCCCGGTCGAGTACAAGGGCGCGCAGATTCCCCCGCCCGACGAGCGGAGGTCCTACAACTGATGAGTGAAGCAGGCGAAACGGTTTTGATGGCCGGCGGCCAGGACTGGGAGAAGGTCATCGAGGCCGCCCGGGCCGGGGATCCCGGTGACCGCATCGTCGTCAACATGGGCCCCCAGCACCCGTCCACCCACGGTGTGCTGCGGCTGATCCTGGAGATCGAGGGCGAGACGGTCACCGAGGCGCGGTGCGGAATCGGCTACCTGCACACCGGAATCGAGAAGAACCTCGAATACCGGTACTGGACCCAGGGCGTCACGTTTGTGACCCGAATGGATTACCTGTCACCGTTTTTCAACGAGACGGTGTTCTGTCTTGGCGTGGAGAAGCTGCTCGGCATCACCGATCAGATACCGGAGCGGGTCAACGTCATCCGGGTGATGATGATGGAGCTCAACCGGATTTCGTCGCACCTGGTGGCGTTGGCCACCGGCGGCATGGAGCTGGGCGCGATGACCGCCATGTTCCTTGGCTTCCGGGAACGCGAGCTGGTGCTCAACCTGTTCGAGTCGATCACCGGTTTGCGGATGAACCACAACTACATTCGCCCCGGCGGGCTGGCCCAGGACTTGCCGCCCAATGCGGAGAGCGAGATTGCCGACTTCTTGAAGCTGATGAGCCGCCGGCTCAACGACCTGGAAAACCTACTCAACGAGAACTACATCTGGAAAGCCCGCACCCAGGGCATCGGCTACCTCGACCTCACCGGCTGCATGGCGCTGGGTATCACCGGCCCGGTGCTGCGCTCGACCGGGTTGCCGCACGACCTGCGGCGCGCCGAACCGTACTGCGGCTATGAGAACTACGAATTCGACGTGATCACCGACGACGGCTGTGATGCCTACGGTCGCTACATGATTCGCGTCAAGGAGATGAGGGAGTCGCTGAAGATCGTCGAGCAGTGTCTGGACAAACTCAAGCCCGGGCCGATCAGGGTCGAGGACCGCAAGATCGCCTGGCCCGCCGATCTGAAGGTCGGGCCCGACGGGCTGGGCAACTCGCCCGAGCACATCGCCAAGATCATGGGCAGCTCGATGGAAGCGCTGATCCACCACTTCAAGCTGGTCACCGAGGGCATCCGCGTACCGGCCGGCCAGGTCTACGTCGCGGTCGAATCACCGCGCGGCGAGCTGGGTGTGCACATGGTGTCCGACGGCGGCACCCGCCCCTACCGCGTGCACTACCGGGACCCGTCGTTCACCAACCTGCAGGCCGTCGCCGCGATGTGCGAAGGCGGCATGGTTGCCGACGTGATCGCCGCGGTCGCCAGCCTCGATCCGGTCATGGGCGGGGTCGACCGATGACGGGGCCACAAGGCGAACCGGTGTTCCTCCACCTCGGTCCGCCGCCCGACGAGCCGGGACAGTTCGTGGTGGAGGGTGCCCCCGAGTCATATCCACCGGACGTCAAGGCGCGGTTGGAGGTTGACGCCAAGGAGATCATCGGCCGCTACCCCAACGGGCGCTCGGCCCTGCTGCCGCTGCTGCACCTGGTGCAATCCGAGGACTCCTATTTGACGCCGGCGGGTTTGGAGTTCTGCGGCGAACAGCTCGGGTTGACGGGCGCCGAAGTGGCGGCCGTGGCGAGCTTCTACACGATGTATCGCCGCGGGCCCACCGGCGACTACCTCGTCGGCGTCTGCACCAACACGCTGTGCGCGGTGATGGGCGGCGACGCGATCTTCGAATCGCTCAAAGAGCACCTCGGCATCGACAACGACCAGACCACCGAGGACGGCAAAGTCACGCTGCAGCACGTGGAATGCAACGCCGCCTGCGACTACGCCCCTGTGGTGATGGTCAACTGGGAGTTCTTCGACAACCAAACTCCGGAATCCGCACGGGAACTCGTCGACGGGCTGCGCTCCGGTAAGCCGCCGCGGCCGACCCGCGGCGCGCAGCTGTGCCCGTTCCGACAGACCGAGCGGATCCTGGCGGGCTTCCCCGACCAGCGCCCCGACGACGGCCAGGGCGGCGCGGGCGAAGCCACGTTGGCCGGTCTGCGCGTCGCCCAGGAACGCGACATGCAGGCACCCCCCACCGGGGACGGTGAATGATGGCCGCCCCTGTGCGTTTGACTCCGGTGCTCAGCCGCTACTGGGACGACCCCGAGTCGTGGACTCTTGACACCTATCGCCGCTACGACGGCTACCGCGCGCTGCAGAAGGCCCTGGAGATGGAGCCCGACGCGGTGCTGCAGACCGTCAAGGACTCCGGGTTACGCGGCCGCGGAGGCGCGGGTTTCGCGACCGGAACCAAATGGTCGTTCATCCCGCAGGGCGACGAAGGCCCAGCCGCCAAGCCGCACTACCTGGTGGTCAACGCCGACGAATCCGAGCCCGGCACATGCAAAGACATGCCGCTGATGCTGGCCACCCCGCACGTGTTGATCGAGGGCAGCATCATCGCCGCCTACGCGATCCGGGCCAGCCACGCGTTCATCTACGTGCGCGGCGAGGTGCTGCCGGTGATCCGCCGATTGCACAACGCGGTCGCCGAGGCGTATGCCGCAGGCTTTTTGGGCCGCGACATCGCCGGCTCGGGCTACGACCTGGAGTTGGTGGTGCATGCGGGCGCGGGTGCCTACATCTGCGGCGAGGAGACCGCGCTGCTCGATTCGCTGGAGGGCCGCCGCGGCCAGCCTCGGCTTCGGCCGCCTTTCCCGGCGGTGTCGGGACTTTATGCCTGCCCGACGGTGATCAACAACGTCGAAACCGTCGCCAGCGTGCCGCCGATCATCCTCAACGGCGTCGACTGGTTCCGCTCGATGGGAAGCGAGAAGTCGCCCGGCTTCACGCTGTATTCGCTGTCGGGGCACGTGACCCGACCCGGCCAGTACGAGGCGCCGCTGGGAATCACGTTGCGGGAGTTGCTCGATTACGCCGGCGGTGTGCGCAAAGGTCACCGGCTGAAGTTCTGGACGCCGGGCGGCTCGTCGACTCCGATCCTCACCGACGAGCACCTCGACGTGCCGCTGGACTACGAGGGCGTCGGCGAGGCCGGCTCCATGCTGGGGACCAAGGCGCTGGAGATTTTCGACGAGACCACGTGCGTGGTGCGTGCGGTTCGGCGCTGGACCGAGTTCTACAAGCACGAGTCCTGCGGTAAGTGCACGCCGTGCCGGGAGGGCACATTCTGGCTGGACAAGATCTACGCCCGGCTCGAAACCGGCAACGGCACCGCCGAAGATCTGGACAAGCTGTTCGACATCTCCGACACGATCTTGGGTAAGTCATTCTGCGCGTTGGGCGATGGCGCAGCCAGCCCGGTGATGTCGTCGCTGAAGTACTTCCGCGACGAGTACGTCGCGCACGTCGAGGGCGGCGGCTGCCCCTTTGATCCCAGAGAGTCCATGCTCACGAATGGAGAGCGGTCTTGACTCAGGCGGAGGCCGAAAAGAGCGTCGCCGGCCAAGAGATGGTGACGTTGACCATCGACGGCACCGAGATCAGTGTCCCCAAGGGCACGTTGGTGATCCGCGCCGCCGAGTTGATGGGCATCCAGATCCCCCGGTTCTGCGACCACCCGCTGCTGGATCCGGTCGGCGCGTGCCGGCAATGCCTGGTCGAGATCGAGGGCCAGCGTAAACCGATGGCGTCGTGCACGATTGCGGTGACCAACGACATGGTGGTGCGCACTCAGTTCACCTCCGAGGTCGCCGACAAGGCGCAGCACGGGGTGATGGAGCTGCTGCTGATCAACCATCCGCTGGACTGCCCGATGTGCGACAAGGGCGGCGAATGTCCGCTTCAGAACCAGGCAATGTCCAACGGGCGGGCCGATTCCCGCTACACCGACGCCAAGCGCCACTTCGCCAAGCCGATCAACATCTCCTCGCAGGTGCTGCTGGACCGTGAGCGATGCATCCTGTGCGCCCGCTGCACCCGGTTTTCCGAGCAGATCGCCGGCGACCCGTTCATCGACATGCTCGAGCGCGGCGCGCTGCAGCAGGTCGGCATTTACGCCAACGAGCCGTTCGAGTCCTACTTTTCGGGCAACACCGTGCAGATCTGCCCGGTCGGCGCGCTGACCGGCACCGCCTACCGGTTCCGGGCCCGCCCCTACGACCTGGTATCGAGCCCGAGCGTGTGCGAGCACTGCGCGTCGGGCTGCGCGCAGCGCACCGACCACCGCCGCGGCAAGGTGCTACGCCGACTGGCAGGCGACGACCCGGAAGTCAACGAGGAGTGGAACTGCGACAAGGGCCGGTGGGCGTTCACGTACGCCACCCAACCGGACCGGATCACCACTCCCCTGGTCCGCGACGCTGACGGCGCGCTGGTGCCGGCGTCCTGGCCGGAGGCGCTTGCCGCCGCCGTCAACGGGCTGTCGGGCGCCCCCGTGGGTGTTCTTGTCGGTGGCCGGATGACATGGGAGGACGCCTACGCCTACGCCAAGTTCGCACGGATCGCCTTGGGCACCAACGACATCGACTTCCGAGCGCGGCCGCACTCGAGCGAAGAAGCCGAGTTCCTGGCGGCCCGGGTCGCCGGCCGGCCGGTCAGCGTCAGCTATGCCGATCTGGAATCGGCGCCGGTGGTGCTGTTGGTCGGGTTCGAGCCCGAGGACGAGTCGCCGATCGTGTTCGTGCGGCTGCGCAAGGCGGCCCGCAAGCACCGGCTGCCGGTCTACGCGGTGGCGCCGTTCGCCAGCCGCGGGCTGCAGCGGATGAAGGGCCATTTGCTGAAGGCCGCCCCCGGCGGCGAGGCGGCCGCGCTGGACGGGCTGAGCGACGAGGTCGGTGAGCTGTTGCGCAAACCGGGCGCGGTGATCATGGTCGGCGAACGGCTGGCCACCGTGCCGGGCGGACTGTCGGCGGCCGCCCGACTCGCCGACACCACCGGTGCGTCGCTGGCCTGGGTACCGCGCCGCGCAGGGGAACGCGGTGCGTTAGAGGCCGGCGCGCTGGGCACGCTGCTGCCCGGTGGTCGTCCGGTGTCCGACGAGGGTGCGCGCGCCGAGGTGTGCGCGGCATGGCACGTCGCCGAATTGCCTTCCGCCCCTGGGCGGGACACCGACGGCATCTTGGCCGCCGCCGCGGACGGCACACTGTGCGCGCTGCTGGTCGGCGCGGTGGAGCCGGGCGATCTCGCCGACCCGGACGCCGCGCTCGCTGCGCTGGACGCCGCGGGTTTCGTGGTCAGCCTGGAGTTGCGGCACAGCGCGGTCACCGAACGCGCCGATGTCGTGTTCCCGATCGCGCCCGCGGCGGAAAAGGCAGGCACCTACGTCAACTGGGAGGGCCGCTACCGCGCCTTCCCCGTCGCGCTACAACAAGGCGCCACACCGGATCTGCGTGTGCTCGACGCGCTCGCCGACGAGATGGGCGTCGACCTCGGCCTGCCGACCGTGGACGCCGCCAGGGCAGAGCTGAGCCAATTCGGCACCTGGGACGGCGCACGCGGAAACGGCCCGGACGTTTCGGCCCCGTCGCCTCAGCAGCCGGGCCAGGGCGAGGCGGTGCTGACCGGCTGGCGGATGTTGCTCGACGCCGGCCGCCTGCAGGACGGCGAGCCACACCTGGCCGGCACCGCGCGAGCCCCAGTGGTGCGGCTGTCCGCCGAGACTGCTGCCGAAATCGGTGCAGCCGAGGGTGATTCGGTGACCGTCAGCACGTCGCGCGGGGCGATCACGTTGCCGCTGGCGATCACCGACATGCCCGAACGGGTGGTGTGGCTGCCGCTGAACTCGCCCGGCTCGGCGGTGCACAGGCAATTAGGCGTCGCAGCGGGCGCCGTCGTGAAAATTGGGGTGACGTCATGACCGGCTTCGGGCACGACACCTGGTGGCTGATAGCCGCGAAGGCGGTCGCGGTCTTCGCCTTCCTGGTGCTGACCGTACTGGCTGCGATCCTGCTCGAACGTAAGTTGTTGGGCCGCATGCAGTTGCGATGGGGACCCAACCGGGTAGGCCCCCGCGGGTCCCTGCAGAGCCTGGCCGACGGGATCAAGTTGGCCCTCAAAGAGGCGATCATGCCCGTCGGCGTCGACCGACCGGTTTACCTGCTGGCCCCGATCATCTCGACCATCCCGGCGATCACCGCCTTCGCGTTCATCCCGTTCGGTCCCGAGGTGTCGGTGTTGGGTCATCGGACCATGCTGCAACTCACCGATCTACCTGTCGCGGTGTTGTTCATCCTGGCGCTGTCGTCGATCGGGGTGTACGGCATCGTGCTGGCCGGGTGGGCGTCGGGATCCACCTACCCGCTGCTGGGCGGTGTGCGCTCCACCGCCCAGGTGATCTCCTACGAAGTCGCGATGGGCCTGTCGTTCGCGACAGTGTTCCTCTACGCCGGAACAATGTCGACGTCGCGGATCGTGGCCACCCAAGACCGCGTCTGGTTCGTGTTCCTGCTGCTGCCTTCGTTTTTGGTGTACCTGGTGTCGATGGTGGGTGAAACCAACCGGGCCCCATTCGATTTGCCCGAGGCCGAGGGCGAACTGGTCGCCGGATTTCACACCGAGTACTCGTCGCTGCCGTTCGCGATGTTCTATCTGGCCGAGTACATCAACATGACCACGGTGTCGGCGTTGGCCGCGACCCTGTTCTTCGGCGGCTGGCACGCGCCGTGGCCGCTGAACATGTGGGCCGGCGCCAACAGCGGCTGGTTCCCGTTGATCTGGTTCACGGCCAAGGTGTGGACGTTCCTGTTCGTCTACTTCTGGCTGCGGGCCACGCTGCCGCGGCTGCGCTACGACCAGTTCATGGCACTGGGCTGGAAGACGCTGATTCCGGTGTCGCTGCTGTGGGTGATGATCGCGGCGGTCATCCGCACGCTGCGCAACAACGGCCTCGAGCACTGGACCGCCGTGCTGGTGATCGCCAGCGCCGTCACCGCCGTCGGGCTGCTGCTGTATCTGCGAAGACCGCTGTCCGGCTTGGAAACTCGTCCGGAGGAAGCCCCGGAGCCGGTCGCGGAACCGGCATTTCCCACGCCGCCGCTGCCGGACAAGGCGCCGACCAAGGAGGGCGCACGTGCCAGCTAAGTTCTTGGAGTCCATCGCCGGATTCGGCGTCACGCTCGGCGCGATGTTCAAACGGCCGATCACCGAGGAATATCCGGAGAAGCCCGGCCCGGTGGCGCCGCGATATCACGGCCGCCACCAGCTCAACCGGTATCCGGATGGTCTGGAGAAGTGCATCGGCTGCGAGTTGTGCGCCTGGGCCTGCCCGGCCGACGCCATCTATGTCGAAGGCGCCGATAACACCGAGGAAGAACGGTATTCGCCCGGGGAACGCTACGGGCGGGTGTACCAGATCAACTATCTGCGCTGCATCGGCTGCGGCCTGTGCGTCGAGGCCTGTCCCACCCGGGCGTTGACGATGACCAACGACTACGAGATGGCCGACGACAACCGCGCCGACCTGATCTACGAAAAGGACCGGCTGCTGGCGCCGCTGGAACCGGGCATGCAGCCGCCGCCGCATCCCCGCGCGCCCGGAACCACCGACGCCGACTACTACCGCGGCAACGTCAAACCCGCCGCCGAGGCCAGCCAATGACCACCCTGCTGGCCGAGGGGATCAGCCGGACGTCCACCGGTGAGGCGGTGATGTTCTGGGGCCTCGGTGCACTGGCGCTGATCGGCGCGCTGGGGGTGGTGATGGCCGCCAACGCGGTGTATTCCGCAATGTTTTTGGCGATGACGATGATCATCCTCGCGGTGTTCTACATGGCGCAGGACGCGCTGTTTCTGGGCGTGGTCCAAGTGGTGGTCTACACCGGCGCGGTGATGATGCTGTTCCTGTTCGTGCTGATGCTGATTGGTGTGGATTCCGCGGAGTCATTGGTGGAAACCATTCGCGGACAACGGGTTGCCGCCGTCATAGCGGGTGTCGGGTTCGGCGTACTGCTGATCGCCGGCATCGGCAGTGTCGCCATCGGCGGGTTCACCGGGTTGACCCAGGCGAACGCCCACGGCAACGTCGAGGGCCTGGCGGCGCTGATCTTCTCCCGTTACCTCTGGGCGTTCGAGCTGACCAGCGCGCTGCTGATCACCGCCGCCGTGGGGGCGATGGTGCTGGCGCACCGCGAGCGGTTCGAACGCCGAAAGACCCAGCGCGAGTTGTCGATCGAGCGCTTCCGCAGCGGCGGATATCCGACGCCGCTGCCCGGTCCCGGCGTGTACGCCCGGCACAACGCGGTCGACATGGCCGCGCTTTTGCCCGACGGGTCGTTTTCGAAACTGTCCGTGCCGCCGATTTTGCAGCAGCGGACGGTCGGCAACGGTTCCGAGCAGGACGGTGAGCGATGAATCCCTCGAATTACCTGTATCTTTCGGTGCTGCTGTTCACTATCGGCGCGGCCGGTGTGCTGCTGCGGCGCAACGCGATCGTGATGTTCATGTGCGTCGAGTTGATGCTCAACGCGGTGAACCTGGCGTTCGTCACCTTCGCCCGGATGCACGGCAGTCTCGACGGGCAGATGGTGGCGTTCTTCACGATGGTGGTGGCCGCCTGCGAAGTTGTCGTCGGGCTGGCCATCATCATGACGATCTTCCGTGCCCGCAGGTCGGCTTCGGTCGACGAAGCCAACCTCCTCAAGGGCTGAAACCATGACGGCATACACCTGGCTGCCCGTGGCTTTGCCGGCGGCCGGCGCGTTGATTTTGCTGCTGGGCGGTCGGCGCACCGACCGCTGGGGCCATCTGCTGGGCTGCGCGGCCGCGCTGGCCGCATTCGCGGTGGGCCTGGTGCTGCTCGCCGAAATGGTCGGCCGCACCGACCGGCTCATTCACCAGAACCTGTTCAGCTGGGTGCCGGTCGGCGCGCTGCAGGTCGACTTCGGGCTGCAGATCGACCAGCTCTCAATCTGTTTCGTGTTGCTGATCACCGGCGTGGGATCGTTGATCCACATCTACTCGATCGGCTACATGGCCGAGGACCCGGATCGCCGACGGTTTTTCGCCTACCTGAACCTGTTTCTCGCGGCGATGCTGCTGCTGGTGGTTGCCGACAACTATCTGGGCCTCTACGTCGGCTGGGAAGGCGTCGGTCTGGCGTCGTATCTGCTGATCGGTTTCTGGTATCAGCGGCCGACGGCGGCCACCGCCGCCAAGAAAGCGTTCGTGATGAACCGGGTCGGCGACGTCGGGCTGTCGCTGGCGATGTTCTTGATGTTCGTCAATTTCGGCACGCTGTCGTTCGCCGGGGTGTTCGCCGCCGCACCGGGCGCCAGCCGCGGGGTGCTGGCCGCGATGGGGCTGCTGATGTTGTTGGGCGCCTGCGCCAAATCGGCCCAGGTTCCGCTGCAGGCCTGGCTCGGTGACGCGATGGAGGGCCCGACGCCGGTGTCGGCGCTGATCCACGCCGCCACGATGGTGACCGCCGGTGTGTATTTGATCGTGCGTTCCAATCCGGTGTTCAACCTGGCGCCCGACGCGCAACTCGCGGTGGTGATCGTCGGCGCGGTCACGCTGCTGTTCGGGGCGATCATCGGCTGCGCCAAGGACGACATCAAGCGCGCGCTCGCGGCCTCGACGATCAGCCAGATCGGCTACATGGTGCTGGCCGCCGGCCTCGGCCCGGCCGGCTACGCGTTCGCGATCATGCACCTGCTCACCCACGGGTTCTTCAAGGCCGGGCTGTTCCTCGGATCCGGTGCGGTGATCCACGCCATGGACGACGAGCAGGACATGCGCCGCTACGGCGCGCTGCGCACCGTCCTGCCGGTCACGTTCGTCACCTTCGGCCTGGGCTATCTGGCGATCATCGGGGTGTTTCCGTTCGCCGGGTTCTTCTCCAAGGACGCGATCATCGAGGCCGCGCTGGGCTACGGCGGCCTCCGCGGCGCCGTGCTGGGCGCGGCGGCGGTCCTGGGCGCCGGGATCACGGCCTTCTACATGACCCGGGTGATGTTGATGACGTTCTTCGGCGAAAAGCGTTGGGCGCCAGAGGCGCATCCACACGAGGCGCCGGGGGTGATGATCTGGCCGATGATCCTGCTCGCCGTCGGCTCGGTGTTCTCCGGCGGCCTGCTGGCAATCGGCGGCACCCTGCAGCACTGGCTGGAACCGGTGGTCGGCATTCATGAAGCCGCTCACGCCGCCCCGGCGTGGGTGACCAGCGTCGCGGTCCTCGCCGTCGTCGGCGTCGGCGTCGTCGTCGCGTACCTGATGTACGGGCGGCGCGCGGTGCCCGAGACCGCGCCGGCCGGCTCGGTGTTGACCGTCGCGGCACGACGAGATCTCTACGGTGATGCCTTCAACGAGGAGGTGTTCATGCGCCCCGGTGCGCAACTGACCGACGCGCTGGTCGAGATCGACAACCGTGGCGTGGACGGCTCGGTCAACGCGCTGGCCGCACTGGTCAGTCGCACCTCGGATCGATTGCGCGGGTTGCAAACCGGGTTCGCCCGCTCCTATGCATTGTCGATGTTCGTGGGCGCGGCACTGGTCGCCGCCGCGATCCTGGCGGTGCGACTGTGGTGAGCTTCCCGTGGCTTTCGCTGCTGTGGCTGCTGCCACTGGCCGGCGCCGTGCTGGTGATCGTCATGCCGCCCGGGTGGCGCCAATTCGCCAAATGGTTCGGGCTGGTTGTCGCCGTCGCGGTGCTGGCGGTGTCGATCGTGATCACCGCAGGATTCGACACCACCGGGGCGGTTTACCAGTTCACCGAATCTCACTCGTGGATACCGGCGTTCGGCGCCGGATACACGCTCGGTGTGGACGGCATCGCGGTGGTGCTGGTGTTGCTGACGACCGGGCTGGTACCGCTGCTGATGCTGGCCGGCTGGAACGATGGCGGCGAGCGCAGCCGCGGTCCGCATGGCTACGTCGCTTTGACGCTGACCGTCGAGTCGATGGTGCTGATCTCGCTGGTGTCGCTGGACGTGCTGCTGTTCTACGTGTTCTTCGAGGCGATGCTCATCCCGATGTACTTCATGATCGGCGGCTTCGGCGAAGGAGCGCATCGGTCGCGGGCCGCGGTGAAGTTCTTGCTGTACAACCTGTTCGGCGGGCTGATCATGCTGGCCGCGGTGATCGGGCTGTATGTGGTGACTGCCCAGCACGGTTCGGGTACGTTCGACTTCCGTTCGATTGTCTCAGCCGTGTCGTCGGGTTCGCTGGGTGTCGATCCCGCCGTGCTCAAGGCGCTGTTCCTCGGTTTCATGTTCGCGTTCGCGATCAAGGCGCCGCTGTGGCCGTTCCACCGCTGGCTGCCCGACGCCGCGGTCGAGTCCACCCCGGCGACCGCCGTGTTGATGATGGCGGTGATGGACAAGGTCGGCACATTCGGCATGCTGCGCTACTGCCTGCAGTTGTTCCCGGACGCATCAACGTATTTCCGTCCGCTGATCGTCGTGCTGTCGGTCATCGGCGTGGTCTACGGCGCGGTGGTGGCGATCGGCCAGACCGACATCATGCGGCTGATCGCCTACACGTCGATCTCGCACTTCGGCTTCATCATCCTGGGCATCTTCGTGATGACCAGCCAGGGGCAGAGCGGCTCGACGCTGTACATGGTCAACCACGGCCTGTCCACCGCCGCGGTGTTCCTGATCGCGGGGTTCCTGATTTCCCGTCGCGGCACCCGGTCGATCAGCGCCTTCGGCGGCGTGCAGAAGGTGGCCCCGGTGCTGGCCGGGACGTTCCTGGTAGCGGCCATGGCCACGCTGTCGCTGCCCGGGCTGGCGCCGTTCATCAGCGAATTCCTGGTCCTGATCGGCACTTTCAACCGCTACTGGGTGGCTGCCGCATTCGGTTCCACCGCGCTGGTGCTGTCGTCGGTGTACATGCTGTGGCTCTACCAGCGGGTGATGACCGGGCCCGTACGCGACGGCAACGAAAAGATCCGCGACTTGGTTCCGCGCGAGGTCGTCGTCGTCGCGCCCCTGATCGTCCTGCTGGTGCTGCTCGGCTTGTATCCGAAACCCGTGCTGGACATCATCAATCCGGCGGTCGGCCACACCATGACCACGATCGGCCAGCACGATCCCGCGCCGACGGTGCCGACGGTTGCCGTGAAAGTCGAAGGGCCGCACCGATGAGCATGCCCACCCCCAACGTCGAGTACGTCCTGCTTTCCCCAATGCTGATCGTGTTCGGGGTCGCGGTGGCCGGCGTGCTGGCCGAAGCGTTCGTGCCGCGGCGCTTCCGCTACGGCACACAGGTGGTGCTGGCGCTCGCCGGGCTGGTGGCCGCATTCGTCGCAGTGATCGCGGTGGCCCGCCGGACCCCGCCGTCGGGTGAGACCGCGGTGCTGCGCGCGCTGGCCATCGACGGCCCGACCCTGTTGTTGCAGGGGACGATCTTGCTTGTCTCGGTGATGGCCGTCATCTTCATCGCCGAACGTCGCAGCGCAGACACCGTGCCCGTCGGGCCCGGTGCGGCCACAGCCGTTGCGGCCGGGCTGGATTCGTTCACCCCGCAGGCGTCGGCGGTGCCCGACAGTGTGGGCGAGCGGCACGCGGCCCAGGCCGGGGCCACCCAGACCGAGGTCTTCCCGCTGACGATGCTGGCCGTCGGCGGCATGCTGGTGTTCCCCGCCGCCAACGACTTGTTGACGATGTTCGTCGCGCTGGAGGTTTTGTCACTTCCGCTGTACCTGCTCTGCGGGCTGGCCCGCCACCGCCGGCTGGTGTCGCAGGAGGCGGGGCTGAAATACTTTCTGCTGGGCGCGTTCTCGTCGGCGTTCTTCCTCTACGGCGTGGCGCTCCTCTACGGCGCGACCGGCACGCTGAACCTGCCGGGTATTGCCGACACGCTGGCAAAGCACCCCGACGACTCTCTTGCGCTGGTCGGGGTGGCGCTGTTGGCGGTGGGTCTGTTGTTCAAGGTGGGCGCCGTCCCGTTCCATTCCTGGATTCCGGATGTGTATCAGGGCGCGCCGACGCCCATCACCGGATTCATGGCGGCGGCCACCAAGGTGGCGGCGTTCGGTGCGCTGCTGCGTGTCGTCTACGTCGCGCTGCCGCCGCTGCACGACCAGTGGCGCCCTGTGCTGTGGGCGATTTCGATCCTGACCATGGTGGTCGGCACCGTCACCGCGATCAACCAGAACGACGTCAAGCGCATGCTGGCCTACTCGTCGGTGGCGCACGTCGGGTTCATCCTCACCGGCGTGATCGCCGACATTCCGGCCGGTGTCTCGTCGACGATGTTCTACCTGGTGGCCTACAGCTTCAGCACAATCGGTGCGTTTGCGGTCGTCGGACTGGTCCGCGGTACCAACGGCGAGGAGAACGCGTCGATGTCCCGGTGGGGCGGCCTGGGGCGGCGTTATCCCGTGGTGGGCCTGTTGTTTTCGATGTTCCTGTTGGCTTTCGCCGGTATTCCGTTGACGAGTGGGTTCGTCAGCAAGTTCGCGGTGTTCAAGGCGGCGGCGCAGGGCGGTGCGGTGCCGTTGGTGATCATCGGTGTGATTGCCAGCGGTGTGGCCGCCTACTTCTATGTGCGGGTGATCGTGCTGATGTTCTTCACCGAGCCGCCGGTCGAGGAGCTGCACGTCGTCATGCCGAGCTTCTGGAGCAAGGCGGCGATCGCGGTGTGCGCGGCGGTCACCATCTTGCTCGGTGTCGTTCCGCAGCCGCTGCTCGATCTGGCCGAGCAGGCAGCCCAATTGGTGAGATGACCGTTCTTCGCGACGACGTCGGCGCGGTGCGGGTGCTCACCCTGAACCGCCCCGAGGCGCGAAACGCGTTGAACAGTAAGCTGATTGAAGCGTTATTCGTGGCATTGAACGAGGCCGATGCCGATTCGTCGGTGCGGGCGTTGGTCCTTACCGGGGTTGATCCGGCGTTTTGCGCCGGGGTCGATTTGAAACAGGCGCAACGTGAGGGGTCGGCGTATTTCGAGCGCTACCAGACGCACAACTGCATCACCCGGGTGGCCGAGATGCGCAAGCCGGTCGTGGGCGCGATCAACGGCCCGGTGTTCACCGGCGGGCTGGAGATGGCGTTGGGTTGCGATTTCCTGATCGCCTCGGAGCGCGCGGTGTTCGCCGACACCCACGCGCGGGTGGGCATCTTGCCCGGCGGCGGGATGACGGCACGGCTGCCGCAGTTGGTCGGCACGGCGATGGCGCGCCGACTGTCGATGACCGGCGAGGTGATCGACGGGGCGCGCGCGTTGCAGATCGGGCTGGTGACCGAGGTCGTCGCGCACGAGCGGCTGCTGGCGCGTGCCGTCGATTTGGCCGGCCAGATCGCCGAAGTGGCGGCGCCAATCATGGCCGGGCTCAAAGACATTTACGTTTCTGGGGCTGTCCCGGTGACCGATCCGGCGCTGGCAGCGGAACAGGCGATCTCCGCTGCGCTGTCGGACACCACAGATCTCGGTGCCCGCTACGCCGAGATCAGCGAACGCAATCGCCGGCAAATCCGCGGCTGATTTCTCCACAGTTGGGTTTTCATCTACAGGTCTGCCGTGGGGGTCTTCGCGGATGGCTTGCTTGTCAGCGTGCCTTCATAGCGTCGCCGTTATGGGTTCAGCGGAGGAGGCACGGGAGCGCATCAGCGCCGCTCTTGATGCGATCGACGCTGCCCATGAGGAGCTGCGTGAAACGTCGTCGCACGTGGTGGGCAACGCCTTTCGCGTCGACGTCGCGGAGCGGTTGGAGACCCAGGAGCGCACCAACCGCGGGCTGATGTACCGGTATTTCGGCCAGATCGCCGACCCGCCCGACGAGTGCGAGTCCACCGCACAAGTGCGCGCGACGCTGTGGAAGCGGCTGCGCATCACGCCGAACGAGATCACCCGCCGCTTCAAACTCGCGGCCCGAATTCGGCCGCGCCGGTCGTTGACCGGGCCGCCGGTGCCGCCGGAGCTACCCGAGTTGGCCGCCGCAGTCGAGGCCGGCGCAGTCGGTGAAGACCACATTCGCGCGGTGTGCCGGGCGGTCGACGTGCTGCCCGCCTCGGTAGCCCCCACAGACGTGGCCAAGGCCGAGCGCAGGCTGGTCCGGGAGGCGTCGAAATCCGATGCCGGGATCGTCGCCAAGATCGGCGAGGTCATCGCGGACCATCTCAATCCGGATGGCAACTTCACCGACGAGGATCGTGCTCGGCGCCGTGGGTTGCATCTCGGCTCGCAGGGACCCGACGGGATGTCGCGGCTATCGGGAATGCTCGACCCGGAGGCGCGCGCCTATTTCGAGGCGATCGAAGCGGCCGTGCGGCCCGGCCGTCACCAACCCGAGGGCAGCGACCCCGAAGCGCGCGACGATCGCACTCCGGCCCAGCGCTGCCACGACGCATTCAAGCTCGCGCTGCGAACCGCCATCGCTTCCGGCGGGCTCGGTCTGCATCGCGGCCATCCCGTCACCGTGGTCATCACCACCACGCTGGGCGAACTGGACCGCGCCGCGCATGCATTCCACGATCCGTCGATCCCGATGCCGGCGCCCGCGCGAACCGGCGGCGGCTCCCGGCTGCCGATGCGCGACCTGATCCGCATGGCCGCCAATGCGATTCACTACCTGGCGGTGTTCGACGACCACATCAAGCGGCCGCTGTATCTGGGCCGGCAGAGACGCGTCGCGACCGCCGACCAGCGACTGATCTGCTACGCGCGTGACCGCGGCTGCACGCGCCCCAACTGCCTGGTTCCCGGCTATCGCTGCGAGGTTCACCATTCACCGGACTGGGCTCGCGGCGGCCGCACCGACGCCGACAAGCTGCACTTCGCCTGCGGCGGTGACCATGGCGTAACCAGCCGCGGCGATATGCACACTGTCGTCACGGAGAACGGCCGCCTCGGCTGGACCGACGGCACCGGCCCGCCCGAAATCAACCACGCCCACCATCCGGAGGAGCTTCTGCGCGGCGACCCCGATCCGCCCCCGCCCGATCGCTCGTGAACGGGCGGATGGCCACCACGTAGATCGCCAAGATGGCCAGCGGCGCGGCCAGCGGCAACCACGGCAATTCCAGCGGGAACGCGGTGGCGACCAAACCGGCGAGCGTAAACCCCACGGCCCCAACGATGCTGGCAGCGCTGACGCCGTCGAGACCAACGACGGTGTCGGCGGTATGCCGAAGCACCAGATATCCGGCTGCGGCGAGGCCCGACACCGCCGCGATGGAGGGCGCGGGATTGGTCAGGACGATGACCGCGACCGTCAGAAGCACCGCCAGGGTCGCCGCGGGCCGAAACACCGCTCCGCCCAACACCGCTGCCGCGGCCAACATCGCGGCGATCAATGCCTGGTCGTCCGTCCCGACACCGACGGCGGCCACCATCAACAAGCCGCAGGCGATCGAGAGGATGCGGACCGTCATCGGCGTCCCGTCACCGGCCGGCGCCGATCGGGCACCGCGTGCATCGACTGGTCCAGCGTGCGGTCAGGCTGCCAAGGCACCACGTCGACACCGATAGTGGCCATGTCGCGATACATCGCCGACCGCTGCAACGCCCACAGCCGGCCGATCAGCGGATCCTGATGGTCGCCGAGCGGCGAGCCCTGCAGGACGTCGACCGCCACCACCAGGTGGCCGCGTTTGCGCAAGTCGATCAGCGCCAGCGCGAACTCGGTGTCGAGCAGCGTGGAGAATGCAACGATGATCGAACCCGGCGGAACCGCGGCGCGGGGAGCGAGAGTGCCTGTGGTGGATTCGTATTCGTCGCCGGAGCCGAGCACGGTGTCGAGCACGCGATAGAACTGCCGCTGGCCGATGTCGGCACCCAGCCAGCGCGGCTGGCGGCCGCCCAGTGCCACGATGCCGGCCCGGTCGCCGTTGCGCAGCGCCGTCTGCACAACCTGAGCGGCGCCGCGCACAATGCGCTCGGTGGCGTCGGTTGCGGGGCCCGGCGGTTGCGGATAGGTGTCGACGAGCACCACCACGTCGGCGGCTCGATCGGTCAACCGCTGGGTGACGTGCAGGCGGCCGCGGCGCGCGCTCACCGCCCAGTTGACCGTGCGCAGTTGGTCGCCGGGCACGTATGCGCGGATGTCGGCGTATTCGACGCCGCTGCCGATGTGCCGGGTGAGATGGGTGCCGATGCGATCCAGCAGCTCGGTCTGCGGAATCGGCGTCGATTGCGGTGGCGCCAGCGGAAACACGGTGACGTGTGCGGCATCCGCGGTCGCCGTTCCCGCCACCAACCCACCGTGCGCGACGACGTCGACGGTGGCCCGGATCGGGTAGCGACCCCAGCGGTCGGCCGTCGCGGCCACCGTCTCTCGTTGGCGGGAGCTGCGATCAAGCACCTTCAAACGCATGCCCTCCACGACCGCCACGCGCAGATCCACTGCCACGCCGGGGCTTTCCGTCGCCGCCGACACGTCCACCTGTGTCTGCTCAGTTTCGAAGCATCGCTGCGAACTGAGCTCGGCCTGCACCCGAACCTTCGGCAGCGGCCGCTGCCATCCGATCGAACTCAGCACGCCGAGCAGCGGCGCCGCGAACGCCAGCAGCTGCCAGCGCGACCCGATCAGCGCGACGGCCAGCGCCACCCCCGCACCTGTAGCCAGTGCCCGCGTCAGCCGCGAAGCGCGCCAACGCAACTGGACTTCGTGCGATCGGGTCACGGCCGGGCCCGCGGAACCGGCAGGCGGCGCAGCAGTTCTTCGATGATGTCCGAGCCCAGGATTCGTCGCACCCACATCTCGGGGCGAAGCGTGATCCGGTGCGCCACAGCCGGAACCGCGAGCGCCTTGACATCCTCGGGAATCACGTAGTCGCGGCCAAGCAGCAGCGCACGGGCGCGGGCCAGTTGCACCAGATCGAGCTCCGCACGGGGGCTGGCTCCGACCGCAACCTGGGGGTGATGCCGGGTCGCGTTCGCCAACGACACCACATAGTGCAGGACGTCCTCGTGCACGCTGACCTGTTCCACCGATTCGCGCATGGCCAGCAGGTCATGGGCGTCGACGACCTGGTTCACCGTCGGCTCGGTTGATCCGCGGTCCAGCCGGCGGCGCAACATCGACGTCTCGTCGCGCTCGGAGAGGTAGCGCAGTTCCAGCCGAACCGCGAAGCGATCCAGCTGCGCCTCCGGCAATGGATAGGTGCCTTCGTACTCGATCGGGTTGTCGGTGGCCAAGACGATGAACGGCGTTGGCAGCCGGTGGGTTTCACCGTCGATGCTGACCTGTCCTTCGGCCATCGCCTCGAGCAATGCCGCCTGGGTCTTGGGTGGTGTGCGGTTGATCTCGTCGGCGAGCAGCAGGTTGGTGAAGATCGGTCCGGCGCGGAACTCGAAGCGTCCGGACTGCATGTCGTAGACGGTCGAGCCGAGCAGGTCGGCCGGCAGCAGATCGGGCGTGAACTGCACGCGGGTGAAATCGAGACCAAGCGCGGCGGCGAAGGACCGGGCGATCAGCGTCTTGCCGAGGCCGGGCAGGTCCTCGATGAGCACGTGACCCCGCGCGAGCACCGTGGTGAGGATCAGCGTGAGCGCGGAACGCTTTCCGACCACCACACGCTCGATCTCGTCGAGCACTGCCTCGCAGCGAGCCGTGGTGACCTCAGCCGGCATCGTCATACCTGCTCCAACCGTTGCAGTATTTCCTCGAGTGCCGCCCGGCCCGGCCCCGGTTCGTGCCCACCGGATTGCGCGACGTTGTTGGGATCGATCAAGGACCACAGTTGCGGGCCGAAGAGCATGCGACCGGTGGCGTGAAAAGCTTCCGGATCCTTGGATTGCTTTTGCCCCGTGGTTATTTCGAACCGCCGCGCCAATATCGGCCGCAGGTGGCGGTCCCAATCGGCGCGGGTGGAGTCCGACCAGCGGATCAACGTCTCGGTGCGGGAAAGCCAGTCACGCAACGGCTTCCCCAGTGCGTCGGCAGCCGTATCCGGCGCCGCCTCGATGTCGTGGGCCAGGAATCGGCGGATGTTGAGCAAGGCGAACGCCACCGCCCCACCCGAGATCCACAGCACGAACCGGCGATCGTGCACCGACAGCGCGGCCAACTCGACGCCGATGACGCCGAAAACACTCAAGATCACCAGCCGCTTCATACCGCGCTCCGCAATTCAGCGAGTACGAGTTGCAGCACGCCTACGGCAGTTTCGCGATGGCTTTCGTTCATCACATGTGGACTGAACCGCGCCTCTTCGAACAGATTCACCAGCCGCGCGGCGTTATCGGCGTGCAGCGCATGGTGTTCGACGGCCCGGGTCAGCACCTCCGTCGGCGTGTCGGAATCCTGCGGAACTGCTTCCGGAACATGGGCCAGTTCGCGCTCCATCGCCGCATAGCACGCGATGATCGCCTCGCGCGGTTCGCGGCTGAGATCACCGATCTCGGCCAGGCCGACTTCTGCTGCGCGCGCGAGTGATTCAGATGTCGCCGTCGGCGTGGGCGCTTCGAACGGTTCGGCAACGAGCATGCGCGGCTTGGCATGGCGCCGTCCGCGCACGGCGGCGACGGCTCCCGCTACAAGCAGCAGCGTGAAAATCACCGTGCTCACGGCCAGGTAACCCAACACGTCGCTGTCGCCGCTGTCATTGCGCGGCTCGGGTGGCGGCGGGGCGTTGGGGCGAGGCGTCGGAGTCGCCGTTTCCACTGCGCCAGGCAGCTCACCGGCGCGAATCCCGTGCGGCCCGATGAACCGCGCCAGCAGCCATACGATCAGCAGCCACACGACGAGCACTGCGGCGCCGATCAGTAAAACCCGCCAGCCTGGGCGGCCCTTTCCGCGACTGAACCGGTCGGGCAGACCGCCGGCGCTGGGGGCGGGCCTGCGTGGATCGCGCAACCGGACGATGAGGGATGCGCCGACGATCGCCAGCGACACCCCCAGCAGCGCCACCACGTACGGCAGCGACGCCGAATTGCGCGGCGGCTCCCGCTGTGACTGCTGCTCGACGCCGGGCAGATATCCGCGCAAGGACGCAGCAACGACGACCAGGAGCACGATCACCGCGACCACGCGGCCCGTCGCCTTGTCGACCCCGGGCATTGGCACACCAATCGACCGGTTACCTGCCGCTGTTGCGGCAGGGGCTTGCCTCATCCTGACATGACGGGCTCCCGCGCCGCTAGCGCACCGATTCGGCGAGCTCCGCGAGCCGGTCCAGTGATGCCAGCAGCCGCTCGGGCGTGGTGCGACGAGCGCGCGGCAGGCGGTTCTTGTCGGTCAATCGCGACCAGTCGTAGGTGTGAGTGACCCGGGTGTGGGTGTCGTCGAGGGGTTCGAGCTCCCAACGCCACAGGTGCCCGGGTGGTCGCCGGCCCGGTTCGGATGGCCGCCAGGCGATGCGACGGCCTTCATCGAACTCGACGACGTGGTTTTCGCGGACGGTGCCGAGCGTGAGTTTCATCTTGAAGACATCCCCGACACGTCGAACACGCTGTGCTGCAACGGCTTCGGCCAGATTGTCGTTGCCGTCCCAGCGCGGTTGTTGGGAGGGGTCGGCAATCAGCTCGAAGATGCGCGCTGCGGGAGCCGCTATGTCGCGGCTGGCGCTCACCACCCGGGAATCTTCCACGCTTGTCATCCTCTCCGATAAGACACCAGATAGGGCGGCAGCCCGACAGCCGGGTCGAGATCGTCGACCGGCACCGCATCGCCGCCGGTCAGGGTCAGCGGCACGACTCCGGCCCAATGCGGCAGCGCGATGTCCTCGTCGTCGTCGACGGGCCCGCCGCCGCGAACCTTGGCAGAGACTTCGACGAGGTCGACCGCCAGGACGGCGGTTGCGGCGAGCTCCCGCGCGTTGGGGGGTCTGCAATCGGCGGCGCGGCCGGGTGCGACGTGATCGAGCAGGGCATCCAAGGCTCGCAGTTTCTCTTGCCGGTCATCGACAAGGCGTGCGGTGCCGTGCACGACGACCGACCGGTACATCAGCGAATGGTGCAGCGCCGCGCGCGCCAGCACCAGCCCGTCGACCAGGGTGACCGTGACACACACCGGAAGACCCGACGGCGACGCGGCGAGCATCGGGCTGCTGCCCGTGGACCCGTGCAGGTACAAGATCTCCCCCAGCCGCGCGTGCGTCGTCGGCAATACCACCGGCCGACCCGCGTTGAGGTAGCCGACATGACAGATTAGGGCTTCGTCGAGGATGCGGTGGACCGTTTCACGGTCTTAGCAGGCACGTTCGCGGTAGCGGGAGGGCGTGCTGCGTGGGGTCGCGGGGTAATGCACCTGGTTGCCTCAGACTTTTGTAATAGTACATACTGATTTATGTGCCAGTACGATACACCATTACTGGAACGGGTGCCGAGGCAATAGCGACCAGCGTCGAGGAAGCCATCTCCACCGGCGCGCTGGCGCCGGGGGCCGAACTGCCGCCGATCCGGCAGCTCGCCGCCGACCTCGGCGTCAACGCCAATACCGTCGCCGCGGCATACCGGCTGCTGCGCCATCGCGGAGCCGTCGAGACCGCGGGCCGCCGCGGCACAAGAGTGCGCGAACGTCCGGCGACCACGCCGCGATCCCTCCGCGGGCTGGCCGTCCCCGACGGTGTGCGCGACCTTTCCACCGGCAACCCCGATCCGGCTTTGTTGCCGATCGCCGCACGCCGGTTCAGTTCGCGCCGCGCCCCGCTGCTGTACGGCGAGCCCGCCATGTCGCCCGAGCTGACCGAGCACACCCGAGCAACGCTGACCGCCGACGGCGTTCCGGCTGAGCATCTCGCGGCAACCGCCGGGGCCCTCGACGGCATCGAGCGGGTACTCGTGGCCAACCTGCGGCCGGGCGATCGCGTGGCGGTCGAGGATCCCGGCTGGGCCAATCTGCTGGATCTGATTGCGGCCCTGGGTTTTTTGGTCGAGCCGGTCCGGGTCGACGACGACGGGCCGGTGGTTGCCGACGTGGCTCGCGCGCTGCGTCGCGGTGTCAGTGCGCTCGTGGTGACCACCCGGGCCCAAAATCCCACCGGCGCCGCGGTTTCCGCCGAGCGCGCCGAGGAGTTGCGTCACCTGATCCGAGACGAAGACCTGCTGCTGGTCGAGGACGACCACTGCGCCGGTATCGCCGGCGTGCCGCTGCACACGCTGGCCGGTTCGACACCCCATTGGGCATTCGTGCGGTCGGCATCCAAGGCGTACGGCCCCGATCTGCGGCTGGCAGTGCTCGCCGGCGATCGTCGCACCGTCGAACGCGTGCACGGTCGGCTGCGGCTCGGGCCGGGCTGGGTCAGCTACCTGCTGCAGGACCTCGCTGTGAACATGTGGCGGGACTCGGCGGCAACGCGTCTGGTGCGCAAGGCCGAAGCCACCTACAGCCGCAACCGGACGCTGCTGCAGTCGGCGCTGGCCGATCGTGGCGTGGCGTCGCACGGGCGGTCCGGGCTCAACGTCTGGATTCCGGTGCCGGACGAGACGGTGGTGATCACCCGGCTGCTCGGCGCAGGGTGGGCCGCCGCGCCCGGCAGCCGATTCAGGGTCGGCAAACCACCCGGAATTCGCCTGACCATCTCGGATCTCGTTGCCGCCGAGGTCGATTCACTCGCGGACGCGATCGCCGAGGCAATCCAGGCGGTCGGGCGTGCCAGCGTCTAACCGCGCTACGGCGCCCAGCTTCGCAATCCCCGTGACGATCTCGGACTCGGCGAGATTCGCATAGCCGAGTATCAGACCCGGCGGGGCCGCCGCTCGGTCGGCGTAGAACGGCGTGAGCGGTTCGACCCTGACCCGTAGTCCGGCGGCCCGACGCACCAGTTCCTCGACCGGGTAACCGGCGGGAAACTGAACCGTGAGATGCACACCCGCGGCCGCGCCGAGCAGGGTCACCTGCGGGAGGTAGCTACCCAGCGCCCTGAGTAGGGCGTTTCGCCGCGACAGATAGCGCCGGCGCATCTGGCGCAGGTGGCGGGCCGAAAACCTCGACTACCCCGACGAGTCGTTCGACCTGGTGGTGAGCACGACGTCATTCGACCATTGGTCCGATCAGCAAGCAGGGCTGACCGAATGCGCCCGGGTGCTACGTCCCGGTGGCCACTTGGTGCTCGTCGACCAATTCTCGCGATTGCTGGCGCCGACGCTCGTCACAAGCCGCCGAGGCAAGGCACGCACGAGGCGCCGCGCCACCCGTCTCCTGCTGCGGGCCGGGTTTTGTTCCCCGCGCTGGCATCGCCTGTATGCGGTGATCATCAACGCGGTCACCGCTGCCAAGCCGAGCTGAGCCGCCTACCCCTTAGGCCGCCACACCCCGAATCGGTTGCCCTGCGGGTCTTGCAGATGGGCGAACTCGAGTGGGCCGTTGTCGGTCAACGGCACCACCACCTTCGCGCCGAGCTCCGACGCCTTGTCGACGGTGGCCTGCACGTCGTCGACCTGGACATAGAAGATCGCCCATGACCCGCCGCCGGTCTTCGAGCTGTCCCACACCCCACCCTTGTCGCCGTCGATCATCCGGTAGTCGCCGGAGTCACCGATGTCCCAGCCGAACAACCCGCCATAGAAACCGCGCGTGGCGTCGGCGTCGGGAGTACCGACCTCGAAATAATTCACAACATTGGCCATGTCTCGCCGTCCCTTCGCTTAACGATGTGGACCAACGACAGAAGTATTGCGCCAGGGTCCGACAAACGGTCAGGCCGACTTGAAGCTGCCGTCGAGGACCTGCAGATGCCCGATCGTGCGCCCCGTGACGGCGCCCGCGTCCACCAAAGCCAACTCAACCGCCGCCCGCGCGAACTCCTCGGCCGTCGCCACCTCGTCGAACTCGCGGGCGTAGTACGAAAGTCCGGGCGTCAGAATCGGTTTGGACGGCGACAGCGCGTTGACCGCGATGTTGCGGTCCTGCAAGTCGTATGCCGCACACCAGGTCAGGTGCTCCAGCGCGGCCTTGGATCCGCCGTAGCCGGGCAGCACGCCGCCGCTGCGGTCGGCGTACGGCCCGTCGCCGGGTAACCGGGAGGCGATCGAGGTGACGTTGATGATCGACCCGTAACCCGCATCGATCATGTCGGGGCACACCAGTTGGATGAGTTCGTATGCGGCGAACACCGAGATCTCGAAGTGCCGCCGATACGCGCCCAAGGGCGTGCCGAGCAGCGGCGGCCAGCCCGGTTTGGCGGCGGTCTTGGCCTTGGGCTTGGCCGCAGCGCCGTCGCGCGGCGGGCGGCCCGGCGCGGTGAACGCGGCGTTGTTGACCAGAATCGTGATGGGGCCCAACGCTTCTCGCGCCTCGTCAACCAGCCGGGTGATGTCCTCGGCCTCGAGCAGGTCGGCGCGCACCGCGACGGCCCGGCCGCCGGCCGCTTCGATGTCGGCGACGGTCTCGCCGATGGTGCCGGGCAGTCGCTGATCCCACACCTGCTCGGTACGCCCGACGACAGCCACCGCGGCACCCTCGGCAGCCAGCGCCAGCGCGATAGCGCGGCCCAGGCCACGGCTGGCGCCGGTGACGATCGCGGCCCGCCCGTCAAGTCGACCGGTCACCGCTGCTCCTGGCGGTGACCCGCTGCGCCCGGCTGCGCCGCGCTTGCGATCACCGCGTCACCCCGTGCACCAGGATCGCCGCGGTCTGATCCACCCACGCCTCGCCGAGCTCTTCATCCGGACGCAACAGCAGCCGCAACAGCGTCGCGCCGCCGATCAATTCGACCAGCCGATCCGGGTCCACGTCGGGATGGACCTCCCCGCGCTCGACCGCCTCTCGGAGCCGTAGCCGCACCGCGGTGAACAGGTCCGCGAACCGCGACACCACCCTGGTGTTGAGCTCGGAGTCGGCGGTCATGTCGGCGACCAGCCCGGGCAGCGCGGCGCGCACCACCGGGCTGGTGAACACGTCGCGGGCGGCGGCGATCATGGCCCGCACGTCGGCGGCGATGTCGCCGGCGGGACCCGTCAGAGCGGTGGGCGCCACCGGAAACGCCGCCTCGTGGACCAGCTCGGCCTTGCTCGACCAGCGCCGGTATAGCGCCGTTTTGGTCGTCCCTGCTCGCTCGGCGACCGCGGCCAAGGTGAGGTTCGAATATCCGATTTGCACAAGCAGTTCCGCGGTCGCCGCCAATATGGCAGCGTCGATACGCGGATCCCGCGGCCGCCCGGCGGCCGGGGCCTTGTCAACCGTGGACTGGTCTGCTTTCATAACGCTACCCATCGTATCGTAATTGCCGGAGGCGCTCGTGGCCAACCAACCAGCCGTCGAAGACGTCGGCAGACTCCAACGGTCCAGCCGTGACGTCAGCACAGTGCCAGCCGTGATGGCGCAGTGGCTCGCCACCGTGCTGCCCGCGATCCCACAAGTCACCGTCGAAAGCGGCGTCGACGCCACCGGCATGTCGTCGGAGACGATCATCCTGACCGGCTGCTGGGACGAGCACGACACGCCGGTCGAGCAGCGCTGGGTGGCGCGGGTCGCGCCTACCACCGAGGACGTGCCGGTATTCCCGTCGTACCGGCTCGACCATCAATTCGAGGTGATGCGACTGGTCGGCGAACTCACCGACGTCCCCGTTCCGCGGGTGCGCTGGATCGAAACCACCGGCGACGTGCTCGGCAAGCCGTTCTTCCTGATGGATTACGTCGAGGGCGTGGTGCCGCCCGACGTGATGCCGTATACGTTCGGCGGCAACTGGTTTGCCGACGCGCCCGCGGAGCGGCAACGCGAACTGCAGGACGCCACCGTCGAGGTGTTGGCGCAGCTGCATTCGATCCCCAACCCGGAGAAGACTTTTGGGTTCTTATCCGAAGGAGCCGGCACCGCGCTGCGCCGGCACTTCGACTGGGTGCGGTCCTGGTACGACTTCGCAGTGCCCGACATCGGCCGCTCGCCGCTGCTGGAACGCACCTTCGACTGGCTGGAAGCCCATTGGCCTCACGAGGCGAGCGAGCCGGTGCTGTGCTGGGGCGACGCCCGGGTAGGCAACGTGCTCTACCGCGACTTCAAGCCGGTGGCGGTGCTGGACTGGGAAATGGTGACGCTGGGCCCGCGCGAACTCGACGTGGCCTGGATGATCTTCGCGCACATGGTTTTCCAGGAACTCGCCGGGCTGGCGGGCCTGCCAGGGCTGCCGGAAGTGATGCGCGAGGACGACGTCCGCGACACCTACCAGGGGCTCACCGGAGTGGAAGTCGGTGACCTGCACTGGTTTTACGTGTACTCCGGCGTGATGTGGGCGTGTGTGTTCATGCGCACCGGCGCGCGACGGGTGCACTTCGGCGAGGTCGAAAGGCCCGATGACGTCGAATCACTGTTTTACCACGCCGCATTGATGAAAAGACTTATAGGAGAAGGGTAATGCTCGGACCACTCGATGAATTCCCAGTACACCAGATTCCGCAGCCGATCGCCTGGCCGGGATCGTCGGACCGCAACTTCTACGACCGCTCGTACCTCAACGCCCACGACCGCACCGGTGACATCTTCCTGATCACTGGCATCGGCTACTACCCCAACCTCGGGGTCAAGGACGCGTTCGTGCTGATCCGCCGCGGTGACACCCAAACCGCGGTGCACCTCTCGGATGCCATCGACCAGGACCGGCTCAACCAGCACGTCGGCGGCTACCGGATCGAGGTCGGCGAGCCGCTGCGCAAGCTGCGGGTAATCCTCGAAGAAACCGAGGGCATCGCCGTCGACCTGGCCTGGGAAGGTCTGTTCGACGTCGTGCAGGAGCAGCCGCACCTGATGCGCTCCGGCAACCGTGTGACGCTGGACGCGCAGCGGTTCGCCCAGCTGGGCAGCTGGAGCGGGCGGATCGTGGTGGACGGCGAGGAGATCCCCGTCGACCCCGCCACCTGGATCGGCAGCCGGGACCGGTCGTGGGGCATCCGGCCGATCGGCGAACCGGAACCGGCGGGGCGGCCGGCGGATCCGCCGTTCGAGGGAATGTGGTGGCTGTATGTGCCGATGGCGTTCGATGACTTCGCCGTCGTGATGATCATCCAGGAGGCGCCCGACGGATTCCGTTCGCTCAACGACTGCACCCGGATCTGGCGCGACGGCCGCGTCGAACAACTCGGCTGGCCGCGAGTGAGCACCCGCTACCGGTCGGGCACCCGGATCCCGACCGGGGCGACGATAGAGGCCAGCCGGCCCGACGGCACGCCGGTGCACTTCGAGGTGGAGTCGAAACTGCCGGTGCCGATCCATGTCGGCGGCGGCTACGGCGGCGACTCGGACTGGCTACACGGCATGTGGAAGGGCGAGAAGTTCACCGAGCGGCTGACCTATGACATGACCGACCCGGCGATCGTCGCGCGCTCCGGCTTCGGCGTGATCGACCATGTGGGCAGGGCGATCTGCCGCGACGGTGACGCCGAGCCGGTCGAGGGTTGGGGGCTCTACGAGCACGGCGCGCTGGGCCGCCACGACCCGTCCGGCTTCAAAGACTGGTTATCCGTGGCACCCTAGGACCCATGCCCGACGCCGACTGGACCGCCGACGTCGTGGTGGTGGGAGCCGGGTTCGCCGGACTCACCGCCGCCCGCGAGTTGAAGCGCCGCGGACACGACGTGCTGGTGCTCGAGGGGCGTGACCGGGTCGGTGGACGTTCACACACCGGCCATGTCGCCGGCATCCCGGTCGACATGGGAGGCACCTTCGTCGGGCCGACGCAGGACGCCGTGCTGGCGCTGGCCGCCGAGCTCGGCATCGACACCGTCCCCACCTACCACGACGGCGCCAACCTGATCCGGTGGCGCGGCATGGTCCGCCACTACTCCGGCACCATCCCGCGACTGTCGCTGGGCGGCCTGCTCGACATCGGCAGGGTGCGTTGGCAATTCGAGCGTATCGCCCGCCGGGTTCCGCTGACCGAGCCGTGGACCGCGCGACATGCGGAACGCCTCGACGGCCAGTCGCTGGGGGCATGGCTGCGCTCGGTGCACACCGGGACAACCGCACGCGATCTGCTCGCCATCATGGCGCGGGTGACGTGGGGGTGCGAACCCGACGACGTGTCGATGCTGCACGCCGCCCGCTACGTGCATGCCGCCGGCGGTCTGGATCGGCTGCTCGACGTGGAAAACGGTGCGCAGCAAGATCGTTTCGCCGCCGGAACTCAGCAGATCGCCGACGGTATGGCGGCCGAGCTCGGCGACCGGGTGGTGCTGGACGCCGCCGTGCGCCGCATCGACCGCCACGACGGCGGTGTGACGGTCGGCTGCGAAAAGGGCCGCGCCGACGCCCGTTTCGCCATCGTGGCGATCCCGCCCGAACATCGGGCGAGCATCGAGTTCACTCCCCCGCTGCCCGCCGAATACCAGCGGCTCGCCACCTGCTGGCCGCAGGGCCGACTGTCCAAGGCGTACGCGGCCTATCCGACGCCGTTCTGGCGGGCCAACGGGTTCTCTGGACAGGCGCTTTCGGATGAGGGACCCGTGTTCATCACGTTCGACGTCAGCCCGCAGCCCGACGGGCCGGGCATCCTGCTCGGATTCGTCGACGCCCGCAGCTTCGACGAGCTGCCCGCCGATCAGCGCCGGAAGCGCGCGCTGGACTGCTTCGCCTCGCTGTTCGGCGAGGAGGCGCTCAAACCGCTCGACTACGTCGACCATCGTTGGGGTACAGAGCAATTCGCACCGGGCGGCCCTACCGCTGCGGTACCGCCGGGATCCTGGACTCGGTATGGCCCATGGCTGCGCCGCCCGGTGGGCCCGATTCACTGGGCGGGCACCGAGACCGCCGACGAGTGGACCGGTTTCCTGGACGGGGCGGTGCGCTCCGGGCAGCGGGCCGCCGCGGAGGTAGCCGGACGGTTAAGAACTGATCCGCCTGTCGCCCGAGACTGATTCGGCGAGCGCCCGCAGCTCGCGGTTGACCTCGGTGGGTCGTTCGAGCATCGCGCAGTGCCCACCGGGCAGCACCACCAGCCCGACGAGATTTGGTGCGGCCGCGGCAATCCGGCGCGACTGGCTCAGCGGTGTCAGCCGGTCGCGTTCGCTGCCGATCACCAGCGTCGGGACCGTCAAACCGGACAGGCTGATGTGCCGCGAGCCCAGCGAGTCGACCAGCGCCTTGGCGCAACCACCCCGCACGGCCGGGGACGTCGCGTCGAAAAGCTCGTAGATCAATGCTCCGACATCGGGGTCCGCATCGGCACCGACAGCCAGCAACGAGACCATCTCGCGGCTGGCGCGCCGCACCGCGGGCGGCACCGTGAACGAACCGAAGATGCTGACCAGTGCACGCCCACCCAGCACCCGGACCGCAGCGAACGGCGCGGGCACCGGCAGGAACCGAACCTCGCGCAGCAGGTCACCGGTGGTGGTGTTGACCAGGGCGACGGCGTCGGCACGCTGGGACACCTTGTGGCGGTACCGCTCTGACCAGGCGGCGATCGCAATACCGCCCATCGAGTGCCCGGCGATCACCGCGCGTTCGCCCGGCGCGAGGGTTGCCTCGAGCACCGCGTCGACGTCGGAGGCCAGGTGATGCAGGCTGTATTGTCTGCGCGGCGGCATGCCGCTGCGGCCGTGGCCGCGGTGGTCGAACGCGATCACCCGGTAGTCGCCGGCCAATTCGGCGATCTGGTAAGCCCACACCCGGATGGCGCAGGTGATCCCGTGCGAAAGCACTATCGGATAGCCGTCTTCGGGACCGAACACCTCGGTGTGCAGACGAGTGCCGTCGGGTGCCCTGACCAAAACTTCACGGCTCGGCGGTAATTCGACGGGTATCGGCGCAGGCGAACGGCGCGGTTGTCGAGAACTCATCGCCGCTCCCCTCCCAGTGCGGCCGGCACGCCGCACCACCAAGTCTACCCAGTGGGCCGGCGGCTTCCGGACACCAAAACCCGGCGCCTACGCGGTCTGTCGGCGGTCGGCGTCCACCGCGCCGAACACCATCTGCTCGTCAATGGGCCGCAACCGATGGTCGATCACGTCACGCAGGAAGTGGTGGCTGACCACCCACGGGCGTCGGGTGCCCGACTTCGGCAGCACATCCAGGGCGCGCAACACGTAACCGGCCTGCAGATTCAGCGTCGGCTGCTCGGGCATGTCGGTGTCGCCCAGATGCGGGTAGGCGTGTGTGTAGCCGTGAATTCTCATGTACTCCAACAACTTTGCGAATGATTGCGCGGTCAGGTCGGCGCCCAGTGTCCATGACGCATTGGTGTAGCCGACACACCAGGCCATGTTGGGGACGTCGTCGAGCATGTGGCGCTTGTAGACGAATCGATCATGCGGGTTGATCTTTTCGCCGTCGAGGCTGACTGTGATTCCGCCCAGCGCCTGCAATTGCAGCCCTGTCGCGGTGATGATGACGTCGGCGTCCAGGTGCCGGCCCGACTTGCAGACGATGCCGCTGGCATCCACGTGGTCGACGTGGTCGGTGACGACCTCCACCCGGCCGTCGCTGATCAGCTTGTACAGGTCCGCCTCGACGAGGAAGCACATCCGCTGATCCCACGGGTCGTAGGGCGGGGTGAAGTGGGTGTCGATGTCAAAGCCCTGGGGCAGATTGCGTTCGGCGATGCGCCGCAGCAGCCCTTTCGTGAATTCCGGCGCTCGCCGCGACACCTCCCACAGCAGGACACCGATGAGCGCATTGCGCCACCGGACAATCCAGTGAGCCACGTTCAGCGGCAACAGCTTTCGGGTGAGAACTGCCGTCTGCTCCACCTTCGGCGCGGTAATCATGTACGACGGCGTGCGCTGCAACATCGTCACATGCTCGGCTTTTTCGGCCAGGGTCGGAATCAGGCTGACTGCCGTTGCGCCACTTCCGATTACCACGCACCGCTTGCCGGCGCAGTCGAGGGTCTCGGGCCAGTGTTGCGGATGGACCACCTCGCCGGTGAAATCCTCGATGCCGGGGAAGGCCGGCTGGTAGGGGTTGTCGTAGTCGTAGTAGCCGGTGCCGAAGAACACGAACCGGCAGCGGTAGGTCTGCTCGTGGCCGTCCTGGTCGGCGCGGATCGTCCAGGTGTCGGTGCTCGAATCCCAGTCGGCCGAGCGGACATGGGTGTTGAAACGGATGTGCTCGGCGATGTGGTGCTTGCGTGCGGTGTCGGCCAGATACTGCCAGATGTGGGTGCCGTCGACGATCATCTCCGGCCGCGTCCACGGCTCCCACGGGAAGCACAGGGTGTAGATGTCGCTGTCGGAGCGCACACCCGGATAGCGGAACAGGTCCCAGGTGCCGCCGAGCTGCTCCCGTCGTTCCAGGATCGCGAAGCGCAGCTGTGGGTTGCGCTCCCGGATCCGATAGGCGGCGCCGATTCCCGAGATCCCGGCACCGATGATCACCACGTCGAAGAACGGGTCCATGGCAGTGGCCCTCTCGCGTGACTACCAGACTAGGTTCGTCTTGACGGAAAGAGGTGGCGATGCGCGCGGTACAAATTTCCCGGCTCGACGGGCCGGAGGCGGTGCAGGTGGTCGAGCTCGACGAGCCCGGCGGCGACGGTGCCGTCGTCGTCGACGTCCATGCAGCCGGGGTGGCGTTTCCCGACGCCCTGCTGACCCGGGGCCTCTACCAGCACAAACCCGACCCGCCGTTCGTCCCGGGCGGCGAGGCCGCCGGCGTGGTGCGCAGCGCGCCCGCCGGTGCGCCGGTGGCGGCCGGTGACCGGGTGGCGGCGCTGACGATGCTTTCCGGCGGCATGGCCGAGGTCATCGCGTTGCCGGCCGAGCAGGTGTTCAAGCTGCCGGACACGGTGTCGTTCGAGGCCGGCGCCGGGCTGCTGTTCAACGACCTGACCGTGCATTTCGCACTGGCCGAGCGGGGTCGGCTGCGCGACGGCGAGACGGTGCTGGTGCACGGCGCGGCCGGCGGCATCGGCACCTCGGCGCTGCGGCTGGCGCCCGCACTCGGGGCGGCGCGCACCATCGCGGTGGTCAGCACGCAGGACAAGGCCGACATCGCCCGGGCGGCCGGCGCCACCGATGTGGTGCTGGCCGACGGGTTCAAGGACGCGGTGCGCGACCTGACCGGCGGGCGCGGCGTGGACATCGTCGTCGACCCCGTCGGCGGCGATCGGGTCACCGACTCGCTGCGGTCGCTGGCACCCGGCGGCCGTCTGCTGGTGATCGGCTTCACCGGCGGCGACATCCCGACCGTGAAGCTGAACCGCTTGCTGCTCAACAACATTGACGCCGTCGGGGTCGGCTGGGGAGCGTGGGCGGCGCGGCATCCGGGTTATCTCACCCGGCAGTGGTCACAGCTCGAGCCCCTGTTCGCCTCCGGCGCCGTGCCGCCGCCGCAGCCGGAGGTCTATCCGCTGGAGCGGGCCGGCGAGGCGATCGCGGCGCTGGAGAACCGCACCGCCAAGGGCAAGGTTGTGCTGCGGATGCGGGATTAGCTCATTTTGCTGCGTGGTGGGCGCTGACCACTAAACTCAGGCAAAGGTCGGGATGGCGCGACGCGATGAGGTAGCGATGGACGTCATCAAATTGTTCGTGGCTGGTGTGGTGAGCGTTGGCGCGGTGCTCAGTGCGCCGGTGCCGGTCGCGTCGGCCCAGCCGTGTCCGGACGTCGAGGTGGTGTTCGCCCGCGGTACCGCCGAGCTACCCGGGGTCGGCGGGGTCGGTCAGGCGTTCGTCGACGCGCTGAACGCCCGGGCCGGCGGCAGGTCGGTCAACGTCTATCCGGTCAACTACCCCGCCAGCAGCGATTTCGGCGCCGGCATTGAGTTCGCCAGAACTTTCGTCGACGGGATCCGCGACGCCGGCACTCACATCGAGTCCACGGCGGCGAACTGCCCCAACACCCGGATCGTGCTCGGCGGCTACTCCCAGGGTGCGGCGCTGGCCGGTTTCGTCACCTCGGCCGCGATACCGAAGGAAGTGCCCGCCGAATACGCCTCGTACGTACCCAAGCCGATGCCGGCGGAAGTGGCGAACCATGTCGCGGCGGTGACCCTGTTCGGCACGCCGTCGAATCAGTTCCTCACCGAAAACGGCTCGCCGCCCATCAGAATCGGCCCACTGTACGCGTCCAAGACGCTTCAGCTGTGCGTTCCCGACGACACCATCTGCAACGGCGCACCCAGCGCGCCGCCCACCTTCGCCCACGCGGCGTATCTGACGAACGGGATGACGGGCGAGGCCGCGGATTTCGCGGTAAGTCACCTCTAGGCCGGATGCTGGGACGACCAGGGGTGGGCCGATTCCAGTTGGGACGCAACGCGAATCAGGACATCCTCGCGGCCGTAAGCGGCGGCCAGCTGGACGCCGATGGGCAGGCCCTCGGCGTTGCGGTGTAGCGGCAGGCTGATCGCCGGCTGTCCGCTCATGTTGAACGGCGGTGTGAACGCGGCGAACTGGCCGGCGCGGCGCATCGGCGCCGTCGGGTGTTCGGGGTCGTTCTCGAACTCCGTCAGCGGGAGCGGCGGCTCGGCAACCGTCGGGGTGAGTAACAGATCCCAGCCGTCGGCCCACCACTGCTGCAGGGCCCGCCGGAATGTCCAGCCCGCCGCCTGCGCCGCGGCATAGTCGACGGCGGTCAACCGCTGCGCCTGCTCGACGAGCGCCCAGTTCACCGGCTCAACATCGTCTTTGGTCATCTCGCGGCCCAGCGTCTCGCCGAATCCGCGGACCGCCATGGCCATTCCCGTCGCCCACAGCGCCATGAACTTTTGGGGCAGCGTGGTGTCGGCGAGGCAAGTTGGCCAGGCCGGCTCGACGATGTGGCCCAGGCCCTCCAGCATCGACGCCGCGGCGCGTACCGCCGTGACGCAGTCCTGGTGCAGGAAGTCGCCGCGGGGATGGACGTCGAGCAGCCCGATGCGCAGCCGTCCGGGGTCTTTACCCACTTCCTCGAGGTACGGCCGCTCCGGTGGCGGCGCGATCACGCTGTCGCCGATGCCGGGACCGCGCACCGCATCGAGCAGGCCCGCGGTGTCGCGCACTGTGCGGCTGACGCACAGTTCGACGCCCAGCCCCGCCTCGGCGCGCGCTGGCCCGACCGTGATGCGTCCCTGGCTCGGCTTGAGCCCGAGGACGCCGCAGCACGACGCCGGGATGCGGATGCTGCCGCCGCCGTCGGAGGCGTTGGCGAAGGGAACCATCCCTACGGCCACCGCGGCGGCGGCGCCGCCGCTTGACCCGCCCGGGGTTCGGTCTAGCGCCCACGGGTTGCGGGTCGCTCCCCAGGCCAGCGGCTGCGTGGTCGGCAGGCTGCCCGCCTCCGGGGTATTTGTCCGCCCGGCGATGACCAGTCCCGCCGCCTTGAACCGGGCGACCAGCGTCGTGTCGGCGGTGTCGATCTTGCGGGCTTCCTTGAGGGCCACGTTGCCGTTGGACAGGGTTTGGCCGGTGAAGCTGGTGTAGAGGTCCTTGAGCAGAAACGGGACGCCGCGAAAGGGGCCGTGGGGCAGGTTCGGATCGGCGGCCACTTGTCGGGCATGGTCGAACCACTCGATGACGACGGCGTTGAGCGGCGGGTTCGTCCGCTCGATCCGCTCGATGGCGGCCTCGAGCAGTTCGCCCGGTGTGACGTCGCCGTTGGCCACCAGCCTCGCCTGGTCCGTGGCATCCATCCACCGCGTCTCGTCGGCAAGGCTGCTCATGGCTCACGGTTGTACCACGGCCGGCGGCCTTTCGTTTTAGTAGCAGGGACCGGATTCGAACCTGCGACCTCTGGGTCGACCGCGACTCTTCGTGTTGTTCGGGACGGGAGCGGTTCAAGCAATGCTCTCGATCTGGCTGAGCTGGTCGCCAAGGCCAACCCGTGCCATGTCGGCGTCATAGCGGGCCTGCATGTTGATCCAGAACATGTCACTTAGCCCGAACGCGCGGGAAAGTCGTAGCCCGGTATCTGCAGTAATTGCCCGCCTGCCGTGCACGATCTCGTGGATCCGCGGCAATGGCACGTCGATCGCCTTCGCCAACCGGTACTGCGTAACACCAAGTGGCTCCATGAACTCCGTCAGGAGGATTACACCCGGGTGCGTCGGCATGAAATCAGGCATGGTCTTCGCCTCTCTTAGTGGTAGTCAGCCAACTCGACCTGCTCGGCGCCGTCATGTGCCCAGACAAAGCACACTCGCCACTGGTCGTTGACGCGAATGCTGTGCTGGCCCTCGCGGTCGCCTGCGAGCTTCTCCAAGCGATTTCCCGGCGGCACTCGCAGATCGTTGATGTTTTCCGCCGCATCGATGGGCTGCTTCTTTTCGCGAGCTCTCTTCGCGACTTCTTTGCTGAAGCGCTTCGCAAAGGTCAGGTTCCACACTTTCTCGCTGTCCCTGTCCTTGAAGGAGCGGATCACCGAGCCAATAGTAACGTGGTTCGTTAATAACGCCAAACGTAAGCAAATAGTTATTGTTGCGCCGACCGGTTCGGCGACACCTGATGAGCGACGCGGTCGAGCTCATCCGCGCCGTCATCTGACGCGTCCGGCCGAGCACGTCAGCAGCGTGCACCGCCCGCGCAGCGACCGGCAGACTGTGGTTGTGGAAAGAGCGGTTCCCGGGTGAGTTGGCGGCGACGTTGCGCGCCGACAATGTGCGTTTGCGTCGCCTACCGAAACTGAACGAAGAGCAGGCCCGAGCGGCGGATCCGGATCACCGCCACCCTCCTCGGTGCCCCGGGAGTCGCCGGTGAGCCTATTTCGCTGTCGCTCCGATGTTTACGCTCTGCGATGGGAGAACCGCCGCGCCGGTCGCTCCGGTTGGATGCCGGCCATTCACGGCTATTGGCGACGAGGTAGCAAGCGCACCGATGCGAACTATCTTCCGCTGACCACCGACGTCATCGACCAACAAGCACCTACGCAGCGAAAATCATATCGGCCTCTATCCGCTTGGCGATGATACATGTTGGTGGGTCGCGACCGACTTCGACAAAGAGGCCGCAATGCTCGATGCACTGGCATACCTGAAAGCCGCACGCGCCCATCAGGTTCCGGCGGCGTTGGAGGTGTCGCAATCGGGGCGGGGCGCACATGTATGGACCTTCTTCGCGCAGGCGACATCGGCGGCAACGGCACGCAGTATCGCGACCAGCCTGCTCGGCGAGGCTTTTCAACTACGCGGGAACATGCGCCTGAGCAGCTGTTTCCCTCCCAAGACGTCCACACGGGCCGCGGCATGGGCAACCTGATCGCCGCACCGCTCAACGGCAAACGCCGCCAGCACGGCACCACGCTGTTCCTCGACCCCGCCACACTGGAACCCCTCGACGACCAGTGGGCGTACTTGTCCAGCATCGCGCGGCTATCGCACAAGGACGCGGCCACGCTTGCTCGCAGGCTGCCCGAACCACAATTCGGCCATCGCGTACGCAGGCTGCAGCTATCCACGTCGTCCAAAATCGTACCGAGACCGGCAGCGATCATCCGCGCAACCTTTGCGTCCCGACTCACCCTGACAGCCAACGATCTTGGCCCGACGATGATCGCAGCCGTCAAACACGCAGCTTCCATTCGCAATCCGGAGCGTGATGCCCGCCAGCGCCAGAAAGCTGGTGCAATAAAGCAACTCGTCGATCACGAACGCTCGGGCAAGCCAACGCACGACCCCTTGTCGGCGCGACGCTGCCCCGCCCCATCAGTCGCTGGATACACGGGTGCCGCAGGCTGGGCACCAGCGAACCTCGCGGCCGAGCAGTGCTGCGATCGACGACAGGTCCCGCACATGGAGGTTGCATCCTTCGCGGGCGAGGTACACCCGAATCGTGTCCACGATGAACTTCGCCCGCTCGACCGACGTCGTTCCGTAGCCGTCGACGTTGGTAGTGCCATGGGCGATCATGTCGCCTTCGGACAGCTCGCGCTCCTCGAAACGGGCGTCGCCATCGACGTCGGTACCGACGAAGGCGCGGGCGAAGCGACCGCTGGCGCGCAGGTCGAGCTCGATGCGCCACTCGTCATGGCGTTCGCGAAAATAAAAGCTATGGCCGTCGACTTCCCCGCGCCACTGTTCAGGTGCCAAACCGCCGTGGCTGTGGATGACGACACCGCGCTGCGTCGCTAGCCACGCCTCGACCTCGGCTTCCGCAGCGCGCTCGCGAGACCGAATCCGCTTGCCTTCGGGCGATTCCCAAAATTCCTCAATACGGTTCCGCCACTCATCCTGCGCGCGTCGACGATCCTTCGCCGACCGCGCGCACCCGCAACCGAGCCCATAGTCGTGGAAGTCACTTTCGGGCAGCCGGGAGTGGCACGAGCACGGGCAGAGCTCGCCGCTCTCGACATCGCGCCAACACGTGAGGGCATCGAGTACAACGTCGGCGAGCGCGCCAGGATCCGTGGCGCCATGCAGGTCGAGCAGCGCCGCGAGGTAGTCGTGGTAACGCCGGCGGCCCTCGGTACGGGCGCGCTCGCGTCGCTCCCGATACTCGGACGCGCCGGGAGCATCGGAGAAGTCGACCACGTACATCTCCGGTTCCTCGTCCACGCCTCAAGCGTCGCATTTGCTCTGCGAGTGTGTCGTGCGAATTTCGGGCGGACCTCAATCGGGGCGGCACGATGGTTAAATTAAGTGGTCGCTGAGGAGGCGGTTCATATGCCTGATCAACGACGACAGGATTCGAGCGACGAAAATCCCGGTTACAGCGACCCCTTAGTTGCCACCCACTCTGTAGCCTGGCCGGTCACGGCGGCGATACGGTCGTAGTCGGCGTCGTAATGCAGGACGGTCGCCCCGTGGAGTTCCGCCGTCGCAGCGATGATCAGGTCGGGTAGACGGAAGGGCGGTGCTGGCTGTTTTTGGCGAGTTCCCGAATCGGAATCGGTGAAGTCCATGGGGACGCTGCCCAGGGCGGCGGCGATCTCGCCGGCTTGTGTGCGCAGCGGCAAAGAGTGTAGCGCCGCGTACTGTACACCAATCTCATGGGCATCTACGCACCGAAAATATGGAAAGCGATACACCATTTGGGCCTTAAGCCGGTAGCCGTTGCTCGACCCAATGCCAGTCGATTCGCTCCTGTTCAAGACGCACTCGATCGCCCAACCCATCAGTGACCAATTCCCAATAGAGTTCCTGCTCGTCAGGCGTCAGACGCGTGAGGACGGACGTGGCCGGGCGGTCTTCGGTCACCCAACGGCCGCGATGCGCAAGCAGTGTCTGGCGATCCATCAGCACCGACTGTGCCTGCGGCAGCCACGCCCGCAGACGATCGAGTATGGCGAATCCATGCGTATCGATGTCGCCCCAGTAGAGGACGTCGGCTTCGGAGAGCCATGGCAGCCGGCCCACGCTGTCGACGTCGAATCCCCTCCCCCAGATGAGGACGCCGTTATCGGGGACGTCTACGCTCAGATAGCTGATCTCGTTCTCAACGATCACAGCCACCCGTGGTTCGACGGTGAGCTGCGCCAATTCCGCGGAACGCAGCCCTATCTCTGTCAAGGAAGTCAGTAGGCCCAGCGAGGGTGCGGGCCGCAGCCGAACCAATCCGGGCTTCGATCGCAGGCCAAGACCGGCCAGAAATCCCGAGGCTGTCGACGACACGCCAAGCATGGCTGCCAGAACCGGTCGGTGTCTCTCGGCAAACTTGGTATCGACTCCGGGTGCACTGATCTCGCGCAGATAGCGATGTGAATGCCGGTTACTGTCAAGCCAAATGTAGGCGGCGATCAGCCGCGGCATCTCGGATGCCAGTTCGAGCGCACGATGCGGATGGTCGACGACCCACTGTCGAACCCGCGGATGTTGCTGTGTGAGAACCAACAGTTCGTCGAACCGGCGAAGCGACGCAGTGACACCCAAGAGAGCGCAGGCCTGCCCCATCGAGGACACGACTGCCCGTACAGGCAACTGGTTCCGGCCGATCTGTCTGCCGCCGATCGATTGCCATTGCAGCGTGTATCGACGATCGTCGCGGCGGCCGGCGTCGAGGGCCGCTACCCATCTGCGCGCAGCGCCAAGGTCATCACCCACCTCCGACGGTCTCGGGCCACGAAGTGGCACTTCGATCTGATCGAAGTGATCACCGTTGGCATGGGCACGCAATAACGATCCGTCGTCCCACCGGCGTCGGACTCTGGCGCCGATATCCTCGGGCGTTGTCCATCCGGCACTCACGGCCGCCGACCATCGCGTCTTGTCCGGTACTCCTCGATCGTCATCGTCTGGAGCCGAGAGAAGGTTCCGGTCGGATTGTCGACGAATCCAATTGCCTTGACGTACGGCTCGATGACATGCACCTTCTGCAACGGCGTGATGATGAGAAGTTGCAGCCCGAGCGTCGCGAAGAGCTCCAGCGCATAGCGTGTCGAGATATCCGAGCCGCGACCGAACGCTTCGTCGATGACCGCGAACCGGAAGTCTCGTGACCGCTGCGCTCCCCACTCGAGCCCGAACTGGTAAGCGAGCGAAGCCGCGAGGATCGTGTACGCCAGCTTCTCTTTCTGGCCGCCAGACTTGCCGTCGGAGTCGCTGTAGTGCTCCCACTCGAGGTCGGTCTCGACGTCACGCTCGGAGGCCGAGAAAACGAACCAGTTGCGCACATCGGTGACGCGTCGAGTCCAGGTCTTGTCGGATTCGGCGTAGCCGTCGCGGCCGCGGAAGCGTTCGATGATCCGCTTGACGTCGAGGAAACGTTGCTCGGAGTACTGGTCGCCATCGATCGCGAGGCTGTCGTTGGTCAGGTTGCGCAAGTCCGAACGGAATTGCGCGACGTCCTGGTTGGTGGTCGGTTCCTTTTCGAGGCGGATGAAGCGACCCGGGTTGTAGGGCACCGCCCCGAGCGCCTCGTTAATCCGGTTGACGCGCTGGTCAATGGCCGACGCCTGTCGGCCCAGCCAGTTGTTGAATCCCGCGAGCTCCTGGATGGTGTTCTTGTTGAGCTGTTCTTTGAACTCGCTTTCGAAACGCGGGAGATCGTCCGTCGCGACGCGGGCCCGGAACGCCAGGAACTCTTGGCGCGCATCGACATTGGCGTCCATGTCCGCGCGCAACTCGGGCCACCGGGCCAAAACCGCCGCCATGTACTGCCCCAGGTTCAGTCCGTGGCCATTGAGTTCGCGGGTCAGCTTCTCGATCCGCCTGTGCAGATCGTCGGACAGGACCGTCTCGGTGTCGGCGCAGTCCGCTGCGCGCGTCGGCCGGCGCTTTCCCAGGCGCTCGTCCAGAGCAGCGTAGGACTCCCGGGCGGTTGTCAGTTCGTGGTGCAGGCGTGCGGTGACGAAGTCGTCGTCGCGCTTCTTGTCCTGTTCCGCTTGCTTTGCCTTGGCGACCGTGGTGGCAAGCTCGCCGGTGAGTTTCCTGATCAACTCGGCGACCGCGTTCTCTTCCTCGGTATTGCTGTCCAACGCGCGGGTGATTTCCTCCAGACGCGACGAACCGGCCTCCAGCCGAATACGTTCAGCATCATGGTTTTTCGCGCGTGCCTCGGCCTCGTCGACGTCGAGGTCGATCCAGGAGCGAAAGCCCTCGACCCGAAGAAGGGCGTCCAGCCTTTCCTGCAGCGCCTCCCGCTGGGCGCTGAGCCCGGCCACGTCGGAGGCGGCCGCCTCGCACTCGGCCTCCAGCTGGGCCAGTTCAGCGCGCAGCGCGGCGATCTTGCGTTCGTTGGCCCAGCCCAGGACCCAGCGACGGGGATCGTCGACGCGATGCCGGTCGTCCTTTTCGTGTCGATCGCCGGAACGCACCTGACCCTCGCGGGTGACGGCACGCCGTTGGGTTTGGAACTCGGTTAGGCTTGCCGCACAGCGGAAGTCGGCACGCTTCGTGAGCTCGTTGACCAGATAGTCCCGGAACGGCCCGTCCTTGATGTCGATGCAGTCGGCAAGCCGCAGCCCGTCGTGGCCGGAGGGTTGCAGCCGAACCTGTTGACGGGGAACCCTCTCGTAGACCAGCTTCGCTCCGGTCGCGTTGCCGCCACGCCCGTGGAACGTGAGCCGTCGGCTGTTCACCCACCCGGCGACGGCATCGTAATGCCGCTGCGGCACCAGCAGCGAGAGCGCGAACCCGCGCAGCACCCGTTCGGCGGCGCCCCGCCAATCGGCGTGCTCATCGAACACGTCGAGGAGCTCACCCGCGTAGGGAAGGTCCTCCGCCGTCAACCCGAGGGCCGCGCACATCTCGGCGCGCACCTCGACCTGCTCGACGGGCAAATTGCTGGTGCGTTGCTCCAGGCTGGTGATCTCGTCGGCGACCAGTTCGCACTTGCGCCGCAGCTCTCGCTCGAGCCCTATCGCGTCGGCGGTGGCCGCGTCGAGGTCTCGTTTCTCGGCGGTCAGCCGCGGACGTTCCGCGGAGATCAGCGCCGACAAGGCCGCGAACTCCGCTGCTCCGCTGACGCGTTCCAGCCCCGCGTCGGCGACAGCGGCGTCGAACAAAGCCCTTGTGCCACGGCGTGTTTCGGCCTCGGCCCGGGCCTCGCTTGCAAGTCGCTCCAGCTCCCCGATGCGGTGCCCACCCGCCCGGGCGCGCTCCTCGATCAAAGATTCGCGCTCATGCTTGAGCCGTTGCTGCGTCGTCTCGGCGGTTCCCAGTTCCTTCGACCGGACGGCGGCGTCAGCTTCCAGCCGGGCAATCTCGCCGGCCAACAGCCCGGAGCGAAGCTCCGCGATGAACAGCCGGACTGCCGCTCGCTCCCGCTCCAGTGTGTCGCGCTCGGTGAGCGCGGCGTCATACCTGGCCGCGGTCTGCACAACCGGCTCCAGTGCTTCGAGTTGCTCGCGCGCCCGCTTGACGGCGTCATGCGCCTTGGTCAGGTCGTCAAAGTGGGCGATGATGTCGCGGACGCGCTCCGTCGAGTCGCTCGGCTCGAGCATGTGGTCGCGCACGAAATCGTTCAGATTGCCAACGGATTTCATCGACACCGTCTGGTGGAACAGCTCAAGTGCCTGCTCGGATCGGATGCCGAGCAGGCGGCGCAGCGAGACGGCATACTTGGGGAACTCGTCGAAGATCTCCGCGCCGGAAGCGCGCAGTCTCTTGCGCAGGTCGCGAAGGTCAGACCCGAACTCGGCAAAGTCTGTCGCGATCGACAGCTGTTTGGTCGCGGTGACGAAGAAGCGGTAGGGCTGTCCGGTGCTCTCGCGTTGCTGGAAGACTTGGGCCAGGGTGACCGTCTCGTCATAGCCGTGGTTGATGAACACACCGAGGATCACCGAGTACGTTCGCCGATGTTCCCGCAGCCCCTTGGCGCGGGACTTGCCGGTGGCCTCGTTTCGCTCCGATTTGTAGTGGCCTTCCACGTACGAGCGCAGTGTGCGTTCCCTGGCGTCGGCGCCGGCGGCTTTGTTGTAGGCAGCTTTGTGCGAGGGAACCAGCAAGGTGGTGAGCGCGTCGACGATCGTCGACTTACCGGAGCCGATGTCACCGGTCAACAGTGCGGTATCGGTGCCCGGGCTGAACCGCCAGACCTGGCGGTCGAAGGTGCCCCAGTTCAACAGCTCCGCATGCGCCAACCGGTAGCCCGCCCCTGGGCTTTCATCGAGCTTTACTGTGGCAGCGACTGTTTCACTCATCGCTGACTACCGTCCCGGCATACTCGCGCAGTTTGGCCGCGAAGTCCGACAACGTCTCGGCGTCGACGTAGGCCTTGAGGATGCGCCGCACCTCCCACTGGTCGCGCTGACCGCGCAACTGGCGCAGGAAGCCCAGTTCGGCGGCCTTCTTGATCGTCGTCTCCGCTTGATCCACGACTCGTGCGTCGTTGGTGGATTCGGCCTGGAAGAGCCGCAGCATTTCGACGATCTGGTCGGTGCTGAGCACCAATCGGCCTTCACCGCTGCTGGTTTCAAACTCGACCAGCCTCTTGCGTAAGAGCACCAGCAGAAGACTGACGTTGTATGTCAGCGCGCGCCTGCGGACCAGGCGCGGCAGCGCCTCGGCCCCGTCGTCGTCGGGTCGGGACCGAAGGTAGGCGTAGCCCTCCGCGTCATCGACCACCACGTCGACGCCGATCGTGGCGAAATGGTCTCGGACACCGGCGCCCAAGCGTTCCAGCGTCAGCCAGCTGTCCTCGTCGGACTCGCGGTAGACGACTCCCTGCATCAACCGGATGATGGCGCCGGCGACCGCGTGCTCGTTGCTCATCGGCGCCGCACCGTCACTTTCGGCAGCCTCGCCCGCTTGGTGACGTCCGGGTCCGCAGGGTCGGAGTATTCGAGGAGGGTCTCGTCGGCGACGTCCATGTCAACCGTCACGTCTTCGTCGTCCAGGGCAAGATAGCCAACGATTTCCGCGGCTCCTTGTTCGATCGGGTGTACGGCGACGACGTCGGACAGCAGGGCGGAGGAGTTCTCGGGCAGAACGGTGCGGATGATCTCGGCCAGACGGGCTTGGTCGATGTAGGTCTGGGTGAAGAGTAGGTCGGTGTCGAGATCCTCTGTCGCCGCTGAAATGTCACTTTCGACGGCGACCGCCACCGGAGCTTGATAGAGCGGTCGCTCCAATGGCAGGGTGATCACGATGCCCGGCTGGTCGACCTCGAGCCCGAACGGCGGCGGGGCGTCGCGCAGCCCGAGGGCGACGTTTTCCACCGCCCGGACCAAGTCCAGGACACGCCGGTTCTCCAGCCAGATCTGGTCATCGAGAAAGCGACGCAATTGCTCAGATATCTGCCGGACGGTGCGCTGGGCCCGGTCGGCAGCTTCCGACCAGTCGTGGTGGATACCGCGGATCCGCTGGTCCTGTTCGATCGTGTCCAGCATGGACACTTTGGCGAGCAGCTCGGTGAGCTCGGCCTGGCGCGCCTCGGAGAGCAGGAAGTCGTAGAACGCCTGGAAGCTGCGACCCTGGTCCGAGCCGGCAATTTCGGAGCGAGTTCCGACCAGCTCAGTAAGTAACTCGCCCTTGGAGCCGTCCCACGCCGCAATTTTCTCTCGCGCGGCCCGGTCGAGCATCCGGAAATTCTCTTCGACCTCGCGAAAATCCGAAAGCAGTTCACGCGCGGTCGCGGCGAGCTGTTGGTAGCGATCTCGCACCGCTGTCGCATCCAGCACCTGCACGACGCCGGCCTCAACGGCCGCGATCTCAACGTCGAGTTCGTCGCGACGACGGCGCAACTCGGCAAGCCGGACATCCGGTTCGACTTCGGTTCCGTGCACGATCTGTCGCAGTAGCTCAACCACGGTGTGCAGCCGGGACTCCGTTCCCACGAACGACCTGCCCTGCAGCGTCGTGACCCAGGCATAGGCTTTCTCGAAAGCCGGTGTCACCTCATAGTGGACTTCGTCGTCGCCGGGCGGGTAGAACCGCCGCAAATACGCGGCGTCGGTGGCCGCCCAGTCCTCCAAGTACGCTCGCGGGCTCTTCGGAAACCGTGCCTGGCCGTTTTCGCTGGGTTCTTCGTCGTTGAGCGCATAGAGATGGTCGTCCAACGCGGCCGCGACTTCGCTCGCCGAACACGCGCCCCGGTTGCCTTCGACAAAGAACTTCCCCAGGAAGGAGAGGATCAAAGTGGCGTTACCCGCACGCAGCAGACGCCAAGCGGGGTGCCGCTCCCGCAATGCGTCGATCGCTTCGTACTCCACAAGCAGAGCCTAAGCAAGGGCACCGACAGGTTCGGGCAACCGTGTCCGTGTCTCCCGACATGGCGTCGCGCGCGGTGCAATGGTCAACGATTCCTGATGACGAAGCGGTCGAACTCTGACCACTGACGAGAGGCGGAAGCCATGGCGCGTTCTCAAACAGGTAGGTCAGGCGATGGAACGCGTCCACGCCGTCGCGGCGCGTTCCGAGCCACCTCGGCCGTCCTCCGCGGTAATCGAGTCGGCAGACGGCGAAACGTGACGGCTGGATGAAGTGACGTGGACTCGCGCCGTCATTCGAGCTACTATTCGAACGTTCCGAAAATAAATTCGCTTCGTTCGAATAGGTGGTGAACTCCCATGGGCGCCGAAGCGGTCGCGACCGCGACATTCCTCTCCGAGCATCCGGAGGAACTCGCACCGGTGGTCGGGTTCCTGGCGGCTCACGAGCGCCGACATGGCGCGGCGGCTTCTCCGAGTTACGCACTGGTTGGTGTCGATGAGCACGACCGGATCGAGCTGCCCGGCGCGGTCCACGAAGCCTTGACGAAAGTCGTGGCAGCGCTTCATGCGGGCAAGGCAGTGACCGTCGCGCCGCAAACCATGACACTAACCACACAGCAGGCGGCCGACCTTCTCGGCGTGAGCCGCCCGACGATAGTGCGGTTGATCAATGACAACGTCCTGCCTGCCGAACGAATTGGCAACCGGCATCGCCTTCTGCTCGATGACGTGCTGTCCTATCGCGAGGAGCGCCGCAAACGCCAATACGACGCGCTTGTGGCGACCGCCGACATCGGCCACGATGACGATCCCGACACGATCCGAAAGCAACTGCGCGAAGCACGAAGCGCTGTGGCGGCGCGCCGAAACAAATCAGCCCAACCAAGCTGACACCATGGGCGGCGATGTTCGCCGCTTTCCTCGATACCTCGGTGCTATGGCCGAGCTTGCAGCGGGACTTCTTGCTTTCACTCGCAATCGAAGGGCTCTATCGACCGCTGTGGTCAATCCAAATCCTGGCCGAACTCGAATTCCACGAGACACAGAAGCTGATGATTCGCGGAGAACAACCCGCTGCCGCGACCGCGCGGGCCCGTCACCTCATTGACCAGATGACGACGGCGTTCGACGACGCAGTGGTCGAAAACTGGGAACCTTACGACGGAAGTTTCCACCTGCCAGACCCCAACGATGAACATGTGGCTGCAGCAGCGGTGGTCGGTGGAGCGGGCACCATCGTCACCGATAACCTCAGGGACTTCCCGGCAGCGAAGATTCCCGCGCACATCAAGGTTGTGTCCCCCGCCGAATTTGCGGCAGATACTGTATCGGTCTCACCAGACCTGGCGCTGCGGGCTGTGAAAACCATGGCCTCCCGGTATACCGCCCCACCACTAACGACCGCGGAGCTTTTGAATCGGCTGGTTCAGCGATACCAGATGACCGAAGCAGTCGAGCTCATCCGCGCCGCCATCTGACCGCCCTGCCGAGGCGACTACTCCATCGGCCTGCATCGCCGGCGCGGGGATCGGCAGACTGTGGTTGTGGAGGAACGGTTCCCGGGCGAGTTGGACACGTTGCGCGCCGACAATGCGCGTTTGCGTCGACTACTACAACTGAGCGAAGAGCAGGCTCGATCGGCGGATCCAGATCAAGCCACCCTTACCGGGGCACCGGGATCGCCGATCAGCATGAGATCGGCGCCCGAAGACAAGGTCCGTTTCTTCCTCGATCTGTTTCGTTGTCGCTCAGATGTTTACGCGGTGCGTTGGGAGAACCGCCGCGACGGTCGATCCGGTTGGATGCCGGCAATTCGCGGGTACTGGCGCAAGGGCATGAACCGTGCGGACACCCCGTATCTTCCTTTCACTCCCGACGTCGTCGACAAACACCTGCGCGGGGAGCTTCATATCGGCCTGTATCCGCTTGGCGACGATGACACCTGCTGGTGGGTCGCGGCTGACTTCGACAAGGAAGCCGCAATGCTCGATGCACTCGCTTATATGAAAGCCGCGCGAGCACACAATGTTCCGGCAGCTTTAGAGGTGTCGCAGTCGGGCCGAGGTGCGCACGTGTGGATCTTCTTCGCACAGGCCACGTCGGCGGCAACAGCCCGCAGCATCGCGACCAGCCTGCTCGGCGAGGCTTTCCAACTCCGCGGCAGCATGCACCTCACCAGCTACGACCGGCTGTTTCCCTCCCAAGATATCCACACCGGCCGCGGCATGGGCAACCTCATCGCCGCCCCCCTCAACGGCAAACGCCGACAACACGGCACAACGCTGTTCCTCGACCCCGCCACGCTGGAGCCCTTCGACGACCAATGGGCCTACCTGTCCAGCATCGCGCGGCTGTCGCACAAGGACGTGACCACGCTGGTTCGCACTCTGCCCGATCCGCTGTTCGGCCATCGCGTGCGCCGGCTGCAGCTACCCACCTCGTCGAAGATCGTGCCGAGGCCGGCGACGATCATCCGGGCAACCTTCACATCTCGAATCACGCTGACCGCCAACGATCTTGGTCCGGCCATGATCGCGGCGGTGAAACACGCGGGCTCCATTCGCAATCCCGAGTTTGATGCTCGCCAGCGCGCTCGACGCAGCACCTGGGATACTCCGCGCTTCCTTTACAGCTACGACGAGACAGTCGAGGGCGATCTTGTGCTGCCTCGTGGTCTGTACGGGCTGCTCACCGACTTGGTCGAGTCAGCAGGAAGTACGTTGCACATCGACGATAAGCGCGTCATCGGCGATCGTCATGAATTCATCTGCTCAACCGAGCTCAGGTCCGACCAGGCCGACGCAGTCCGGCGATTAATTGAGGAAGACACCAGCGTGCTGATCGCACCTCCTGGCTTGGGCAAGACGGTAATTGCCTGCGCCGCAATCGCTTCCCACGCCACCTCAACACTCATCCTGGTCGACCGCAAAGCGCTGGCGGACCAGTGGCGTGACCGGTTGCAGAAACACCTCGGATTCAAGTGCGGACAGATCGGCGGCGGGCGATCCAAGACCACCGGCATAATCGACATTGCGTTGCTACCCACACTCGCCCGCCGTGGCAACATCGAAGATCTCACGGCGAGTTACGGTTTCGTCGTCGCCGACGAATGCCATCACATCGCGGCCAGCGCGTTCTTTCACGTCCTAAATCGAATACCCGCCAAATACTGGCTCGGGCTCACCGCTACACCCGAACGCCGCGATGGGCTCGAAGACCTCATCTACCACCAACTCGGATCACATCACGTCACCCTCGAAGCCCCTACGGCGGGCCAACTCCCCTCGGCGGGCACCGACTTGCTCGCACCGCACCCTGTCCTATACATCCATCCCACCCAGTTCCGCTACACCGGACAAGCCGATCCCAGTGCGCCAGGCGGGATGGCCGAGATCTACCGAGCCCTCATTGCCGACGAGGCCCGGCTTGAGCAGATCGTCGCCGACGTTCTCTCCGCTCACGCCGACGGCGCCAACATCCTCGTCCTCACCACATGGATTGATCACCTCAACGCCATCGCCGAACGACTCCGAAACGCCGGCAAGGATGTGGTCGTATTCAGCGGCCAGATGAAGGCGCGCCAACGCCGCGAGATTTCCGAACAACTCGCCAACCACACCGCCGAAGCCGGGCCATTGCTGATCGTCGGCACCAGCTCGTTCATCGGCGAGGGATTCGACTGCCCGGCCCTGGACACGCTGTTTCTCGCGGCCCCAATCACGTTCAAGAACCGACTCGTCCAATACGTCGGGCGCATCACCCGGCCACACGCCGCCAAGGCCACCGCAACCGTTCACGACTACCACGACGAACTCACCCCAGTACTCGCCTCTTCACTGCGAAAACGCGCGCCCGGCTACACCAAACTGGGCTTCCCCGACCCCAGAACACTGCTCCGATAAGCGTCGCTGGCCAGTACGGCTAGCAACTCACACAACAGCGCGGGAGGCAAGGTGTTCTCGATGCTCGCCGAGCACAGCCGCGTCGACGATCGCACTGTGTGGTCAGCCTAGGACGCCGCTGATGTAATGGGCTCTGGTGGGTCGGCGTCGATGGCGTGCGGATTCTGGCCCCTGAGGGCGTCTGAAATTTGGCCTTTTGGATGGAGTCGGCGGTGGGTCAGGCGATCGCC
>NZ_LQPE01000017.1 GCF_002101735.1 Mycobacterium kyorinense | reverse complement strand
GTATTGTCCCAGTTCAGGAGGCATTTTCGTGGTTCCCACGCCGATCACCAACGACCGACCGTCCACGGATTCAGGCTTAGGCGAGCTAGCCAGGACGCGACCTCAGTGAAGGTTTCGATCAGTAGCCCCAACCAATCCCGCTAGACTCCGCTCATGGCGGCGCAGTTGACGACCGACCCCGTCGCCTTCGTGATAGAGGCCGCGAACTTCGAGCGCATCGCCGGGGAGTTGAAAGCTGAAATCACCCGCGTGGAACAGGCAGCCACCGGCCTAGATGAGTATTGGCAGGGCACCGCAGCCGAAGCTGCTCAGTCGGCAATCACCCGGTTCCAACAGGCTGCCGACGCACAGGTCCGAGTGCTCAACGACATTTCAACCAACATTCACACCGCAGCCGCGAAGTACACCGCGACCGATGATGAGCGGGCTGCGGAGTTGGCGTCGGCCATGGGCTACGGCATGGACGGCGATGAGAACAAGCAGCACAACGGGATTCAGCTTGTCGACTGGAAACAAGGACCAACTCCGACGCTCAGCCCCGGACATACAGACCAAGATGTCCGCGACGCGATCAAAAACTTGCCGAAGGGCACCGCCCCGTTCATCGCGGAGGTTCGCAGTGAGCAAGACCTTCGGAACTTGTGGAACTGGGCTAGCGAAGGTGGGACGCAACGCGCCGGAAGCAGCTACCCGGGAACCGAGCGGATGCTGCCTGACGGCACCATCGTAGGGATACGCGAAAGCGACGAGCACGGGCCGACGATGGATATCCGCACACCTGACAACACGTATACGAAGGTCCACATCAATCCATCACGGGGCGGCGTTCCAGACATTCCCGGCCGTGCGCCGGGGCCACCCGAAGGGGGATCGCCGGGTGCACGTGCACCGGAAGGGGCTGCGCCTGGGCCGCGTGCACCGGTTGGGGCTGCACCTGTGGAACCGCCAGCGCCGCGCCCCGCGCCCTCCGAACCGTTTGTACCCATGGGGCCGAGCGATCCAAATGCTTTTCCGCATCCTGTTCAGCCGCCTCATAGCCACCACGGTCCACCGGTACTCGGCAGAGACGACATGTCCGACCTGCCCGAATACGAGCCAGAATGATTGAGAGCCAAGGATTTAGCGAATGATTACTGCACGTGAGAAAGTACGCGACGAGCTACTCCTCGGCGCATTGGAGGGCGCGTTGCCGCTTACTGCTGTTGATTCATCTGTGACCCAATGGAACCCGTCGGCGTCCGCGACCGACGTGCAGAACGAAACCATAGCGGTGATTCGTTCCCTGGTCAGCGAAGGACTGTTCGTGCTAGGCGATCTGTCAGGTGAAGATGGGCGTTTAGTTACCTGGAACACGCCGCTCGACGAATTGATACAGAAGATTTCCAACGTCTACATCACTCAATATGATGACCCGCCTGCGTGGGTTTGGTCCGCTTGGATGGAACTCACCGACAAGGGCAGGCAAGTTGCACGGAAACTTGAAGCGACATCTAAAGATTCGCTCACTTAGCCGTGCGCTGATCGCCGGTTGGGTGGTCGTCGGGTTCACCATCGGCGTTGTGCTGTGGCTGTTTCCGATGATTGTTCTCTTTCCGACAATCCCGTACCCGGCTAGCGTGGTCGGCACCGCGCCCTTCCTGGAGTTGATCCTGTGGGCGGCATGGCTGGTGACGGCGCGCATCCGAGGCTAACAGGGCAGTAGGTTGACTGTGCTGCTGGGCGGTGTGCAAGTGGCGCTGGTGATCCTGGCCGGCAATTCGATCATCAACACGCCGCACGCCATCGCGTTCATTCCCGCCGCTCAAGGGTGACTTGCGGGATTCCTGCGTTGTCGTATCTCGGTGCATACCAATGCGGTCCAGATCGGCTCACAACACGTCGTCGGACCCACCAAAGGCCGCGAGGCCCGCTCGGCTCCGGTGCCCGAGTTCGTCTTGAACGAGCTATCGGTGCAGTGCAAGGGCGAGGCTGCCGACGATCCGGTGTTCACTAACCGCTATGGCATGTATCTGCAACGTCCGAAAAGCTCTGACCGCTGGCTGACCCTGGCGGCGAAGGCTGCCGGTGTGCAACAGGTGACGCCACATGACCTGCGGCACACGTGTGCATCGCTGGCCGTCAGTGCTGGCGTCAACGTGCTGGCCATGGCGCGCATGCTCGGACACAAAGACCCATCGGTGACGCTGCGGGTCTACGCAGACCTGTTCGACACCGACCTCGATGTAGTTGCTGAGAGCCTGCACGCCAGGTACTCGCCGGGAAAGTTTGCCCAAAATGTGTCCACGAAGGCCGGCTCTGGCAAGCAAAACACGCTCTGGCCTGCGCAAAAAGTTGTGCGGGCGGAGGGACTCGAACCCTCAAGCTCTTTCGAGCACGGGCACCTAAAACCCGCGCGGTTGCCGATTTCGCCACGCCCGCATGCCGAACGATCCTATCGCCGCAATCGGGCGAGGAACCTGTCGGTGCCGCGGCCTAGTTTGAGTTCCAACGCCAGGAGGGTTCATGAGATCCGCGGAGGAATTCGAAGCTGTGCAGCACCTCATCGCGGCCGGCCTGAACGACTGCGCAATCGCACGACAGACCGGCATTCCACGACCCACGGTGGGGGGCTGGCGGCAGCGGCCACCAACTCGAGCAAGGAATTGCAGGGGCTCGTCGGCCCGCGGTATCGATCATGATTTTGCCGCGCTCCCGGCAGCTGTGTACTGCTACTTACTTGGCCTCTATCTCGGCGATGGCTGCATCTCACGCCATCCCCGCGCCTGGCGACTAAGAATCATTCTCGACGCCAAATACCCTGCGATCGTTGACCGTTGTCGCGAGGCGATGGACGTCCTGATGGCAGGACAGCGGGCGGCGACGCTACGTCGTAAGAGTCGATGCGTCGAGGTCTCGCTGTACTCGAAGCACTGGCCCTGCCTTCTCCCACAGCACGGTCCAGGCCGCAAGCACTTGAGACCAATACGGCTGGAGCCCTGGCAGGAAGTACTCGTCAAGGAAGCGACCGAAGAGTTCATTCGCGGCCTGATCGACAGCGATGGCTGCCGAGTGGTGGCCAACGACCGCGGTGTCCGAAGCGTTCGCTACCACTTCTCGAACCGCTCCGACGACATCCGCGGCTTGTTTTGCACGGCGCTCGACGAGCTCGGCATTCCGTGGACACTGCCCGGCGAATACCAGGTCGCCATCTATCGCGATGCGGCGGTGGCACGACTCGACGAGTTCGTCGGACCGAAGCGTTGAGCGGTACCGTCTAACCGTGTCCACTACACGGCGTCGGAGATGGCCGCTTGTTGCGCTCGTCATCGTCGCTGCCTGCGGTTGTCTGGCGTTGGGCTGGTGGCAGTGGACGAGGTTTCAGTCGGCGTCGGGCACCTTCCAGAACCTCGGCTATGCACTGCAGTGGCCGCTGTTCGCCGGATTCTGTGTGTACGCCTACCGCAAATTCGTCCGCTACGAAGAAGCACCGCCGGAGCCGTCGCACGACCATGCCATGACAGAGATACCTGACGGACTGCTGCCGGAACGACCGAAACCCGTAACCCAAGCGGACGACGATCCCGCACTGCGGGAGTACAACGCGTACCTGGCCCAGCTGGCCAAGGCCGATCACCAGAAACAGAAGAGGACTACCACATGACGACACCGGGGACCGTGCCGGCAGAAAAGATCCGCACCGCGCTGCTGGGCTACCGAGTCATGGCGTGGACGACAGGCATCTGGCTGATCGCGCTGTGCTACGAGATCGTCTCGCACCTGGTCTTCCATCACGAGATCCGGTGGATCGAAGTCGTGCACGGCTGGGTGTACTTCGTCTACGTATTGGCCGCGTTCAACCTCGCGGTCAAGGTCCGCTGGCCGATCGGCAAGACGATCGGCGTGCTACTCGCTGGCACCATTCCGCTACTCGGCATCATCGTCGAGCACTTCCAAACGCGAAATGTGAAGGCGCGCTTCGGGCTATAGCCCGCCGACTGTGCTGTTTGATACGGCCACACCGGCGCGTCGCGTATGAAACCGCACAGTCGCGACGGCGCGGCTCAAAGCTCACGTAACGCCGGTAGCAACAGCCGCAGCGCGCGGCCACGGTGCGACGCTGCATCCTTCTCGTCAGGGCTGAGCTGCGCCGCCGTGCGATCCGAGCCATCGGGGATGAACACCGGGTCGTAGCCGAAGCCACCGTCGCCGCGCGGCTCGTAAGCGATGCTGCCCGGCCACTCGCCGCGCACCACGACTTCGCCCGACCCTGACACCAGCGCGCACGCCGACACGAACGCCGCGCCGCGGCGCTCGTCGGGCACGTCGCGCAACTGCGCCAACAGCAGCGCGGTGTTGGCGGCGTCGTCGCCGTGCACACCTGACCACCGCGCCGACAGCACCCCCGGCATGCCATTCAACGCGTCCACTTCCAGCCCGGAGTCGTCGGCGACGCACGGCAACCCCGTCGCGGCAAACGCATCGCGGGCCTTGGCCAGCGCGTTATCTTCAAATGTGGCACCGGTTTCCGGCGCTTCGTCGAACGGCGCGACGTCGTTGAGTGAAACCAACTCCAACGTCAGCCCGGCCGCATCCAGCACCCGCCGCAGCTCGGCCAGCTTCTTCGGGTTGCGGCTGGCGACCAGCAGCCGGGTCAGCTTCCGAACGCCTTCTGCGGCGGGGGGCCTTCGGGCAGCACACCGGGATACGGCAACGCCAACGCGTCGCGTTGCGCGGCGAACAGCTTGTCGCACGCGCCCAGCGCGGCGTCGAGCAGCTTGTCCAGCGTCGAGCGCGGGAACGTCGCACCCTCGCCGGTCCCCTGCACCTCGACCAGCGTCCCGGTGTCGGTGGCGACGACGTTCATGTCGACCTCGGCGCGCGCGTCCTCCTCGTAGGGCAGATCCACCCTGATGCGACCGTCGACCACGCCGACGCTGACCGCGGCGATCGCGCACGACACCGGCCGCGGATCGGACAGTTTGCCGGCCGCCGACAGGTAGGTCACCGCGTCCGCCAGTGCGACGTACGCACCGGTGATCGCGGCAGTGCGGGTGCCGCCATCGGCCTGCAGCACGTCGCAGTCGACCGCAATTGTGTTCTCCCCCAACGCCGCAAGGTCGATGCAGGCCCGCAGCGACCGTCCGATCAGCCGGCTGATCTCCTGGGTGCGGCCGGACAGGCGGCCTTTCACCGATTCGCGGTCGCCGCGGGTGTGGGTGGCCGCCGGCAGCATCGCGTATTCGGCAGTGAGCCAACCCAAACCGGACCCTTTGCGCCAGCGCGGCACGCCCTCGATGACGCTTGCCGTGCACATGACTTTGGTGTGGCCGAATTCGACCAACACCGAACCCGCCGGATGTGAGGTGAAGCCGCGGGTGATGACCACCGGGCGAAGCTCGTCGTCGAGGCGGCCGTCTTCTCGTCTGGACACGCCGCCCACCCTAACCGTTCAGCTCGTAGGGCTGCCCGAGTGCAGGATCTCGAAGGTCTCGCCGCACACCACCGCATGCACCGGCCCGTCGAACTCGGCCTTGGCCTCGCTGATCACGTCCTCGCGGGATGTCCACGGCGGGATGTGGGTGAGCAGCAGCTCCCGCACACCGGCCTCCGCCGCGGCCCGGCCCGCCTCGGTGCCGGACAGGTGCAGGCCGCCGGGACGATGCGGCGAGTGCGTCCACGACGCCTCGCACAGGAAAACGTCGGCGTCGCGGGCCAGCTCGATGAGCGCGTCGCAGTAGCCGGTGTCGCCGCTGTAGACGAACGACACTCCGTCGGGATCGGTGAACCGCAGGCCATACGACTCGGTCGGGTGCGCCACCACCCGCGGCAGCACCGTCAGCGTGCCCAACGTCACCGGCTCGTTGTCCACCCAGTGGTGGATGTCGAAGATGTCGGAGAAGTCGTCGATCTCCCCGCCGTACGGCGAGGACGCCGCGCCCAGCCGCGACCAGGTGTCGCTCGGGCCGTACATCAACGCCTTGCCCGTCGGCGGCGTCGGGTGGTAGCGGCGCCACACGAACAGTCCCGGCAAATCGAGGCAGTGGTCGGCATGCAGATGCGACAACAACACATGCACCGAGCTTGGATCGGTTTGGTGTTGCAGCGCCCCCAGGACGCCTCCCCCGAAGTCGATGACCAGCGGTGGAGTGTCCGGCGCCCGCAGCAGATATCCCGATGCCGGCGAATCAGGACCCACCACGCTGCCGGAGCAGCCGAGGACGGTCATTCGCACGCTGACTACTGTGCCATGTTCGGCACCCTGTTGGCGAAAACATCACGGCTTTACTACGCGACGGCGACTATCTCGATATCCCGACGTGACGATGAACCGGATGGACCCCGGTGACGGCCGGTCCGAGGAACCGCGCCGCCAGCTTGGTGAACGCCTCGGGGTCGCCGGTGGCCTCGAAGACGCGGGTCGCCGGCGGCGCATCATGCGGGCGCAACAGGTCGCGTTCGGTGAGCACCCGCAGCAATTCCTTGGCGGTCTCCTCGGCACTGGACACCAGCGTGACGGTGTCGCCCATCGCCAATTGGATGAGGCCCGACAGCAGCGGGTAATGCGTGCACCCGAGCACCAGCGTGTCGACACCGGCACGCTGCAGAGGCTCGAGGTAACCCTCCGCCAGACCGAGCACCTGCCGTCCGCTGGTGATGCCGCGCTCGACGAAGTCGACGAACCGCGGGCACGCCACCGCGGTGATCTCGGTGTCGCGGGCGGCGGCGAACGCGTCCTGGTAGGCGTGCGAGGTGATGGTCGCCTGGGTGCCGATGACCCCGATGCGGCCGTTGCGGGTGGCGACGACGGCGCGGCGCACGGCGGGCAGGATCACCTCGACGACGGGCACGTCGTAGCGCTCGCGGGCATCGCGCAGGCACGCCGAGGATGCCGTATTGCACGCAATGACAAGGGCTTTGACGCCGCGCTCGACGAGGTCGTCGCCGATGGCCAACGCGTGGGCGCGGATCTCGGGAATGGTCAGCGGGCCGTACGGGCCGTTGCCGGTGTCGCCGACGTAGACGATGTCCTCGTCGGGCAGCTGGTCGATGATCGCGCGGGCAACCGTCAATCCGCCCACGCCGGAGTCGAAGATCCCGACGGGCGCCAACGCATTGCTCATCGCGGCAATGCCCGTCGGCGTTCCCGGGCCTTACGTTCCGGGCTGGACAACAGGTAAGCCGCCAGCACCCCGGCGATCCCGCCGCACAGGTGGCCCTGCCACGACACGCCGCCGCACACGTTGAGCACCGGCACCGCACCCCACAGCACCCCGCCGTAGAGGAACAGCACCACGATCCCGATCACGATCTGCCAGCCCGAGCGGGTGAAAAACCCGAACACCAACAAGAAGGTCAGCCACCCGAAGATCAGGCCCGACGCGCCGATGTGGTCGGTCTCCCCGCACGGCGAGCCGACGTCGCCGATCAGCCAGGTGCCGAAGCCGCCGAGAATCCACACGATCGCCGTCGCCCACAGAAAGCGCGACAGCCCGGCCAGCGTCACCAGAAAACCGAGCACCAACGCGGGGCCGGTGTTGGCGGCCAGGTGCGCCCAATTCGCGTGCAGCAGTGGGGCGAAGACGATGCCCCACAGTCCGTCGGTCTCCAGTGGGCGAATTCCGTTGCGGTCCAACTGATGTCCGCCGAGCTGATCGATAAGTTCGACGACGTAGAGCAGTACCACGAAGCTGATGATCGTGGCCCCGCCGACCACCACGGTCGAACGCTTCTTGGGTTGCTGGGCGGGCGGCACCACCGGTCGACTCACGCCCATAGCTGGCCCTCCAACGCGTCCTCGGCTTCGTCCAAGGTACCGGCGTAGGCGCCGGTGGACAGATACTTCCAGCCGGCGTCGGCGACGACGAACGCGATGTCGGCACGCTCGCCGGCCTTGACCGACTTCGCGGCCACCCCGAGTGCGGCGTGCAGCACGGCGCCGGTGGAGATGCCCGCGAAGATGCCTTCGATTTCGATCAGTTCCCGGGTGCGGCGCACCGCGTCGACGCTGCCGACCGAGTAGCGGGTGGTCAGCACATCCGGGTCGTACAGTTCCGGCACGAAGCCCTCGTCGATGTTGCGCAGCGCGTAGACGCCCTCGCCGTAACGGGGTTCGGCGGCGACGATCCGCACATCGGGGACGTGCTCGCGCAGAAACCGGCCGGTGCCCATCAGCGTGCCCGTCGTGCCCAGCCCCGCGACGAAGTGCGTGATCTCCGGCAGGTCGGCCAGCAGCTCGGGGCCGGTGCCGTAGTAGTGCGCGTCGGTGTTGGCCGGGTTGCCGTACTGGTAGAGCATCACCCACGACGGGTTGGCCGCGGCCAGTTCCTTGGCTTTGGCGACCGCGGTGTTGGAGCCGCCCTCGGCGGGCGAGAAGATGATCTGCGCGCCGTAGAGCTCGAGCAGCTGGCGTCGTTCGATCGACGTGTTCTCCGGCATCACGCAGATCAGCTGATAGCCCTTCAGCCGGGCCGCCACAGCCAACGAGATGCCGGTGTTGCCGCTGGTGGGCTCCAGGATCGTCGCGCCCGGCTTCAGCAGCCCGTCGGCCTCGGCCTGCTCGATCATCCGCAGCGCAGGCCGGTCCTTGATCGACCCGGTCGGGTTACGGTCTTCGAGCTTGGCCCACAGCCGCACGTGCGGCTCGTCGTCCCAGCGGGGTGACAAGTGCGGCAGGCCGACCAGCGGGGTGTTGCCGAGCGCGCCCAGCAGCGAGTCGTAGCGGGTCACGCTAGCCGCCGGCGACGGCGGGCAGGATCGTCACCGAGTCGCCGTCGGCGATCGTGGTGTCCAGCCCGCCGGAGAACCGCACATCTTCGTCGTTGACGTAGATGTTGACGAAGCGGTGCAGCTTGCCGTTATCGACCAGACGCTCGGAGATGCCCGAGTAGTTGGCCTCCAGGTCGCTGATCACCGCCTTCAGCGTGTTGCCGCTGGCCTCGACGCGTTTCTCCCCGCCGGTGTGCGTACGCAGGATGGTCGGGATGGACACGGTGACGCTCATCAGTACTCCTCAACGATGGTGACGGGCTCTTCGGTGACGACGCCGTCGATGATGCGGTAGCTGCGCAGCTCGTGCTGCTCGGGGTCGCGGGTGGACACCAGCACGTAGTGCGCCTCGGGTTCGGCGGCCAGGCTCACATCGGTGCGGCTGGGGTAGGCCTCGGTCGCGGTGTGCGAGTGGTAGATGACCACCGGCACCTCGTCGGCTTCGTCCATCGCGCGCCACACCTTGAGTTGCTCGGCCGAGTCGAACCGGTAGAACGTCGGCGAGCGTTCGGCGTTGACCATCGCGATATGCCGCTCCGGTCGATCCGAGCCCTCGGGGCCGGCCAGCACACCGCAGGCCTCGTCGGGGTGGTCGGCGCGGGCGTGGGCGACCATCGCGTCGACCAGGTCGGCACGAATCACCAGCACGTCAGACTCCTCCAGACTTGAATGCTCCCGGCAACAGGTCCCGGTAGGTCGGTATTCCGGCCACCGACTCGGCGGCCAGCACACCGTCCAGCACCGCGCGGGCCAAACAATCGGCCGCCGCCGCGCCGACCTCGGTGACCAGCGCGGTCTCCGGGGAGAGTGCGGCCGGCGTTTCGGTGGGCGGCACCTCGACGGCGCCGGTGGCCAGCGCGAATACCGTATCGCCGTCGAGTGGGGTATGCGACGGCCGGATGGTCCGGGCCAGGCCGTCGTGGGCGGCGATGGCGACCCGGCGGCAGGCGGCCGGGCTGAGCGCGGCGTCGGTGGCGACCACCGCGATCGTGGTGTTCAGCGGGCTCTGCTCCGCGTTCAGCTGCGCGAACGCCGCGATCTGCTCGGCCGGCGGCGGCGTCAGCCCGAACTCGTCGATCAGGTACGTCAGCCATGGCAGCCCGGTGTTGGTGTCGACGGCCTCGCCCGCGGCGTTGACCACTGCGACCGCCCCGACGGTGACACCCGACGGCAGCGTGACCGAGGCCGTTCCCACGCCACCCTTGAGGACCCCTACCCGGGCGCCGGTGCCCGCGCCGACGCTGCCCAGGGCGAAGTCGGCGCCGGCCGCTTCGCAGGCGGCGTAGCCGAATTCGGCGGTCGGCCGGCAACCCCAGCCGCCGACCGGCAGGTCGAAGACGACCGCGCCGGGCACGATCGGCACCACGCCGCCGTCCATCGCGACGCCGCGGTCGTGTTCCTCCAGCCAGCGCATCACGCCGTCGGCGGCGGCCAGCCCGTAAGCGCTGCCGCCGGCAAGCAGCACCGCGTCCACATAGCGCACGGTGTTGGCCGGATCGAGCAGGTCGGTCTCGCGGGTGCCGGGTGCGCCGCCGCGGGAATCGACGGCGCCGACGGTGCCCGGCGGGGTCAGGACGACGGTGACGCCGCTTGCCCACCCGGCGCCGAGGGTGGCGTCCGGGTCCAGCCGATGGTGTTGTCCGACCCGGATGCCCCCGACGTCGGTGATCGAATTCACCGGGACCCCATCAGCGCGAGCACCAGGTATTCCTGCAGAAAGGTGAGCCACTGGTAGACGTCGAGATGGGGGGCCAGCGGATGGTCGTCGGGCAGCCGGTCCGGCCCGTCGGGTCGGATGTCGAGCATGGTGCCCAGCGCCAGCCGGACGTCGTTGACGGCTGCGATCCAGGCGTTGGCGGCGTCCTCGGTCAACTCGAACCGGCCGCCGTCGTCGGGAACCGTATCCAATAGTTGCTGTGCCGCAACACGTTTGGCTTCGATGATCTCCGGCTCGTGCAGGCTGCGCAGCGCAGCGTTCAGGCTTTCTGCGGAGTCCTCCGCGTCGTCGTCGGGCTTGTAGAAATCCGGCAGCAGCCGCCGCAGCGTCTCGTTGTTCGGGGGTTCGGTGTTGCCGGTCTTCATCCCGGTGATCTGCTCGAGTTCGTCTCGCGGCGAAGAGGATTCGCGTTCGTCGAGCAGGCCCATCATCGAGCCCACCAGGCTCTTGAGCAACTCCGCCTCGTGCGGGGCCAGTGCGGACCGAAAACGGGGACCGTCAGCGGTTTCGACCCGCTTCCACTTGCGCACGCCTCGATCTCACCGGTCCTGCTGCATGGTGGCCCACAGGCCCGCGGCATGCAGCTTGGACACGTCGACCTCCATCGATTCCCGACTGCCCGACGACACCACGGCCTTGCCCTCGTTGTGCACCTGCAACATCAGCTTGGTGGCATGCGGCTCGCTGTAGCCGAACAACTTCTGGAAAACGTACGTCACGTAGTTCATCAGGTTGACCGGGTCGTCCCACACAATGGTGACCCACGGACTAGCCGTGACGTCGACGGGATCGACCTGCTGGGCACCACTGGTTCCCGGCTTAGTCGGCGCTGACGCAACCATGGCTCCCAGGATACCGACCACGCACCCGATACCGTTGCGGTGTGGACGACTCGGCCTGCGCTGGGCTGCTGACCGACAAGTACGAGTTGACAATGCTGGCCGCCGCGCTGCGCGACGGCACCGCGGCGCGGCGGACCACGTTCGAGTTGTTCGCCCGCCGGCTGCCCGACGGGCGGCGTTACGGCGTGGTGGCCGGCACCGGCCGCTTCTTGGAAGCGTTGCCGCACTTCAGGTTCGACGACGCGGCGCTGACGTCGCTGGCCGAGTTCCTCGACCCGAGGACGCTGGACTACCTTCGCGATTTCCAGTTCCGCGGCGACGTCGACGGCTACGCCGAAGGCGAGCTGTACTTCCCGGGATCGCCGGTGCTTTCGGTGCACGGCAGTTTCGCCGAATGCATCGTGCTGGAAACGCTCGCGCTGTCGATTTTCAACCACGACAGCGCGATCGCATCGGCGGCCGCGCGGATGGTCAGCGCCGCGGCCGGCCGGCCGCTGATCGAGATGGGCTCCCGACGCACCCACGAGCAAGCCGCCGTCGCGGCGGCCCGGGCTGCCTACATCGCCGGCTTCGCCGCATCATCGAACCTCGAAGCGCAGCGGCGCTACGGCGTGCCCGCCGAAGGCACCGCCGCGCATTCATTCACGTTGTTGCACACCGGCCCCAGCGGGCCCGACGAACCGGCCGCCTTCCGTGCCCAGGTTGAGGCGCTCGGTGCCGAAACCACGCTGCTGGTCGACACCTACGACGTGACGGCCGGCGTCGACAATGCGGTGGCGGCCGCCGGGACCGGGCTCGGCGCGGTGCGCATCGACTCCGGCGAGCTGGGTGTGCTGGCCCGCCAGGTCCGCGAGCAGCTGGACCGGCTGGGCGCCACACAGACCCGGATCGTGGTCTCCGGTGACCTTGACGAGTTCGCGATCGCCGGGCTGCGGGCCGAGCCGGTCGACAGCTACGGGGTGGGGACCTCGCTGGTCACCGGGTCCGGCGCGCCGACCGCGAACATGATCTACAAGCTGGTCGAGGTCGACGGCATCCCGGTGCAGAAGCGCAGCGCCCGCAAGGAGTCCCACGGCGGGCACAAAGAAGCTCTGCGGACGAGCCGCCCGACCGGCACGATCACCGAGGAGATCGTGTACCCCGCCGGCCACCCGCCCGAGGCCGCCGAGCCGTGCCGGGTGTTGACGGTCCCCCTGGCGCGCGACGGCGAATCCGTGGCCGACGTGGATTTGGGCGTGGCGCGCAAGCTGGTGGCGTCGGGCTTGCGAAGCTTGCCCTGGGAGGGTCTGATGTTGTCGCACGGCGACCCGGCGATACCGACCCAGCAGATCCCGGCCCGCACAGCCAACCGATAACCAGGAGTAGCCACGCCCGAAGTGCCCGCCCTGCTGGCCACTGCGGTAGCAGCGCTCGGTGGCAGCGAGCGCAGCGGTCAACTGCAGATGGCCACCGCGGTGGCGCACGCCTTCGACACCGGTGAGCACCTGGCGGTGCAGGCCGGCACCGGCACCGGAAAGTCGTTGGCGTACTTGGTGCCGGCGATTGTGCGCGCGGTGTCCGACGATGCGCCGGTGGTGGTGTCGACGGCGACGATCGCGCTGCAACGCCAGCTCGTCGACCGCGATCTGCCCCAGCTGGTCGACTCACTCGCCGGCGAACTGCCCCGCCGGCCGCGGTTCGCGCTGCTGAAGGGGCGACGGAATTACCTGTGCCTCAACAAGATTCACAACGGCGCGGCCACCGACGGGCCGCAGGACGAGCTGTTCGAGCCTGTCGCGGCCACCGCGTTGGGTCGCGACGTGCAGCGGCTCACCGCGTGGGCGTCGACGACGGAATCCGGCGACCGCGACGACCTCAAGCCCGGCGTGGCCGACCGGTCGTGGGCCCAAGTCAGCGTGTCCGCACGCGAATGCCTCGGCGTGGCGCGCTGTCCGTTCGGCGGTGAATGTTTCGCCGAACGGGCCCGCGCCGAGGCCGGTCGGGCCGATGTCGTCGTCACCAACCACGCGCTGCTGGCCATCGACGCCGTCTCCGACTCGGCCGTGCTGCCCGAACACCAGCTGCTGGTCGTCGACGAGGCGCACGAGCTGACCGATCGGGTGACCGCGGTGGCCACCGGCGAGCTGTCCGCCACCGCGCTCGGCGTTGCGCACCGGCGCGCGGCGCGGCTGATCGACCCCGAGCTGTCCGAACGGCTCGAGGCCGCGACGGCGACGTTCTCCTCGGCGATCCACGACGCGTCACCCGGACGCATCGACCGGCTCGACGACGAGCTGGCCAGCTACCTGGCGGCGCTGCGCGACGCGGCGGGCAAAGCCCGCTCGGCCATCGACACCGCGCCCAGCGACCCGAAGGCGGCGTCCGCGCGCGCCGAGGCGGTGGCTGGGCTCGCGGAGATCGCCGACACCGCGGCCCGGATCCTGACGTCGTTCGGGCCGGCGATTCCCGATCGCACCGACGTGGTGTGGTTGGAGCACGAGGAGAACCGCGCGGTGCTGAAGGTGGCGCCGCTGTCGGTGGCAGAGTTGTTGCGCGGCAAGGTGTTTGAGCGATCGACGACGGTGCTCACGTCGGCGACGCTGACCGTCGGCGGCAGCTTCGACGCGATGGCCACCGCATGGGGTCTCGCCGGGGACGACGGCTGGCGTGGGCTCGACGTGGGATCGCCGTTTCACCACGCCAAGGCCGGCATCCTGTACGTTGCGGCCCACTTGCCGCCGCCGGGGCGGGACGGCACCGGCTCTGCCGAGCAGTTGAGCGAGATAGCCGAGCTGATCACGGCGGCGGGCGGACGCACGCTGGGCCTGTTCTCGTCGATGCGGGCGGCCCGCGCGGCTGCCGATGCGATGGCCGACCGGCTGTCCACCCCCGTGCTGTGCCAGGGCGACGACAGCACCGGCGCGCTGGTCGAACAGTTCGCCGCCGACGATGCCACATCGCTGTTCGGCACGCTGTCGCTGTGGCAGGGCGTCGACGTGCCCGGCCCGTCGCTGTCGTTGGTGATCATCGACCGGATCCCGTTTCCGCGGCCCGACGATCCGCTGCTGTCCGCACGGCAGCGTGCGGTGGCCGCGCACGGCGGCAACGGCTTCATGGCCGTCGCCGCCAGCCACGCCGCGCTGCTGCTGGCGCAGGGCTCGGGGCGGCTGCTGCGCCGCGTCGACGACCGCGGGGTGGTGGCGGTGCTCGACTCGCGGATGGCCACCGCCCGCTACGGCGGCTACCTGCGCGCGTCGCTCCCGCCGTTCTGGGCCACGACCGACGCGGCCAAGGTCCGCGAGGCGCTCACGCGGCTGCGGACATCGCTGGAGGACCGCCCGGTCACTCCGTCGCCGAGCGCTCAGCCAGCGTGACCAGGCCCAACTCGGTGTCACCGGCAAGCATCGGGTGGCGCGGCAGCACTCGCACCGTGTAACCGACCGACCCGGCGACCGGCAGCGGCATCGTCGTCGAGAACACCTCGTCGCCGCCGAACGCGGTGCCGGTGTGCGACATATCGACGGTCACCGGGTCCAGCAGCGCATCACCGGCATCGACCCTGCCGACCAGTGCCTGCACGGTCACTTCGTCGGGCTGCAGACCGGCCAGTTGCACGGTCGCGGTCAGGGTGAGCTCCGAGCCGAGCACCGGGGTGTCGGGCAGGCCGGTGCTGTCGACGTCGTTGATGCGGATCTTCGGCCAGGCCGCAACAGCGCGTTGCCGGTAGGCGGCCAGCTCGCGGGCGGCGTCGAACCTCACCACGCCGTCGGCGTCGACCGCGACCGTGCGGCGCACCGACTGGGCTGCCGGCCGGTAGTACCGCTCGACGTAGTCGCGCACCATCCGCGAGGCCAGCACCTTCGGCCCGAGCGTCTGCAAGGTGTGACGCACCATTTCGATCCACCGCGGCGGCACCCCGTGCTCGTCGCGCTCGTAGAACGTCGGCGCCACCGAGTGCTCCAGCAGGTCGTAGAGGGCGGCGGCCTCCAGATCGTCGCGACGGTCCTCGTCGGCCATCCGCGAGGCCGACGGTATCTCCCAGCCGTTCTGGCCGTCGTACCACTCGTCCCACCAGCCGTCGCGGATGGACAGGTTCAACCCGCCATTGAGTGCGCTTTTCATCCCCGACGTGCCGCACGCCTCCAACGGCCGCAGCGGGTTGTTCAGCCACACGTCGCAGCCCCAGTACAGCCGTCGCGCCATCGACATGTCGTAGTCGGGCAGGAAGGCGATGCGGTGACGCACGGCGGGCCGGTCGGCGAATCGCACCACCTGTTGGATCAGCGCCTTGCCGCCGTCGTCGGCGGGATGCGACTTGCCCGCGACGATCAGCTGGATCGGCTTCTCGTTGTCGAGCAGCAGCCGCTCGAGGCGGTCGGGGTCACGCAGCATCAACGTCAGCCGCTTGTACGTCGGCACTCGCCGGGCGAAGCCGATGGTGAGGATCTCGGGGTCGAATGCCGTTGAGATCCAACCGAGTTCGGCCTCCGACGCCCCACGCTCCAGGCAGGACCGGCGCAGCCGCGCCCGGACGTCGTCGATCAGCAACGCCCGCAGTTGCGAGCGGATCCACCACAGGTGCCCGGCGTCGACTCCCTGCAGACGCTGCCACACCTGCGGTTCTGTCAACGAGTCCGAGCCGGCCAGCTCGCGGCCCAGTTGCAGCCACTGCGGCGCGGCCCAGGTGGGCGCATGCACCCCGTTGGTGATCGACCCGATCGGCACCTCGTCGGGATCGAAGCCGCGCCACAGGTCGTTGAACATCACCCGGCTCACCCGGCCGTGCAGCAGCGAGACGCCGTTGGCCCGTTGCGCCAGCCGCAAACCCATGTGGGCCATGTTGAATTTGTCCGGATCCTCCTCGGCGCCGAGCACCAGGATCCGCTCGGTCGCCACGCCGGGCAGCAGCACGGAACCGTCGCCGGTGTCGTCGAAGTAGCGCCGCACCATCTCCATCGGGAACCGGTCGATGCCGGCGGGCACCGGGGTGTGGGTGGTGAAGACGGTGCTGGAGCGCACCACGGTCAGCGCGGTGTCGAAATCCAGCCCGGCGTCGGTGACCAGCTCACGTATGCGTTCCGCCCCGAGGAAGCCGGCGTGGCCCTCGTTCATGTGGAACACGTCGGGCGACGGGAGCCCCTCGATGTCGACGAAGGCGCGGATCGCCCGCACGCCGCCGATCCCGGCCAGGATTTCCTGCTTGATGCGGTGCTCCTGGTCACCGCCGTAGAGGCGGTCGGTGACGCTGCGCAGGTCGTGCTCGTTTTCCGGGATGTCCGAGTCCAGCAGCAGCAACGGGACGCGGCCGACCTGCGCCACCCAGATGCGGGCCCGCAGCCGGCCGGAGTCGGGCAGCGCCAGCTCGATCGACACCGGATGGCGGTCGGCGTCGGTGAGCAGCCGCAAGGGCAGGCCCTGCGGGTCCAGCGACGGATACGTCTCCTGCTGCCAGCCGTCCACGGTCAGCGACTGACGGAAATACCCCGACCGGTAGTACAGGCCGACGGCGATTAACGGCAGACCCAGGTCCGACGCCGACTTCAGATGATCGCCCGCCAGAATTCCCAGGCCGCCCGAGTAGTTGGGCAACACCTCGGCGACCCCGAACTCCATCGAGAAGTAGGCGATCCCGGAAGGCATTGCGACGCCGTCGTTTTGCTGATGCTGATACCACAGCGGCCTGGTCAGGTAATCGTCGAGATCTAGGGCCAATCCGTCCAGGCGGTCCAGAAACTCTCCGTCGGCGGCCAATTCGTCGAGCCGCGCCGGCCGCACCGCTCCCAGCAACGCCACCGGGTCCTGCCCGCATTGCGTCCACAGCTCCGGGTCGATGGCCGCGAAGAGATCCTGCGTCGGGTTGTCCCACGACCATCGCAAGTTGGTCGACAGCTTCTCCAGCGCCGCCAGACGTTCCGGAAGATGCGCGCGGACGGTGAACCGGCGGAGGGCTTTCACGGGTCCATACCTTACTGACGACGAGCCGGCGCCGACGTGTCGACAGCGGCCGCTTAACAAGCCCCGCGTGTGGCCCGACACTACGGTGGGTATTGGGCGCAGGGGGTGTTCCCGAACAGGGAGGGCCGCCCGGCGACGATGCGGGCCGCGCGGCGGCCCGATGAGGAGACGGGCGATTGGAGGAAGTCGCGGTGCCAGGTCGTGTCGAGATCGATGACGTCCAGCCCGTCGTGTCCTGCGGCGCATACCCGGCTAAGGCCGTGGTCGGCGAGGTGGTCCCGGTCCGGGCGTCGGTCTGGCGCGAAGGCCACGAGGCTGTGGCGGCCACGCTGGTGGTGCGCTACCTGGGTCCCCATTACCCGCAGGTCAGCGAAACACGGCGGATCAAGGCCGTGCAGGTGGCCGAAAAGGACGCGCTCGAGACGCCGCCGCGAATCAAACCGCTGCAGCTGCCGATGACAATGGGCGAAGAGCCCTACGTGTTCCACGGGCAGTTCATCCCCGACAGCGTCGGACTCTGGACGTTCCGGGTGGACGGCTGGGGTGATCCGATTCACAGTTGGCGCCATGCCGTCGTCGCCAAATTGGACGCCGGCCAGGGCGAAACGGAGCTGTCCAACGACCTGCTGGTCGGTGCCCGGTTGCTGGAACGCGCCGCGACCGGCGTGCCGCGCAGCCAGCGCGAACCCCTGCTGACGGCCGCGGCCGCGCTGCGCAAACCGGGCGATCCGCTGACCCGGGCGGCCGCGGCGCTGAGTCCCAGGGTCGAGGAGCTGCTCACCCAGTATCCGCTGCGCGACCTGCTCACTCGCGGCGACCAGTACGGGGTCTGGGTGGACCGGCCGGAGGCCCGCTTCGGCGCCTGGTACGAGATGTTCCCGCGCTCGACCGGGGGCTGGGACGCCGACGGCAACCCGGTGCACGGCACCTTCGCCACCGCCGCGGCGGCGCTGCCCCGGATCGCGGAGATGGGCTTCGACGTGGTGTACCTGCCGCCGATCCACCCGATCGGCAAGATCCACCGCAAGGGCCGCAACAACACCGCCACCGCCGTACCCGGCGACGTGGGATCGCCGTGGGCGATCGGCAGCGACGAGGGTGGCCACGATGCGGTGCACCCGGCGCTCGGCACCATCGACGACTTCGACGACTTCGTCGCGGCGGCCAGCGACCTCGGGATGGAGGTGGCGCTCGATCTGGCGCTGCAGTGCGCGCCCGACCACCCGTGGGCGCGCGAACACCGCGAGTGGTTCACCGAGCTGCCCGACGGCACCATCGCCTACGCAGAGAACCCGCCCAAGAAGTACCAGGACATCTATCCGCTCAACTTCGACAACGACCCGGCCGGGCTCTACGACGAGGTGCTGCGCGTGGTGCGGCATTGGATCGACCACGGCGTCAAGATCTTTCGGGTCGACAATCCGCACACCAAGCCGCCGGACTTCTGGGCGTGGCTGATCGCTCAGGTGAAAGCGGCCGATCCCGACGTGCTGTTCTTGTCGGAAGCGTTCACGCCGCCGGCCCGCCAGTACGGCCTCGCCAAGCTGGGCTTCACCCAGTCCTACACGTATTTCACGTGGCGCACCGCCAAGTGGGAGCTCACCGAATTCGGCCAGGAGATCGCCGAACTCGCCGACTTCCGCCGGCCCAACCTGTTCGTCAACACCCCCGACATCCTGCACGCCGTGCTGCAGCACAATGGCCCGGGCATGTTCGCGATCCGGGCGGTGCTGGCCGCCACCATGAGCCCGGCCTGGGGAATGTATTCCGGTTACGAGCTTTTCGAGCACCGCGCGGTGCGCGAAGGCAGCGAGGAATACCTGGACTCGGAGAAGTACGAGTTGCGGCCCCGCGACTTCGCGGGCGCGCTGGCCGAAGGCCGGTCACTCGAGCCGTTCATCGCCCGGCTCAACAACATTCGCCGTTTGCATCCCGCGCTGCGTGAACTGCGCACCATCCGGTTCCACAGCATCGACAACGACGCGCTGCTGGCCTACAGCAAGTTCGACCCGACCACCGGCGACTGCGTGCTGGTGGTGGTGACGCTCAACGCATTCGGACCCGAAGAGGCGACGCTGTGGCTGGACATGGCCGCACTGGGTATGGAGCCCTACGAACGGTTCTGGGTGCGCGACGAGATAACCGGTGAGGAATACCAGTGGGGCCAAGCCAACTACGTGCGCATCGATCCCGCCCGGGCAGTCGCCCACATCATCAACATGCCGCTGATCCCGTCCGAATCCCGATACCCGCTGCTGCGCCGGAGGTGACGCCGCAATGACACCGACCGACCAACTCGCCAGAACCAACCTGACGCCCGAACCCAGCGACCTCGATCGACTGCTGGCCGGCGTGCACCACAATCCGCACGGCATCCTGGGCGCCCACGAATACGGTAATCACACCGTCATCCGGGCATTTCGCCCGCACGCAACCGAAGTCGTCGCGCTGGTCGGCGCGGACCGCTATCCGCTGCAGCACATCGACTCGGGCCTGTTCGCCGTCGCGCTGCCATTCACCAACCTCATCGACTACCGGCTCGAGGTCAGCTACAACGGCTCGCAGCCGCACACCGTCGCCGACGCGTACCGCTTCCTGCCCACGCTCGGAGAGATGGACCTGCACCTGTTCGCCGAGGGCCGCCACGAACGGCTATGGGAAGTGCTGGGCGCCCACCGTCGCTCGTTCACCACCGCCGACGGCGTGGTCGAGGGTGTGTCGTTCGCCGTATGGGCGCCAAACGCCAAGGGCGTCAGCCTGATCGGCGAGTTCAATCACTGGGGCGGCAACGACGCGCCGATGCGGGTACTGGGCTCCTCGGGTGTGTGGGAGCTGTTCTGGCCCGGCTTCCCACCCGACGGCCTGTACAAGTTCCGGGTGCATGGCGCCGACGGCAGCGTCACCGACCGCGCCGACCCGTTCGCTTTTGCCACCGAGGTGCCGCCGCACACCGCATCGCGGGTCTACACCAGCGACTACTCCTGGGGCGACGCCGACTGGATGACCCAGCGCGCCCAGCGCAACCCGGTTTTCGAGCCGATGAGCACCTACGAGGTACACCTGGGGTCCTGGCGGCCCGGGCTGAGCTACCGCAACCTCGCTCGTGAGCTGACCGATTACGTTGTGGCGCACGGCTTTACCCACGTCGAGATGCTGCCCGTCGCCGAGCACCCCTTCGCCGGGTCGTGGGGATACCAGGTGACGTCTTATTACGCACCGACGTCGCGATTCGGCACCCCCGACGATTACCGCTACCTGGTCGACACACTGCACCAGGCCGGTATCGGCGTCATCGTGGACTGGGTCCCGGCACACTTCCCCAAGGACGCCTGGGCGCTCGGCCGGTTCGACGGCACACCGCTCTACGAGCATTCCGACCCCAAGCGTGGCGAGCAACTCGACTGGGGCACTTACGTATTCGACTTCGGCCGGCCCGAGGTTCGCAATTTCCTGGTGGCCAACGCGCTGTACTGGCTGCAGGAGTACCACGTCGACGGCCTGCGGGTGGATGCCGTCGCCTCGATGCTCTATCTGGACTACTCGCGGCCGGCAGGCGGCTGGACGCCGAACGTCTACGGCGGCCGGGAAAACCTGGAAGCGGTGCAGTTTCTGCAGGAGATGAATGCCACCGCGCATCGTGTGGCCCCGGGCATTGTCACCGTCGCCGAAGAGTCGACGTCGTGGCCCGGCGTGTCGCGGCCGACCAACGTTGGCGGCCTGGGCTTTTCGATGAAGTGGAACATGGGCTGGATGCACGACACGCTGGACTACATCAGCCACGATCCGGTGCATCGCAGCTATCACCACCACGAGATCACGTTCTCGATGCTCTATGCGTTCAGCGAGAACTTCGTGCTGCCGCTCAGCCACGACGAGGTGGTGCACGGCAAGGGCACGTTGTGGGGACGCATGCCGGGCAACGACCACCTCAAGGCCGCCGGGCTGCGCAGCCTGCTGGCCTACCAGTGGGCCCATCCCGGCAAGCAATTACTGTTCATGGGACAGGAATTCGGTCAGCGCGCCGAATGGTCCGAGGAGCGTGGCCTGGATTGGTTCCAGCTCGACGAGAACAGCTTCTCGACCGGCATCCTGCATTTTGTGCGTGACATCAACGCGATCTACCGCAGCCGTCCGGCGCTGTGGAGTCAGGACACCACCCCCGACGGTTACTCCTGGATCGACGCCAACGACTCGGCCAACAATGTGCTGAGCTTCCTGCGCTACGGCAGCGACGGCTCGGTGATGGCGTGCGTGTTCAATTTCGCCGGCACCGAGCACAGCAACTACCGGCTGGGCCTACCCACCGCGGGCCGCTGGCGCGAGGTGCTCAACACCGATGCGGCCGATTACAACGGCGGCGGTATCGGCAACCTCGGCGGCGTCGACGCGACCGACGAGCCGTGGCACGGTCGCCCGGCGTCGGCGGTGCTGGTGCTGCCGCCCAGCTCGGCGCTCTGGCTGGAACCCGAGTAACGCGGACCGCGCTCAGTACAGCGCGTTGGCGAGGTTGCGCCGGCCCGCAATCACTTCGGGGTCGGCCGGATCGAACAGGTCGAACAACTCGATCAGTCGGGTGCGAACCTTCGTGCGCTCGTCGCCGGAAGTCCGTCGCACCAAGGCGATCAGCCGGTCGAAGGCGCCAGTGACATCCTGGTTGAGGAGCTGCACATCGGCGGCGGCGAACGCCGCGTCGATGTCGTCGGGCGCGGCGTCGGCGAGGGCCACCGCATCCGGTGAGTGCGCCGTCGCGCGCATCAGGAAGGCGATCTGACGGACCGCGCCCTTGGCTTCGGCGTGATTGGGGTTGGCGTCCAGGATCGCTTGATACGAGTCGAGCGCGGCGGCGAAATCGCCGTCCTGAAGCTGCTGGCGCGCCTGCGCCAGCGCCGGGTCGACTTCTTCCGCATCCTCGGAATCGCCTGCGCCGCTGAGCTTGCCGGCGGTCGCCGACAGCAGCGAGTCCACCCAGCGGCGTAACTGGTCGGCCGGCTGCATGCCCTGAAAGCTCGACAGCGGCTGTCCGGCGGCCAATGCCACCACGGTGGGGACCACTTGGATACCAAAGATCTGGGCGATCTCGGGAACGGTATCGACGTTGACGGTCGCCAGCGACCACTTGCCACCATCGGCGGCGGCCAGGCCGGACAGGATGTCGGCCAGCTGCAGGCACACGTCGCTACGCGGCGACCACAGCAACACCACGACCGGCACCTGATTGGACCGGACCAGCACCTCGTCTTCGAAGTTGGCCGTGGTGATCTCGACGCCGGCCGGCTTCGTCGAGCCGGCTCGCGCATCGCCACCGGCGGAGGAACTCTGCTGGGCGCGCTGCTTGAGCGCGGACAGATCGACCGCTCCCGCCAGGGCGGGCCCGATCGGGGGTCGGGGACGGCTCACGTCGTCAAGTCTGGCACGGCGCTACCGGTGTCCTGGCACCCGGTCGCGGGGCTCCGGTGACCAAAATCACAGTTCACGAGGCCAGCAACCATTTCCGCGGGCATCGGCCCTCAGCCGGCCCGCAGGATCAGCGCGTCGCCCTGACCCCCGGCGCCACACAGCGCTGCGACACCGTAGCCGGAGCCGCGGCGCGCCAATTCGAGCGCCGCATGCAGCGTGATCCGGGCGCCCGACATGCCGATCGGATGCCCGACCGCGATCGCGCCGCCATTGACGTTGACGATTTCGGGGTCGACACCCAGTTCCCTGGTCGAGGCCAGCGCGACCGCGGAAAACGCTTCGTTGATCTCCACCACGTCAAGTTGGTCCACCGAGATGCCTTCGCGGCCAAGTGCTTTCTTGATCGCATTGGCCGGCTGCGACTGCAGCGTCGAGTCCGGGCCGGCCACCACACCGTGCGCGCCGATCTCGACCAACCACGACAACCGGAGTTCTTTGGCCTTGTCCTTGTTCATCACGACGACCGCGGCCGCACCGTCGGAGATCTGCGACGACGACCCCGCCGTGATGGTGCCGTCCTTGCGGAACGCCGGCTTGAGACCGGCCAGCGATTCGGCGGTGGTGTTGGCGCGGATGCCCTCGTCCTCGGTGAACTGCAGCGGATCCCCTTTGCGCTGCGGGATATTCACCGGCACGACCTCGTCAGCGAAAACGCCGTCCTTCCAGGCCGCGGCGGCCTTCTGGTGTGACCGCGCGGCGAACTCGTCTTGTTCGCGACGGGTGAACTTGTCAGTCTCGTTGCGCTGCTCGGTCAGCGCGCCCATCGGCTGGTCGGTGAACACGTCGTGCAACCCGTCGTAGGCCAGGTGGTCCAGCACCGTCACATCGCCGTACTTGTAGCCGGCCCGGCTGTCCATCAGCAGATGCGGCGCCTTGGTCATGGACTCTTGGCCGCCGGCCACCACCACGTCGAACTCACCGGCCCGGATGAGCTGGTCGGCAAGCGCGATGGCGTCGATGCCGGACAGACACATCTTGTTGATGGTCAGCGCCGGCACATCCCAGCCGATGCCGGCTGCCACGGCGGCCTGACGGGCGGGCATCTGCCCGGCTCCCGCCGTCAGCACCTGGCCCATGATCACGTACTCGACCGCCGACGCCGGCACCTTGGCCTTCTCCAGCGCGCCGGCGATCGCGATAGCGCCCAGGTCACTGGCCGAGAAATCCTTCAACGACCCCATCAACTTGCCGATGGGCGTCCGTGCTCCAGCAACTATCACCGACGTCGTCATGAGAACCTCCGAAAGGGACGAAAACGGCCGATTTTGCGGCCGGTGAAGCGCAATCTTTCCCGTCAGGTTACCGTGACGTTATGACCACCGAACACGTTGACGTCCGTCGCACCCTGGCCAGCGCGTTGGTGACGGCGGTCGATCACGTCGGCATCGCGGTGCCCGACCTCGACGAGGCGATCGCCTGGTACCACGACCACCTCGGCATGATCGTGCTGCACGAGGAGGTCAACGACGAACAGGGCATCCGCGAGGCGATGCTTTCGGTGCGCGGCGCCCCGGTCGGCAGCGCGCAGATCCAGCTGATGGCCCCGATCGACGAGTCGTCGACGATCGCGAAATTCCTCGACAAACGCGGGCCCGGCATCCAGCAGCTGGCCTACCGGGTCAGTGACCTGGAGGCGCTGACCGAGCGGCTGCGCAGCCAGGGCATCCGGCTGCTCTACGACACGCCGCGGCGCGGCACGGCGGATTCGCGGATCAACTTCATCCACCCGAAAGACGCCGGCGGCGTTTTGATCGAGTTGGTCGAGCCGGCAGCCGATTCGGCTCACTAAGACCTCGGCGGCGAACCGCCGCACCCGGCTTCGCCGCGCTTGCGATCGCCGCTAATACCACTTGCGCGTGGGCCCGCGGTTTGCGCGGTTGGCCCAGCACGGCGTGTGCCAGTGCCGGCGGTCTTCCACCGCCGCCTCCCCCGCATCAGCGCGCCACACCACCACATGCGGTGTCCCGGGACGGATTTCGTGGTCACAGCCCGGGCACCGGTACGTCTTAGCGGCTCGCGTGGCGGCAACCGGTCGCACTTCGTACTCGTAGCCGTCGGGCCCGGATTCCACCCGGCGCATACCCGGCAGCGGCCTTGACGGCTGCTGCCGACGGGGTGATGCGCGACGCCGGGCCATGTCAGAATAGCCGGTATTCGTCGCTATCCATGCCGCGCATTCGATCGTAATCCAGTGTCAGACAACGGATTCCACGATCCATAGCCAAAGTCCGGGCCTGCGGCTTGATTTGCTGTGCGGCGAACACCCCGCTCACCGGCGCCAGCAGGCTGTCGCGGTTGAGCAATTCGAGGTATCGGGTGAGCTGCTCGACGCCGTCGATCTCGCCGCGCCGCTTGATCTCGACGGCGACGTTGCGGCCCTGTTCGTCACGGCACAGCAGGTCGACCGGACCGATCGGGGTCATGAACTCCCGGCGCACCAACGTGTATCCCGCGCCGAGCAGCTCGACGTGTTCGGCGAGCAGCGCCTGCAGATGAGCCTCGACGCCATCCTTGACCAGCCCGGGATCCACGCCCAGCTCGTGAGTGGAATCGTGCTCGATCTCCTCGACGGTGATCCGCAACTGCTCGCCGGCCTTGTTCTCGACGACCCAGACCGGCAGCTTCCCGTCGAGTTCCTCGGTGAGCCGGCACGGCGGGCTCATCCAGTTCAGCGGCTTGTAGGCACGGTCGTCGGCGTGCACGCTCACCGAGCCGTCTGCCTTGAACAGCAGCAGCCGGCGCGCGGAGGGCAGATGCGCGGTAAGCCGGCCCAGGTAGTCGACGGTGCACCGGGCGATCACAAGACGCACGCGACTCACCTTAAGGGCCGTCGAGCGGACAAATTAGGCTGACGCCACCATGATGGCCCAGAGAACACTGGCCCAACGGCTAGGTCGGCTGCTGGAGCGTGTGACTCGGCAGAGCGGTCGGCTGCCCGAGACCCCGGCGTACGGCTCGTGGCTGCTCGGCAGGGTATCGGAAAGCCAACGGCGCCGCCGCGTGCGGATTCAGGTGATCCTCACCGTGTTCATCGTCGGGGTGAACCTGATCGGAATCGGCGTGGACCTGCTGTTGCTCAGCGTCGCGTTTCCGGTACCCAGCGTCTTTTCCGACGCGCCCGCGTGGCTCACGTTCGCGGCCGTGCCTGCCTATATCGCGGTCGCGCTGGTACTCGGCACCTATTGGATCACCCGGCGCACGGTCGGCGTATTGCGCTGGGCGATCGAAGAACGCAGCCCCACCCCGGCCGACGAACGCAACACCTTCCAGGCCCCGGCAGGGGCGGCGGCCGTCAACTTCATCCTGTGGGGAACGGGAGCGGCGCTTTTCACGACCCTCTACGGCCTGACCAACAGCCTGTTCATCCCGCAAACCCTGTTCTCGGTGAGCTTTTGCGGTGTCCTGGTCGCCACGGCCTGCTATCTCATTTTCGAGTTCACCCTGCGGCCGGTCGCCGCCCAAGCGCTCGAGGCCGGGCCGCCGCCACGGCGATTCGCCCCGGGCATCATGGGCCGGACCATGATGGTGTGGATGCTCGGTTCCGGCGTGCCGGTCATCGGCATTGCGCTGACAGCGTTTTTTGCGCTGGTACTGCGCAACATGACCGAGACCCAGTTCGGGGTGGCGGTGCTCATCTTGTCCGCGGCCACACTGATATTCGGATTCACGCTGATGTGGTTGTTGTCCTGGCTCATCGCAACACCGGTGCGGGTGGTGCGCGCCGCACTCCAGCGCGTCGAACAGGGCGACCTGCAGGTCGACCTGGTGGCGTTCGACGGAACCGAACTCGGCGAATTGCAAAGCGGTTTCAACGCGATGGTCAACGGGCTGCGGGAGCGGGAACGCGTGCGCGACCTGTTCGGCCGCCACGTCGGTCGCGAAGTGGCCGCGGCCGCCGAACGAGAACGGCCCAAGCTCGGCGGCGAAGAACGCCATGTGGCAGTGCTTTTCGTCGACATCATCGCCTCGACGCAGTTGGTGACCAAGCGGCCGGCCACAGAGATCGTCCAACTGCTGAACCGGTTCTTCGCGGTGATCGTCGACGAAGTGGACCGCCATTGCGGACTCGTCAACAAATTCGAGGGTGATGCGACGCTGGCCGTCTTCGGCGCGCCAAATCGCCTGGAGCATCCCGAAGACCAGGCACTGGCCGCCGCTCGCGCCATCGCCGAGCGGCTGGAGCGCGAGGTGTCGGAGTGCCAGGCGGGCATCGGCGTGGCGGCGGGACAGGTGGTCGCCGGCAACGTCGGCGCCAAGGAACGATTCGAGTACACGGTGATCGGCGAGCCGGTCAACGAGGCAGCCCGGCTGAGCGAACTGGCCAAGGAGCAACCGACGCGGTTGTTGGCGTCGTCGGCAGCGGTCGAGGGCGCCGGCGACGAGGAGCGTGCCCACTGGTCGCTGGGCGACACCGTAACGCTGCGCGGCCACGACGAGCCGACCAGGCTGGCCACGCTCGCCACCTAGATGTCGCTTTTCCGCTAGTGCTGTCGGCGCCCAGGTGTAATGGTCGAATCGTGCATGAAGACTTCGACCGCTGCTACCGGGCCGTGCAGTCCAAAGACGCCCGGTTCGACGGCTGGTTCGTCACCGCCGTGCTGACCACCGGCATCTATTGCCGGCCCAGCTGTCCCGTGCGGCCGCCGTTTGCCCGTAACGTGCAGTTCTACCCGACCGCTGCCGCCGCCCAGCGCGCCGGGTTTCGGGGCTGCAAGCGGTGCCGCCCGGACGCGTCGCCGGGCTCGCCGGAATGGAACGTGCGCGGCGACGTCGTCGCGCGGGCGATGCGACTCATCGCCGACGGCACCGTGGACCGCGAAGGCGTCAGCGGCCTGGCCGCCCGCCTCGGCTACACCGCCCGTCAGCTGGAGCGCTTGCTGCAGGCCGAGCTCGGCGCCGGCCCGCTCGCGCTGGCCCGCGCGCAGCGCACGCAGACCGCCAGGGTGCTGATCGAGACGACCGACCTTCCGTTCAGCGATGTCGCGTTCGCCTCCGGGTTTTCCAGCATCCGCCAGTTCAACGAGACGCTGCGCGCGGTGTGCGACAGCACTCCCACGGCGTTGCGCCAACGAGCGGCGGCCCAGTTCGGGTGCAACCACACCTCGCCGGGGTCGGTGACACTGCGCCTGCCGGTACGGACGCCGTTCGCCTACGAAGGCGTTTTCGGCCACCTGGCCGCGGGCGCGGTCCCCGGGTGCGAGGAAGTACGCGACGGCATGTACCGCCGCACACTGCGGCTGCCGTCGGGCAACGGCGTCGTCAGCCTGACACCGGCACCCGATCATGTCCGTTGCCAACTGGTCCTCGATGACTTCCGCGACCTGACGACGGCGATCGCCCGGTGCCGGCGGCTGTTGGACCTCGACGCCGACCCGGAGGCGGTGATCGACGTGTTGGCGGCTGACCCTGAGCTGGCCGCAGTGGTGGCGAAGGCGCCGGGCCAACGCATTCCCCGCACCGTCGACGAAAGCGAACTGGCCATCCGCGCCGTGTTGGCTCAGCAGATCTCGACAAAGGCCGCCAGCACCCACGCGGGCAGGCTGGTCGCCGCGTACGGGCACCCGGTACCCGACGCCGGCGGCGCGCTGACGCACACCTTCCCGTCGGTCGAGCAGCTCGCCGAGATCGATCCGGCCCATCTGGCCGTGCCCAAGTCGCGTCGGCGGACGGTGACGGCGTTGGTCGAAGGACTCGCCGACGGCAGTGTGGTGCTCGATGCGGGTTGCGACTGGAACGCCGCCCGCCGGCAGCTGCTGACGCTGCCCGGCGTCGGGCCGTGGACCGCAGAAGTGATTGCCATGCGCGCACTGGGCGATCCTGACGCGTTTCCGGCAACCGACCTGGGGCTGCGACTGGCCGCCGAACAGCTCGGATTGCCCGCGGACCAGCGGACGCTCATCGAGCGCAGCCTGCCGTGGCGCCCCTGGCGGTCCTACGCCACCCAGCATCTGTGGACGACGCCGGAGCATCCGGTAAACCATTGGCCATCGAAGGAGATCGCGTGATTCACTACCGCACCATCGACAGCCCGATCGGCCCGTTGACGCTGGCCGGGCGCGGCGACATCTTGACGAACCTCCGCATGGTCGATCAGACCTACGAGCCCGATCGTGCTGGTTGGACTCTCGATGAAGCGGCATTTCCGGACGCCGTCGACCAACTCCAGGCCTATTTCGCCGGCGATCTCACCGAATTCGACCTGCAACTCGACATGGTTGGTACCGATTTTCAGCGCCGGGTCTGGCAAGCCTTGACGACGATCCCGTACGGCGAAACTCGCTCCTACGGCGAAGTCGCAGCACAAATTGGGGCTATCGGGGCGGCGCGGGCGGTTGGATTGGCCAACGGACACAATCCGATTGCCATTATTGTGCCGTGTCACCGCGTTATCGGCGCAGGCGGCAGCCTTACCGGTTATGGCGGTGGATTGGATCGCAAACGAACGCTTCTCGAATTAGAGAAACGCCGTAAATCAGCGACTCTCACGCTTTTCGACTAGAAAATAAAAAAGGGCACCTTGTGGGTGCCCTTTTTTGTGGGTGTTCGGCGGTGTCCTACTTTTCCACCCGGGTGGGTAGTA